>JBEKFX010000096.1:0-21000 GCA_050013115.1 Polyangiaceae bacterium
CGCTTCTCGCGTCTCTGGACCGAAGGCTGCCGGCGACGTCCAGGCGCCTTGAAGACGAGCTTGCCGAGCGGTACCCGGAAGACCCCCAACCCCTCGAGAACGCCGCGGCGGCAGAGGTCGACGACTTGGAGGCCGGGGCGAGCGCACCGTGGTGCGAACGCGAGAGGCGCGCCGATTGTGGCAAAGCCGCGCTGGCCGCGACCGAGCGCCTGCAACTGAAAGTACCAGGCTCTTGCAAGGGGTACGCGCTGCGGGCCCGCGCCCGCTTGGCCCTCGGCGCAACCGACCAGGGCCTTCGCGAATTGGCCCACGCAGCCGACAGCGTCGACGATCGCGTCGCCTGCTTGAAAGTCCTGGCGCAACTCTCGCGTAGCGCAGGCGACGACGAACGCGAGACCGACACCCTCGATAAAATCGTGCACGCGGGCTGCGCGGAGGACGCCGAATGCGCAGCCAATCTTGCTTGGGTCGCGGCCCATGAGGAGGCCCGACACAATCGCCGGCGCGCTCTGGCGCTCTATGAACGAGCTCATGAGCGGATGCCTGAGTCCACTGAACTGATTGCGCACGTCGCACGCCTGGCCGCGGCCGTCGGCTTGCACGCGCAAGCCGCGGATAACTACGAGCGTCTGGCTCGCAGCCAGCCGGAGAACCCGGCGTGGCCAAAAGCCGCGGCGGCCGAACGACAGGCCGCCCTCGACGTGCTTACCCGATAGCGACGCTCGGATTGCGACAAAGAAACGAGAAACAGAAAACTTCGCAGACGAGCTGGCCGATTCCGCAGTGGTCTCTCGGTCGGCGCGCTAATTCGGCGGGCCGGCGGGTGCATCGGTCGCATCGTTGGCCCGAGCGGCCGTGGCCGTGTCGCGGTAGTAGCCGTCCCGCTTGTAGTAAAAATAATAGTAATAACTGTACTCGTGGTGGTCGAGATTCACCGCATTGAGCACTGCGCCAACGACGGGGGCTTCCACGTCCCGCAAAGCGCGCATGCCTTGGGCGCCCAGGTACTTGCCTGTCTTGAAAGCCCGGACGACGAATACGACCGCATCCACTTGCGTCGAGACAATGGCCGAGTCTGTCACGGCGATGAGCGGCGGACTGTCGATGACAACCCGGTCGAAGCGTTCCCCGAGCTCACGCAAAAAATTGCGAAACCGCTCGGAGTGCAAAATGTCGGCCGGATTCGGCGGAAGCGGCCCCGCCGGGATCGCCCAGAGGTTCGGAATCGGAGTCGCTTTTGCAACGTCCTCGACCGTGGCATCCCCGACGAGAACACTCGTCACGCCCGCATCCCCCGCCCGGTCGAAAATGCGATGTATGCGTGGTCGCCGGAGATCGCAATCCACCAGGCAAACCCGCTGGCCACCCTGCGCAAACGCAATGGCGATGCTGCAGGCCACAGTCGTCTTTCCCTCGGCCGGCGCAGCACTCGTGACGAGCAGCGTGCGGTACGGCTTGTCGGGGTTCATGAACATCAGATTGGTACGAATGCTCCGGGCCGCCTCGGAGATCCCGCTCGAGGGGCGCCGATGAACCACGAGCTCCGGCGGACCGGGCACCACCCCCTCCGCACGCGCGGCTCGACGCGAGCGGCGGCGCGACTTCTTTTCACCCCCATCCGTTTCGTCGAGTGCGGGCAAAAGACCAAGAAATGTCAGATTCAGCTTCGTCTCGATGTCGTCCGGCGTCTTGATCGTGCTGTCGAGCTGTTCACGTAGCCAGGCAAGTAGGAATCCGACGAGGAAGCCCCCGACGAGCCCGAGCGTGAGGTTCACGAAGACCCTCGGCTTGTCGGGTCGGCCTGGGACGGCCGCCGGCTCGACCACGCGAATGTTGTTGACGCGCATCATGCGGGCGAGGTCCGTCTCCTTCATGCGCGCAAGGAGCAAACTGTAGAGTTTTTCGTTCTCGTCGCGCGTCCGGTCGAGGCGGTGGTACTCGATCTCCTTCATGTTCAAATCGAGCGCCCGCTGCCGGGCCTCATTGAACAGGGTCGCCTCCCCTTGTTCTTCGCGCTCGACGATCGCAAGATCACGCTCGACCGCCGCCTGGATATTGCCCACTTCTCGGAGGAGCGCTGCCTGGGCCTCCTGCATCCGGTCGGTGGCCTCCTTGACCTGAGGGTGGTTCTCGCCCTTGCCGCTCGCGAGGAGAGCGCTCCGCTGATCGGCAGCCTGGCGGTACTGCCCACGGAGTCCCTGCAGAAAATTGTTCGTGAGAAGCTCAGAAGCGGGGATGACGTCGGGACTCTCGGTCGTCGCCTTCGTGAGCTCGGCCAGACGGGCAGAGAGCTCGGCCTTCCGCGTCCGTGTGTGGGCGAGGACCGTGTCGTACTCCTGCATCTCGAGACGAAGCATGTTCGAGGCATCGTTGATAGAAATGCTCGGCAGACTGTTTTCCTCTTTGAACCGATAAAGAGCGTTCTCGTCGTGTTCGAGTTCGCTCTTCAGGTGGTCGATCTGGCTGTTGAGCCAGACCACCGAATCCGAGCTCGCGCTGATCGCAGACTGCAAATTGAGGTCGATGTATCCATTCGCAACGGCGTCGCAGAGCTGCTTCGCGCGCTTTGGATCAAAATCGGAAACACGGATGTAGACGAGCCGGCTATTTTTGATCGGTTCGACAAAGACCCGGCTTTGCAAAACGACCGCCGCCTGCTCAAGGGTCATCGGCTGCGGAGGGGGTGCCTCCAGCCCGAGAAAGCGATAGTCGTTTTGCAGCGAGAGCGCTTCCACCGCCGCGCGCATGACCGGAATCGAAGAAATGATCTTGTACTGCGTTTGGTAGTAGCCGGTGATGTCGCCGAAGAGTGCGGTCCCGAGGTCGAGCGCCTCAGCCCCCTCTTTCAACGGTTGGTTCGCGCGCGGATCGATCTCTAGCAAGGACGATGACTCGTAGACCTTGCGAATCGATTTCGAGTAGAGGAGCGACCCTCCACCTCCGAGAACGACACACGCCACCACGATCGCCCAATGCTTGCGAACCGCCTTGAACACAGAGACGACGCCGGCGACGGACAGCTCGGTCGCCGTGGCTGCCGGTGACGGGTGGTTACGTTCGAGTGCCATCTTGAAACTCGTGAGTGGAGTAGCACGAAGCTCCGCCGGGAAGCGAGCTTCGCGCGGCACGGCGCGCGCGATCACGAGAGAGCGAACGAAGAAGCGGAAGAGCGGTCAGTGGGGGGATTGGGTGCGTCGGCCGCCGCCGGAATTCACGGTGCATTGGGCCGCCTCAGGAATTCACGGTGCGTTGGGTCGCCGCAGGAATTCACGGTGCGTTGACCGACCGCGCCGCTTCGGTCACCATGGCGTCATCGCCCGTTTTGGAAGAACTGTCTCCGCCAACCTCATTTGCCTGGCACATCGTTACGGGCGAGTATCCGCCGTCGCTCGGTGGGGTCGCCGAATACACGCGATCCGTCGCGCATGGCCTCGCTGGCAAGGGCGACGAGGTGCATGTTTGGGCGCCCGACCCGGGAGCAGCTCCGCTCGCTCGAGACCGTGGCGTCGAGGTTCACCCTCTTCCTGGACACTATGGCCCTCGCGCTCTTTATCGGCTATCCGAAGCACTCCGAGGAGAATCATCGGCGCAAC
Organism: Polyangiaceae bacterium; assembly: GCA_050013115.1. Lineage (GTDB taxonomy): Bacteria > Myxococcota_A > Polyangia > Polyangiales > Polyangiaceae > Palsa-1150. Next base: position 3,594 of record JBEKFX010000096.1, read on the forward strand.
GGATTCTCGTAGAATACGTGCCGCAGGCCTTCGGGGCGCGCGGCATGAACGTTCCGTTTTGTGCGTGGATTCATCGCATGCGTGGCGTCCAGGTCTGGATCATGTTTCACGAAGTGATGACTCCAGGGGCATCGTCATGGCGCTGGAAGGAACGCATCCTGGCGAAGGCGACGCGAGCCATGGCACGGCTGCTTTTGTCACGTGCGGATCGCGTGTTCGTAACTACGCCCACATGGGAGCGGGTTCTCCGAGAGGCCATGCCCGAGTGGACCGGCTCGGCGATCTGGTTACCCATTCCATCGAGCATTCCGGGCAGCGCGTCCCCGAGTGAAGTCGAAGCGGCGCGACGGCGGCTACCGTTCCCGGCTGAGGCCGAGATTGTTGGCCATTTCGGCACGTACGGCCCGCTCATCTCCCCCCTTGCGGAGCGAGTCATCGAGGATCTCTTGCAGCGTGACCGTCGTCGGTGTGCCCTGCTCGTCGGACGGGGAAGCGAACACCTCGGCGCGATCCTGCAGTCTCGAATCGCTCTCCAAGGCCGGGTTTTTGCGACAGGGAGTCTGGCGAATGGCCAGCTCGCGGCGTTTCTTCAGGCATGCGACGTTCTTGTTCAACCTTATCCGGACGGGGTGACGGGTCGAAGGACGAGCGTGATGGCCGGTCTCCTACTTGGCGTTCCCACCATAACGAACGATGGACCTCTGACTGAACGCCTATGGCGTGACGGGGATGGTGTCGCGCTCGCCGGGTCGGTGGCGGACGTTGTCAGAAAGGCCGAGGAGCTGATGAAGGATAGACCACGTGCGGCTGAGCTCGCCACTCGCGGCCGCGCTCTTTACGAGACCCATTTTGCGCTTTCACGAACGATCGAGACCCTGCGGGGCCCGGCGCCTGGAGGCCTGGTTTGACTCGAAGGATCTCGGGTCGCGCTCTTGACATCACCCTGCTGCTCGACTCGCCGGACGAGGGGTGGCGGGCAATGGACTTCGCTGGGGAGATGCTCGAAAAGGAATGGCGACGCCTTCCGAGCGAGGTCACAACCACCTCGATTTCGATGCCGATTCCGCCGCTCGTTCGACGCGTCCCCGGCTTGGCGTTTCGCAAGTCCGCTTGGACAGCGGATCGCGCGCTCCTCCGCTACGTTGCTTACCCGATGCGCGTTCTCCTGGCGCGCCGGCCGGGTCGATTTTTCCATGTTGTGGACCACTCTTATGCCCAGCTCGTCCATTGCCTGCCAAGGGCACGCACAGGCGTATATTGCCACGACATCGATGCGTTTCGTCTCGCCCTGAACCTCGCAGACGAGCCTCGCGGCAGTCGCACACCAGCCCTCCGCATGCTTGCCCGGATGCTACTCGGCGCGCTTCGATCCGCGGCCGTCGTTTTCTACAGCACCAACGCCGTCCGCGTCCTCTTGGATGACCATCGCCTCGTCGATCCTTCGAGGCTCGTCTACGCGCCGTACGGGGTCGCACCGGAGTTCGGCATCGAGGACGACCCGCGCGATGGGGCCAGCAAGCTCCTGGCACCGCTCGGGGGCAGACCTTTCGTGCTCCATGTCGGAAGCGGCGTACGGCGAAAGCGCCTCGACCTCTTGCTCGACGTCTTCGCGCGCCTGCGCGCGCAAAACCCCGACCTGCGCCTCGTGCAGCAGGGGGCCTCGCTTTCCCCGACACAAAGCGCGCAGGTCGCCGCGTTGGGGATCGGTGACGCGCTTTTTCAGCCGCCAAAGGTTGATCGGCAGACCCTCGCCGGGCTCTACCGGCGCGCGGCTGTCGTTCTCGTCACGAGCGCCTCCGAGGGTTTCGGCTTTCCCGTCATCGAAGCCCTGGCCTGTGGGGCGAAGGTCGTCGCGAGCGACATTCCACCCCTTCGCGAGGTCGGCGCGGGGGGAGCCGTCTTTGCCCCCGTCGGCGACGTGACCACTTGGACGACCATCGTCAACGGCATCCTCAAGGGTGAGGCCGTTCCCGATCGCAATCTGCGAATCGCCTGCGCCAAACGGTTCTCATGGACGTCGCACGCGCGAACCATCCTCGACGCATACAGGAGCGTCTGAAGATTGAGCTCGCCTGGCGCCTGGCAAATCGGCCTGTTCTGTCTGAGTGGCGGGTCTTATGCTTTCGACAAGCTGCGTAAATTGGTGTACATCCAGTCGGTCGTGAGGCGATGAACGCTGGGGGGGCGGTGGCGCATCCAAAGGCTTTGTCGAGGGCATAGTTCCCCAGGAGCATTGATGGCCGAGCACGAAATAGCGGGGGTGTGGTGAGGAGCGCGATCGCGACCTTCATCGCCGCGATTGCGATCACGGCGCTGCTGACGCCCGCCGTGCGGAGAGCAGCCCTTGCCGCCGGTGCCGTCGACGAGCCGGGCGCGCGTCGCGTGCACGCCCGCCGCGTTCCGCGGATGGGCGGGATTGCGATCGTATTTGGCTTTTTCGCTCCCCTGCTCGCGCTATTTGCCTTGCACACCGGTGCGGCGCTGCTCTTCTTTGCCAACCTTCGCATCACGCTCGGTTTGATTGTCGGCGCCGGCCTCGTTGTCGGCATCGGGCTTCTGGATGACATTCGCGTCGTCGGGGCGAAACAAAAGCTCGGGGTCCAAACCGCAGCGGCTCTTGTGGCCTACGCATGCGGGATGCGCATCGAAGCCATTTACCTGCCCTGGCTGGGAGCCATCCATCTTGGATGGCTCGCCCTGCCGGCCACAATCGCTTGGGTCGTTGGCATCGTCAACGCGATCAATCTCATCGACGGGCTCGACGGCCTTGCCGCCGGCGTCTGCTTTTTTGCCTGCCTTACGAATTTCGCGATCTCGCTTCTGACCGGCAACGTTTTCATCCAGCTCATCACGGCAAGCCTCGGCGGAGCACTCGTCGGTTTTCTCTTCCACAACTTCAATCCGGCACGGATCTTCATGGGGGACTCGGGAAGCATGTTCCTGGGCTTCATCCTGGGATGCTCGTCTCTGCTTGGGGCCGGTACGCAGAAGAGCCCGACGCTCATCGGGATCATGGTACCAGTGCTCGCCTTGGGCTTACCCATCACCGACCTGCTCCTCACCGTCGTTCGCCGCTTCGTCGCGCGACGATCGCTCTTTAGCGCCGATCGTGGCCACATCCATCATCGTCTCTTGGACCGAGGCCTCACGCATCGCCGAGCCGTCCTCGCGCTGTACCTCCTCAGCATCACGTTTACGGTCCTTGCGCTGATCGTGTACTTCGGACGCTCGTGGGAGATCGGGGCCGCCCTCTTTGCCGTAACCGCGCTCTTGGTTGGGATTGTTCGGTTCGTCGGCTATTTCAACCCATCGCTGACCGCGATAGGACGGTTCGCTGGCGACGAGCACGCCGAGATACTGCGGCGAAGCGTTCCGCCGCTCCTTCGTGCGATAGAAGGGACGTTGCCCAAACAGCTTCCTACGGTCCTTGCCGAATTCGGCGAATCGAGCGGGCTTGTCGCGATCGGCATCGTCGACTTGCGTCGCCCCCATGTTCGGCCGTGGCGATGGGAGACGCCGCGCTCGCAGCACAGACAGGTGCAGGACGCCGCGTGTTCCAAGTTTTGCGTCGGCGCGGACCAGATGGAGCTGCAGTTTTTCCTCGATACGGAGACGGGGGTCGTCGGCCCCCAGACGCGCATGCTTTTGCAGCTCGTCGCCGACGTGGTCGAACCCGTGCTCGGGTCCGCGGAAAGCGCGGAGGTCTCCGAAACGTCCGCACTCGCCCGCACGGGCACCGACCGAATCGTTCGGCAAGCCACTTGACGAAGCTCATCATCTTTGATGGCGTGGACTGAGCGGCTTCCGAGCCCGGCAAGCCGGTAGACGACCAGCCTTCGAAGCACCTCCCGAGTCATTTGGCATCGATGGGGCCGTTGTGTTTGAGTGGTTACTTTCTGCATAAGCTCTAGGCTCAAGGCACGGATGGCATCTACGCGGGGCTCGACCGAACCTCGACACCGTGGACGGGGATCCACGCTCGAATGAGGGTTCTCTTCTTGAGCCCTGTTGGCAACCTGGGTGGGGCCGAACGCAGCCTCATGGACCTCGCTGCCTCCATGCGCGCCCACTCGAGCGCGATCGAACTCGGCCTGCTCCTCGGCGGTGACGGTCCCCTGGTCGACCGAGCGAGCGCTCTCGGCATGCGCGTTTTCCATGAGTCATTTGGAGACCGCCTGGCCCAACTCGGCGACAGCGAGCTGCTCGCGCAGGGACCGCGCGCAGTTGCAGCGACCTGCAATGTGGCACTCGGAGCCGCCGTCGACGCGGCGAAGTACATCCAACGGCTGGACGCAGTCATCCGCGAGTTCGAGCCCTCGGTGGTACACTCGAATGGAATCAAGATGCACCTTGTGGCGGCCATGGCTCGAAACCGTGTCCCCCTCATTTGGCACATCCGCGACTTCATCGGCGGGCGGCCGGTCGTCTCGCGTGCGATGGCGCTTTGCGCATCGCGCGCGGACGAAGCCATCGCGATCTCGAACGCAGTGGCCAAGGACGCCCGGCGCGTTCTTCCTCGAGTTCGGTCGACCGTGATCCACAACGCCATCGATACGTCGGTCTTCTCGCCCCACGGAGCAACCGCCAAGCTGGATGCGCTCGCCCGGCTCGAAGAGCCACCTCCAGGAACTGTTCGCGTGGGCCTCGTGGCGACGTATGCACGGTGGAAGGGCCACGACCTATTCTTGAGGGCCGCTCGCCTCGCAAAAGCGCAGGTACCCAACGTCCGGTTCTACGTGGTTGGCGGCCCCATCTATGCCGCCCTTGCCTCCCAATTCGCGGAGGATGAATTGCGAACGCTATCTGAGACGCTGGGTCTGAACGGCAGCGTCGCATTTGTACCCTTTCAGGAGCGTGTCGAAGAGGTCTATCGCGCTCTCGACGTTGTGGTCCATACGAGCTCCCGACCCGAGCCCTTTGGTCGCGCCATCGCCGAGGCGATGGCGACGGGCCGGGCGGTCCTGGCATCTCGCGAGGGCGGATCGGCTGAGCTTTTCTCCGACGGGTTCGACGCTGTAGGCGTCACACCACGTGACGAGGTCGCTCTTGCCGAAAGCATCGCCCGCTTGGTCGTTGATCCCAATCGGCGGGCGCAGCTCGGCGAGAGAGCCCGCGCCAGTGCGGTCCGCCGATTCTCACGGGAGCGCTTGGCCAGCGACGTCCTTCGCGTTTATTCCAGGGCAGGGTGTTGCTGACTTGCCGTGGCAACTCGAGGGCCGGCCGCCGTTGCTTCTCACCCAACAATCGGAACGGCCAGTCATATGCGCCCAGTCGCCCGCACGCCGTCCTTGACGGACAGGGGGTCCGCCCCATTCGATTAGGCCTCTAAAGCCCAGCCCTCCCCCCGTTCAACGTCCCGTTGACTAAGCGCGATCGTCTATGCGACCCTTTCATCGCTCATGACCCTTCTCCGACGCGTTCTGGCATCGTCACGGGGATTGCTCGTTCCCGGTCCGTAGCGCTCCGTCCTGTCGCAAGCGAAGTGCAACTGCGATGAGCCGTGCTTCACGCATTTTGACAAGCGCTTCGCTCGGTTATTTTCAATTGGCGGCAAGCAGCTTGGTCGGCCTATGGATGTCGCCGTTTCTGCTCGCGCACCTCGGCCAAAAAGCTTTCGGCCTCTGGGCAGCTGGCCTCCCCACCTTGCTCTATGTCGGCCTGCTCGACTTTGGCGTGATGGGGCTGCTCCAGCGAGAGGTTGCGTTCTTGCTCGGCGCTGCAGCAGCAGGCGAAGCAGCAAAGACGCTCAATATCGGTCCGCAGGTTGGCAAAACGGTGCGGCTCGTACTTTGGCAATGGCCAGTCCTGTGCGTTGTCGCTGGCCTGACTTGGCACATGTTACCTCCCACGTGGGCGCCGCTCCGGCTGCCGCTTCTCGTCGTGCTCGCCGCTCTCGCAACGTCCTTTCCGCTGCGAACTGCCCATGCGATTCTTATCGGCTTCCAAGATCTCGCGTTTATAGGGCAGCTGACTTTCGCCTTTTGGATATTGACCACTCTCATTAGCGTCCTCATGGTGCTATCCGGATGTGGTCTTTATGCTTTGGCGTGTTCATGGGCCTTCTCTCAGGTGGTCTCGAGCATCATCTGTTGCATCCGCGTCGCGGTCTGCTTTCCACTCGCCATCCCACGACAGCTCCCGCAGCTCTCACTGATCGAGGCACGCCGCATATTGGGTCAAGGCCTCTGGGTCACGATTCAACAGTTAGCCTACACACTTCTCAATGGCACCGACGTGTTGGTAGTCGCCGGGGTCCTGGGCCCCGCAGCGGCGACGCCTTACGTCATGACAGACAAACTGCTGACGCTGAGCGGTAACGTACCGCTACAAATCGTGATGTCGGGTCAGCCGGCCCTTAACGAGATTCGCGCCGCAGGAGACATGGCTCGCGTCTCCCGCGTAATGAATGCCCTAAGTCAAGCCGTGCTCGTTACAAGCGGTTTGGTTGCAACGGTCGTCATCGCTGTTGATCGGGGCTTCGTCGCCTGGTGGGTTGGGACTACGCAGTTTGCGGGCCTCCGCGTAGTCGTGGCGCTCGCGTGCGCCGCTCTACTGGGTCATTGGGTCGCCGCCACCGGATCCGGCTTGTTCGCCCTTGGCCGCGAGCGGCTTTATGCGATAAATCTGGCAGCCACCGGAACCGTTACTCTCGCACTTGCCCTGTGGCTAACGCGGAGCTCCGGGCTGCTTGGGGCACCCGTTGCTTCCATTCTTGGATATTCACTCATTGCTTTGCCCACAAACATTATTGCATTAGCCAGGGCTACCGAGACGCCCACCTTTGATGCTCTTCGTGCAGTCGCCTCCTGGGCCTGGCGGTTTGCGCTGCTTGTCTGCGCGGCGGTCATTTCCTCTCACGTCTGGAAGCCGGCCTCCCTTGCTGCAGTTGTTGCTACGGCGGCGGGCTTTACCATCGCTTACGCCGCCATCATGATGCCCGTACTTACCCGCGGACCGCTGTCAACTTACGTGCGCCCTAGGGTCTTCGCCGCTCGAACACTTTTCACTAAGCGTCTTAAAGCTTACTCGGGCCGGTAAAAACCATGAGCGCGACGGAACGCATGCTCCGGTTTGCTCGCCGCACGCGCGCCCGAATATTACGTTCGTGTTCCGCCCACGGATCCCGAAATCGCTCAGCCTCCGAAAGGATTCCTTAATGCTCGCCCGGCGTCACCTCCCGGACTCGTATCTTGCGTGGAACCGCGCTCATGGTGCGCCCTACGGGAGACGTCGCCCGCCCCTCTTCTCGAGACTCAGCCCCCGTACGCCGCTGCTCGCCCGCTACGCTGGCCCATATGCCTGGCAAACAAACAACTCTACTCGAGCATTCGAGTACCCTTGGGTCTGTGATCAGATTGCTCAAATCGCAACCAAGAAGGGCCGGCCGCTCAGAATCGTGGACGTCGGTGGCAGCACAGCGGGCCTGCAGTTTACGCTGGCTCGAAGTGGCCACTTTGTACACAATGTCGATCCCGGCCTGAAGGCGACAGGCAAGGGCTGGGCCGTGGACGACAAATTCCATCATTTTCTCGCGACGGTATACCGGGCCCCCGTCTCCTTGCACTGCACAACATTGCCGGGAGCTGGTTTTGCCGAGCGCTCAATCGATGTCGTCGTTTCCGTCTCGGCGATCGAGCACTTCAGCCAACAGGATATCGAGGACTTCGCGCGCGAAGCGCGCCGCCTATTGTTTCCGGGCGGCTACGTAGTATTGACCGTGGACTTGTTCTTAGATCTAATTCCATTCAGCACACGCCTTAGTAACGTCTTCGGGATCAACGTCAGCGTCGCAGGCGTCATCGAGTCCCTTGGGGCCCAAATTGTGGTGGGCGACCGAGCGGAGCTTTACGGATTCCCGGAATTTGACGCACAACTTATCCAATCGAGGCTCGCAGAATTCTTGATAGGCGATCCTTACCCCGCGCTCACCCAATGCGTCGTCGCTTGCTTAGAATAGCGCTCCGCATCCGTACAATCGGTCGTCCGGGCAAAACGCGTCGCCGCGGTCCTTCCCCTTGCACCTCCGGTGTTTCACGAACGCACGTCGCTCCCTAGCTAGGCCAGGCTGGCGTGCATTCACGAGTGAGAAGCGGCCGGCCCTGCTGTCCTAGACAACCTCGTTGTGCTAACTAATCTTGATGCTCAATCTAACACACCGCATGGCGAGGATGCTCCTTCCTCGCAGCGCCCGGATACGGATACGCGACGAACTGCTCGCTGCCCTAGGCTACCGCTTTACGTACTGCCAGGATGCGATGGCGACTTCGGTTAACGCTGATTGCCTCACCGATCCAGACTTTCTCGAAGCATATCAAGCGGGCAAAGGCACCGGGTCCTGGGGACCGTACGAACCTAAGTGGCGGACGTACGTTTGCTGTTGGGCGGCACGACGAGGCGCGCAACTCCAAGGTGACTTTGTCGAATGTGGCGTAAACCGGGGCGGCATGTCCCTCGCGGTAGCCAAGCTCTTGCGGTTCGAACGACTCGCACCGCGAAAATTCTACCTTTTTGATACGTTCCACGGGCCGGTGCCGCAACAAATCTTGCCGGGCGAGGAGGAGCTTCGACGAGCCTACGCAGCCGGGTACTACAGCGAGTGCTATGACGCCGTGCGTTACGCGTTTCGTGAATACCCAAATGTCGAACTCGTGCGCGGCCCCGTGCCCGATACGCTTCATGAACACAATATTGAAAGCGTGGCCTATCTATCTATCGACATGAATTTCGCAATGCCGGAGCTTGCTGCGGCAGAGCATTTTTGGGACAGGTTAGTGTCTGGTGCGTCTATCGTTCTGGACGACTACGCCTTCCCTGGTCACGACGAGCAGCGAAGTGGCTTTGACGCGTTCGCGCGCAGGCGCAATGTACCCTTGCTCACGTTACCGACTGGACAGGGACTCATTCAAAAGCCGTAAGGCGAAACGCGAATCCTTTTCTTTTCGAGATTCTCTGTCCAGGAATAACGACCACGTGTTGTGCGCATGCGACGCGCACCGTTACAGTTGCCTTCAACGAGTGTGGCAACTTCTCCGGCCGCCTTCACAGAGATGAAGCCTTCGACCGGTCAACTCGGAACACCTCACTGTATGCGTCCAGACATCGGTCGACGACGCGATCCCAGGTGAACAAATCGAGTACCCGCTGACGCGCAGCTTCGCCCATCCGCCGAGCCTCGTCCGGATGATCCCGAAACCAGCGAAGCTTCGAACGAATCGCTGCGCTGTCGTTGGGAGGAACGATGAAGCCAGTGACTCCGTCGATGACCAACTCGGGAAGGCTACAGACGTCCGTAACGATTGCGGGCGTCCCGCACGCCATCCCTTCGAGGATCACCAACCCCAAAAGCTCCGGTATTTCGTGATGTTCACCAAACACGGTGGTGTGTACACTTGGGAGCACGATGCACATGGACTCCTGCAAAACCCCTGCAAGTTGGGTATCTTCTGCAGCGGGGCTCCACCCGGCTGAAGCCATGTGCGCTCCTTCCACAAATCGAATGTCCTTGCCATTGGCCAACTTCGCGAGGAGCTCGTCGAAGCGAGCGGCGTGACGCCATCGGCGACCGACGATCGTCAGCGGAATATCAGGGTCCATCGCTTCAATGAGATAGTTGACGCCCTTGTGTGGGAGCAAGCGACCGACGAACACTGCCCCCCGGCGACGCCGCGCCTCGATCGACGGACCGAAGACGTCTAGGTCCGCACCGCCCCAGATCGTCCTCGCCCTCGACATGCCGGCGTGGCCGAAGTGACGTCGGCTGAAATCGCTGATGTGTAAGTGGCCGTCAAACAATCGATTGACGTCGACAATCTTCTGCAGTCCGAAGCCGCTTCCTCCCAAATGGGATGCGAAAATGCGCCCGCCGGAAACCTTCGCGTGCAGCAGAGCGAGGCTCGACATCATCGTCTCTTGCTGGTGGACGTGCACGACGCCCGCTCCGCTCAGCTCTCGTAGGAGGCTGGGGCCGAACGGATCGAAGCGGAAGCGGCGGTGCGGGAACCAGTTCCGCAGGACCCTAATCTCCAAGCTGCCGACCCGCATGTCGGCCGGCCTTGCTCCGAACGCAAGCAAGCGCGTTGGAACGCGCTTCGCCATGTGCCTGGCGAGTTCCAGCGCGTAGCGTTCCGCCCCGCCGAAAACACTCTCCCAGCCGAACAGCGCTGGCACCACGTGGATCACAGGCCCTTGCATCGTCCCTTCCACGAAAAAATGAGCCTGAACCACCGTCCGACCGACCGACTCGCACAAGGCGGTGCGTGCCGGAGCGCAGCGGATAACCTTACCGGGAAAGACTCAGAGCGTGCCATAGTTCCAGGCGGACGTTACACTGCGCCGACGCCAGGGCAAAATACGACAGCTGATTCGTGGACCTCCAGGCCGCGCGGCCCCCCCAATCCTCCACTTGCACCTTATCGAGATGCTCATCGAAGACCTCAAGACAATCGCCTCGTTTCACGGCGCGGACAAGTGGAACAGCCATTGGTATGCGCAGCACTACGAGCGGCATTTCACGCGTTGGCGGTCGAGATCACTTCGACTTCTAGAGATCGGAATCGGTGGTTTTGAGGGCCCCACGTCCGGCGGAGCATCGCTGCGCATGTGGAAGCAATTTTTTCCACTGGGGACCATCGTGGGGCTCGACATCAACGACAAGAGCGGGGTTGCGGAAGATCGCATTCATGTCTTCCAGGGGAGTCAGACAGATACGAGGGTGCTTGGCCGCATCGTGGACGAATGCGGACCGTTTGATCTCGTGGTCGACGACGGAAGCCACTGCTGTGAGCACGTCATCGCCACGTTCGAATACCTGTTTCAGCACGGTTTGAAGGACGACGGAGTCTACGCGGTCGAAGACCTGCAGACATCGTATTGGGGGGCTTACGGCGGCTCGAGCCGGCTCGACTCGAAAGGTACGAGCATGGCCTACTTCAAGCGGCTGTGCGACCAGGTCAATTTCTGCGAATGGCACAGACCCAATTACAGGCCAAGCTACCTCGACCTTCACGTCGTCGCTCTTCATTTCTACCATAACATGGTATTCGTAGAAAAGGGGGACAACAACGAAGGCAGCAATTGGGTCAAAGACAACTGCGCACCTCGGCATTTGCGTGTCACGCCTCACGGTCTGTTGCTCGGCGGAGCGGCGAAGCTCCTTAAGAGCTCCCTGCGCGGGAGCCCAGCGGGCACGCGGATGCTGCAGAGCGCAAGGTCCCTTTGGCTTCGAACCCAAGCGATTGGGAGGCGGCGTTGAGACCGAGAAAGACGGCTCGGTTTTCCCGACAAAACGCCCTGCAACACCCCGAATTTCGACGAGGCGTGGAGAGTCAAGGGCTCGTGGGCTCGGCAACGAACAAGAAGGCTTGCGCCGTTGCCCGCACAGAAAGCCGGCGCAGCCCGCGAACGACGGATCGTCGCAAAAGGCGGCCTCCGGGGGGCGTGCCGAGAAGAACTTCGTCGCGGATTCGAAGGCCGGCGGCGTCAAGAAGTTCGCGTGCGGAAGTGAGCGTGTAGAACCTGAGGTGAGTCCGGTCTAGAATTCCCTCGTCCGCGTAATCCCACCGGCCGCTTAAGAGCTGCCAGCGCATCCGCCAGGTTGCTACATTGGGGAGGACAATCACGATCCGTCCGCCAGCGGCCAAGTGGCCACACGCAAGGTGCAAAGCCGCAAGCGGGTCCGTGAGGTGCTCGAGCACGTGCGAGAACACGATCGTTTCGTACAGGCGGCCACTCAAGCGCTGCCAGACACTCGGGTCGGTGACGCTACCGACCATTACAGAGCGGCAGACACCCCGCGCGGCGTCCGCCGCCGCCGCCGACAACTCGATCCCGTCCACTTCGCACTCCGGGAGACAGCGCGCAATCCGCCCGTAACCGCAACCGCAGTCGAGGACGCGCGGCCCCGGACGAATCGCGTTTGCAATCACGCGCTCTTCTGGCTCCTCGCGTACGACGCGCGCCGTCATACTCTTCCTTTTGTTCCCTACGGCGAAGGCCCCCATTTCAACCTCCGCGAACGGCCCGCAGAAACCGCCGCCCCGTACCGTTGACCGCGGCAAACGTCCTCGCGGCCACCATCGTTGGCAGAGCGCCGACCATTCGATGCACGAGGACACGCGCGGGACGCACCGCGACGGACGGATAATACCGATGGCGCATCAACGTCCTCGCGCCTTCGACGTCCCCTGCCTCGAAAGCCTTCGTTACGGCTGAGGCCAAGAGATCATTCATGTATCGTCGCTTGAGCGGTTCGACCTCACGCGTGACTTCGATGGGGTCGAGATAGCGAATCAACCGTTCCGCCGCCAGACCAGCCGCGGTCTGCGATTGGGGGTGAACACGATATTCAGCCAGATACTCGGGGACGAATACGAAACTCTTGTGCTCTGTGGCAAGTCGCGCAAAAAGCTCGATCTCCGGCGTGTTCAAGTCAGGCTTGATGCCAAGCCGTTGTACGTCGGCCGTTCGGACGAGCGACGAGGACATCGGTATGGAGTTACGCCAGACGCAAGCGGCGGCGTCGGATAGCTCGCCAGCCGGGAGCTCCTCACGAGCGTATTTGACCAGAAATTCGCGGGTCAGGGCTTCGAGTCGCTTACCACTGGCGTCGATGACGTGATGATTCGAAAAAAGCACGGCTGTGTTGACGCGCCCAGCCGAAAGCAGAGCCTCGACGAATCGTGGAAGCAGGCGATCATCGTCTCCTATGATCACCAGGTATTCGCCACGCGCATCGCCTGCCACCGCGTTCCAGTTGCCGCCGAGACCGAGGCGTTTCGGGTTACGGCGATATCGGATGCGCCCATCGAGGCGCATCTGCGCTTCCGCGAAATCGCGAACGGGCGCGTCCTCTCCGTCATCCGAGACGATGATCTCGATTTCCGGGCATGTTTGTGCCCGCGCCGAGGCAATCGCCTCCGCCAGGTATGGGAGCCGGCGGGCAGACAAGGTCGGGATGCACACCGAAACGCGGGGAGCCAGCGACGTCATCAAGACACCCTCATCCGTAGCACGCTCCACACCTTTACGGTTCCTGCCGAGTGGACGCAAGGATGGGGGCAAGCGCCTGACCGAGGTCCATTGAAAACGCCCGCGCCCCACTTTCGTCGAGGTGCACGCCATCGCTGAATGACTCGTCGCCTATCGAAGAAGGCGCCGAGAGGTCGATGAAAAAGTCGCCGGAATCGCTCAACCTTGTCCGCAACCAGTCCCGATAGCGAATACCTTCCGGACTCGCAAGCACCCGGTCGCGGTACGCTGAAGGCATGGGTACCTCCACAACAACCAGGGGAACGCCCCGACCCCGCGCAATCGCTCGGACCATGTCAAACCACGGACTCGTTCGCCACCGCGCGTCGTAGCGACGTAGCGCCCTCATGGCCGACGCGCGAAACGACTCGACGAGCGCGCGCATGTCCGAGATGGTCCCGAAACGGTTGCGAGGTTCCACCACGCCGTGCCTGACGAATCGCTCCTGGAGCTCTTTCGCTTTGACCCAAACCAGCGAATCATAGGTCTGGAGCGCATTCGTCCTCGTGAGCAGAAACCTGACGCCCCGGTCGAAGTCCCTAAACGGAAAGCCCGGATAGAACAACGACACGTCCGATCCGACCGACCAGACCTCTTGCGCCGCGCCGTTTCCAACGAAGAAGTCCGCTGGATCGGGCGCGTCGACATAGGGCAGGAGACTTCCGGCGCTCTCGCCGAGAACAACGACCCGCGGCCTTTTTCCATCGGCGACGAATCGGCGCATCGCCATTGCCGCCCCCGAAATCGGCAGCGCGCCGATGGCGAGCGGCGCGACGCAGCAGGGCATACCGGCACGACGAAGCGCGCTGCCCAGCGACGCGGAGTCAATCCCCGCTTGCATTCGGGAATCCCCCAGCGTGAGGACGCAGCCATCTCCCGCTGCCTCCGCAGCTCTCAGGATGCTGTTTGGGGCGAAATGGGTCTCGGCATACTTCCCGAGTGCCACGTCGAGCACGAGCAGACCAACAAGCGCCAGCACGGCCGAGAGCGAGAGAGAGCGTCCCGCCATGCCCATGTTTAGAAGTCCACGTAAACAAACTTCGTGGCCCCACCCGCGAAGGCATATGCAAGCGCAAAAAGTAGCAGCCACCATACCGCCCGCGCCACAGCCACGGCTGCGCCGTTCCACGCCTCGGGCAGCGGTCGCGCGCCTCCGATAATTTCAAGGCACACGCGTAGGCGCTTGATGCCCATCACGTCCACCCGCCGAGGCGCGCAAGCGCGAAAATCGCCTTTGGAAGAGGCATGCAAAAGAACGCCCAACCCACATTCACCCCGACGAATGTCATCGCAAGGGCACAGACGTCCCAAAATGGGCCTTTCGGCCCGCGTGACCATCGGCGCCACACGCGATGGACAATCATCATCGCGCCATGCCACAGACCCCAGGCCAAAAAATTGTACGCCGCGCCATGCCACAAGCCGGAGATGGCAAACGTCGCGAGCAAATTGAGTGCCGTCCGCGCCTCGCCGCGCCGCGACCCGCCGAGCGGCACGTAGATATAATCAAAAATCCAACGCCCCAATGAGATGTGCCAGCGGCGCCAAAATTCCGTAATGCTCCGACTTGCGTAAGGCCAATCGAAGTTTTCGGGTATACGGATGCCGAACAGATATCCGCTGCCAATCGCGACATCTGAATAGCCTGAAAAATCCATGTAAATTTTCATCCCGTACGCACAAATCCAGACCGCGATTTGGGATGGGGACGCCGCGTAGAGTGCATCCGTATTGAGCTTGTCCGACCACAACGTGAACGTGTCGGCGAGGACCTGCTTTTTCGCAAGCCCCGCCAAGATTCGTGTGACTCCCTGAGCGAAAAGCGTCGGGTCCCCGCGCGCATGCTCGAGCTCGGGCTCGAACTCCCCGAATCGCTTGATCGGGCCCGCCACCATCGTCGGGAAGAAAAAGATGAACGCGGCGTACGCCCCGGGCGGGCGGCGCTGGACGCGGCCCCAGTACGTGTCCGCCGCAAAGTGAATGAACTCGAAAGTAAAAAAGCTGATCCCGAGCGGAAGGCCGAACGCAGGAAGATTTCTGAGACGCAGCGCGCCGGGGCCGCATAGATCGTTCCAGATGTTGGACAAAAAGCCCAAATATTTGAACGCCAGCAAAATCAGCACGCTCTGGACGATCCCGAACAGACACCACTTCGACTGCCGACGATAGAGGCGCGAAGTGATGAGTTCCCAGATGAATATGCCGACCGCGGCGCTGCCCTTCCACCCGCCGAAATGACTATATCCGTAATAAACAAAAAAAAGAATGCCGAAAACTGATAACACATAACTGCGAAGCCGCACCAGGTCGATGCGCCGGTCGCGAGCCAAAAGGTGAAAGATGCCGACCGCAGGCGCGAGGAAAAACAGATAATACGTCGCCTCGTTGAAGATCATCGACGCTGCTCATCCTGATGCGTTGCACCTTGGCGATCGAAGGTGACGATCGATCTGGTTGCGCACGGCGTAGCCCAAGCAAGCCGTCACGCCTTCCAGCCCCACAGAATCCCAGCTCGCCCGCAATCGAGCGCACCCGGCGTCACTCGAAAGCCGAGAGCCTGCAGCCGCTCCGCACACCACCGGCGCCCATCAGGATGGTCCGCGGTATTGTGCCATTCGAGGACCAGTGTGCGCACCGGCAACATGGCCATACGCGGATCGCCAAGAATCGAATACTCGGCCCCTTCGATGTCCATCTTCAGGAGGTCGATCGGGCGATCATCGACCTCGGCGAAGAAGTCACGAACCTTGATCGGGATGCGACCCGGCGCACGACCAGCCATCACCGTCGACTCGCACCCGCGGTCCGAGAGAAAGCTTTTCGACTCGCCGTTCGACACTGCACACGCTTCGACTCGTACGTTGCGCGTGAGCTCGTTGGCGTGAATGTGCTGATAGAGAAGCCGCAGGTGTGCGGGATGGGGTTCGAAAGCGAGAACTTCGGCTCCCGCGTGCCGGCGGGCGAAGTAGACGATCGAGTAGCCGAGGTTTGCGCCTGCGTCGACGATGAACTCGGCTCTTCGCTCTGGAAGCTCGGTCGGCGGCCGATACGCTTCGCCGACGAAAATCTCGTACGCCGTACCGAGGTCGCCAGACGGTGGGGGACGAAACGCAATCCGTCCGCCCTTTCGCATCTGCACCTCGAGAGTCGACCGGCTCTGCGTGCCGCGCCACAGCAAATAGCGCGCGTGGTCAAGAGGACCCAGAAGGTCACGGAATCGCTTCATCGTATGGCGTCTGCGTCGACGGTCATCGGAGGACGAATGGTAGCTCTCCTTCATGCAATTGCAACAACATTGGGAGAGGACTTCGATTCTTCGTTTTAGACGCACATCTGTCTGAACGACCACATTGGGCGGCCACGGAATGCGTGGTCCGCTTGCGTCAAAGGAGTGTTCGGACGACGGCTAAAGGTTGTCGGCTTTCGCGACCGCTCGGGCCATGGACTGCTGGCTGGCCACGTACACGCTCGCGCTGAGCAGCCAAAACTCGAGGCCCCCGTTGCTCTCGAATGGGCAGGCGTTGAACGTGATCGCGAAGACCCCAATTCCGTACCCGAACAGAACGGTGGCCCACGTTTGCAACTCCCCACCGAGTGAATCGGCGCGCGTGGCCACGCGGTACGTGAGCCAGATTGCCCAGACCACCGCGGAGCCATAAATGAGCATGAGCAGAAACCCGCCATCGTAAAGCCACGCGGTCCACTGGAGTTCAGCCCACAGCGCGTCAATCCGACTGCCTCGGCTACCGAAATACGTATGAATCATGCCCCACCGGCCGAGCCCGGCACCAAACGGATATTGAGGGAGCAGATCGACGAACGTATCTTCGACAAAGTGACCCCGATTGTCATAGTAAACCGTTCGAGGGTCCTCCGCGATCAACGTCGAGAATCGATCGCCGACCGCAGTGCCGCCGATCGAGAGAGCAAGGGTGAAACCGAGAACGGCCAGTCCGGAGATGGTCCCCAGGACGGCCGTCGCTGCAGCGCTTCGTCGTTGGATGACGAGCGCGAACGACATGGCGAGCAAACTGATGATGAGCATCATCAGAACGGAGCGCACCTGGGTGAGGTAAAGCGTGAAGAGACTGATGGCCATCGCGGCCAGGACCAGGAGTTTCAGTCGTAGCTTCGGGCGACCCAGCAAGAAGCCGACGCCAAGGAGAACGCTGAAGAGCGCCCCAATGCACGCCCCGGCTGGCGTGTCCGTCAGCCCCATCGGGCGAAGAATGTTGGTCCCGTTGGCGAGTGTGATGACCAGGCCCTCGAGCATCCGGTCGTCGAGAACCGTACTGACGGCGGGTTGAAAGCGACCGGGAAAATACACTTGAAGTGCGCCGGCCAACGCGCTCGCCGTATTAAACAGCCAGAGGATAGTGAA
>JBEKFX010000097.1:0-20974 GCA_050013115.1 Polyangiaceae bacterium
TTCAGCATCTCGCTGCCCGTGCATCCCGGGTTTGCACCACCGGCCTCTTCCTGAACAACACCAAGGGAATAGAGCAAGCGTCGCGAGTCAGGGCGGTCCGGTGCCGGAGACGGCCGCCTGGACCGCTTCCAGTAGGGCGTCGGCGTCTAGCGGCTTAACGAAGACGGCAAGGGCTCCGCTCGACCTAAGCTGGCGCCACACCTCTCCGTAGCCGATGCCGGTCGCGAAGATGACTGGCGCCTCGATACCCCGCGTCCGAAGCTCGCGCAGGAACTCAAGGCCATTCATGCCGTCCATGCTGAAATCGACGATGATGCAGTCGGGATGGTTGTTCGCCGACCACTGAAGGAAATCGTTGGGCGTAGGGAACGTTCGGACGTCGAAACCCGCGGAACGCAAGAGCCAGTCGAGCGACTCGCGAAGCGACTCGTCGTCGTCAATGGCGCATACGAGTGGCATCACACCCTTCCTTCGAGTCTGCCCTGAAACTCTGATGCCTGGCGCGGAGCAGCGCCAGGCGAATCGCGCTGATGGCGCGGTTAGAGGCCGCGCGAGTCCGACCGGCGAGCCGTCTCGAAGAGGAACCAGACTCGTCGCTGAGTCTCGTCGATCCACACCTCCAGCAGGCTGGCGGTGGCGATGTCACCATGCTCGTCGCACAGCTCGTGCGCCCCCCGCAGGTTCGAGGCGAGTGCACTGTTGTCCTCTAGTAGTTCCGACAGCATGTCGGAGGGCTCGACGTAGATCGAGTCATTGTCGAGGACTCGCTGCATCCTGCCGATCTCTCCGATCGAGTGGATCGTCGTCGGTCCGAGCTTGCGGACACGCTCGGCGATCGGGTCCGTCATGGCGAGCACCTGATCCGCCTGCTCGTCGAGCAGCAGATGCTAGTCGCGGAAATGAGGTCCGCTCATGTGCCAGTGAAAGTTCTTCGTCTTGAGGTACAGAGCGAAGACGTCTGCCAAGATGCGATTGAGCGCCCCCGCTAGCAGCCTGGGCGTCCAGGCCGCTCGGCGTCGTCAAGGGCGATTCGCGGTTTTCGCGAAGCTTTTCGATGTTCCATGATTGGTAGGTCATTTTGGCCTCATGGGAGGGTGGTCAACTGGTCAGGTCTGTCTGAAGGAGAGCGACGGTGCCTATGCCACCGTCGGCGGGATGCTCACCGGGGCACGGGACGCTGGCGGAGCATGCTTGCGATGCGTCGCATCTCGTGACCGCGCCATTCACCCGGCCCCGTGCAGGCGCCACGCCAGTGCCCGAAGTTGTCGGCGGCGTCGTGTCCACCAGTTGACACTCGCGCTCGGCGGCATGGTCAGGTGTCAACATACTCGAACTGAATCGCTTCGGATTTCTCGGAGGCTCGAGAGTTCACAGGATGGATCCATGGCGAGACGGGGCAAGTACTTGAAGAAGGTCCGGGAGCGGGCGGTGCAGCTGGTATTCGAGCAGCAGCATGCGCACCGTTCGGAGTGGGCAGCGAGCAACTCGATCGCCGAGAAGATGGGGTGCACTGCGGAGACGCTGCGCAAGTGGGTGCGGCAGTCCGAGTGTGACGGCGGCAAGCGGCCAGTCGAGTCGATGCTGCCGATGGCGCCCGCGACGTACTACGAGCACAGGCGCGGCAGAGAGGGCCTGAGCGACGTTCGGCTCGGGCCAAGGGCGACGAGGCGCTCTGCGCCAAGATCCGTCGGGTCTGGCAGGCGAGCTTCGACGGCGTGTACGGGGCGTACAAGATCTGGCGGCAGCTTTTGCGCGAAGGCTTCAAGGTTCCTCGCTGTACCGTGGAGCGTCTGATGCGAAGGGGGGCTGGACTCACATAATCCGGCCTCCGCAGATCCCGGGGCGATTCAGCATCCTGACGTCGCTTCCGATGGAGTGGACGAAAGAGTCAGCGGACTGACGCGCGGGCGCGCGCCCGCGCGGTCGAACCGCTAGTGCACGAGCCCGCGGGCGAACAAACCGGGACTTGTCCGACACCTCCCCGACGCCTCGTTCGAAGGAACTCTCCGTCACGGGGTGCGGGCGGCCGTCGTGGCATCGCTTCTTTCCGGGACGGAACTCGCTACGGCGCATCGTCATCGGACCAAGCATGATGGTTCACCGAAGTGCGCGCGGTCGAGCGACTGCTTTGAGGGTGGTCGGGCCTCGCTCGAGTCGGTGCCCGAACTCGGGGTCGGGCTCGGCGGTGGC
This sequence comes from Polyangiaceae bacterium, assembly GCA_050013115.1. Classification (GTDB taxonomy): domain Bacteria; phylum Myxococcota_A; class Polyangia; order Polyangiales; family Polyangiaceae; genus Palsa-1150. The sequence continues at coordinate 2,191 of JBEKFX010000097.1, forward strand.
CTACAGCGTGCAGTGCTTGGATAAGCACCAGAAGTTCGGTGCGGTCCGAGTTCATCTGCGCTGCTCGCGCACCAAGTCATCGTCATCATTAAGCGCTGGCAGCTTTGAGGGTCTGACGCTCCATTGTCGGGCGACGCGTCATTTCCGGACGCGCAGCAACCGCTCAACACCAGAGGTAAGCCCATGGCAGACGGCATCACCGTGAAGTCAGCACTTCTTGCCTCAACGTTGACCAGGGCGCGCGCCTCGCACGTCGATCGGCACGCCGTGCTCTCGTTCCCTCCGTTTCGCCTGGATCTCGCCGAGGAGCGGCTTTGGAAAGGTACGCGGGAGGTGCAGCTTCGCCCGAAGCCGTTCGCGATCCTTCGGTACCTCGCGCAGCGGCCGGGACGCTTGATCACCCGGTCGGAGATCGTGAACGCGGTCTGGGGCAGCCCAGTCTCGATGAGCGAGAGCCTGCTTCGAACGCACCTGCACGACTTGCGGCACACCCTCGGAGAAGCGATCGTCGAGACGGTCATCGGCCGTGGATATCGGTTCACGGCGACCGTGAGCGGCGGGGACGACTGCAGCGCAGGAAGACGCTCGGGCGAAGGTACCGATTCAATCGCGGTGCACGCTGCTGAATGGGCGAGAGACCGACCCCTCGAGCTGTTGGTGGCAGCCGCGCCAGGAAGCGTTGACCCGGTTCTCACGCGCTTCACCCCGAGCGAGGCCCACGCTCGGGCTCTCAAGCAGGTCGCAGACGCGCTGGCAGAATTGGGTTTGACCGCTGGAGTCGTGTTCGTCGTCTTCGGCGGCGCGCGGAGCTGACCGGTGGCCGGAAAGTACGTCGTCTTGCCGATGCGGGCGATCGATTGACGCGGTCGGTGGCGCTCGTTCGCGCGTACCCGAAGGATCTGGCTGCCCTGGCGCCACGCCTTGCGTCCATCAAAATTCCCACTGCCATCGTCGTCGGTCGGAACGATCCTTACGGCCTCTTTCGCGACGCAGAGCTTCTACGCCGGCAGCTGCCGCATGCACGACTGGATGTTCTCGAGGCCGGTTACTGCTTCTGGGAGAAACGAGCTCCCGAGTTCGAGGCCATCGTCACACAGTGGGTGAGCGGCGGCTCCGACCGCAGCGGTGCCAAATAACGCGGGATCTCGAACACGAAGCGAGAAAAAAGACCCTCATTCTCGAGGCTTTCGATGCGCTCCTCAACCGGAGGGACTTCGCGGCGGCGGAGCGCTACTTTTCACCGGGCTACGTACAGCACAGTGCCGGCATCGGGCCGGGACGAGAAGGCATCCTCGCTCTCGTGCGCTCGGTCCGGCGGCAATACGAGAGCGCACTCGTCGTCGCGGAGTGCGACTACGTCATAGTCCACGGACGCTTCAGCGGAGGCGGACGACCGACGCGGATCGTTGTGGACATTCTTCGCATCGAGGACGGACGCCTCGCGGAGCACTGGGATGTAATACAGGACGAAGCGACACGGGCCGGGTCGAAGAGCGGCCTACCTATGTTTGGCGACCGGTTTGCAGATGGGTGAGGCCGCGACCGTCGTTGCTGGGCTCTCCTTCGGGCAAACGAAAGGGCAACCGATGATACGCAAGATGCTACGGCGCGGGGCCGAGCTCCCAGGGCGGTGGCGTCATGCGCGCCTGGAGATGATCGAGAAACGTCTTCACCTTCGAGGAGAGGTGGCGCGTGCTCGGATAGACGGCGTGAATCGGTACCGACGGAGCGTTCCAGTCCGGCAGGACACGTTCCATCCGCCGAGCGCGAAGGTCCTCGACACAGAGAAACGCCGGCAAGAGAGCGATGCCGAGACCGGTTGTCGCGACGGCATGCACAATCTCCATGTCGCTGGCCGCCATCCGCGGGGATAAAGCGAGCTGCTCTGTGCGCCCGTCTCTCTCGAGACGTGGCCCGACGCCGTCGAGCCCCGGACCGAAGAACAAGAAGTCGTGCTTGCGCAGGTCCTCTGGGGCGCGCGGGCGGCCCCGCTTCTTGAGGTACGCGGGGGTGGCGACGAGGAACCAGCCGACGCGTCCCAGAAGTCTCGCGACGAGAGTCGAGTCGGCTAGAATGCCCGCTCGGATGCCGAGATCGAAACGCTCTTCGACGAGGTCGACGGCGCGCGTCGTCGTCACGAGTTCGATGCGCACCTCCGGGTAACGCCTCAAGTAGTCGCTGATGATGGGCGCGAGGAAGCCAGCGTTGGGACCCGCGGTTACACGGAGAGGACCGCGAGGGGTGTTCTGCAAGCTGGTCACCATGCGCTCGGCGTCTTCGATCTCGCCGACGATCCTCGCGCACTGATCGAAGTAAGTTCGCCCGACGTCCGTGAGGCTCAGCTTGCGGGTGGTTCGCTGAAGGAGCCGGGCATTCAGCCGCTTCTCGAGGTCCGCCACTTTCCTGCTCACGGTGGACTTCGGGATGCCGAGCTGAGCGGACGCGGCGATAAAGCTACCGGCCTGCACCACACGTGTGAACACGATGATTTCATTGAGGTCCATCGCCGATCATCCCATAGGCAGGATAGTCTTTCCAAATTACCGTGTCTAATTCAATCGCCGGGATGATCCTATTTCTTACGCATCACAACGGCGCGTGCCGGTCGCCTCGGTGGCGGCCTCATCGCTCCGACCCAGATGAGGAGAATCCCATGAACAACACGAACTGGAATATCGACGCCGCCCACACGGGCATCAATTTCTCTGTCCGCCATATGGTGGTCTCGAAGGTTCGGGGCCGCTTCGGGAAGTACACCGGCACCATCACGCTCGATGACGCCGACATCACGCGCTCGTCCGTCGAGGTGAGCATCAATGCCTCGAGCATCGACACCGGCGTCGCCGATCGCGACACCCATTTGCGCTCGCCGGACTTCTTCGACGTCGAGAAGTTCCCGGAGCTCCATTTCCGCAGCAAGCGCATCGAACCAGTGGACGACACGCACTACCGCGTCACGGGGGACCTGACGATCCGCGGCGTGAAGCGCGAGGTAGCGCTCGATGCCGAGTACGGCGGTCGCGGCAAGGACCCCTGGGGCAATGAGCGCATCGGCTTCGTCGCCAAGACCTCGATCGACCGCAAGGAGTTCGGGCTGACCTGGAATCAGGTGCTCGAGACCGGCGGCATTCTCGTTGGCGATCGCGTCGAGATCGAGCTCGACGTCCAAGGAGTTCGAGCGGCGGCGCAGAGCGCTGCGTGATGGCGCAACGAAGCCCGATCCTCTCTCTCACTCACTCTGAAACGGGGAAAATGTCATGAATACCATCGCTCGGAAATTTCCCACGGTTGCGCGCATTGGCCTTGGACTCGTATTTGCGACGTTCGGGCTCAACAAACTTTTTCCGTTTCTCCCACAGCCGCCGATCTCCGGACCGCCGGCGCAGTTCTTCGGTGCCCTCTTTGCGACGGGATACATGATCCCGCTCATCGCGCTCACCGAGATCGCCGCGGGCCTCATGCTTCTCTCCGGGCGATTCGTGCCGCTCGGGTTGACGTTGCTTGCGCCGGTGATCGTCAACATTCTCGGGTTCCACTTCTTCCTCTCGCAGAATGGCTACGGGCTACCGGTCGTGCTGCTCGCCCTGGAGCTTTACCTTGCTTGGGCTCACCGCGACGCCTTCGCTCCGATGCTGCGGATGCGTAGCGCCCCACGTACCGGCGTTGCCGGAGGCCGTCACAAGGAACTCGTCGCCACGGAGGCGCACTGATGTTCGTCCGCCGGGCCTCCGAGCGGAGTCGGAGGCCTGTCCGGCCGCGAGAAACCACATCCAATAGCCGAGGAGCACTTTCATGATGGTCAGTCCGATTCAGCAATCCGTCCGCGAGATGGTGCACCGCACGCGCGGAGTTCGCGGCGGCCCCATCACGCGGCTGATGAGCCCCTCGGACCTCGGCGAGCTTATCAAGCCTTTCGTCTTCCTCGACCTCTTCGACTTCGACGGGCGGGCCGCGCCCATGGAGATGGATCTCGGCTGGCACCCGCACTCGGGCATCGCCACGGTGACCGTGGTGCTCGATGGAGCGATTCGCTACGCCGAGACGACTGGCAGTTCCGGCGTGCTACCGGCCGGAAGCGTCGAGTGGATGCGGGCGGGAAACGGCGTCTGGCATACCGGCGCTCCTGAACGCGAGCGCGTGAAGGGGTTCCAGCTCTGGGTGGCCCTGCCGCCCGAATTGGAGAACGCGCCCAACGCGAGTCGTTACGTCATGCCCGAAGAGGTGCCCGTCGAGGGCCCGGCGCGGGTAATCCTAGGTGCATTCGGCAGATCGAAGAGCCCTATCGTAGCCCCTCCCATGACGTACCTGGCCGTGACCTTGAAGGCGGGTGAGCGCTGGTCCTATCACCCGGCCAAGGGACACGACGTGGCGTGGGTCGCGGTGGAGGGCGGCGCGCTCCGGGCCTCCTCGCTCATTCCGAGCGGGGAGCTCGCGGTCTTCGAGCCGTCCGAAAAGTCGATCGACTTCGTCGCCGAGGGCAACACGAGCTTCGTGCTCGGCTCGGCGGCCAAGCATCCGTACGATCTCGCGCTCGGCAACTATTCCGTTCACACGAGCACGGAGGCCCTACGCACGGGTGAGCAGGAGATCCGCCGCATCGGCCAGCGGCTCATTGCCGACGGGAAGCGGAGCTACGCGCTCAGGGAATACGGAAACGATCGACCGAGCCGCTCACTCCCTCGTGCTGATCGCTGAGCCGCCATGAGGAGTCAGGAACTTCGTCGAGGCTGTTAACATTTTGTGCCTCTCCTGAAATCGCGACCCCAAGCGTGTCTACGAGCGGATAGAAGACAACGTGGTCCAAAGCGTTCCATATCTGTGGCACCTCAGTCACCTCGGGAGCACACGAGACATGTTGTGGATCAGACGCGGTCGGCTTGGACCGAGAGGGAAGCGTCACCGACGCAAGATCAGAGTCCATCCACATCGGTTGCCGCAGAGGAAAACCTTGCGTCGAAGCGCACGCGGCGAGCGCCCACGCGATCCACAAGACTGGCAGTCCGCGCGTCACCATGGTTTTGCGTCCGCCGCATTGCAAGACGTGACCCCTAAAGCCGTACCCTTACGACGGCGTTGAAGGTGGACAGATCGCCGCCATCAATGCTCGCGCCACCCTTGGTTGTCGTTGCCGTGGAGTAGTTCTCGCCGAGCTGAAAGTGGTAGGTCGCCTCAAGGCCGAGGCTAAGGTACCAGCTGAGCGGAACGTCGAACCCAAAGCCCAGCGGAATGCCGACCTGCGCGCTCGAGAAGAGCACGGAGCCAGCCCGCGCGCTCGACGAGCCGATGAGCCCGACATCGTAATACGCGGCGCCGCCGAAAACGTATGGGCGAACATAGGGTGTTGGCGCCGTGAGGCGAACGACGGCTTCGCCACCCGTCGTAAGAAATCCGACGCTGCCCGTAGGGCTGACTGAATGCTGAGCCGAATTATACATTCCTACGTAACGCGCTTCGACCCCAAGCCAGCGGAAAAGCTCGACTCCCGCCCGTACGCCCCACGCAGGGCCAGCTCCGGTAACGCCGCCCACCCCCTTGTTGAAGCCAAACGGGCCCGACTCGGTCATCGTGGAGAGCCCCAGGTCGCCTCCGAACATGAGCTCGGGCCCCGCCCACCTTCGTTCGCGGCAGGCCCCCATGGAGAGCCAGTGGTCCTTGCAGAACTGATCGTTCTCGCTTGGATGAATTGCGGTATTCGCGGCGTCAGGACTCGCTGTCGGACTGCCCGTGCCATCGGGCGCGATCGCAACCATCGGCGTTGTGGTTGGGTTCGTGGTGCGCTGTGCAAAGGCGAAGTCTGGGAAAAGGCCGATCGCAAAAGCCACATGTACCCACAGCCGAATGTGCTTGGGCGTCCTTGCGCCTCTTCGGCTCAAATTCCAAGACATGAAAAACCACCTTCTCGCTCTTTTCAAAAGTCGAGTACCGTCCACGCTGCTCATGGTTCCGGGCGTTCAAGACCGACCAGTTGGTAGCCACGTGAAGCGCCGAGATCGTACAAGTGGACGAGAAGAGGTCCGGCCGCGAATCCGTCGTCGATTCGTACGGTGACGTATCGGGGCGCGACGTGGGTGTCCGCCGCGCCGCCAATAGGCGCGACTTGCGGAAGCTGCACGCATATCGAGCCGTCGTCCTTCGGCGTGATCGCGAGCGCTGCGCCGCTCTGAGCGTGTGCCGCGTATTGAAAGCGGTCAGGCTCTGCGATCCGGCGCCTCCCGGCGAGATCGACAGCGCACAGCCGGGCGTCGCTGTCGACGTGCACGTCCGCCAGCGGGGATAGGCGCGCTAGGTAACGCCGCAGGATCTTATCGAGCCGGCCCTCGAGCACGGTCGTCAGGTAGGCGGTCGTGCGCGGGTCGGAGAATCGCCCCATCCCGCCGAGTGTTTCGACGAGCTCCGGTGTGAAGCGCGCCAGAATGCGCGCCATCCATGCGCCATCGCGCTCCGTCATCCGGCTGAAAGCAGCGTTCGGATACTCGTTTTTCCACTGGTCGGCCTCGAAGTCCTCGACGTTGAAGTAACCGAAGATCTCCATGCCTGGCGCGCGCCGCACGCGGTCCCAGGGCCGTACGGGAATGCCCAGCGTGACAAGGTCCTGCGCCATGTCTCCCCAGTCGCCGATGTACGAGTGGCCGAGGCGCCGCGAGATCGGTTCCCACGGCCACCAGGATCCGAGGCAATCGCTCGTGTCGAGGTAGTAATGGACAACATGGCCCGGGGAAGCGTCGGGCTGGGCCTTGCTGTCCTGGGAGTCGGTGACCCAGCTGTCTATCGAGTTTTGTTCCCGGGCGTCGACGTGATCAAGCCACGCCGCGACGAGTCGGCCGCCGCGCAACTCGCGCCGATCGTCGTGTGCGATGACGTCGTTGGGGTCGTCTTGCCGGGTGCCCAAGTAGCGGAACGGGCCGAGGAGATAGCCGGGGAGCCACGCCGAGGCCTGCATTCGTACGAGGCCTCCCGTGTGCGCACACTCCGCGAGGATCTTGTCGACACTCTTCTGGTCGAAGGGCTCGGTTCCGCCGAAGTTGCCCTTGCGCGTGAGCCCCGGTGCGAGCTTAAGCAAGGATGGCCGGAAGTAGACGATCTGTTCGCACGTCGTGTTGAACCCGACCGCGTTGTAGACGGCGGCCCCGATGACGCTCGCGGCGCTCGGCCGCTCGCGTTGATCGGGCGGCTCGCCCTTGAACAGGTATTTGCCCTTTCCCGGGATGCTCACGCGGAAGCCCGTCGAGGAACCGTCGGTCTTTCCGCGATCGATGAGCCACGTGCCATCCGCCGATCCATCCGGATCCAGGAGCTGCGCTGGGCTGCACGCACCCCGCGCGAACTCTTCGGGGGTAACGGGGTGGTTGCCGATGCGGTTTTGGAACCAGGAGGAGTCCGGGACCTCGTCAAGGCTATTCACATTGACCGCCTCGCCGTGATGCTCCACACCAAGGGCCTCCGAGAGCGGCCGGAAAAAGATGTTGTCCGCGCCGTCCCAGTTGAGTGGCGACACATAGACGTCCGGAGCGCACGAGATGTGCTTTGGATCCTTCGGTGTGGCGGACCGGTGGCAGGCCACGGTCACGGGGCGCAAGTCGGTGTCGACGGTCATCGGGTCACGCAGCGGAAAGTCTCGCGTTGCGGCAGCACAGCCGCTCGCGATGAGCACCGAGAAATATGGCCAAAAGCGAGTCATGACCATTGTCCTCCCTAAAAACGGGTGACTCCGATGGCGAGGCGCAGCGAATCGATCTGCGCGCCATGTTCGAAAGTCTCGGTCCCGATGCCGAATAGGAACTCGAAGCTGCTGTCGACGGAGCTGTCGCTCTCGATTCCGAAGGAACCCGAGAAGCGCAGGAGCTTTGTATCGAATCCCTGGAGGTGCTCGCCAAAGACGTTGCCGACCTCTGCCTTCAGCGAGCCGTCGAGCCACGGGCCGATCGGCCACTTGTAGCGAAGCGTACCGACGGCGCCGCTTCGGTCCACCATGCGGCCAGGAAGAAACCCTGCCATCGGCGCAGGGAAGGCGCCCGGAGATGGGACGTCGCCGCCGAGCGTCACGAGCTCTGTGAACGGGACGGGCTGGCTGCCCAGAGGGTCGGAAAACATCGCGAGAGCCGACAAGGAGAGGACGCGCCGGTAGCCGTTGACATCCCAGAACCCGCCGGCCCCAACCGACGTGTGGACCCATTCCGCTCCCGGCGAGTGGCGCACATCGTTGCCCTGCTCCGCTTGCGCCTCGACGCGGACGCCGGAACCCTCCTCCGGATACGGGCGCCGCGAATCGAGGGCCACGAGCACATCGTTGTATTCTGCGGTGTACCCCCGAGCGAAACCGTCAGGCAACGGAAAGACGCCTGCGGCCACGCTCTGCAAAATGCCGGGGTCGCGTCCGTAGTGGCCATTGCGGAACGTCGCGGAGCGCACCCCCCCGGCTACGTCGATCTTGCTGGACCGCCACATCGGCAAGTCGAGGAACACCCCGCCATCGAGCTTGTCTTCGCCGTAGCGGCTCGCGGCCGACTTAAGCGTGCTGGGCCCGATACCGTAAAAGGCGTGGTCCGGACGACGGACGCCCAAAAGCTTTAGCTGGATGCTGTCTTTGCCGTGAAAGACGATGCGTTGGACCAGCGAGCCCGCAAGCCAGTCATCGGTCCAAATGGACCCGTGGACACGCAGGTTATCGCCCTTAAAGAAGGCATCGTCCCAAAACGCGTAGACTCCAACGCTTGGGTACACCCCAAAGTCGAGAAAGGCGACGGGTACGATGCCGGCTTTGTGGTCGGGTCCAAATGCGAAGAAGTTGTAGAGAATATCTGGCAGATCGGCGCGCTCGGCCGCGCTAATGGCGGCTCCCAGGGGGCGGCGAATCAGATATTCGGTCGGAAGGTACAGCGGAGCGAGCAGAACCCTCGGCACCCATAACGCCACCTCGCCGGCCGTGGTGGGCCGCGGGCCGAGTCCGTCGTAGTCGGGCACAGGCCGCCTCGGGGACGGGGTTGATGCAGGCGGCGGGCGGGGCAATGCGGGAGCCGCGGGCGGCGGGGCTGGCGAGGGCGATGGCGACGAGGGCGGGGGTAATGCGGGAGCCGTGGGCAGCGGGGCTACCGAGGGCGACGGGGCGGGATCGTCCGCCCGAGCGACTCTGGAGGAGGTTGTCCATGCCAGAAGAGCCAAGGCGGCGATACACGAGAGGCTCGTCATGCCGGTAACGGCTGCGCCGCGATGCGTTCTACACTGAGGTTGAACGCTGCGAACTCTCGCGTCGACAGCGCCGCGCGGCTCGCGGCACACACGACGAGGGCAGTCAGTCGGAGCAGACGCCCTAGCGCCCGCTCGGACATGAACGGGCTATCTTGCGCGGCAGCGGTCATGGTGCTCTCACGCACGGCTGGGATGACATGCTTACGGGTCGGGTCGGGTTGCAGTGCGTCAGTCGTTCGTAAGTAGGCGCCGCCGCAGACATGCTTCGACCAGCGCAGGATGCCGTGACGCTACCGCTCGCTCCCGTTGACTGTCGTCGAAGCTGCGCTGTGTCTCCGTCAAATCCGTGTCAATGGTGGTTCAGACACTCGGGACGAGACCGACCTGCCGCATGATTGCAAGCGCATCCGTCATGACAGCGTCTTCGAAGATTTTTCCGTCGCGAATTGTGAAGATGTGAATCGTCATCCACTCGATGCGAGCGCCCGTGCCGGGACGCCCAAAGAACGTCCCGCGATGCGTACCGCCGATACGATCGCGGACGACAACCCTGTCGCCCTCCGCGACGACATCGACCACTTCCGCCCGCACGTCGGGGAGCGCCTGAAAGAACTTCTCGTAGAACTTCCGTTGAGCACGGGGTCCGACGTCAGGCTCGCGGACATCAGGACCGCCGCGTGGGAAGGTGGAGGTGCCACGCTCACGGAACTCCGGATGAAACACCTCCTCAAGAAGCTCAAGTCGGCGGTCGTTGAAGATCTCGAACACCCGCAGCGCAATGACCTTGTTCGCTCTGTTGTCAGACATGACGATCACCCTCCGTGAGTTCCACCCAAACCGCGTCGTCGTTCGCGCTCGGCTCTCCTCCCAGGGCGCATGACTGGGCACGGAGGTCACTGGCGTGCCTCGAGCAGCTGTTTCGCCTCGACTAGATCGCCCGTCCCAAGGCCCTCCTTGAACGACCCGTAGTGAGCCGCGAGCTCCTCGGAGACAGTCTCGGCGGCCGCGCCGTAGGCGGCTTCCAGCCCCTCCGCGATTCGACGATGCCAGAGGCGCCTCGTTGCGAGAGGGACACGTTCGAGCGCGGTGTCGCGGTAGAGCGCGTGCGCGAACGCATAATGCGACTGAATCGATCCGTCGGGCCACGTCTTCGAGGTCACGAACCGCAGGAGGCGCTTGTCGTTGACGAGGCCCTCGCAGACAGTGTCGACCTCGTCGGCGGGAGTCGCCAAGGCGTAGGCAATGGACCCCACGGTGAACTGCACGCCGACGAGGCTCCCCGCTTCGACGATGCGTTGCTCGTTCGACTTGAGGCGATCGATCTGGATGTCGATGAGTTGGCGTACCGTGTCGGGCCGACGGCTCGCGACGTCGGCGACTCTTGCTGCCAACTCCCATCCGTCATCCGATGGCCGAATCATCCCGCGGCTCTCTAGATCATCGACGACGGCGACCACGTAGAGCGGGTTCCCACCGGTCATCAGTTGAATGGTGCCCACGAGCTCCTCGGGGAAACGAGCGCGCGGAAAGCGCCGTGCGATGTACTCGGACGTGGCAGCGAACGACCAGCTCTCGAGGTTCAGGGCGGTGGCCAGCTTGCGGGCCCTCAGCTCCGCGATCACCTTCGCCAGGCCGTCGCCTTTCGTGAGCTCCGCGGGACGGCAGGTGACGACGACGAGAACACGCGCAGGCTCACGCCGTCCTCCGAGCGTGGCCAGCAGATCCGTCGTCGAGGCGTCGGCCCAGTGCATGTCTTCGAGCACAAGCACCAGCGGATGTTCGGCAGCGATGAAATCGAGCGCTTCGGCGAGCTCGCGAAGCATACGCGCTTGGTTCGCCCCCTGGACTCGGAGCGCTAGCGTTTGGAGGTCCTCGTCAGCGACCAAACCCGGCATCTGCGCGAGCCACGTCGGCGCGTGGCGCGCCAAGAGCTCGACCAGGTGTCGGCTGTCTGCGCCGCGGCACAGCGTACCGAGTGCTTTGAAGACCGGGAGGTACGCTTCCGCCGTACCGAGGTGCTCGATGCAATCGCCGCTTGCGATCAGGGCTCCGCTCGGCACCGCTACCTCGGACAGGAACGCATCCACGACCGTGGTTTTTCCGATCCCCGGATCTCCCGTGACGAAGACCACTTGCCGCTTCGCATCGAGAGCCCCTTCGAACAACCGCCGCAGGGTGTCGAGCTCGGAGTTTCGCCCGACCAGGTTGGGGGGGAGGCGACGCGTTGCGACGTGCCTGACGACCGGCGCCTTGTGCTCGGGCGCCTCCATCTCGACGGGGAGAAGAAAGCGATAGCCGCGCCCGACCACGGTCTCGAGGATGCCCTCCCCGAGCGCGCGCCGTACATCGCTGACGTGAGTCCGGAGAAGGCTCTCACTGATCACGACGTTCTTCCCCCACACCGCTTCGACCAGCTCCTGTTGGGTCACGAGCCGCTGAGGATGCGCGGTCAAATACCGCAAAATGACGAACGGCTTGCGCCGCAGCTCGAGCTGCGTGCGGTCCCGGAAGAGCCGCTCGTCCCGTACATCGAACCGGAAAGCGCCGAATAGACGAACGTCCGGCGGGCGACCATCGGTCATTTTTCTCTCGCTGCTCGGACTGCCTGGGGTTGATGGGATGCGGTGCGGTCGCGTGTGTGCCGCGCGCCGGCGCGCGGCCTGCCGAAGCAAACGGCGAACCTGGCTCTACATTGACTGCAAGCCATGGACATTGTTAGTGTTCGAGCCGTTGACGACGCGGTGAGATCTCGCCACTGGTGAGATCTCACCGATGTAAAGGGAGAACGCGATTGCCAACGGAAGAGCCGTTCGAGATTCAGCTGCAAGCGATGCTGAACCTGATTCCGGCGAACGCGTGGTACGCGGCTCCGTCCGGTGCCCTCATGTTCGTCAACGAGCGAAGCGGGGACTACGGCGGCCTACCCAAAGACCATCCTCTTCGCTCCGGAGAGGAGACCGGCGCTGCTTGGGACTCGCACATCCCGTTTTTGCACCCAGACGATCACGACGAGACGCGCAGGGTCTGGTCCGAATGTCTCCGTAGCGGCTCTGCCGGTGACGTCGCCTTTCGCGTTCGCGACCAGAAAGGCGAGTACCGCTGGTTTCTAAGTCGCGCGGAGCCTCTTCGGGCGGCGGATGGGTCGGTGCGTTGCTGGGTCGGGATCAACTTCGACATCGACGACCTCATGCGAGCCGAGTTCTTCCTGGCGGAAGCTCAGCGGCTTTCACACTCGGGAAGCTGGGCGTTCGGTCCCTCGGGCATCGTTCACTGGTCCGCGGAACTCTCTCACATTTTCGGTCTCGAGACAGACCGAAAGCCTCGGAGCACCGAAGAGTACCTGGAGCTCGTGCATCCGGAAGATCGCGATGCTGTTGCGTGTGAACTGCAGAACCTCCTCGAGAGCCCGAGAGGCTTCGACCTTACGACGCGGATTGTGCGACCCGACGGCACCGTCCGTCACGTGCGTTGCGTCGGTCGCGCGGCGCCGACAAGCGGCGCCTCGCCGATGTTCCTTGGAACCATCATTGACGTGACCGAGCAGGAGCAACTCACGATCGCGCTGCGTAAGCGTGAGGACGCGCTACGCAAGCGCGAGAACGAGCTGCGCCAGGTCCTCGACCTCACCCCGCAAGTCGTCGCCGTGTACGGCCCCGGATGCGAGCGCATCTACGCGAATCGCTGGGCGCTCGCGTACTTCGGCATGACCCTCGAGGATTGGCTGAAGGTCCCCGACGCCTACGAGGTGCACCCCGATGACCCAGCGCGGCTACAGGCTCCGCTGCAGGCCGCGCTGGCGAACGGGACCCCGTTCGAACTGGAGACGCGCCTCCGGGCCGCCAACGGAAGCTACCGATGGTTTCTTGCGCGCGGGAACCCGGTCCGTGACGACCGGGGCGTGGTTACGAACTGGTACGTCGCATCGACAGATATCGAGGAGCGCAAGAGCGCCGAAGACCGGCTCCGGCAGGAGAACGTCGCCCTTCGCGAGGAGGTCGACAAGGCCTCGATGTTCGAGGAGATCATCGGCCGGTCGTCGGCTCTGACCGCGGTTCTCTCGAGGGTCGCGAAGGTGGCCGACAGCGACTCGACGGTGCTGATCACCGGCGAGACGGGCACGGGCAAGGAACTCATCGCACGGGCGATCCATCGCCGTTCCGGACGCTCGTCAAGCGGGTTCGTCACCGTGAATTGCGCCGCCATCCCGCGCGAGCTCATCGCCTCGGAGCTGTTTGGTCACGAAAAAGGCGCCTTCACGGGCGCTACTCAACGGCGCCTGGGACGCTTCGAGCTGGCCCATGGAGGAAGCCTCTTTCTGGATGAAGTCGGTGAGCTTCCGTCGGAGACGCAGATCGCTCTCTTGAGAGTCCTTCAGGAGCGGGAGTTCGAACGCTTGGGGGGTAGTCACAAGGTCCGTGCCGACGTCCGGGTTATCGCCGCAACCAATCGCAACCTGAACCTCGCCATCGCAGAGGGCCGATTTCGTGAGGATCTGTTCTACCGACTCAATGTGTTCCCCATCGAGGTTCCGCCGCTTCGACAGCGACCGGAGGACATCCCGCTTCTTGTTCGGTATCTGATCGCTCGATACGCACGGAAGGCGGGAAAGTCGATTCATTGGGTGAATACGCAGGCGATGCAGCGCCTTCAGGCTTACTCGTGGCCGGGAAATGTCCGCGAGTTGCAAAACGTGATCGAGCGCTCGGTGATCGTCTGCGAGTCCGACGAGTTTACCGTCGACAAGAGCTGGCTGTCGACGCGGCCCGTGGTGGACGGTCCGCTGAGGCTGCCGACCGCTCTCGCCGCGCAAGAGAGGACGAGCATCGAAGATGCTTTGCGCGCGACCCGCGGACGCGTGGATGGCCCCGCCGGGGCGGCCGCCCGCCTCGGAATGCCGCGCTCGACGCTCGAATCGAGAATTCGGGCGCTGAAGATCGACAAAACGCGTTTTCGCGGGTGACTTTGCTCGTCGCTCGAGTGGCCGACGCGTTTATAGGAGCGATGGCGGCGAGCGAAACGATCACGCCGCGATCGCCGGCTCGCATTTCGCCGCGCTGAGCGCCGCCCGGTCGCAGAGACAGGCCATCTGTCGCTTGCAGGCGCAGACGCGAATCTCTACAACGAGGTGCGGCTGCCACCGAGTGACGAGCGACGAGATCTGCTCGTCCGTGAGCCGAGCGTAAAGCGGAAGGGCGGCCCAGCTTCTTGCGCTGTAGTCCCGCCCGCAGGCGCAGACCCGGTTCGAAGTGACTTCCATGATTGCCTCCGTGCTCGGTGAAGAAGCGTCTTGCTCGAGCCGTCCTCGCGCGAGCGGTTGCGCGTGTCTCGGTACAAGTGACGTCGCGTGATGTGGAAACCTACCGCACCGCGAGACCGACCACCGTGGAGCGACTGCCGAATGTTCGTCAAAACGCCGCAAACGAAGGACGTTCGAGCGAACGCGCGTTCACGGGCGAGCCTCGAACGGACGACAGAGCTACACGGAGGCACCTGAGCCCGGCAGAGGCCGCGCCTACGCCGGCGGCTCCCGCGGGCGCCACGCGTATGTCGAGCGGCCAGCGTCTGGAGGATAGGCTGTCGCCGCGTCGTGGGGCGTGACCGCCACGCCGCGACCTCGAGCCTACGCCGACGCCCGCCCTCTTTGTGCGTCGTCGGCGTTCCTCAGATCAGCGCGCGGAGCCGCGCCGGCGCGCGCGGACAGCGTTTCCGCGCGTTGACGACGTTTTGACGCCGATTCGCGCGAAGAGTCCGCAGCCGTCAACGGTCGAAGCTCGTAGGTTCTACGCAGACGCCGAGGGAAACGATGTGACGGCGGGCCTGCCGCCGCGCCCAACGGTTACCCGAGGCATCGACAACCCCCTCACGTCCGGGAGGTCGGCCGTGAGTCGAATCGACAACTCGTAGTGCTACGTCGCGCCGCTGGGGGGCGGCGAGACCACGACACAGCACCGAGGGCGGCGCGCCTCGGAGGGAGCTCGCTTGCCGTCGAGCTCCGCAACATTTTTCACCCAATCACCACGGAGCCAACCTATGTCACCGAATTCGAGACAACCAGTTCGCTCGGCAGCGGTCACCGGCGCAGGTAGCGGCCTTGGCCGAGACATCGCGCTCGGCCTTGCGGAGAAGGGATACACCGTCTTCGGGACCGCCTTGACGGAGGCGGAGGTTGAGGATCTCAAGAGCGCCTCGGGCGGCCGCGTGAGCCTCGCGGTCTGCGACATCACGAAGGAGCCAAGCGTGAAGGCTTGGGCCCTAAGCGTGTCGATCGCCCTCGGCGATGGTCGCGGCCTCGATCTCCTGATCAGCAATGCCGGCATTCTCACTCCCGGCCCGCTTGAGGTCTTGCCCCTCGAGGCCATCCGGCGGGAGTTCGACGTCAACGTATTCGGCGCGTTGTCCGTCATGACTGCCTTCCTGCCAGCGCTACGAAAGGCACGTGGGCGCATCGTGCAGGTCAGCACGTGGACAGCACGCCTCCCGCTCCCGTTCAACGGGCCGTCGGGCGCGTCCAAGGCGGCGATGGACGTGCTCTCAACCGTCTATCGGGCCGAGTTGAGCCGCTTCGGCGTCGAAGTCGTCATCGCGGCGGCGGGCAACATGAGAACCGGCGGTCCCGCGAAGACGGCCGCGGCCCTCGCGCACGTCCTCAGCGGGATGACCGTCGAGCAGCGCGAACTCTACGGACAGACGTTTGGAGCCTTCGCGGATTCGCTCAACGCGATGCAGGGGAGCGGTCTTGATTCGCGCTCCGCTGCGCGGCAGGTGATCGACCTGGCGGAGCAGACGCCCGCTCCGAGCGTCGCGCCCGTTGGCACCGACGCTGCCGACATCCTTCAAGTGGTTCGCGAGAAGTCCTTCGCCGAGCAAGACGCGCTTCGACTTCAGCTCGCCGGTCTTGGCGACGGCAGTTCCCCCGCCTCACTTTCCACGATCCGGAGCAAGTCATGATTGAGATCGTCGACACGAGCGACCCCCGGGCTATGCGCAACCTGCGGATGATCCAAGACCACTACGACACGATGATCAACAAGAGGAATGCCCAGCACGGTACGCGCAACTTTCACCCCGACTACATCCAGCACAACCCGCTGATGGCCGACGGGCGCGTCGCGCTTGCCGAGTTCTTCAACAAGGTCACTCACGACCGCACCAAGTCTCGCATCGTGGTGCACCGGATGATCGCGGCTGGCGACTACGTGTGGGCTCACGCGAACTTTCTCAACTTCTTCAGCGACGACCCCGCAGACACCGGGATCGCTGGCGTCGATATCTTCAAGATGAACGCCGAAGGCAAGGCGATCGAGCACTGGGACACCCTGCAATGGGCCGGCAACCCAAAGGACGCCGCTCCCATGATCGGCCCGAATATCGCGCGAGCCAATTCGAACGGAATGTTCGAGAACAAGACGCCGTAAGCTCCTTCTGGGCGCGCCTCCCAAGCCCGTCGCTCTGTGGGCGCTCCACCTCCGGTGATCGCGGAGGCGCGCGCCGCGCGGCTTCTGGTCGTCCACCGTACACCCGCTGACCTTTCGACGTCGTAAACCGACTTGATCGGTGACGACGCACATCGGAGATCTGCCATGAGTCACGGCGTCTCTACCGCCAAGAGGCCGCGCACAGCCCTTCAATACGCGGCCATTTTCCACGCTGCACGAGCCGCCGTGCTCGCTGGGCTGTCCCTGGCGGTCCCGTCACTATCGTTCGCCCAAGAGCATATCGCTCTCCCTCAGGGTGACCTCGGCCAATCGAGCTTTCTCGACGGCACGGGTGGTCCTGGGCTCCTAACGCACGTGGCGGCTTCGCTGGACGACGCACGGCGATTCACCGGGCCGAAGGGACAAACGATTCCAGCCGACAACTTGTTCGTTGCGTTCGTAGTCGCCGCACACCTGGCCTACCTAATCCCAATCAAGGTGCTCGGCGGCTACGTCGGCCTCGAGGCCATCGTGCCGGTCGTCCCCTATCTTCGCGTGCAGAGCCCTGAAGGCACGGCGACGACGTCAGGCGTCGGTGATCTCACGTTCGGCCCGCTCGTCTTCCAGCTGCCGGACCTCACGCTCCTTGGAAGACCGTTCTCGAGCCGGTTTTCGGCGGACATCACCGCTCCGACGGGCCGCTACGGTTCCACGGCGATCGTCAACGTCAGCAACCACATATGGAGCGTCGATCCGTATTACGCGTTTACCTGGCTCCTCACGGACAAGCTCGAGACGAGCGTCCGACTGCACTACTCGTGGAACTCCACGAACAGCGATCCGGGCGCGGGTTACGAGGCCACGACGATCCAACCGGGTCAGTCCTTTCACATGAACGCCGGTGCCTCGTACCCGGTGGTGCCCCTGCTTCGTGCGGGTGTCGCGGGCTACCTCCTCCAGCAGACGACGGACGCTCGTGCCAACGGAGAGCCGGTCGCAGGCTCTCGTGAGCGCGTCGCGGCTCTTGGTCTCGGCCTCATGGTCATTGTCGCGGGCGCCCAGATTCTCGCGACCGCCTACAGGGAGTTCGCGGCGGAAAACCGGCCCAGCGGTTCCGTGTTCCTTCTGTCAGTCCTCAGACCATGGTGATTGCTTTGGCGTCACGAATTCCACAAAACCTGACGTCGTCGGTCGTGCTCGCGTACCTCGTCCCGTTCGCGATCACCCTGCCGTTGTCCTGGGTGACACGAAATCCGGAGCTCCGCGCTGCCTCGACGACGACGATCCCGATACCGGGCGCGGTCGCTGCTTTGGCACTCGCCATTGCCCTGACCGCAATCTCACACCGTCTGCCGGACGACTTCCCGCGTCGCAGGTGGACATTCGCGCTCGCCGTGGGCGTAGGCACAGGGGTCGTCGGATGGCTTTGCCTTCAACTGCTGACGCTACTGCACACAATAAGCACCCAATCGCTTCTCTTCGCGCTGCCCGGCCCTCTCATGGCAGGCGTCACCACCGCAGCGGGATGGGCCCGGCAGCGAGCGCGACGACTCGCCAGTCCCGGTAGGTAGAGCACTGCACGCTGGGTCATGAATTGAACAATCGGAGGACCGCGAAGATGAGTATTTCGAACAAGAAGACGGCCACGGAAACGACGAAGCCGGCACAAGTCGTTGATCTCGACGCATTCATGCGCGCAAACATGAATCGCGTTTTCAATGAGCGAAATGTGGATCACCGCCTCGCAGCACTGGGCGAGCTCTATTCCAACGATGCAATCTTCTACGACCCTGAAGCGCTCGTGACCGGACGCCAAGCAATCTCGAAAGCCGTCGACAGCTTGCTAGCCCATTTCCCGCCCGACTTCGTCTTCACCGCCGCCGGGCCGGCCGTTGGGCACAACGGAGCCGCGCGGTTCTTCTGGCGATTGGGTCCACCCAGCGGTCCCGCTGCGGTTACCGGTACGGACGTCGCGTTCATCGAGCACGGACGCATCAAGCGCCTGTACGTGTTTGTCGATCCCGTCGTCCGGTGAAGGCATCGAGCACGGGAGCTGAACGTCATCACCCATGGAGTGCGACAATGTCTAGCGGCGAGCGTACGAGCGTCAACGAAAGCGCCATCGACCAAATATTCCGGTCCGCGCGCACGCAAAACGGCTTTGTGGATCAGCCGGTCGAAGA
>JBEKFX010000098.1:0-20829 GCA_050013115.1 Polyangiaceae bacterium
AATATTATTTACAAAACTCGGTCTTTCCCATTTCCACAGTGAACGGGCAGGGGCCGTCGAACTACGGTTACTTTACCGTGAGCCCCGGCAGCGCGACCGTCACGAGTTCGGTCGTCGATCAAACGATTACGATCAACATCCCAAGCGGTGGAGGCGATACGGGCGGGCAGTTCGCCCAGCCGACCGGGTGCTATTAGTCTGAAGTCCCCGCCCTTAGAATGCGTCGTGGAACTTCAGATTCGTCGCTGACCGCGGCGCCGGGCAGACTCCCACCTGTGGGGCGCACTTTCGATCGCACGGCAATCGGCGCCGGGCGCCGCCGACTCGTTCATGAAAGGCGTTGAGAATAATCGCACCCCGTGGCTTGGCGGGAGCGGGCCCGGTCCGCGAAAAAAAATTGCCGGTTGCCTGAGCCACAGGCGCCCGGGATGGCGCTTGCAACGCCATCCCGAGAACCGGGTTCGATCAGTGCGTCAGCACCGGGCAATCTAGTTCGTGAGCCATTGGAGATAGGCCACGGCCACATCGTAAGCCGGGAGCGCAACGCCAGCACTGGTGGTGAACTGGAAGTGAATATTATACATTTTGTTCTGGTGGAAGGTGAGCTTCCCCTCGAGCGACCAGTCCTCATTCGCGAGGTCGCTCCAGCGCACCGCGTACTGCTTCCACTGCCCGGGCTTGAAGGACTCCTTCGCGATGAAATTGTCCGAACAGGGGCAACCAGCCGTGCTGCCGGCTTCGGCCGTGGCCGCGCAGTGCCCACTGCTCACGCACACGTTGCACTGGCCTCCCCAGGGCGTCGTTTGATCGTCGTCGACGTGGACCTCGACGGTGAGTGCCCCCGTGCCAAGCGCGATCCCCCAAAAGCTGAACCCCGTGTACGCGGTGGCGTCGTATGGTTCGGGAATTCCGACGTTTTGCGGACCGCCGTCATTGACGAAAATGTTGCCGGCGTCGCACATGTCGAGGGCCACCGGAGAGCCGTCGGGAACGACGCTGGTCAAGTCCATGCCGAAGCCGGCGCCCCACGTGATCTCTCCTTTTGCTGTGCACTCACGCGCCGACACCATACCAGCGTCAGCATAGGTCAGCGGGGGGATGGAGTTACCGGTGCCGGGCGTGACGGGCGGGAAGGCGGCCCCTTCAACCGGTGTCACCGTGCCGGCGGGGGCCGGGGTCGGAATGATAGGCGGCTCGGAATTCGGAACGCTGCGGTCCGAATAGGTGTACCAGGCGCCGCCCGTCTCCGTTTGCGGATTGGTCATGTCGTCGATCACGGGACCGAATGTGGTCGTGGACGGGAGAGGCGACGGGGCGCCCGGCGCGGTGCTGCTGCTGCCTCCACCGCTGCTGCTGGTCGTGCTCTGATCGGTGCTGCTGACGGTGCCGCCAGCTCCAGCGTTGCTGCTCGAGGTACTGCTGCCGTTGCTGCTGAAACACGCGGCAACGGGCACGATACCCCCCAAAATGAGCAAAGAGAGACCGACGCGAATCTTCTGCTTCTTCACAACCGCACCTCTACGCATTGTTCGAGTTAAAGAGGGCTCGGAGCCCGGAGCCCAAGGACCGTCGCCCGCGCCGCGAACGTATAGTATACTTGAAGGACTCTTGGCAGCTCAGGAGGTTTTGTGAGGGGGAGGACGAGCGGCTCCTGCAAACGGCTTTCTCGTGAGCCTTCCCGCTGGTCAGCATCCCACTACGCATACGAGTCGTTGTTGTCAGCTCGTGGCATCCATGGATCAAGGGTCGGGAGCCTGCCTCGCCCGCGTCTTCAGGAGAATTTTTAGGTATGAATGGATTTTTTGGATGGGCACGGCATCACGCCGTCCTGCCCGCGCCGACCTGTCTATGGCTCGCGATCATGGCCGGTTGCGGGAGCAGCCCCTCTGGTGCCACGACGAGCGAAGCCTCGTCGAAGAGTGCCTCGACCGCATTGACGTCCTCGAGCTCGACCTCCTCGAAGGTCACAAGCTCCTCGACCTCATCGAACTCGACGGCATCCGCATCGAGTCCATCGGCGGGGTGCCCGGGGCCGGACGCGCCGTACACAGTTGCAGGCAACATCATCACGGGCAAGAGCGGCCAAGAACATTTCTTTCGGGGGCTCGACCGGCCGACGCTCGAGTTTGACTCTTCGGGCGGGACCCTCTCGGCGCTCGACTATCAAACGATGCAGCAGTGGTGCGCGAACGTGGTCCGCATTCCGCTCAATCAGGACTTCTGGCTCTCTGATTCGCCTGTTTACGACGCGAATTACGCGGCTACCGTCGACACCCAGGTTCAATGGGCCGAGCAGGCGGGCCTGGACGTCATTTTGGACCTCCACTGGTCCGATCGCGGGGACGCGACGGTTATGCAAAAGTGCGGTTGCGTGACGAACTCTGGATCGACGGCGTGCAGCGGGGACTGCCAGCAACCGATGGCGGACAGCCGTTCGATCACGTTCTGGGGGCAGCTCGCCGCCAAATATGCGAGTGATTCACAAGTTCTATTCGAGCTTTACAATGAACCGCACGACGTTGCTGCGGCCGTGTGGCAAAGCGGCGGTGCGGCGAGCGGGTCGTCGCTCGACAATTCTTCGAGCTCAAGCTTCACGGTCGCGGGCATGCAGCAGCTCTACAACGCCGTGCGCGCTGTGGCGCCAGATAACCTCATCATCATCGGCGGTCTCTCGTACGCGTACGATCTTTCGGCCGTGTCGGGAAATCTACCGACCGGCACGAACATCATTTACAACTCACACCCCTACAAAACGCAGTACGGAACCCCGTCGACCGCGGACATGGAATCGAAGTTCGGCTTTATGGCGCAGAACTACCCCGTCATCGCGACGGAGTTTGGCGACACGACGACGTCGCAGCCCGCGGCGTGCGATCCAACCTTCTACAATTCATTCATTTCATTCGCGAACCAACAGTCGACTCCGAGTCCGTCGCACAAGATCTCATGGAGCGCGTGGGCGTTTTTCGCCGGAGGCTGCGCCTTTCCCTCGTTGATCTCGGACAGCAACTACGACACGACGGCACCCGGGATGGCTGTCGAGCAAGCGTTGATGGCTGGGCCGTAACGACCGAGCGGCAGCTGGAAAGATCCGGTCTGTGTGACGTCCAGGCGTCATCCGTTCGATGCTTCGTTGCCACGACCGAGGTCGCACATCCGCCGATGTAACCGCGATCGCGTCCGGTCGCTCGTCCTCGCTGTTCCGCGGCGTGGGGTTTCGTTTATCCTAAACCCTGGCGATGAGCATCTTCTCGAAGCTCTTCCCAAACACGAGGGACGACGCCGAGTCATCGTCGCCGACGAAGCCGTCGGGTGCTGGCGAGGAGGGCCCACCGATGAAACGAGCGCCAGGCGATGGCCGAGCGCCCCCCGGTCAGGAGGGACGACCGCCGCCGACCGCGGCGGAGCCGAAGAAGCATGGTCCGGGTCGCAGCGACGTGCAGGCCCCGAAACCCGCCGCGCCCGGCGCAGCGCCGCGATCGCCTGCGCGCCCGCAGTCGCCCTCGCCCGGATCGACGGCGACTTCATCGGGCCAGAAGGGGCCGCCGCCCTTGCCTCCGCCGGTTACAGTGACGCGTCCGATTGAGATTGGACCGACCCCGCCCGCACCGCACTCGACACGGTTGCGGCCCGCGATGCCGACGATCGTCATCGGTCCCCCGACGACGGGTACGGCCCCCGCAGCTGGGCCCTCGGCGGCGAACGCTCCGCACGGGATTGGAGCGTCCAGATTGGGTGCCGCGACGCTGGTCGGTCATTCGATGGCCGCAGCCGGCCCTTCGACGTCAAGTGGTGCCGCGCCGGCAGTGACCTCGGTCAGTCCATCGATGGCGGGTGGTTCGGCGGCCGCGGTGGGCGCAGTCGCCCCATCGATGGCGGGTGGTTCGGCGGCAGTGGCGGGCGCGGTCGGCCCTTCGACGTCGAGTGGCGCTGCGGCGGCAGTGACCTCGGTCAGTCCATCGATGGCGGGTGGTTCGGCGGCCGTGGTGGGCGCGGTCGGCCCTTCGACGTCGAGTGGCGCCGCGGCGGCAGTGACCTCGGTCAGTCCATCGATGGCGGGTGGTTCGGCGGCCGCAGTGGGCGCGGTCGCCCCATCGATGGCGGGTGATTCGGCGGCCGCGGTGGGCGCGGTCGCCCCATTGATGGCGGGTGGTTCGGCGCCCGCGGGTCCTTCGCAAGCAAGTGGCTCTGGCGTGGTCGGTCCTTCAAGCGCCGCGCTGGCCGTGGGTCCTGGCAGTCCGTCGACGCCGAGTGCCATGGCGGCCGCGGGTCCTCTCGGCTCCTCGACATCGAGCGCGGCGGGACCAGTGAATCACTCGCCGACGAGCGGCTTGGCAGGGATCGGTCCTTCGGCAAGGGGCGTCACGGCGGCTTTGGGGCCCTGGCAGTCGAGTGGCTCGCCCGCCGTCGGGACTTCGCACGCGATCGCCTTGACGCTCGTGGACCCGCTGCCAGCGAGCGACTCGAGTACGGCTGGGCTTTCCGTGTCGAGCGCGGCCATGCCGGCGGGCCCCCGGGTGGGGGTCCCGCCCGCTGCGGGCCCATCGATGGTCGGTGGTTGGGCGCTTGTCGCGCCGTCGTTGGAGAGCGCGTCGCCGGTCATCGAACCGTCGATGGCGAATGCATCGGCTCCAGTCTTTCCGTCATCGGCGACTTCGTCGAGCATGGCCCCAGCGATGGCGGCACCCCCACTCAAACCGACGTTGGACCCGGCGACGGCCGATCCGACGAAAGTCACGGAGGCAGCAACGAAATCGGTCCGCCCGACGGCACCGGAGATCTCCCCCAAGCCGGCTGGCGGTCATGCGTCGATCGCCGACACCTTTGAACGTTTGCTCAGTGCCGACGAAATCGAGGCCGGTATCGCATCTCTCGAACAGGGCCATGTCGGGCATCCTTCGCAGGGGGTGGCACCGGCCGACCTCGAGGAAGTGCGCGCGCTCTTCGCGCAATTGGCGGCCAACCATGTGCGGCCTGTTCGTGACTTCGTCATCGACCTTCGCTGGAGCGAAGCGACGGTCGACTGGCTTCCCATTTGCCAGCCGGCCCTCGGTTCGCTCCGGCGCGCGGCGGAGAAATTGGAGCTCGTCGAGGTATGCGCCGCGCTCGATCGATTCAGCGACGTCCTTTCTTCGCCCGCTCTAGGCGAAGGGAGCACGATCGGCGGAGACGCGCGCCAGGCCATTCTCGCACGATACGAGGACCTCAGTCGTGTCATGCCGCACGCGTTTGCTCTCGATCTCGATCGCAGCCAACGCGAGGCCGTGATTTTACAGTCCTTGCTTTTGCAAATTCCAGACGTGAAGAAGGTTACGCTCGACAAAATGTATGCCGCGGGATTGTCGACGCTCGAAGCGATGCTCCTCGCCACCGCGCACGACATCGTCGCGACGACGGGAATCAGGATCACGCTGGCCGAGCAAATCGTCGAGCGTTTTCGGGCATATCGGGATCAGATCAAAGCGACCGTGCCGGATGCGACGCGGGCGCGTGAGCGCGAGCGTATCCTGGAGCTGACGGTCCTTCTCCGACGACAGAACGACGACTTCGAGCGCGCCTCACAATCGTGGACGCGCGAAGCAGAGGATACGAAGAGGGCCCTTCGCAAGGCGCGGGCTCAAACGATGCTCGACATCCGTGTAGAACTCGCTCGATTGGGTGAGGTCGAGCGGCTGACCAGAATCGAAAAGCTTCCATTCGAGGCGAAGCTCGTCGAGCTCGACTCCTTCTTGAGAGAAGCACGGGAAAAGTACACGGCATGACCATAAACCATTCGGTGACCCAAGCGCGTTCCGCTGCGCAAAGCGATGCCATGACAGGAGGGGTGCGGCAATGCCCGAGCTGACCGCTGACGTCGTCCTCAGGAAAATCAAGACTGGCGAAAAGGTCGAGCGCGCGGATCTACGCGGCCTCGTCATGCCGCAGGCGGCCCTCGAGGGAGCGAGCTTCCGGCGCTGCGATCTCGATGGAGCGAACCTCGAAGGAGCGCGGCTGGCCAAGGCGGTCTTCAAGAACGCAAGTCTGCGCGAAGCGTTCCTCGCCGGCGCTGATTTGCGTGAGGCCAACCTCGAGAGTGCCGATCTCGAAGGAGCCAACCTGCAAGGAGCCAAGCTCGTCGGAGCCAATCTCAACCGGACCAACCTCGAGGGGGCCAACCTCCAAGGGGCGGATCTTTCGGGCGCTCGGCTCACCCACGCGCAGCTCGAACTGGCCAAGCTCGGCGGCGCGCGGCTCGTCGGCGCTCAGCTCGCTCACGCAGCGCTTGCCGAGGCCGACCTGTCGACGGCGAAGCTCGACGACGCCGACCTGACCAACACGGACCTGTCGAGCGCCAATCTCGAGGAGGCGAGTCTTGCGCGCGCCTTGCTTCGCGACGCCCAACTCGGCGAAGCGACGCTCACCCGCGCTGATCTCACGCGGGCCGACCTGCGGCGGGCCATTTTCAAAGGCGCGAGACTAACTGGAGCCACTCTGACCGGGGCTCTTGTGCATGGACTCGTCGGAACCGGCGCCCCCATCCAGGGCCTGCGCGCCGACTGGGTGGACGACAGCGTCGAAGGAAATGGGAGCGGACGCCTTTCGGGGGCTGAGGTCGAGGCCTTGCTCGCCGGGCGTCACTCGGCGGCCGTCGCCAGCAAGCGATACTTCGGCCGCGGCGATGTCCTTCGGAATGCTCACCTGGAATTCGACGCGGGGGCCTCGGTCGAGATCGAGAGCATCTTCGAGCAGTGCACGATTGCCCTGGGCGACGCAACCGAGCTCGTCATCGGCAAGAGCGGCGTCCTTTCGGGTTGTCAGATTCAGGGCGCGGGCCGGATCACCATCCACGGCAAATTCGTCGAGAAGGATAGCCCCGGTATCCTCGGTGCAACGGAGCTCGTCGTGAGCGCGGCGGGGTCGCTCGTCGGCGCCGTCGAACAGCACCCCGAGATGACGCGCTTCGGGTTCGAGCCGGGGTGCATGCTCCGCGTGAAGATTCAACAATCGAAGAAGGAACGGTCCGAAAAGATCGGGAGGCCGCGATGAGCGATTCAATAAACGCCGGGCACGGTCGAAAGACATTGGTGGAAGAGGGCACGCACTTCAAGGGAGCGCTCTTGTCCAGTTGTCCGATCGAGGTCAAGGGACGTATCGAGGGGGACGTGACGGCGCCCGCGCTCGTCGTCAGCGCGAGCGGCGCCGTGCATGGACGGGTCAAGGTCGGAGAGATCCGATCGCAGGGAGAGCTCGCGGGCGAATTCGACGCCGACGTCGTGCAGCTCTCGGGGACCGTCAAGGACAACACCGTCATTCGCGCCAAATCGCTCGAAGTGAAGCTCGCTCCGCCCGAGGGGAAATTGCAGGTGATTTTCGGCGAATGCCACCTCGAGATCGGTGCCGAGGCTCTGGCTGTCGACGCCGGCCCGAAGACCGCCGAGATTGCAAAGGCCGCGAGCATGCGTCCTCCGGTCGACGAAGGTGGTTCGTCCCCGAGGGTGGCCGAAATGGCGAAGGCCGCCAGTGCGCGTCCTCCGGCCGACGCCAACGGCGCATAAAAAACGGGCGGCTCTGGCGTCAGGCCCGCTGCGGAAAGGCGCGTTGCGTCAGGCCGACCGAGCGCGGAGTCAGGCCATCGGCGTCTCGGGCTGCGCGCAACGCGTTTGCCCGACGTAGCATCTTGGGGGCTACGGCATGCGATCGCTTACTCCGTGGTTGAATGTGACGAAATTGTCACGGCTTGTGATCCCGAGCCGAGGTAAGCGACGTCTCGTGCAGCCTCCGCGTGGACGAGTTGCCGTGTCGACGCGCTCCCGTCCGCGTGCGCTCTTCATTTGCGGATCTCTGAACCAGACAACGCAAATGCATGCGATCGCTCGTGAATTGCCCGAGTACGAGTCGCGCTTCACCCCGTACTACGGCGACGAGATCGTCTCGTTCGCGCGCAGCCTGGGCCTCCTCGAGATGGCCATCGTGGGCAACAAGCGCCGCCGCTGGTGCCTCGAGTATCTGTCCGATCATCAGCTCGCGATCGACGATTGCGGGCGCGAGGGCGGCTACGAGCTGGTCGTCACGTGCTCGGACTTGCTCGTCCCGCGCAACATCCGCGAGGCGCGGATCGTCCTCGTCCAAGAAGGGATCCTCGATCAGCCAGGGTTCTTGACCGCCCTCGGCAAGTCGTTGCGATGGATGCCCCGGCCCCTGGCCGGTACGTCGCTCACCGGGCAGAGCGGTCTTTTCGACCGCTTTTGCGTTGCAAGCGAGGGTTACCGTTCCTTTTTCGTGTCCGAAGGCGTTGACCCCTACAAGGTGGTCGTCACCGGCATTCCCAACTTCGACGACTGCCGGCGCTACCGCATCAACGACTTTCCGCATGAAGGCTATGTTCTCGTGTGCACGTCGGACTCCAGGGAAACGTTCAAGCGCGACGATCGCGCGGGTCTCGTCAAGCGCGCTCTCGAGATCGCCGAGGGCCGACTCGTCATCTTCAAACTTCATCCGAACGAACGTCACGAACGCGCTGCTGCCGAGATCCTCGCTCTCGCGCCGGATGCTCTCGTCTATTCGTCGGGCAGCGCCGAAGAGATGATCGCAAACGCCGCGGTCGTCGTCACCCAGTGGTCGTCGACGGTCTTCGTGGCCATGGCGCTGGGCAAAGAAGTGCACTCGAACGTGGCGATCGATGAGCTTCGCCGGCTGCTGCCCATTCAGAACGGAGGGCGTTCGGCCAAAAACATCGCGAGAGTTTGCCGTGAGGCCCTGTCGTCGACGCCCCTCCACCCGCTCGAGGCTCCTCTCGCGCCGCTTCGCCTCGCCGCCGGAGCCGTGTGACGCATGACGACGGTCGTCATCGTGCAAGCGCGATTGAGCTCGACTCGTCTGCCGGGCAAAGTGCTTCTTACTCTCGGAGGCCGACCGCTCCTCGAGCGCATGCTCGAACGACTGGCCCACGTGCGGACGGCAGATGCCATCGTCGTCGCGACGACCACCGAGGCTTCCGATGACGCCATCGCCACGCTCGCCGCCCGAGCGGGATTCGCTTGCCATCGGGGCCACCCGACGGACTTGCTCGACCGCCACTTTCAAGCGGCGCGCGCCGCCAGCGCGGACGTCGTCGTGAAGATCCCTTCGGATTGCCCCCTCATCGACCCGGCCGTGGTCGATCGGGTGGTCCTCGCTCACGCCGAAGGTCGAGGCCGCTTCGCATACACGAGCAATCTGCATCCCGAGAGCTATCCGGACGGCAGCGACGTCGAGGTCATGACGATGGAGGCCCTCGCCGCCGCGTGGCGCGAGGCCGAGCGGCCGCACGAACGAGAACATACGACTCCGTTCTTGTGGGACCAGCCAGATCGATTCCCCCTGCACGCCGTGCTCTGGGAAGCGGGTCGTGACGTCTCGCGGACGCACCGAGTCGTCGTCGATTACAAAGAGGACTACGACGTCGTACGGACGGTGTTCGAAGCTCTGAATAGGCCCTCCGGTGCACCGTTCACGGTCACGGAGATCGTAGCGTTTCTCGACGCGCATCCGGAGGTTCGACTGCACAACGCGGCCCATCTTGGGACCCACTGGCAAACCCGTCAGGTCGTCGAATGGCGAAGGGCGGACCGCGGTTCGGCAAAGAGGTTACCATGAACGATCGGCATCGGGATTTGGCCGCACTTTCGCTTCGGGTGCGCGAGCACGTCATTCGAATGTCATCGGGCGGTGGGTGCTTCATCGGCGCTTCGCTCTCTTGCGCAGATCTCCTCGTCCACCTCTACGCGCGCGTTCTTCGTGTGTCGCCTTCGTCGATCTCGTCGCCGGATCGGGACTATCTCCTGCTTTCGAAGGGGCACGACGTTCCGGCGCTCTACGGGACGCTCGCTGAGCTCGGATTCTTTCCGCGGGAGCGACTCGGCCATCACCTGCAGACGTCGGACTCGATTTACTGGCACCCCAATCGAAGCGTGCCCGGCGTCGAGTTTCATTCAGGTTCGCTCGGACATCTGCTCAGCGTTGGCGTCGGCATCGCCCTCGACTTGAAGATATCTGGAACGAAATCGAAGGTGTTCGTCATCTTGGGCGACGGTGAACTCGACGAGGGCTCGGTCTGGGAATCGTTGCTCGTCGCGAGCGCGAAGAAGCTCGACAATCTGGTGGTCGTCGTGGACAGAAACGAGTTTCAGGCCAACGTTCGAACCGAGGACCTCGTTCCACTCGAGCCGCTCCTGGACAAGTTTGCGGCTTTCGGCGCGTCCGTGTCCTCGATCGACGGCCACGACTTCGATGACCTCGACGCGGCCTTCGCTTCGTTGCCGAGAAAGGCGCAGCAGCCGACGGTCGTCATTGCACGAACGGTCCGCGGCAAGGGGTGCCCGAGCCTCGAACGGCGGGCCGACCGATGGTTCGTCTCATTCACGACGACGGAAGTCGAGGCGCTGCTCCGCGAGCTGCACGGCGGCGCTGCTGCTGCGCTCACGTCCGAGACGAAGGTGGTGCGCTGATGGTTACGTACGCTACGTACGAGGATCTTCTTGCGACGCTCGCCGAGCGTGACGATCGGATCGTGGTCGTGACGGCGGAAAACCGCGCTGCCATTCGCAACCTGCCCCCTCGTCTCGGCGATCGGTTCATCGACGTCGGCATCTGCGAGCAGACCATGGTCGGCGCCGCGGCCGGTCTGGCGCTGCGCGGACGCATTCCCATCTGTCATGCGCTCGCGACGTTTCTGACCCTTCGTGCATTCGAATTCATACGGACCGACGTGGGAATCGCTCGCTTGCCGGTCAAACTCGTCGGAGCGGTGCCCGGGTTTTTGTCCGATGGCAACGGTCCAACCCACCAGGCGATTGAGGACATCTCGCTCATGCGCGGCATCCCCCACATGCAAATCGTGTGTCCGGCCGACGAAGAAGAGCTTCTTGCGGCGATGCCCGCCGTCATAGCGAGTCCTGATCCGTGCTACGTTCGCTTCAACGCGACGCGTCCCACCGTCGAGCACGTCGTGCCGTTCGAGATGGGCCAAGCGGAGGTCCTGTCGGAGGGCAATGACGTCTCGCTCTTGACGTACGGTCTCATGCTGCGAGAGGCAAACGTCGCCCGGCAGCGGCTCGAGTCGCACGGTGTCCGGGTGCGGCTCGTGAACGTGAGGACGCTGCGGCCGTTCGATTCGCGCGCGACGCTTCGTGCCGCTGCGGAATCCAAGCTCGTCGTGACGATCGAGGACCATTTCAAGATCGGCGGACTCTATTCGATCGTCTGCGAGCTGCTCGTCGAGAGCGGAGTGCGCGCGCGCGTGCTGCCCATTGCGCTCGACGCGCGATGGTTCAAACCCGGGCTGCTGCCGGACGTCCTGACGTACGAGGGCTTCGACGGCGCGTCGATCGCGGCCCGTGTTCTCGAAGCGCTGCGGTCGTGAAGGAGCGTAGCGCCAGTCGCAAGGAGCCGAGCCGACATGCCCAACGCGGTCCGATTGAACGACAGTGATCCGACGATTGCCGCGAGCGAGCGATGGCTCGCCCGCGCGCAAGGGCTTTCGCCTGCGCTGACGCAGACGTTGGCGAAGGGTCCCGGGCAGTACGTGCGCGGGGTCGCACCCATGTACGTGCAGCGCGGGAAGGGATCGCACCTGTGGGACGTCGACGGCAACGAATTCATCGACTGGCAAATGGCAATCGGGCCGCTCGTACTCGGCTACGGCAACGACGCCGTCGATGACGCCATTCGTGCGCAGCTTGCAGACGGCATCACCTTCTCCTTGGTTCATCCGCTCGAAGTCGAGGTCGCCGAGATCGTGCGCGAGCTCGTCCCGAACGCGGAAATGGTGCGATTTAGCAAAACGGGCTGCGATGTGACGAGCGCCGCCGTGCGGCTGGCGCGTGCGGCAACCGCGCGAAATAAGGTCCTCTGCTGCGGCTACCACGGCTGGCACGATTGGTACGTCTCGACGACGGACCGCTCCGCCGGGATTCCCGAGTCCACCCGCGACCTCACGTTCACGTTCGGCTACAACGACCTCGCTGGCGTCGCTGCGGCGCTCGACGGAGACGTCGCTTGCGTCATCCTCGAACCCGTCGTCTTCGAGGAGCCGCGCGACGGGTTCTTGCAAGAACTCAAAAAGCTCTGCCACAAAAACGGTTCGCTCCTCGTGTTCGACGAGATGTGGACGGGATTTCGAATTGCGCTCGGGGGGGCCCAGCAGCGCTACGACGTGACCGCCGACCTCGCGTGCTTCTCGAAGGCCGTGGCCAACGGGATGCCCCTTTCCGTGCTGGCGGGGCGGCGCGATGTCATGAAGCTCCTCGAACGCGACGTGTTTTTCTTCACAACGTTCGGAGGGGAAGCGCTGTCGCTGGCCGCGGCCAAGGCGACCTTGGGCGAGCTCCGGCGGCGCGACGTGCCCGCTCACCTCGAGCGGCAGGGCACGAAGCTGCGCGATGGGGTCCGCGCCGCCGCGCGGGAGGTCGGAATGAGCTACGTGAGCTGTGTCGGCTTGCCGGCCCGGACGATGGTGTCGTTTTCGGCGTCCGGAGATGCGACCGGTCTCGACCCGCTCGAGATGAAGTCGCTCGCGCAGCAAGAACTCCTACGGTGGGGGGTTCTCTGGGGCGGCTTTCACAACGTTTCGCTCGCACACGGAGACGAAGATGTAGACCACACGCTCGCGGCCTGGCGCGACGTTCTCCCTCGTGTGCACGGCGCCGTTCTCGAGCGCCGCGTGGGGGCAGCCCTTCGGGGGAAAGCTGTCGAGCCCGTTTTTCGCAAAACGTCGCACTTTGACACGAAACCAAGAAGAGGCCGATGAGCGCGGAACGATTTTCTTTGCGCGGGAAGACCGCAATCGTAACGGGCGCAGCGGGTCTCCTTGGCCGTGAACACTGCGAGGCTCTTGGCGAGGCCGGCGCCAGCGTCGTTGTGACCGATCTCGACGCCGCGGCATGCGAGCGCGTCGCTTTGGCGCTGCAGGAGAAAGACATCCGTGCCTTGGCGGTGCCGGCGGACATCACGGACCGGGCCGCGATCGAGCAAGTGCGCGATCGAGCTCTCGAGCGGTTCGGGGCGATCGATGTTTCGGTCCACAACGCCGCCGTTGACGACAAGTTCGATCCCGGGGCTGACCTCGAAGCGTCGCGCTTCGAAAGCTACTCGCTCGATCGGTGGCGCCGGTCGCTCGAAGTCAACGTGACGGGCACATTTCTCTGCTGCCAGGTGTTCGGCAGTGACATGGCTCGCCGCGGCCGCGGGAGCATCGTGAACGTGGCCTCGACATACGCGGTCGTAGCACCCGACCAATCGATCTATCGTGCGCCCGATGGTACCCAGCGCTTCTTCAAGTCCGCAGCGTATCCGGTGAGCAAGAGCGCGGTCGTCGCGCTGTCTCGTTATCTGGCGACTTACTGGGGGGGCCAGGGCGTTCGGGTCAATTCGCTCTCGCCGGGCGGCGTTCAGGCGGGCCAAGACGCCGACTTTGTCGCGAGCTACTCACGGCGGACTCCGATGGGGCGGATGGCGCAACGAGACGAGTACCGCGGTTCGGTCGTCTTTCTGGCCAGCGAGGCCTCTTCCTATTTGACCGGGTTCAATCTGGTCGTCGACGGCGGGTGGACCGCCTGGTGACGAGGCCTCGCGACGATGTGCGCACGATTCTTCAACGAATGGAGCTAAATATGAGGCACGAAGGAGTCCGGGTCGCCGATCGCATCGTCGGCGACCAGCAGCGCGTTTTCGTCGTCGCCGAGATCGGGATCAATCACAACGGTTCACTCGAGCTTGCTCGCAAGATGATCGACGGGGCCGTGCTCGCCGGCTGCGACGCAGTGAAGTTTCAGAAGCGTACGCCGGAGCGGTGCGTTCCGCGCGACCAATGGCTCATCGAACGCGACACGCCGTGGGGGCGTATGCCATACATCGAATACCGGCATCGGGTGGAGTTCGGGGAACGCGAGTACACGGCAATCGATGGGTATTGCCGAGAGCGAGGGATTCTATGGTTTGCGTCCTGTTGGGACGAACCCTCGGTCGACTTCATCGAACGGTTCGACCCACCCTGTTACAAAGCGGCGTCCGCGTCGCTCACGGATTTGCCACTCCTTCGCAAAATGCGCTCCACGGGCAAGCCGCTCATCGTGTCGACGGGCATGTCGACAATGGACGAAATCGACCGTGCGGTGTCCGGCATCGGCGAAGAGGGAGTGCTCATCGCGCACGCGACCTCGACCTATCCGTGTCCGGTCGAGCAGCTCAACCTCCGGATGATTCACACGCTGAAGCAGCGGTACCCCGCGGTGCCGATCGGGTATTCGGGGCACGAAACGGGTCTGGCGCCCACCTGGGCAGCGGTCGCAATGGGGGCGACGTTCGTCGAGCGCCACATCACGCTGGATCGGGCCATGTGGGGCACCGACCAGGCCGCCTCCGTCGAAATCGTCGGCCTCGTTCGTCTGGTCGCCAACATTCGAGATATCGAGCGGTCATTGGGCGACGGAATTAAACGCGTGTATCCCGAGGAGCTCGCGGCGCGGCGTAAACTGAGGCGCGTCCGACCCGACGGCGAGGCGCGGCTCGAAACGCCGGTCCGGGCGGACGCCGGGAACGGCGTAGCCGGCGGCGCATAGGGGCACGCGGCGAGAGCGAGCCCGGTGAACCATGCGTTGGGAGTTCGCATCGCCGATCCTGATCGCGACCGCGGCGGTGATCATCGTTCTGCTCGAACGGTCGATGCCGTACGATTCCAGGCAGCGACTGCTTCGCCCCGGGTTTTTTACCGACTTTTTCTGGTACACCCTCGTTCAAAGCTACTTTCTCGGGCTGGTCATCAAGGCGATCATCCTGGCCATCGACAAGCGCTCGGGCAGTTCGACGCTGCATCTCGTGACGGGCTGGCCCGTCTACCTGCAGCTTGCGTTTTTCTGGGTGACCCACGACTTCTACATCTACTGCTTTCACCGTTTGCAGCACCGCAGCCGCTGGCTCTGGCGCACGCACGAGGCCCATCACTCCGGCAAAGACGTCGACTGGCTGGCGGGGTCTCGCTCTCATGCCCTCGAGATTCTCGTCAACCAGACCATCGAGTATGCGCCCATCGTACTGCTCGGGGCTCATCCCGACGTGGCTTTGATGAAGGGGGTACTCGACGCGATTTGGGGCATGTACATTCACTCGAACATCGACGTTCGGGCCGGGCGCTTGCAATACGTTCTCAACGGTCCCGAAATGCATCGGTGGCATCACGCTGACTCGGTCGATCGGCGGAGCGTGAACTTCTCGACCAAGATCGCCCTCTGGGACTGGCTATTTGGCACGGCGTACCTGCCGACCCACAAGCCGACGGCCTACGGCCTATGGGGTGGCGAATGGTTTCCCGAGCGGGGCGGGTGGCGAGGAGCCTTTTTCGATTACTTTCTCCAGCACCTCTGGGCGTTTCGGCGATTCGGTACGCCCCTCGAGTCGACGCATTCCGCGGCAGGGCAGTCGCTGGCCCCGGCCGACCTGCAGGCATCGCTCCGCGGGACGTCGTCTGCGGCCGAATGACGGTCTACGCTTGCGCGGGCCAGCCGTGGGGTAGGCGCTTGCGCGCGCGGAGCTGCGCGTCGACCCGCCGATAGAGCTCGCGGAGCGATTCGGCGGCTCCGAGCTCGTTCCACGCGTAGGTGGCCGCGATGCCCGCCGACGTGAGCGATCCGCTGACGCGACGTCCCACCAGCTCGGCGTGATGGGCATCACCGACGACGACGACCATGAATTCGTCCCCACCGATCCGGCCGCAAACCTCGTCCTGGCGGGTTGCTGAGCGAAGGACGCGTCCGACCTTCCGCAACACGCGGTCGCCGGCGTCGTGCCCCTGCTGTTCGTTGATTCGTTTGAAATGGTCGAGGTCGACCATGACGAGCGAGAGCCGCGTGCCCTGCCGGCGACTGCGCGCGACGCCGCGAAGCAGCGCGACCATCACTCCGCGCCGGTTGGGAAGGCCCGTCAGCGGATCGACGTTGCCGCGGCGTACGGCCCGCCGGCGAAGCCTTGCCCGCTTCATGGCCACGCGCAGTCTCGTCGCGACCTCGCTTTCGCTGGCGGTCTCGGCCACCCATTCATCGGCCTCGGCAAGGGCCCGGTCAGCGGATACGCCCGCAAGGACGAGCGCCGGTCGGTTCTCGGCGGATAGAGAAGAAAGCCAGCCGCGGCTCCGTGACGTCGGGGCAGCAACGATCACGTCGACATCGCCAACGGCAATCTGCTTGTCGGCCTGATCGACCGAGGGCGCGACCACGAGCTCGCCTTGCGTGGCGAGCGAGGCGAGAACCGGTGCGTCAGGGGCGATGTCGAGAGCCAGGATCCGCATGGAGGGCCTGTCGCAAGGGTTCATTCGGCGGGCCAGGAGTCAAGAGACAGCGGAGACGGGCGGGACTGCACGACCCCGGCCCCATCCAACCAGCGAGCAAGCGCATCGAGAGCGCGTGCGGACATGGCTTCGTAGCGTTCGCGTTTCTTCAGCCGGCCTCCTTCGAGGGGTGGCAGCCAGGCCCAGGTCACGTTCGAAGGCTGATAGTCCTTCGTCTCACGCGAGAGGTGCGTGAGAACGCCACCGAGTGCCGTTGTTTCGGGAGGGGGGTGGATCGGCAGGCCACGCAGCACCTGGGCGAGCAAGATCGCGCAGACGAACCCCGCCGCGCAGCTCTCCACATACCCCTCGACGCCGGCGATCTGCCCCGCCAGGTACACGCCTTCACGCGTTCGCAATTGCATACGGCCGTCGAGCACGCGGGGAGCATCGACGAACGTATTGCGATGGACGCTGCCGAAGCGCAAGAACTCCGCGCCCTCGAGCCCGGGAAGCGTTCGCAGCACCCTCGACTGTTCAGGCCACGTCATTCGCGTCTGAAAGCCGACCATGTTGTACGCGGTCTTGGCGGCGTCTTCGGGACGGAGCTGAACCACTGCGAAGGGACGTTTGCCCGTGCGTGGATCGGTGAGACCGACAGGTTTCATGGGGCCGAACGCCAGCGTCATCGCGCCACGTGCCGCCATGACTTCGATAGGCAGACAACCTTCGAAGTAGCGAACGTCCTCGAAGCGACGCGGCTCGACTTTCGCGGCGGCGAGCAGCGCCTCGACGAACGCCCGATACTGCGATTCGTCGAGCGGGCAATTCACGTAAGCCTCATCGTCCGCCGCACCTTCGCCCCCGCCGCCGTAACGCGACTGCTTCCAGACCTTCGATTCGTCGATCGAGTCGGCGCTCACGATGGGTGAGATCGCGTCGTAATAGGCGAGGTGGTCGGCGCCCACGGCAGTTGCCAGATCGGTCGCCAGGGCGTCGCCGGTGAGAGGTCCGGTGGCGATCACCACGGGGGACTCGGGCGATGCGCTCGGGATGGCGTGTACGACGCGGTTCTCGACGCGGATGCGCGGGTTCGCGTGAAGGCGCGCCGTGATGAGGGCCGAAAACGCATCGCGATCGACAGCCAGCGCTCCCCCTGCGGGGACTCGGGTCGCGTCTGCGCACGCCAGGATGAGCGACCCCGCTCTCCTCAATTCCTCCTTGAGCAGGCCGACTGCGTTCGAGAGCGCCATGCCGCGCAACGAGTTCGAGCAGACCAGCTCGCAGAAGGCGTCTCCTGTCTGGGCCGGCGTGCGCCTGTGCGGTTTCTGTTCGACAAGGACGACGTCGATTCCGCGTTGCCCGAGCTGCCACGCGGCCTCGCAGCCGGCCAAGCCGGCCCCGACGACGGTCACGGTGCCCATCGAGCTCGGCTAGCACGACCGTCGCACTTCAGCATGGTCAGGCCGGCGCGTCCCCACTTTGCGGCGCAAGGACGACGGTTCCGCTCTGCAGAGCCTGATGAAACGCGAGTACGGCGCGCGAAAGAACCAGTACGGCTTCCACTTCGAAGCCGCTTCGCGCCGCGGCACGCTCGTCCAGCCTTCGTGCGAGCTCCACGATGTGTTCCCATCCCGTAAACTCTTCCGCCATGGCCGCGAAGATGGTGCTTCGACCGTGCCGACGCAAATCGGCGCAAGACTCCGCCGTGGCCCCCGGGTGGGAGTGTCTCGCAGGGTTGGGTAGGTCGAAAGAAGGGGCGCCACGATCACGAGGGAGTCGCGCCACGCGTGGCGCTGCGCAGGTGCAAAAGCGAAGGATGGGGCGTGTAGCCCTGAGGCATCGCCGCGATGGCCGCCTCGGCATCCGCGAGACGGCCCTCCAAGAGAAAGCCGAACGCGAGCAATTGAAGTGCTTCGGCGCGGACCGGTTCGGTCCGCGCGCTCAGCGCGGCAGGCCGCGCGAGCTCGAGCACCCGGAAGCCATTCTTGGCGTCGAGCGCCACGTAGGCTTGCTCGAGCGCCGCTCGCATCGGCGCGTCGTGGTCGGCAGCGGCCAGATCGCTCAGCGCCCGCGCATTGCTGAAAATGAAGGAGGCCGAGAGAAAGGCTGGCCACAGCGAATGCGCGATGAGGCCGAGCACGACGCCGGCCAGGGCGACGACGATCGAGACAATTCGCGCCGGTCGCTCGCCGCGTTCACCCGTGGCGCCGTGCAATACTTGGAGGAGCACATTTCCGCCGTCGAGCGGCAGCATGGGCAAGAGATTGAGAACGCCCCAGCCGACGTTCACCGCGAGGAGCGACGCGTAGGCGTACGCCCCAATGGCCCCTGCAAAGAGGCGCGATCCGAATGACGCGTGAAGCAAGAGGACGGCGCCGGCGAAGACGAAGCCGGCGGCGGGTCCTGCGAGCGTGATGATGATTCGGCGGGCGCGCGACGGCGCTTTCGGCGCTGACCAACTGGTCGTCCCGCCCATGGCGTAAAGCTCGATGCGGGGGGTAAGCCCGAAGAGCAGCGCGGTCGTCGCGTGCCCGAGTTCGTGGGCGAGAACGGAAATCAAAACGACCACCATCCACGCCGCAAGGACGCCAAGGTTGCGATCGTCCAAGCCACCGAGGAGAGCGGCCATCAGAAAAAAGGACGGCACGATTTTGACAGGGATCTTGCCGATTCGAAATGAAAGCGCCATCACGTCGTCCGTTTCGCGAGGATGGGCCAAGCCTCTCATGGCCGTGGCGAGCGCGCGAGATCGGCGCGCCGGGGTGGCTTCTGTGTTACGACACCTCGGCCGCCGTGCACCTCGACGACGAACGCGTCCTTTCCCTGGTTCGCCGTGATCTCGGCGCCGTGGAAGCTCACATTGTCGAGGCGACCGCGTCGCCGCCGGGCGCCGATTCTGCGCGTGAGCTCCGCTGCGAACTGGCGGACGGCCGCGTTCTGCTCGCTCGCTTTTCCGAACCTCTCGATGACCGCGAGACCCGCCAACGCCGACTGGAGATGCTCGCGAGCACGTTCGATGCCGTCGTCCAGGAGCCGGGCGCCAAGCCCAGGTCGCGTCCTCCACTCATCCGGTCTTTGCAGGACGAGCTCAAAGCGCTGTCGGAAAGGGCGGGCGCCGCGAACGCCGTCGTCATCGACGCCAATTCGCCTGTCGTCTGGGGCGCAGCGACGACCGACGGTTTGGGGTCCGATTGGCCCCTCGCGTGGGAGCCATGGGCTGGCGACGAGCCGAGCGTGGGCGCCGCACCTCCGGCCGTGACGGCCGGAGCCTCACGCGAGGCGATCGACGCTGTTCGGAGCCTCAGCGCGTTCGTGGCGCTGCGCAAGGGCAAGCACCTGAGGCACGTCGAGCGCCAGGGTCGCGGGCCCTTTCTCGCGCATTCGTTTGCCGGGATCTACCTCTTGGTGCTGGTTTTCGATTCGCCTTTCGACGAGCTTCGCGCCGAGCGAGCGGTGGCCGAGTGGCTGCCGCGGATCGAGGGGCTCGTCTTGGCCCTTCCGCCGCTCGATCCGTCGCCCCAAGCGGGCGCCGGGGCCGTGTCGATCCGAAAGGCGAAGCGCCAATAGGTCGACCGAGGGCGAGGCGCCCCCCGGCGGGGGGCCAAAAGGAAACCGCGTCTCGAAAGGAGAGCAGGACTTGCTTGAGCGGCCGCTCGGGGGGCCGGCGCCCTGTCAGAACGTGAAGCTGACTTTGGCCGGCCAGCTTCCGGGCGAAGGAAGCCCCTTCATCTTTTCGAGCACCTCGGCAAGGCAGTCGGCCTTCGCGTCGGCGTCCTTGTCTGCGGCGGCGACCCCCGCCGCAAGCACCTTGCCTCCCGGCCCGACGTACATCGTCCCGTGAAACGTCACCGTCGCCCCTGATTTGCACTTGTCGATTGCCGCCCCATGCTTGCCGAGCGCGGCGGCCACCCTGTCGGCGCTCCAGTCCGTCGGGGGCCGCGTCGATTGCGCGGGCAATTCGATGCTGTAGCGAGCCTCGGCCTCGCCGCCGTCCGGTTTGGGCCAACGTCCGCCGAGGACGGCTTTCACGAGGCACTTTTCAGTTTCCCGATCGCCGACATCGCTTTCTTCGAGATAAGCCCACTTGGCTGCGCCGTCCTCGCCGATGCGGACGAAAAACTTGACGCTGCCAGCCAGAAACTCGACCCGATCGAGTCCGCGCTTCTGGCACTCGACAAATGGGTCGGCGAGAGAATGAAAGGCGGCCTTCACGGCTCCAGGGTCGACGCTTCCGAGTTCGCTCTTCATTTGCATGGCGGGCCGTTGCGGCGCCGCCTCGTGAGCGGGCGGGGGCTCGCGGGGAGGGGGCGCGCTGCCCCCACAGCCCTCCGGAGCGAGAAGGGCAACGCAGCAAGCCGCCATGCCGGGCAACGCAATCGTCTTGTTCATGGCGCGAACGTTATCGCAGGAGGGAGGCGGCGATGACCATCCGTTGAATTTCGCTCGTGCCTTCGTAAATTTCGGTGATGCGGGCGTCGCGGTAGTGTCGTTCGACCGGAAACTCGGTCGAATATCCATAGCCCCCGTGGACTTGAATGGCCTTGTGCGTG
>JBEKFX010000099.1:0-20766 GCA_050013115.1 Polyangiaceae bacterium
TGGTCACCTACGTCGCGGTCCCCCTTCAGATCTACGCGCTTACGAAGTCGTCTCTCTGGGTAGGGCTCCTCGGCAGCGCGCAGCTCGTACCACTCGTCGTCGCGGCGCTCTTCGGCGGCGCGCTGGCGGATCGCCTC
Organism: Polyangiaceae bacterium; assembly: GCA_050013115.1. Classification (GTDB taxonomy): domain Bacteria; phylum Myxococcota_A; class Polyangia; order Polyangiales; family Polyangiaceae; genus Palsa-1150. The sequence goes on from JBEKFX010000099.1 coordinate 138, forward strand.
GACCGCCGGCGGCTCTTGATCTGGTCGGAGGCCATTCTCGCGTGCGGCTCGCTCGCCCTCCTTCTGAACGCCGGGAGCGCGCACCCAAGCGTCGTCGTCGTGTTCGTCGTGTCGGCGCTCATGAGCGGCGTCAATGGCTTCCACCGGCCGGCGCTCGAGGCGATGACGCCGCGCCTCGTCGGGGCCGACGAGCTCTCCGCGGTCGCCGCGCTCGGCACCTTGCGCCACAGCGCCGCGGCCATCGGCGGCCCTGCGCTCGGCGGTTGGGTCATCGCCACCTTCGGACTCTCGGCCGCGTACGCCTTCGACGTCGTGTCCTTCGTCCTGTCGATCGGTTGCATCGCAGCGCTCGTGGCACCGCCCGCGCCGCCTCGCGTCGCCGCGTCGCCGCTCCGGTCCATTGTCGATGGGCTGCGCTACGGCGCGAGCCGCCCCGAGCTCGTCGGCACGTACGTCGTCGATATCGTAGCCATGACCTTTGCGATGCCCGTCGCGCTTTTCCCCCAGCTCGGCGATCGTTGGGGGGGCGCCGAGGCCGCCGGTTGGCTCTTCGCCGCCATTCCCATCGGGAGTTTGATGATGACCCTGGTCAGCGGCTTCTCCGGGCGGATCCACCGGCACGGCGCCGCGGTCGTCATTGCGGCCGCGATCTGGGGCCTCGCGATCGTGGCGCTCGGCTTCGCCGGCTCGCTGTTGGTGGCGGTGACTTGCCTCGCGATCGCGGGCGCCGCAGACATGGTGAGCGGGATGTTCCGCCAAACGATATGGAACCAGACCGTTCCGAACGAGATGCGCGGTCGGCTCGCGGGCGTTGAAATGATAAGTTACATGACCGGGCCGCTCCTCGGCAACGCACGCGCCGGCGCGGTCGCCTCCGCATTCGGCGTATCCTTCTCGATCGGTTCGGGGGGCGTCGTCTGCGTCGCGGGCGTCCTCCTGTGCGTGCCTTTGCTTCCCGCCTTCTGGCGCTACCAGCGCTCCAGCCCGAGCCGCCGCGAGCCCTCCGTGGCGGCATCCGACGCCCTTGCCGTCGAGGCCCTCTCACGCGACGGTTCGGAACGCGACCTTCGCGACGCCGACGCTGTCGCCGTTCAGGCGCAGCAATCCTGACATGATACGGGTCCGGGGTCGTGTCGGGCTGCCACCTCGGGGTGACCGAGCACCCAACCGCGGAGAGCATTCTCTCCGAATTCCGTGTGAATGGCGTTATTCGGGGATGACCGCCTCGGTCGAGCCTTGGGCGCCCGACTACCGTTGCGACAGCGCCCAGCGGGCGATACGGTCAATCCCGACGCCCAAAAGCCCGGTGACCATGATCGTCGCTGCGAGCTCTGCATAGTCGAGCCGGTCGCGCGTGCTCAGAACGAGATATCCGAGCCCGGAGTCCCGCTCCGAGGCTGTCAGCGGAAGGGCCGCTCCCGTCACGTGGCAAGCCATGGCCGCAGCGAGGGCCGTCGACCCGACCACTTCGGCGTTTTGCAGCCGATCGAGCCATTCATCGCGGAACGACGCTTCGTCCGCTTCGTGGACGTACGTGATCACCATCTGATGCGCCCAAAGCGAGAACGCGAGGCTCAGATCCACCGCAGCAATCGTCGCGATCGTGCGAGCCACCCGATCGGCGCTCTGCTCCGCCCGATCGAGTGGCCCGCCGCGGGCGCGCATCCAGCGCAGCATGGCGTGCAGACCTGCGTCGGAGTGTTCTCGTGGCGAAGCATCGCGCAGCCGCTCGAGCTCGCGGGCGAGGGAGGGATCGACGAGCGGGCGCTCATTCTTCATCGGAGGGCGCGACGCGCGTCAAGCGGTCGACAGGCGCTCCGACCGCTTCCCGGGCCCGACGAACCGCATCCTCATCCGGCGCATCGTAAAGGCAGACGCACTTGACCATGTCTTCGCGAACGTACGTTCGTAGAAACCGAACTTCGGGCACCGCGGCGTAGAGCGGCGCCTTCTCGGCCTTGCGTTTCAGGTATTGATCCATCTTCATGTTGATAGGAAGGTCCCACTCGACGAGGTGGGAAGGCGATGGCGCGTTCCGCTTCGGCGTCTCGCCCACGAGTCGAACGGGTGCAACGCCTTCGACTCGGTACGCGGCTGAGCGCAACGCGTCCGTCAGCGCGTCTGGCTGGCTGCCTTCCACGATGAGGTAAAGGCGGTTCAGCTCGGACGCGAACGTCGCCTCGATCACGCGTCCCCCTGAGGCGGAAGCGGCGACGCGCGCGCCCGAAGCAAACCGCTCGGTGGGTTCGGTCTCGGTAACCAGGAGCTCGACGAGGTGCAGGGTCATTCGCGCCCGGCGAAGGACACCGCCTTCTCCCGCCACGTCTAGTATGAGAGACGCTCCGTGCGCAAGACTTTCGGCGTCTTTAGCCGAGCGCGCTCCTAAGCAGAATGAGGAGCTCACCCCACGCCTTCTCCGCCGCTTCGCGGTTATACACGTGGGAATCGGGCGGACACCAGCCGTGCATCGTCCCTTCGTACACTTCGACGTTCGCGCTGAGAGACGCTTGGGCGAACGCAGCTTTGAGCGTCCCCTTCGCATCCGGTTGCTTTGCGTCGTCGTTGGCGGCAATCGCGATGAGGAAATGCGCCTTCATCTTCGGAATCAAGAGGTGAGGGCTATCGGCTTTGTCCGTCACCAGGCCTCCGCCGTGGAAGGTTGCTGCGGCTCCGATGCGATCTGGATTCGTGGCCGCCGTGCGCAGGACGAGTGGCCCGCCCATGCAGTAGCCGATCGTTCCCATCTTGCGCACCTTGTCGACGGATGGTTGCTCGTCGAGCCACGCCGTCAGCGCCTTCGCGTCGATGACCTCCGTCTGCGGTGTGAGCGAGCGCGCCAACGCCATGAGCGCTTCACGCGTTGCCGGATCTCCGAAGTCCGCATGTGGCGCCGACGTCGGCGCCTTCTTCGTTCGGTAGAAGGGGTTCACCACGAGCACGGCGTATCCCGACTCGGCCAGCCGCTTTCCCATTTGACGGAACGCCGGACGGAGGCCAAAGATGTCGGGCCAGATGAGGACCGCCGGAGCCGTGCCAGTCGTGGGGTGTACAAAGTAGGCGTCGCACGCTCCGTCCGGCGTCGTGATGCTGACCTCCGACTCGGTCGTCGCCAATGCCCTGGCGGTCGGCGTGATCACCACCCCCGATGCGGTCGGTGCGGGCACCGGACCCGGCGCCGGCTCTGTTGACTTGCACCCGACCGGCAGAAACGAGACGAGGCCTGCGCCAAGCGAGAGAGAGCCGAAGCCTCGCCGCGACAGGAGGCCGAGGCGAAGGCGGTACGCGACCATGTCGTCGAAGGAATCGTTGTCGCACATGAGGGCCAGTAGACCCCCTCTCGGGCGGCGCAACAAGAGCGCTCGCATGCTTCTGGCTCCTCGTTGCGCGTGCTTTCCGAATTGTGGAACCCCGTTCGGGGACCCTTGGCGTCGCTCGCCCACGAAGGGGGGGCGTGACCTCCGGCCGGGCCGGCGAGCCGGCATCACCGGCCGAAGCGTCGTCGCCTACGCTCACCCGATCGAGGAGCACGCTCGCTATCGGGCCGTCCACTCGGGCGTACGCAAACGGGGGCAATCGGGCCGTCGTCGACATCCTGGCGCTCAGCATTCTTATCGGTAAAGTGGGATACGCCAAGACAGCTGTCTCCCAACTTCTGATGCAGATGTTCGACAATTCGATTGATTGACTTTCAATGTCGGATTCAATGTCGGAGAGCTGCTGTCGGAGGCGAGCACGCCTCCGACGGGTGGCCTTTGTCGTCCACAATTCGTCGCCTTTCGGTTTAGGGCCAAATACTTATTTTTAGCCCTGTGTCTCGAGCGGTGCGCGCAGTCAAAGGCGTCTCCGCCCAATGCGGTCAACGCCTGATTCGCGGCGAGGACGCCCGTCGCATGGCCTGCGGAAAGAGCCTGTAAATTCGGCTCGGACTGTCCATGGCCCGGTGCTCCTGGGCCGCATTGCAAAGCAGGACCACTCCGTGCTACATCACCCACATGACGGGTCGCGGTGGAGAATGGCCGTTCATTTTAATTTAGGACATCGGCGGTCACAGGTGGGGTCGCGCAAGTTCGGTTGGACGGGTGTTCCGGCGGTCGCCTCAATCGCCTTGGGGGTCACCCATTGTGCAAAGTTGGAATCAGCTGAGACGAACTACTGCGACTACAACCCCGCGGTCTGTACCTCCAGCGCGGGTCCTTCGAACGTAGGACTTTCGAACATGGGCCCTTCGAACGCGGGCTCTTCGAACGCGAGCCCTTCGAACGCGAGCTCTTCGAACGCGAGCTCTTCGAACGCGAGCTCTTCGAACGCGAGCCCTTCGAACGCGAGCTCTTCGAACGCGAGCTCTTCGAACGCGAGCCCTTCGAACGCGAGCCCTTCGAACGCGGGCTCTTCGATGGATCCGATGGATGCCGGGCCGGACGTGTGGTGGTGCGAGAATGCGATCACCGGGACGGCGGTAACGACCGTCCTTTCGCCGACCTATCCTGCGGATGCGATGCCCGAGACGGTGCGCTACATCGTGCCGATTGTCGATTTCGCCAGTGTGGCCGCAAACGCGCCGAACCCGTTGGTCAATCCGGCAGACATCGTCATTGTCGCCTGTCCGGGCGGCAACTGCCCGGCCACGGGCGGCGCAATTGCGTTCGTCCCTCCTTCGCCGGCGCTGGCGGCTTATCAAATCGATCTGCCCTACAATTTTTTCGGTTCAGTTCTCATCATGAGCGCACCAGACGCCTCGGCGGGTGCTCCGGACTACATTCCGACCGATTATTTTTTCGGTGGGCCGCTTGTTGGCACCAGGCTACCCGACGGAGGCCCCTTGCTCGCCCCCGACGGTACGCCCGTCGTGGAAGGAATACCGATAACTCCGATTACGTACTCCACGTTGGACTCCTTTTACCAAGGGGTAGGCGGAATGTTCGACATGACGAAGGGTCTCCTCGTTGCACGCCTTCTCGATTGCAATGGGAACCGCGCGGCGGGGGTGACCTTGAACGTTCAAAATCCAGGGATGGCGACGGGCTACACCCTCTACTCTGATTATTTGCCCGTGCAGGCCGTTCCCGGCCAGCCTTTTCCTATCTCCGACAGCCATGGCGTGTCCGGCTACGCGAACTTGGATCCCCGGAACTATATCGTCAGCGCAACGACCCCTGACGGGAAGGCAACGTATGCGCAGATGACCGTCGCGACCATTCTAGCGAATGTGCTGACGGAGGTTGAACTGAGGACCGACGTTCCCCACAACGTCGGCCGTTAGAGTCGGTCGCGCCGGTCGTCCGGTACCCCGAGTCCTGTCGACGTCACGCGACGATACTGCCCCGTCAGACGAAGAGCGAAGCTCACTGCCTTGCTCAAGAGCGTCTTGACTCGATAGAACACCTTGTCGGTGCGCTTCATGTGTTGTTCGTAGAAGGCCAGCCCGTTTCTGTGGCTCATGTCGTCGAGCACCGGTCCGAAGACGATGAGCCAGAATAGGAGATTGCGCCCGAATCGGGTCATCGACTTTTCCACGTCGACGAACATGAGTGTGACTCGCTCGGTGCTGTAAGGGTGCTTCTTGGAAAGGCCGAGGGGCTCTGCGCCCACGCGTCGATAGAGGGGGATCAGTTTGTCGATGCAGTCGAGCACCATGTAGCGTGCCTGCAGCCGCAATGAAATCCGACCCACTTCCCGAAAAAGCTCGATGAGGATGCCGCCGCTCCGATAACCCGGGCAAACGGCGAACCGCGAGACTTCCACGAAGCCTGCCGTCCAGAGCCAGTCCGGAAGGCCGGCTTCCCGTTCGCACTCGCTGCGCGAGCGGTCTCCCCCATTGACGACGACGCGCCCGGTGCCGACGGCCTTGTCGCCGAGGCGGCAAACGACGTTCACGGCGAATGGGTCGAGGTCGTCGGCCAAAGTTCGCGGATCGCGAACGTCCTTCAGTCTGCCAAAGGCCTGATTGCCAAGAAGACGGAGCTCGAGAGCGTCATCGAACGGGGCGTCGCCGTCGACGATGCGCGTCTCGAGCAGTCGGGCGGTTCCGTGCGGCCTCATCCCGAGCGATCGGGCCTCGCGCAGCGAAAAGCCGCGGCACCAGACGAGCATGACCAAGATGGCATGCTCGACGGACCGCCTTTCCATGACGCGAAACCATAAGAGCCCGCCCGATGCGCGCGACGTGATCTCGATGCGCAGACTCGTCGCCTGCCCCGGATTGAGGGGGGCGTCGAGCTGGAGAACAACGCCGGTGTCGAGCCAAGCCGGACCATTGGGCACCCGGATGGCGCCTTCGCAGGGCCCGAGGGCAACGAGTGCTCCGTTCACCCCGACGCGATGCCGCTGGGACGTCGCGTGCATGCGAACCGCGGCATGCCCGGCAATGGGCCACACCTCGGGAGGCGGGGTTACCGCCGGAAAAACCAGGTCGGTCCGATGGTCTGCGGGGGTGGAGACCATTGTCACCCAGCGCGGGGATCATCATGCCATGGCGCCCGAGAGGCACCCTGACTGGCTCGGGTTCTCATGGGGAGCGGCGCGGCGATGGGTACCGTGGACCGAAACTGTGTTACTTGTGCGCCGCGGCCCGGCGAGCGGCGTCCGGCGCCTTGGCCAAGGCCACTCAAGATCTGCCCGACCTTCGCGTGCGCATGAACTGGGCCCGTGTGTACCAATCGGCGCACTATAGGCCCGAAATCCTGCGAAAATCAACCGGCAATGGTTTGACAAGTCATGGGTTTCCGCGTCCGGCCTGGAACTCAGTTTGCGGCGTTCTCGATCGGTGCGCTCGGGCCTCTACCACCTTGCGGTCGCCCGATGCTTCGGCGCCGCGAACCGCCGCGGCGATCGAGCGGCTGGCGATCACTTCGGCGACTGCCAAGAACGCCAGAACGCCCTTCTCGGGACGCTCCTTGTCAGAATGTTCCTGAGCAGGCGATGGCTCCGAACGCAGGCCGACACCCAGCGCGCTCGAACGCACTGTCCGTCGAGCGATCGCCACGCCTCGTCATCAGCCAATCGATGAATGCGGCTCCACCGAGACCGACCGAGGCAATCCCCGCGGCGATGCCCACGTCCTGTGCCACTTCGATGTCGTGACGGACAGAGCCGTTACAAATTTGTCCACGCGTGAGAGTCGGATTGGTTTGCCTGAGGCAAGGAGCGGTCGCGCTGTTGTCGTTCCACTCGTCGACCTTCCCTTCGCGAATCGCAAAGGCCACGCCGCTCGATGCCGCTGCAAACACGGCGCCGCCCGTGAGGGCCCATGTCATCCATTGACCCCGTGGCCCCGCCCGCAGCCTTGCAGAATCGACGAGCGGTGCGGAGGACGTGGGATCCGGTCCGGTGCTCGACATGGGGAGGGGCTTCAGCTCACGCAATTCGACGGCCTCTTGCGTGAGGGTTCCATGGCCCGTGACGGTGATCGGGCGCCGCAGAGGATAATATCCAGGTTTCGACACATCGAGCGTATACGCGCCCGTCTCGACGGCCTTGCCGACGTCCATGGGTAAGGTTCCAACGAGGTCTCCATTGAGACGAACCTCTGCTCCCGCAGGGGTACCCCGCACCCGGAATCGACCGACACGCTCGCCGATCGTTCGCGAGAGGGATTCAACCACCACGAGGTGGCGTCGATAATAGAGGTCATCGGGATGGCTCGACGCCTTCTCCAAATAGTTATACGCCATGACCCACTTCCCCACTGCAAGCGCTGCGGTCGAGACATGCAGAAGCACGCGAACGGAATTCGGGGCGCGCTTTTCGAGGTCGAGAAAAAGGTCCAAGGCGGCCTCGTCGTCGCCCGACCTTCGCAGCGCGATTCCCCGCCTGACGGCGTCGTCGATCGGGGGTTCGGACTCTGTCCCTGCCGGTGTATCGACTCCGGGCTCGGCGGCCAATGCTCGTCCGGCGGGTTGCAGGAGCGGGCCGAGCACCAACATGATTGTGAGAAATCTCTGCATTGCCCCGCTCACGGCGCCCGCCCAATCCAGCTTGGGTATCAATCGAGGATGGGCGCATTGTTCGCGCCGACTTCGATCTCCCCCCGCCTGATCGGACCGGATGGTTCGGCCCCCGACGGCAACGCCCACTCGGAATCGGCGCCAACCCCCACCTTGGCCGGTCGAGCGGTTGGCGCCGCGGGCCAAGGTGAGCTTCGCACAGCACTTTGATCAGGGGGATCCACGCGATCGGCGCCCTCGAGACTGCCTGGGGCGGCTGCAGCGGGGTGGGCGTCGGAGGGGTCCGACGACGGCGCTTTGGCCGCGGGCGGAGGCGTCGCGACGAACGGGTGCACGTCGGCAACGACCGATCCATGTCCGCCCAGGGCCGCCGACCCCCCGGCGGCTCGGGCTTGTTCGGTGGCCGGGACGATAGCCGAATCGCTCCGCCCGCGGACGCTGAATGCAAACGTTCGAAAGAACAATGTTGAGCCAAGGAGGAGCAAGACGGCGGCCATCCCAAACGCCGCGATGGACGTCCACTTGCGCCGCGCAAACGAAACGGGCGCGATCCGAGCTTGAGCGCCCAATCCGCGCGGCACCTCGGCCACCGCGCTCACGGGCGGACTGACATCGCCGGCGCTGGGGTCGCCGAAGCTCAGGCCCCATGTAATGCGGGTTCGCTGACCTGCGAGCTGTAAGAGTTCGCATCCCATTTCCCTCAAGTCTTTGAAGCGATCCTCGGGATCGAGGCTCATGGCACGGTCGATGATCCGTTCGAGGCGGGGCGAGAGCTTGGGCTTGTGTGCCCGGACGGGGGTATACTGCCCCGAGCCGATCAGGTTCGAGAGCTCGATAAGAGATGATGCCCGGAACGGTGCAACTCCCGTGGCGCATTCGTACATGACCACCCCGAGCGAATACTGGTCGGACAGCGGGGTCATCTCGCCGCCGTGCAGGGCCTCGGGCGAAATGTAGAACGGCGTGCCCATGAAGGCACGATTGGCCGTGAGTTTGAGCTGTCCGGCGTCGTTTGCCTTCGAAATCCCGAAATCGAGGAGCTTCGGCTCAAGACCGCTGTGGCGACCCCGAGCCAAAAAAATATTCCCAGGCTTCAGATCGCGATGCACGATGCCAGCATCATGGACAGCCAACAAGCCCGCCACCACCGGGACCATGATGTTGACGATGAGAGTTTCTTCAAGGGCGCCTTTGGATTGGAGGAGCTTTTCCAAATCCTGGCCCTCTAGGAACTCCATCACCAAGTAAGGGATATTTTCGTGAACTCCGACATCGAAAATATTGACCACGTTCGGATGTTTGATCGCGGCGGCGATTCGGGCCTCCCGGACGAAGCGCTCGCGGCCGTCCGGATCGCGGCCGAAGCCGTCGATGAGCACTTTCAGAGCGACTTGGCGACGAAGTCCTGCGTGCTCGGCCTGATAGACGCGCGCCATGCCCCCTTCGCCGATGCAGGTACGGACCGCGTAAACCCCGAATTGCGACCCCGGCTCGAAGAGTCCAGGCTCCACAGGAGAACTCGACCGCTCCTGGCTTTGCCCCGCAGGAGTCAACGAGGCCATGAGCGCGCGACGGTGCTCCGACAGAAGATCGAGATCGGACGTGAGCAAAGCGGCTGGTTGATCCGGATCATCCAGGCCTCCCCAAATGGATTCGGGGTCGTCGGGCCAGGCCATGGGCGACGGCGTCTCGGACGGGGCAGGGTCGACGTCCGCTCCGGCTCCGCTCGGCTGCTGACCGACTCTCTCATCCTTTTTCGAGGTCATGGCTCCGCGGCGCGTACTTTGCCACAGGAGGACCTAGAACGACCCGCAAATCCGACACGCGGACAACGTGGGTCATCGGGGGGGCGGACAACGCGGGTCATCGCGGGGGACGGACAACGCGGATCATCGCGGGGGGCGGACAACGCGGATCATCGCGGGGGGCGGACAACGCGGGTCATCGCGGGGGGCGGACAACGCGGATCATCGCGGGGGGCGGACAACGCGGATCATCGCGGGGGGCGGACAACGCGGATCATCGGGGGGGTGGACAACGCGGATCATCGCGGGGGGCGGACAACGCGGGTCATCGGGGGGGTGGCGGGACGGTTGCAGGCGGCTGAATCGAGTCGGGGATGACGCACGACGACAGGTCGAAGAGCATGAATTCGAGCGCCTTTTCCTGCGGCGAAAGCGTCGTCGGGTCGCAGCCGTCAGGTGGTGGAGAGTTGTCGTTGGTCGCGGGATCGCCCGAGACGTGCAGATCGCTGAAGACGACGCGCCCGCAGTAGGTCGGCTCGCCGCCGTCGCCCCCGGTGGGCGCCGTGCCGCCGACCGGTGTATCGAACGAGAAGTACATCGTCTGGCCCGCCATTCCCGAGGAGTCCGACGCGATCCACGCTTGCGAGGGCGTGTTGGCCGCAGCGACGACCGCGTTGTACCGCGGGGTGTAAATCGAGAGCTCGCCCGCCGGAACACCGTTTTGGCCAAGGGCGCCCACGCCCGTCAGCCATTGTTGAAAGGCGAGGCCTTTGGGGAACGGCAGGCTCGAACCGTTGAGCGTCGTTTGAATGATTCCGCCGATCGGCCCCTTGCCGGGCGGGTTCGGGTTGGTCCAGGTGGCGATGTGGCTGCCCCAGTCGGCCGGCGCGCTGTAGGCCTGCTGTGATGCAAATGGGCCACTGAACCACGAGTAGTGGAAATGCGATGCGAAGACGCGGCCTCCCGCGTTCAGATAGGCTTCGAGAGCTGGAGGGTTCGCGTCGTACGTCTCGCCGCCCTCGCACGAGAGCAGCGTGACGTCGTAAGGCATGAGCTGGGCTTGGTTCGCCCAGAGGTCGGTGTAGCTCGCGGGCGCTCCGGCGAGCGTCGGGCTTTCAGGCCCTCCGGGCGTCGTTTGTCCGCCGCTGCCGCCCTTCGGATCGCCGCCGGAGAAAATATGCACGTGCCCGGCGGTCGACGCGCCCGCCACGTACTCCGATGCCGCAACGCCGACGCGCAGGAGCAAGCACTCGAGCTGGTCGGCGTGGCCGGTGGAAACGGCGATGTCCGGCATATTGTCGTCGGTGTCGCCGGCCGCGATCGTGCCGGGCAGCGTGAGGGTGCCGTCGGGCTGAGGATTCGCCTGGCACGCGGACACGTTGATCTTCACGACGCGCCGCCACTTGCCGACCTGCAAGACCAGCGGAACGGAGGCGCCCGCCGGGGCATTCGTGAGGGTGAACGTTCCGTCAACCGCGGTCGTCGTTCCGGCGACCGAACCGCTCGGATAGAGCGCCGGGCAGCTGCACTCGGCGGCGCCGGTCGGTACGCCCGAGGGGAGCGGCTGGAGCGGCGTCGCGGGAACGTAGACCGCCACGTTGTAGAGGGGATTGCGCCCCGCCGGGTCGTAGACTTTGCCGCTGATCGTCGTGTCGGCGCCGCCGGAACACGACACGGAGCATTGCAGGCCCGCGGGGCACGCTGCTTCGTAGACCACGTCGGACGATGAGCTCGAGGCGCTGAGCGAACCATTGGCGAGCGAACCATTGGCGAGCGAGCCCTGGCTCGCCCCGACCCCTCCGAAGCCGCCGGAGCCCTGCGTGCCGTTGCCGCTCCCCTGAGACGTCCGGCTCGAGGTGTCGGCAAACGTGGCCGGGGCTGTGGTGTTGGCGCACCCGGCTAAGGAGACAATGAGCAGCGCGAACGCTTGGGGCCCAGTCGGCGGCATGGCAACCTCGCGCCTGTCCATGTGGCGCGCGTCGCGATCGATCGGGCCCCTCGACGGTGAGACGCGAAGTGGACTGCCCGTGTGCCGTCGCGGCAATCGCGCAGCGACAGGCGCCTCGCCACATGTCGCGCGATGTCATCACCGCACCGCCCTCCACGGAGCTCGATGCAATGTCCACGGGCCAGGGCGCTGCGATGCCCTTCAGACCCAGCGTTGAACCGACGCCGCAGTGTCCTCCGGCAGGGTGTTAAAGCAGATCTTGGCGCGCGGCGCTCCCTCGTGGACCAAGTTGACGAGCTTTTCGAACAAGAGAAACATCGGCGGAACCGTTCGGATGCCCGCTCCGATGAGCACGCAGTCGAATGTCTTCTCCCTGAGCGCCGCTGACACCACGGCCTCGGCGGTTTCGCCGCGATCGATGAGCAGCCATCCCGCCTCGTAGCCAAGATCGCGGAGGCGCTTCTCGTCGGCTGCGAGGCCGGCCCGCAGTGTGGGCTCGTCGAGCTTCACGGCCAGGTGCGCGTAGTCGACGACCTTGGGGTCGAGCCCAATCATGAGAACTGTCTTATTGTGTGTCATGTGTTCTATCCCGGAGTAACTGTCTTATTGTGTGTCATGTGTTCTATCCGCGGAGTAACTGTCTTATTGTGTGTCATGTGTTCTATCCCGGAATAACGAGCCGGACGGTGAGGCCAATCAGGTTACCGACTTCGCGTGCGCCGCGGAGCAAGGACCATCCCACCAGGGAACCATCCCACCAGGGGAACCATCGCCGGAGGATTGAATTCAACGACGTTCGCCCCTTCGAGAAGGTCGCTGCCCCGTTGAGCTTCGCGTCGGCAGCGCGAGCGCCGGGGGGGCGCGCGCGGTCGATGGTCCGTTGCGCACCTATCCGCGGGCCATTCTGTGGGCCTCGCAATCGCGCGTTCGTCGATTTCATGACCGAGCGCTTGGGCGTGAACGGCGACGCGGCGACCTCGTCGGACTGCGAGACCGCGCGCCAAGGAGGCGCTGCGGGTCGCAGCGCATGCCGTCTCTCGAAGGTCGGGGGTGGCCAGCGATGACAGAACGCACGGGCTTTGACCTCGAGTGGGTTAGCCTCGCGGGTCGATGTCCTTTGCGCTGCTCTTTCATCTGGCCGCCGCGCCCGCCGCCGTCGTCGCCGAACCGCCTCTCGACGTGCGCGAGCCGCCCTTCGGCGAGTTCGATTTCAGCTGGATGAACGGAAGCAACCCCCAACCGAGCTCCTTGCTAGGGATGGGTCCGCTCACCTGGTCACTCTACGTCGACACCTACTTTGCATGGGACTTCAACCACCCCGTCGATCACACCATATTTCCCACGACAGTGGCGCCGCGGCATGACGAGATTTCTTTGAATCTCGCCCACATTGGAATCGACGTGACGGGCCTCGACGGGCCGACCGGGCGTCTGTATCTTCAATATGGATCGATGGTCGAGACCATCGCTGGACAGGATACGACGACGACGCGCGGTTTTTTTCTGACCAATCGACTCATGCAAATCGTGCAACAAGCGGCCGCAGGCTGGCACTTCCACTGGTTGCACGGCGTGAACGTGGAGCTCGGAATATTTCCCTCTTATCTCGGGCTCGAAAGCTATTTGCCGGAGGAAAATTGGGCGTATACACACGCCTTCGTGGCCGACGCGACGCCTTACTATTTCTTCGGATTCCGCGGTCAAATATTCACGTCGGCGCGGGCCAAGGTCGAACTTTGGGTCGTAAACGGCTGGCAGACGTTCGGAGAGTGGCACGAAGGTCGTGCCGGTGGCTATCTGTGGAACTGGCGCCCTGGCGGCTGGCTCTCGATCGTCAACTCGCTCTATCTCGGCCAGGAGGCGCAGGGTGATCCGGATTCGCTCCGGATCTACTCGGACAATAACGTTCAGTTGCGCTACTATGTAAATAAGAGCAATCCATTCTTGCGTTCGCTCGCGTTCTCCCTCGTTGGGGATGTCGGCTACGAGCACCGAGGCAACGCTCCTTCCGGCCCCATGGCTGGCATTTCTCTCTCCCATCGCTGGGAGTGGACCGAGCGGTGGAAGAGCACGCTTCGCGCGGACTACTTTTACGACAAGACGCAGGCCATTTCGCCGAAGTTTCCGGTCGGATCGGTCTATCCGTGGAAGGGAACGGACCCGTTCTCGGCGGCCGGGCTGTCGACGACGCTCGACTATTGGCCGAGCCCGTGGCTGGTCATGCGTCTCGAGGCTTCGCATCGGCTTGCCAATCAGCCCCTCTTCAGCGGACCGGGCGGGATTACGGGACCCGGCGGGCAGCTCCCCGTGAACGCCGCGGCGATGTCGAGCTTCGCGCCCGATTTGCGGCGCACCGACAACCGGATTCTTTTCAACGTGACGCTGAGGTTATGAATCGGACTGAGGTCAGCGCAATCCCCGCTGTCCACCGTCCGCGCTTCGCGAGCTGCGCCGGCCAGGGGTGCTCCGGCGCCATGCGGTACTCCGCTCCGATGACCCGAGCGACGTGGCCTCGGCGAGGAGAGCGCAAAGGTTTTCGTGGGATGTTCGCGTCGAGGCGTAGATGGTGGAGCCGCCGTGAGCCCCCACCTGCCAGGCTTCGCGCAAGCTCGTCTCGAGCGCACGGTCCGGCATGCAGCGCCGCAAACGGGACGAGGACCCGCTCCGACGACCCGTTACGCGTCCTGTGGAATCCCAAAAAACCGGGTCCGTCTACCAGCGGCCGGAGATCTCGAACTCGGCACCGCCAGGTCGCTCGGAGAGCCCGGCTCCCGAGAGTTGGAACCATGGCGTCACCTTTGGCACGCTTTCCGTCTTGGCGTCGAGCGCGGCGTGCGACGGCCCGGCGTAGACGAAAAAGAGGATGGTCCCTAGACCAATTCCCGCTGCACCCACGGCGACTCCAGCGGTTGCATAGTTCGCGAATCGGATGGCTTGGTTGTTTTCGCTTTCGCCCTCCGCCGAACAAATGTCGTTCGGACAGCCTCGGTTCGCGTCGTTTCTTTCGGAGAGCGCTCGAATCCCGAGGTACGTTCCCGCGCCCGCAGCGGCGACCCCCAAACCGAGCGCAACCCAAGCGGGGGCGCTGCTTGCTTGGGAGCGTCGCGCGGCTTGCTCCGGAGCTGCAACCGAGACCCGTGACGATCGGCCGGCGTCGGTCGCAGGGGGCGCGTGCCCGGCGCTCGCGCTCGGAGCCGAGGGTGGAGGGGCCGGCGGTGTGTCCTGAATGGGTGACGTTTGGAGGACGGGGACGACGGCGGTCTTGCTATCGGCGTTCGGTCCCACGAGCAGGCTTTGCTTCCATTGGACTTTGCCGGGAGCGGACGCCTCGATGAGGTGCTCGCCGGGATCGACGGGAACCGGCGACCCCCAGGCTGCGCGCGCAAGAATGCTCCCGTCGCACTTGACTTCGAGGTCGGGAAGGTCGGCGGCTGGGGCGACTTGGACGGTGAGTCGCGAAAGAAGCGGTTCAACCTGCGCGAGGTGAGCGCGGGCAAACTCGACCCGTGCCGCATTCTCGTCGCGCCTCGCGATTCCCAGTGCTTCAGTAAACTCCACCCATGCCGCGGCCGTCCGTCCTTGCCGTTCGTGACAGAGCGCGACGTTGAGCAACGTGCCGCCCCCCGGCTCGATCTTCTGGCTTTCTTCGAGCTTGAAGCAGGCTTCGGCGACACGTCCTTGGTCAAGGAGAAGGCGGCCTTCCTTGAAAAGCTGGGTGGCCACGGTCTTGTCGGCGGCCGATGGTTCGGCGTTCGCGGAAGGTGGAGAAATCCACACGAAAACAAGGCATGCCGCGGTCGATGCCAATCTGGTGCGCAGAGTTTTCATGAGCGTTTCTCAAGTTCGCAGTTGGGCGGCTCCACGCGGCTCGTCATTGACAAGGTCGGAGACCTATTTACCATGCCCGACGTGAGCTTGCCGGAGATCATCGGGGGCAAGTATCGACCGCGGAGCGTGCTCGGGGCAGGTTCGACGGGCACG
Organism: Polyangiaceae bacterium; assembly: GCA_050013115.1. Lineage (GTDB taxonomy): Bacteria > Myxococcota_A > Polyangia > Polyangiales > Polyangiaceae > Palsa-1150. Next base: position 15,755 of record JBEKFX010000099.1, read on the forward strand.
GTGTATTCCGTCGAACACACGCTGACCGGCGAGCTTCTTGCGCTCAAAGTGATGACTTCGCACCTTGGTGGGTCGGAGGACGCGATCGCGCGCTTCAAACGCGAAGCGCTCGTCGTGTCGAAGATTCGGAGCCAGCATGTCGTTCGAATTTTCGACGCCGACGTCGCGCCGGAGCTCAGTGGCGCGCCGTACCTCGTCATGGACTTGCTCGAAGGAATCGATCTCGATCAACTGTCGGATGATCAGCAGGTTGAACCGCCACGGGTCGTCGAGTGGCTGCGTCAAGTCGCGAAACCGCTCGACAAGGCCCATCGCCTCGGCATCATTCATCGCGATCTCAAGCCCGCCAACCTTTTTTTGACGCGGCGTGACGACGGCGGACCTCTGATCAAGATTCTCGATTTCGGCATTGCCAGAGTGGCTGCCGAATCGATGTCCGTCGGAACGACGCAGTGGGGTCAACTCCTCGGGACGCCCCTTTACATGGCGCCCGAGCAGGCCCGGGGCGATCCGACGCAAGTCGGGCCGGCCACCGACCTCTACGCGATGGGCCTCACGGCATTCAAGTTGCTGACGAGCCGATCGTATCGAACCGGCATCACGTTGACGGAAATGATCGAAGAAATCCTCCATCAACCGCTGCGGGCTCCGTCGGAGGTCGGGCAAGATCTCGGTCCTGAGTTCGATTGCTGGTTTCTTCGCGCGTGCCACTTGGATCCGGTCAAGAGATTCGCATCGGCCGAGGAGCAGGTCGAAGCGCTCGCCCGTGCTCTTGACTTGCCGCAGCGTGAGGCGGGCATCGCCCCGTCGAGTGGCCCTCGGGAACTCGTGCGTGGGCCACGCGGGAGTCAACATTTCGATTCGGACGGGCGGCCGCAAATCGACAGCGTGCGGTCGACCCCCGGGGGAGGGGCTCCAGCAAGTTCTCGAAGTCGTTTGGGCGGCATGGGGTCCGCGGGCCTGGCCATGACAAAGGACAGCTCCCGTCCCTCCCGCAACCCTTGGCGGTGGGCCTTTTTTTCACTTGCCACGCTGGTTGTTCTTTCGCTTCTCGGCCTTCTCCTGACACGGCGTTCAGCTCCAGGAGCGCGCGCGGCGATCGCGGAGCCTCTGGTTTGCGCGACCGGATCGGCCGCTGCACTGCCGGTTGCTCCGGTTCCACGCCCGCCGGAGTCTTCGATCGCCGTGGCGACACCCGCGTCCGCGGAGGCTGCGAAAGAGACGAGCCCGGCCCCCAAAGCCGAAGCGCAGCCGGCCCGCACGCTCACACGCGCCTCTCCGCCCCGGCCGGCGGGGCCGGCCCCGCGTCCCCACGGGGTCGTCAGCGATGACCCCCTAAGTTACCAACAGTGAGCGGCAACATGCGCCATTCGCGGCATCGTGATCGGCTCACGCGGATCGCAGCAAGCGTCACCGTCGTCTCGAGCGTTGTGGGTTGCATGCAGATTTTGGGGCTGCATGACCGCCCGGAAGCGGCCGATGGCGGAGCGGGAGCGGCGGCCGATGACAGCAGCGCCGTCCCGGTTACGGGCACGTGCGGCAAGCTTCTGCATCCTTCGTCGTCATGCGCTTCGTGCATGGACCAGAGCTGCTGCACGCAGGCCCAAGCTTGCGCGGCGGACCCCGCCTGCGACGAGGCGTCGAACTGCATCGCGAGCTGCACCGATGCGGCGTGCCTCGCTCGATGCGACTCGTTTTATACGCTGCCGTCGACGCTCGTCGCACTGCGCGCCTGCCGCGTTCAGCACTGCGCAAGCTCCTGCGGAAGCACGTGCGGCGAATTTGCGTCTGGCAACCCGACCTGCGAATCGTGCCTCCAAACGTCCTGCTGCTCCCAGGGCACGACATGCGCTGGGGACACCCAGTGCGCGGAGCTCAATCTTTGCGTCTCGAATTGCTTCGCGGCGACATCGTGCCCCGCTGCATGCGAGGCCGCGTTCCCCGATGCCTCGGCGGACTATGCGTCCTGGTTCGGCTGCACGGGTCAATGCGCATCCGCGTGCCAAGCAGGCACGTCCTGGTCTTGTCTCGGCGGCCCGATCCTCTGGCCGCAGCCCGCCGGCGCAACGATCACATTCTCGGTGACCTTCGTCGACTTCAGCTTGGAAGAACCGTTCGTCGGCTCGACGGTCAAGGCTTGCAACAAGCTTGACTATTCGTGCGGCGTGCCCATCGCTCAGTCGACGACCGATGCGAACGGCCTGGTCACGCTGACGGTGCCGGCCGGACTCGCGGGGTTCGACGGCTATCTCGACGTGACGGGAGGCCAAATCGCAGGCTCAGAGAGCGACGCGGGAGCGTCCCTGTTTCCGTCCATATGGTACCCCGTTCCGTACGTCGTGGCGGACGGCTGGCGCGGTCGGACTCTGCTCGTTGCGGAGAGCGAACTCGTGGCGCTCACCATGGCCACGGGCACGTCGCTCGATCCGACGCGTGGTCAGATCGCGCTCAATGCGGCAGACTGCCTATTTACCCCCGCAGAAGGTGTATCCTTCACCCTGGACTCCTCCGATTCGCAAACCGTGAGCTACTATTTCATAGGTGGCGTTCCGGTCACGTCGGCCAAGGCAACCGATTCGTCGGGGATCGGCGCGTTCATCAACGTGCCGACCGCAGCGCCCGCAAAGCTGGTCGTCGCCAGCGCGTTTTCAGGAGTCGCAAACAAGAGCATGGGTTCGCTGACGCTCATCGTCCGGCCCGGAACGTTCACCACGTCGAGCTTGTTCCCACCCCTGCCCGAGCCCTGAGCCCGGCGAGGTTCCAAAAACGTTCGAAGCAAAGATAGCGCCGCTCATCGCATTCCACTTTCTCGCCGAGGTCCCGTGCTGGATTCGCGGATCGGAGCTAAGTACCTCGATTGCGCGGAAATGGGAGGTTCGTTTTCCCCGCCATTCGCCGTTGGACGATATAACGGAGAATCGGCGTGGTCTGCCCATCCGTTTCATGGAATCGAGGTACAAGGTCGTTACTGACGAGCAGCGACCGACGCGAACGTTGCCGCGCGGGGGTCCGCGTGGCGATTGCAAGGCTCGGCTCCTTCAGGGCGCTCGGCTTCGTTCGTCGCCGCGTGCGCCGCGGCCCGTGCTCGAGGCTTTTCGCCACGGACTCGGCCGATCGCCGCGATGCCCTCGACGTCCGGGCCCCGCCGATGTTTTGATGACGCGAAAGGTGAGGTCGGGCCGCATCGGCCGCGCCTGATCTCTCTGCAGCCAAGCGTGAGAACCTTCAATGAGGAACGAAAGCTCGATGGAGAAAGATGCCTATCAGCTCCACTGCAAGCCCAAGCTTGCCGAGCTCCTCGATTGTCTGGGTCTCGCCCAGAGCTACGCGAAGGCGTCCGGGTGCACGCTCTGGACCCAAGCGGGCCGACCCGTCATCGACTTCGTCGGTGGCTTCGGCGCGGCCATCGCCGGTCACAATCACCCGGTCCTCAAGAAAAGCCTGGTCGACGCTCTCTCCGCCGACGTTCCCGTCCACGCGCAGGGCTCGATCCGCTCCGAGTCGGGCCGCTTGGCAGCGCGCCTGAGCGACCTCACGCCGGGTGAAGCCGAGTACTACACCTGCTTTACGAACAGCGGAGCCGAGAGCATCGAGGCGGCGCTGAAACACGCTTACAAGGTGCACTTCGATAAAGTCAGGAACGAGCACGAGCGCATCAGCCGCATCACCAATGACTTCTACTACGCGGCCGACGAGTCGACGTCAGAACTGTCCGTGCCTGGCGGAAAGAAGCTGATCGACTTTCGCGAAGACGTCGACGACCACAACCTGGCCCAGCTCGAGCACTTCGAACATCACCCGGTCGTCATTGCTTTCAAGGGCGCCTACCACGGCAAGAGCGCATCCGCGCTCAAGGTCACGTTCAATGAGTCATACCGAGAGCCTTTTCAAGGCTTGTCGTCGATCGACACAATCTTCATCGAGATGGCGGACGTCGCGCGCATTCCCGAGATCCGGCGCGACCACAAGTGCCTCTTTCTTTATCCCGTTCTCGAAGGCACGCGCATCGAAGTGCGAGCGGTCGAATTCACGACCGTCGTCGCCCTCATACTCGAGCCCATCCTGGGTGAGGGAGGAATCATCCCCTTGCCGGAGCCAACGCTTCAGTACCTGGCGGACAATCACAGGACGAATGCAATTCCGTACATCATCGACGAAGTTCAGACGGGCTGCGGCCGAACGGGAACGTTCTTCGCGTACGAGCAAACGCCCTTGACCGAGACCTCTCCCGAATACATCGTGCTGAGCAAAGCCCTCGGCGGCGGTCTCACCAAGATCGGTGCCACCCTCATCCGGAAAGACATCTACGACCCCGACTTTGGGATTCTTCATACGTCGACGTTTGGCGAAGACGACCTATCGGCCCTGGTCGCCTCGAAATTTCTCGACCTCCTCTTCAGCGACGAGGCGACGATGCTGCGCAGCATACGGCAGCAGGGTGAGAAGCTGAAGGCACGCCTCTTGGAGCTCCACGCGGAGTTTCCCGAGATCATCCTTGACGTGCGCGGCCGCGGTCTCATGCTCGCCGTCGAGTTCACGGAGCTGGCCGGACGCTCGCCGTTCTTCCGGCTCAGCGGAAAACAAGGCGTTCTCTCGCTCCTCGTGGCGAGCTACCTTCTGCATCACCACGGGGTCCGAGTCCTGGCGCCCCTGACGACGATGCTGAAGGGCAACCCGGGGAGGCACAGGGGGTCGGTCGTGCGCATCCAGCCGCCGGCGCTCATCATGGACGAGCACATCGACAAGCTGATCACGGGCTTTCGGGAGCTGCTGCGCGTCATCGAGCATAACGACGAGTATGGTTTCGTCGCCCATCTGCTCGGACACGATCTCTCCGCCGGGGAGCGGGCCAGCCCTCGAGCATACCCCAATGCTTGGCCCGTGCGCGAAGAGCCCCGGCATCTCGACGCGCGGGCCGGATTCATCGTCCACCCGACGTCCCTGGAGACGCTCACGACCTACTTCTTTCCGTCATTCGCCGATCGCATGATCGACCGGGAACGCCTCCGCAT
>JBEKFX010000100.1:0-20745 GCA_050013115.1 Polyangiaceae bacterium
ACGGTGCGATGGCAGGAAAAGTACCGCTCATCCATCGAGGCCATACGAGAAATCACGATATCCACGCCTTCCGGGTCGTACATTCCGCTCGGGCAGATTGCCGCCGTCGAACAGGTCACGGGACCGACGAGCATCTATCGCGAAAACCTCCAGCGCTACGCTCCCGTGAAGTTCGGTGTACGCGGCCGCGATCTGGCAGGCGCGATTGCCGAGGCCCAACAGAAAATCAAAGACCAAATTCATCTTCCGTACGGCATGCACTTGGAATGGGAGGGCGAGATTCAGGAGCTCAACAGCGTCATGAAGCGCCTCACGGTGATCATTCCCCTCACCATTTTGCTCATCGGATTCGTCGTCTACATCGCCGTCGGCAACCTGGTCGATACGATGATCATTCTCATCGACATCCCCGTTGCGTGCACCGGCGGTGTGCTTGCGCTCCTGATTACAGGAACGACGTTCTCGGTGTCCGCCGCCATGGGCTTTATCTCAATCTTCGGGATCGCCATTCAGGACGCCATTCTGATCGTGACTTACTTCCAGCGGCTCCGAGAAACCGAAGGACACTCGATCGAACTCGCGGCCCGCGAAGCAGCGGAGAAGCGGTTCCGGCCAGTGCTCATGACGACGCTCGTCGCGATGCTCGGCCTGATGCCGGCCGCGCTCTCGAACGGGATCGGCGCGCAAACACAAAAGCCCCTCGCCATCGTGGTCATCGGTGGGTCTCTCATCCTGGCGATCCTGACCCGTATCCTGCAGCCGCCGCTGCTCGTCCTGGCCCATCACTGGCTCGAGGACTGGAGGGCGCGTCACGGTTCCGGCGGTGACGGCATGCGGTATGCGGAATCTTGACCGGTTCGCGCGAGCAGCCGGTCGCGGCGGCGCCTTGCGAACAGGGTCCTTGTCCGTGTGGCGGTCGGGCCCTCGGGCACGAACGGCAAGACCGCGGAATGAGGGCATACACTCCGGTCGTGACCCACGCGGGCAGTCCAAATTCACGCCTCCCAGAGAAGCCATGAGGGACTATGAGGGACGCCAACGTCAAGTTCAGGTTCTCGCTGCTCGGCGTCAGCGCACCCTGCGCCCGTCCGCGGAGGGCGCGGATCGATGTGCCATCACCCCTCATCCGCCCCGCCAGCGACGCGCCAGAGCGGCGCCTCCAGATTGCAGGACCGCGTCCCCGTCGCGGTGTAGACGGGCCCTGAGAAGCGCGGTTTTCCGTGCGGGCCGGTCTAGTCGGGTAGTTGGCCCTGAATCGGCGGGCTGACGACGATCGCCCGCTAGCCATCGAGAAGGATGAGGGCCCGGAGGGGCAAACTCCGAGGCCGACAAGCCGACGCCGATGCTCGGATAACCGAGCGGTAAGGATCGGTTCAGAGCGGGTTACCCGCCGCGCGCCACGGATGTGCGTTGGCGAACGACATGGCATGCGCGGCCAGTTTCAGATTGTTGGGAACGCTGTTCGCCTCGAGCTTAACCGCATAATTGCCCTGCTCACCTTCGACGGTGATGGTCACCCAAGCGTCCGGTAACCATAGAGGGTCGTCCGGCAGCTCGGATCGATCGATCCGTCCGAGCAAAGCGCGGGCGCCATGGCATTGGAGAGCTCGGGTCATCTCTTCGAGCGAAACGCCGGCGGGCGGTCGAATGAGGATCTTGGCGCCGGCAACGCGTTCTTCGCTGTTGGTGCCATTGGTCATGATATGCGAATAAATGGGCTCGGCATCGATCACTGTGACTGTCTTTAGCAGCCGAATGGTGCTTGCATCGGTGAAACCCGAATCGCACTGCTCGCGTTCGACCTCTATGGCCGTCGATGCGGGCGCGGCGCGGACCGCGCAAGCCGTAATCCACATAGACGCGGCCGAGAGCATCACGTAGCGACTTGTGATCATCACGATACCTCTGGCAAAAGGGGCTAACAAGGAGCGTGCCAGGCTGTTTGCGGCGGCCATTCGGTCGTGCCGGTGAACGACGCCGTTGCGACTGGGACAGCGCGCCCGGATTGGCCTGGCGCGACGGGCGCCGCGCCCCGAAAGGCTGCGCACTCAGAGGTTTTGCGAGGGCAGAATGGCGCCGTTCACGACGACTTTTGGGCCGAGTTCTAGGCCCTTATGGGGGTATTTCCAATTGCTTCAGCCGTTTCTGTCGACGGAGTCCGCCGCTTTCGGGCCGGGGGCGCTCGGGCGGGCGCCTTCCGAGTCCAACGTGCCAAGCGCCATCCGCGCGTCATGCTTCGCGTGGAGCGCATCGCGTGGCATCGACGACGCCGGCGATCTTCACTGAGTGGGGATTCGCGTCGACGTGGCTTTTAAAGCGTCCGGAGGACCTGCGCGAGGGGCGTCCGCGGCGGGGTCCTCACGTCGCGGCACCGTGGTTCGGAGGCTGCCGATGCCGAGGCTTCTTGGCTGTGCGGACCGGTTTGGGCCCTCCACGGCCAGCGGGTTCGGCGTGGGTTCGCCGATCTTCCTGAGCGTGTTGCGATCCGTGTGGTGGAACGGGTTCGCTGCACCGGGGATGATCATCACGGTGTCCTGTTCGTACGACCACGTGCCGTCCCGATGGATCGTCACGTCGATCGTGACTCGTAGGGTCTTGAACGCCCGCTCCAGGAACGGATTGGAAACGATCCCATGGGTCTCCGAGCCGCGGACGGCTTCGAGGCGAAACGCTTTTGCGTCGGAGGCGGCATGGCCGACCGCCATGGCAATCTGCGCGCGCGGAATGCACAGCGTGTAGAAGACCGTCCCGGTCGCCGCTTCCCAGAGCCAGTAACCCACCTGATCGTGGAACGTTTCCACGGAGTCGGGTTTGACGATGTGCGTGTGGTAGCGGAGCCCGTAGAGGAGCTGCGGGCCGTTCGTCTGCGGATCGATCGGCTGGAGTTCGTACCGCTCGATGAAGGCCTGCGGCTCCGGGCCTCCGGCCGTGGGATGCACGTCTTCGCCGCCCGCGCTCTTCCAGATGCCGGCCATGCCGGTCAGCGGGCCGAGGTTCTTCAGCGTGTCGACGTCGGCGTCGGGTTCCGTGTAGATGTCAGCAGGAAAATCGAGCATGGGGTGACAAGCCTCAGAGCAGTCGCCGCTCGGGGCGCTGCGGCGCCAGGACGACGAGCGGATGGTTTACATCGTTGTCGCCGACGAGGCGAGGCGCGTCCTCGTCGCGAGGACACCGCACCCGACGAGCGAGCGCGCCGCGAACGGCGAGCGCGCCGTGCCGACGACTACAGTTGGCGTTTGCGCATCACGACGAGGACGAGGGCGGCTTCTTCGGCGTGGTCGGCGATTTTCTGTCGAGGAAATGAGCGCCGCTCGGTGCGTCTCCGCGGCCGAGCCGCGGAATCCGGTTCACCTCGAAGCGTCCTTCGGCCAGCGCGTGAGCGCACGCGTGGGCCCCGCTCCGGAGCGGGGCGAGATCGATCTCGAAATCGGCGGGCACGGCGTCGAGCTTGGCCAGACCCTTCGTGAACAGGTTCGCCGCGGCGGCCGGGTCGTTCGTGACGACGAGCTTGTGCAGCGCCGCGGCGATCTGGATGAGGCCCTGCAGCGCGCCGCGCGCCGTGGGGTCGGCCGCGCTCCGCCAGTGCTCTTCCCACGCCTCGTGGGCGTCCCAAAACGCGCCCGCGTCGAACATGCGTGCACCGGCGTCGAACGCGACGCGCAGCGAAGAGGCCTTGCGCCAGACGCTGGCTAGCCAGGGCTGCTCGGCGCGCACCCGCCCCTCGGGCCGGTAGTAGTGCTCGACCTCGTCGAAGCCGGCGGCGGTGACGTGAGCGCGCCACGTCTCGATGCTGTGAAATGCGCCGAATCGCTCGCCCGAGAACCCCTCGGTATCCGCCCCGCGCGGATTGGAAGAAAAGAGGACGCCGCGCGGCGCGAGCGCTGCGCCGAGCTCGCGCAGGACCCGCCCGAGCTCGCTCGTGGGCACATGGAAGAGCGACGCGTTGGCGAAGATGCCGTCGAACTGGCGGCCGTCCAGAGACAGCTTCAAGAAGTCCTGATGGAGGATTTCGCAGCCCGAGTGCGCACGCGCCATCGGCACGAAGCGCGCCGCGCCGTCGAGGCCGACGACCTGGTGCCCGAGCGCGCGAAAGTGCGCGACATCGCGCCCGGGACCGCACCCGAAGTCGAGGATCCGGAAGGGCGCCCTTCCCTCGATGGCGCGCAGGAACGCCGCATGGTTCTCCGACACGTCGTGATCGCGCGTCCCCTCCCAGAACGCCTCGGCATGCGCGTCGTAATCCGCGAGGGTGCGGGCGCTGATGGCCTCGAGTTCCGTGAGTGCGCGCGGAATCGGCGGGGGCGGCATGGCGTGTCTCTTTGGCTAGCGCACACCCAGCCGCATCGCGACTGTGCAGGGTCGCTGCGCCCAGCCCGTGGCCGGACTGCAGAAGACGGCGCTCGACGGGCCGCACAAGGAGCGTCCGGTCCACGCGCAGGTTCGGACCTGGGCCTTGTGCGATGCCCCACGATGGTTACCATCCGCTTGCTCAGCATTGGCGTGGGCGTCGCCGCGTGCATCACGCCGAACATGGATCGGGCGAACGTGTCGGCGGCGTGGCGGTCCAATCACTCACCTCGAGCCTTCACGCCCTCGAACGAAACCGGCAGCGCGGAACGGTAACCTTTCCGTCGGATGCGCGTTCGACGTGTCGCTGAGAGGCGGGTTCGCACATGGTCAGTCGCGGAACGGTCGTCCGAAGTCCTCATACCCGCATCGCGTTCGAGCTCACGAGCGCCGACACGAACGGCACCCTTCTTCGTTTCGAAGAGACCTATGAGGTCGGTCCCCAGCGTCCGCCGATGCACATCCATCCGACCCAGATCGAGCGCTTCACGGTCCTGAGCGGGACACTCGGAGTTCGCATGTGCCGGGAGACCCGCATCCTCGGGCCGGGAGAGGTCGTTGAGGTTGCGCCCGGGACGCCGCACACGCTTTGGAACGCCGGCGAGGAGGTGTGCGTCCACCGCGTCGAGATGATGCCTGCCCTGGCCATGGAAGACTACTTCCACGAGATCATCGCGCTGGAATCCGAGGGCGGCATTCCCCCGAAGTCTCTCGCCCACGCCGGACGATTGGCGACGCTCTTCCTGCGCCATCGCAACCAGCTTGCGGGGCTGTCCTGGCCCATCCAGCGGAGCCTGTTCCAGTTCGTCGTGTGGCTCTCGGGTCAGTTTGTGAGCGCCCGTGTCAACGGATCGGCGTCTCCGCAGCCCGCACCTGCCCCCTCCAACGACCAGGGTGCAAAATCGGCGATAAGGGCCACTTATCGAGCGGTCATGTTGACCGAGAAGGGCGGCCCGCACGCGTTGAACGTCCTCGAAGTCGTGGACCTCCCGATTCAGGAACCCGGCCGGGGCCAGATTCGCGTCCGCATCCGAGCTGCTGGCGTTGGCTCGACAGACTTCAATATCCTCGCCGGTTCTTATCTCTTTGCTCCCAAAATCCCATTCGTGCCCGGATACGAAATCGCGGCCGTGGTCGATGCGCTCGGCGCCAGCGTCGATGGTTTCCGTGTCGGCCAACGGGTGGCTTCGCTGACGGTGCATGGCGGATTTGGCGAGATGCTCGTCCGGGATGCCGTCCATTTCGTGCCCATTCCCGATAGCGTCTCTGACCGCGATGCCGCAGCCGTGATTCTGAACCACGTGACCGCGTACCAGGCGATCCATCGGGTGGGCAAGGTGAAGGTCGGACAAACCGCGCTCGTCACCGGCGCGGCAGGTGGCGTGGGAACCGCGGCCTTGCAGTTGCTCCGGCTTGCGGGTGTGAAGACCTATGGCGCCGCGTCAGCTGGCAAGCACGGCACCCTTCGCGCGCTCGGGGCCATTCCCATCGACTACAGGACGGGGCGGCTTGATCGGCTCGTGCGCGCCCTCGAACCCAAGGGCGTCGACCTTGTGCTCGACGGGATCGGTGGTGACATGATCGGCCCCTGCATCGGAGCGCTGCGTCCGGGCGGTCGTCTGGTCGCGTACGGGTTTATGGGCGCAAGCGGACGGCTGTCCACCGTGGCGATGTTCGCGAACATTTTCGCAGGCTCTCGATTGCGCGGTCGGCGTGGAAGCTTTTATGGGATAACGGCCCTCTATCGAAGAGATCCCAAGCCTTTCCACGAGGATCTGCCAAAAATCTTCTCTTTGCTTGCAGAAAAGAAGATCGACCCGATGGTCGTGAAGACGTTTCCCCTCCTCGAAGCACGTAACGCGCTGCAGCTTCTGGCGGCGGGGGCTGTCGAAGGTAAGATCGTGCTAGAAGGCAGCGAATGTCGTTCATCGTTGGCGTGATTCTCTTCGTCGTCGTCATCGGAATGCTCGACTCTCGATTGCCGTGGCCAACGCCCCGCGCCAGGCCGGGGCGATCGTGATCGCAGGGCACTTCGGGTTCGCGGCCATGGTGAAATCGCGCGAGCCCCAGGTCCCGCTATGGTCGTTGATGCTCGCCTGCCAGTGGATGGACGTCCTCTTCGTCCCGCTCTTCGCTCTTGGTATAGAACGCATCGTCGCCGTGGACCCCGCTGCCGGGCCGCATCCAGGGTATGGCGAGGCCGTCATTTACGCCGACTATACGCATTCGCTGCTCGGCGCCCTGGTCATCGCCGCGACCTTTGGCCTTGTCGCCACCTGGCGCTGGGGACGCCGCAACGGCATCGTCCTTGCGGCCGTCGTCTTCTCGCATTGGGTGCTGGACCTACTGGTGCACCGTGCCGATATGCCGATCCTCCCGGGCAATTTGGAGGACCTTCCGCGTCTTGGTCTTGGCCTTTGGCGGCTACCGGCCGCGGCCGTTCTGGTCGAATTTGCACTGGTCGTGCTCGGCAGCTACCTCTATTGGCGCGCAGCGGCCAAGGCTCTACGCGGTGCGGGCGAGCGTGAAACGAAGAGGGCGACCCGTCTCGCCGCGCTCATGCTGGTCTCGGGATTCGTGACGCTCGGGCTAAACCTCTTCGGGATGTGAGCTTTGCGGCGAGCCGCCGCCTGAACGCGACTTCGTTTGACCGCGCCTCGAGACGAACCAGTAGCACGTCGCGACGGTGACCGCCGTCAGCGGTTCGACCCTTCGAGCCGCGATCGCGGGCCGCAGAGGCGAAGCCGTCACCTTCCCCGCATGGCAAGGACGTCTCGTGCGGCCGCAATGACCTGGATCTCCGCGAGGGCGAGGGCGAGAACGACGGCTCGACCTTCGCCGGGGAGCGGGCGGCGCAGGCAGCGGATGCTGCGCGATGGCCGTTCGTGCGCCCGATCTACCGGCCGGTGCGTTCGCGGTGGCTGCACCCCGGCCAGCAGCACGGCCGACGCTGGCCCTCCTCAAGCTCCTCCTGGGTTCTGCGAATGCGGCGTTCTCGGGTCACCTGTTGCTTGGCGTCCTCGACCCAGCAGATGAACTCGTTGCGGGCCAGAGGCGTGATGTCCTTCCAGGCACCGAGCGCCGCACGGTTGGCGACCAGAGCTTTGCGCAGGTCTTCAGGAAGTTCGTGCACCACCCCACCGGGCACCCGCTGGCTGCTCACCCAAGCACGGTAGCAACCGTCCTCGACGCGAGAGAAGCGTTCGGAGCTTGCGGCGCGATCGGCCACGCGAGTCAGAAAAGCACCGCCTGGGACCGGACGGGCCTCGGCGCAAAACCAACCAAGTCTGGCGCAAACGACGCAAGGCGGGCCGCCGCAACGTTGACCGCTTCGGGATTGTTGTCGATGAGGACGAAACCCCGCCCGTGCCGAGCTGCGGCCTCTCCCGTCGTTCCGCTGCCTGCGAAGAAATCAAGCACGACGTCCTCCGGACGGGAGTGCACCTTGATCACGCGATTCAAGACCCCCAATGGCTTCTGCGTAGGGTACCCGGTCTTCTCGCGCCCGTTGGTCGGGACAATCGTGTGCCACCACACGTCGGTGGGCGTCTTTCCTCGCTCCGCCTTCTCCGGTGTCACGAGCCCGGGCGCCATATACGGAATGCGGTCCATCTCGTCGAAATTGAAGATGTAGTCGTCCGTCTTCAGGGCATACCACAGGATGGTGTCGTGCTTCGAGGGCCAGCGGTGTCTCGGACGGCCACCGTAATCATAGGCCCAGACGATCTCGTTCATGAATCGGTCGCGACCGAGGAGCCGGTCGAGAGCGACCTTGATGTAGTGAACTTCGCGGCAGTCCAGGTGGACGAAGAGCGATCCATTCGACGTGAGGCAACGGAGGGCCTTTTCGATGCGCGGCATGAGAAAGCTCTCGAAGTCCTCGAACCGATCCGTGTACGAGCCGCTCTCGATCTTCTCGACTTCGTACCCACGCCCCCCGAAGCCACTGCGGGTGCCTGCGCCCTCGGTTTCCGTGGTTGCCGTGACGCGCATCCGATCGCGCTTCTGGACCTTCCCCGTGTTAAAGGGTGGATCGATGTAGATGAGCTGCGCGAACTTGTCGGGCAGTTCGGGCAGCACGTCTGCGTTGTCGCCGAGGATAATGCGCCTCATCTTGCTTCACGTTACGCTAGGACTTGTCGGGCAGTTCGGGCAGCACGTCTGCGTTGTCGCCGAGGATAATGCGCCTCATCTTGCTTCACGTTACGCTAGGGCTTGCAGCGGCTGACCGGAAAGCACAATGGCATAACCCATGACGCCCCGGCCGGCGGATCCCGGCCGTGTCCGCGCGCATCGGGGGCCATGACGCGAAACCTTTGGGCAAGCACGTCGAGGTCGACGACGTGGAGGCGCTCGTGGGCCGCCCAAAGCACCTGAGCGGCCAAGGCGATCATTCGCTCCGCGCCTGGCCAACCGACTGCAGGACGCGGCGCAGCTCGTCGAGCTCGACCGGCTTCACGAGATGATGACGGAAGCCCGCCTCGACCGTTCGCTGGCGATCCGGATCCGCCCCCCAGCCGGTGAGCGCGACCATGACGGGGGGGAACGGCATCCCGTCGACGATGTGGCGGCACACGTCCGCTCCGTCCATCCCCGGCAGGCCGAGGTCGCACAACACGACGTCCGGACGCGCCCCCAAGATGAGCTCGACCCCATCGGGTCCGTTGCGCGCGACCTGCACCCTATGGCCGAGGTGCTCCAGCCACGTCGTCATCATGTCCGCTGAATCCTCGTTGTCCTCCACGACGACAATGTTCAGCGTCTCTTCCACGCCCTCGGGAATCGCCGAAGCGGCCCCCTCTGCTTCCGCGACCCTCTCGGACTGTCCCGTCGGTACGGAGAGCGTGAAGGTCGCCCCCCGCCCTGCGCCCGCACTCGTCGCCGTGAGTGTCCCTCCGTGTCGTTCGGCAAACTGCCGCGAGAGGGAGAGGCCGATGCCGAGCCCGTCGTTCGTGCTCGGCGCTGCGCGTTCGATCTTCGTGAACATGTCGAACACGCGATCAAGCTGGTCCACTGGAATGCCAATGCCATCGTCGATGACTTTCACGATGGCGACGTCCGACGGGCATCGGAGCTCGACGCGGACTTGGGCGCCAAGCGGCGAGTGCTTGGACGCGTTGTTCAGTAGGTTCGCGACGATCTGTGCGATGCGCGTCGCGTCCACGAACGCCGGAACGGGCCCCTCGGCATCGACGACGACCGATTGATTGCGGGCAGAAAATAGAGGAGCCGTGGTTTCGATGGCGCGCTCAATGACCGAAAGGACCGTCACGGACTCCCTACGCAGCTCCAGCGTCCCGCCGTTGATGCGCGCCACGTCGAGCAGATCGCCGACCAGCCGGACCATGTGATCGAGCTGCCGGTTCATCGCCGCGAGCGTTCGCGCCACAGCAGGTGGCTGCCTCGTTTGCTGCAAAAGGATGTCGAGTCCAGTGCGCAGCGGCGCCAGGGGGTTCCGAAGCTCGTGGGCCAAGGTCGCGAGAAAGAGATCTTTCTGCCTGCTCGCCAGCCGGAGCGCTCCTTCGGACTTCTCGAGCTCCATCGTTCGCTCTTGCACACGCGTCTCAAGGTGCGCGTTGAGCTCGGCGAGAGCGCGCGTCTTGCGGAACAAGTCGGCAAAAGTGGCGACCTTGTGCCGGAGGATCAGCGGATTCACCGGCTTGATGAGGTAGTCGACCGCGCCGGCACTGTACCCTGTGAGGACGTCGCGGTCGTCGAGCAGATGGGCGGTCAAGAAGACGATCGGGATCTGTCGGAACTTTTTGGTTCCCTTGATGAGCTGAGCAAGCTCGAAGCCGCTGACGACCGGCATCTGGACGTCGAGCACGATTGCCGCAACGTCGTTCTCGAGCAACACGCGCAACGCCATTTCGGCGTCCTCGGCACGAAGGAGGCAGTAGGTGGGCTCATCGAGAATCGCCGCCAGTGCGTCAAGGTTTCGCGGTTCGTCATCGACGAGAAGAATGTTGATCGTGCCCGTCATTCGGCCTCCTAGCGATAAAGCCATACACGCAGCAACGAAAGGAGCTGTTCCGTGTTGACGGGCTTGGCGATGTAGTCCGAGGCGCCGGCCTGAAGGCACTTCTCCCGGTCGCCCTTCATGGCTTTGGCCGTAAGGGCCAGGATGGGCAGCGTACGGAATCGAGGGTCGTTCCGAATCTCGCGCATCGTTTGATAGCCATCCATCTCCGGCATCATGATGTCCATGAGAACGACGCTGAGGTCCGGCGTCCTCTCGATGATTTCAATCGCTTGTCGTCCGTTCGTAGCGCTTACCACGTCCATCTCCTGAGTTTCCAGGATGGTTGTGAGCGCAAAGATATTGCGCGCGTCGTCGTCTACGACGAGCACCTTGCGGCCCCGCAGCGCCTCCGCCGATCCATGAAGCCGCTCGATCATTTTTCGCTTGCCCTCCGGAAGATCGGAGACGACCCGATGTAGAAAAAGCGCGGTCTCGTCGAGCAAGCGCTCGGGAGACTGAACGTCCTTGAGGACGATGCTCTTCGCAACCGTTTGAAGCTGCGCCTCTTCCACCGCCGACAGCTCCTTACCCGTAAAAATGACGATGGGAATGTCTCTGAGTTCGGGTTCCAACCGCAGCTTCTCGAGCAGCTCGAAGCCGCTCATGTCTGGAAGGCGCAAGTCGACGACGCAACAGTCGAAACGGCAGCGTCGCAGCGCCTCGAAGGCGTCGTTGCCGGTGCCCACCGCGACGACTTCGATGTCGTCATGGCCGAGGAGTTCGACGATGCTCGCGCGCTCGACTCCATCGTCCTCGATGACGAGAAGCCGCTTCGTATGGGGCGCGACGTACGACCTCAGCTTGTCGAACGCGGTCTCGAGCTCGCTCGTCGTCGCGGGCTTGACGAGGTAGCTGAACGCACCGTGCGACAGGCCGTGCTGGCGCTGCTCCTCAACGGAGAGCATCTGGACGGGGATGTGACGTGTCTTCGGATCGAGCTTGAGGTTGTTGAGGACCGTCCAGCCGAGCATGTCGGGCAAGAAGACGTCCAAGCTGATGGCGGCCGGGAGATAGTCACGCGCGAGCGACAGCGCCTTTTGCCCTCGGTTGGCGACGACGGCCTTGAACCCCTTGAGGTGCGCGATACCGAGGAGGATGCGCGCATAGTGAGCGTCGTCTTCAACGATCAAGAGAATCGAGTCGCCCTCGCGAATGTCGTGGCGGTCGTCGGCCACGGTCTCTTCGCCCTTGGCGACCGCGAGCACCGGCACCGTGCTTGGTGCTTGCGCCGGCAAGCCCGCCGTCGCAAGTTGGCGCTGCGTCGGCCCGGTGTACATCAGAGGCAAGTACAATGTGAAGGTGCTGCCAATCCCCGGCTTGCTCTGGAGACGGATTTCGCCGCCAAGCAAATTGGCGAGCTCGCGGCTGATCGCGAGGCCGAGCCCCGTCCCGCCGTACTTGCGGCTCGTACCGGCATCCGCCTGCTGGAAGGCTTCGAAAATGAGCTTTTGCTTTTCGAGGGCGATGCCGATTCCCGTGTCCGTCACCGTGAATGCGACTGCCGCCGCCGCGGAGCCGAGGACGGGATGGTCGGTGTTCCACCCGGATGTCACCAAACGAACGGACATGGCCACGGAGCCCTGCGCCGTGAACTTGAATGCGTTCGACAGAAGATTCTTGAGGATCTGCTGGAGGCGTTTCGGATCGCTCACGAGCGCACGCGGCAGCGTCGGATCGATATCGACGTGGAAGCCGAGCGCTTTGGTCTCGGCGACATGGTGAAACATCCGTTGAATCGTGTCGCGAAGGTTGGCGAAGGTGATCTCTTCCGGCTCGACGGTGACCGTACCCGACTCGATCTTGGAGAGATCGAGGATATCGTTGATGAGCGTGAGCAAGTCCGTACCGGCGGAGTGGATATTCTTGGCAAAATCGATCTGCTTGACCGTCAGATTGCCGCCGACGTTCTCCGCGAGCTGCTGACCGAGGATGAGGATCGAGTTCAATGGAGTCCGGAGCTCGTGGGACATGTTCGCGAGAAACTCCGACTTGTACTTGGACGTCAACGCCAGCTCGGCCGCTTTCTCCTCGAGCGCGCGCCGCGCTTGCTCGACCTCTTTGTTCTTGCGCTCGACCTCCGCGTTCTGCTCGGCGAGCTGTTTCGCCTTGGAGGCGAGCTCCTCGTTTGTCTGCTGCAGCTCGATCTGGCGTGTTTGTAGCTCCGTCGTGAGCTGCTGCGACTGCTGCAGAAGGTTCTCTGTCCGCATCGTCGCTTCGATGGTGTTGAGCACGACGCCGATCGATTGGGTGAGCTGATCGAGGAATTGCAGGTGCGTATTGGTGAACGGCCGAAGGGCGGCCAGCTCGATGACCGCCATGGTCTCTCCCTCGAACAGGACCGGGAGCACGATGACGCTGGTCGGGGGTGCCGAGCCGAGACTCGATTGAATGGCCGTGTACTGGGGGGGCACGTCATTGAGCAGGATACGCTGCTTCTCCGCTGCGGCCTGGCCGACGAGACCGACGCCGAGCGCGATGCGATCGGGCTGCGCGTCGTGCTTGGCGTAGGCCGCGAGGAGGCGCAGGGTCATCGCCGAAAGGTCGAGGGTATCGCCCGGTTCGCTGCGATCCATCTGGTAGATCGTACCCTGCTGCGCGTCGACGAGCGGCGCAAGCTCCGAGAGGAGCATTCTCCCCACCGTGACGAGATCGCGCTGCCCCTGAAGCATACGGGTGAACTTGGCGAGGTTTGTCTTCAGCCAGTCCTGCTCCTGGTTGCGATCGGTCGTACCGCGCAGGTTGTCTATCATCGTATTGATGTTGTCCTTGAGCTCCGCGACCTCGCCGCGTGCTTCGACGCGGATCGAGCGGGTCAAGTCGCCCTTCGTGACCGCGGTGGCCACGTCCGCGATCGCGCGCACCTGGTTCGTCAGGTTGGCGGCCAGCAGGTTCACGTTACCCGTGAGGTCCTTCCAGGTTCCCGCCGCTCCGGGCACGTTCGCTTGTCCGCCGAGCCGGCCCTCGACGCCCACCTCGCGCGCGACGTTGGTGACTTGCTCGGCGAACGTTGCCAGGGTGTCCGTCATATTGTTGATCGTCTCGGCAAGAGCGGCGACTTCGCCCTTGGCCTCTACGGTGAGCTTCTGGCGAAGGTTGCCGTTGGCGACGGCGGTCACGACCTTCACGATGCCGCGCACCTGATTGGTCAGGTTCGCGGCCATGAAATTGACCGAGTCGGTCAGGTCCTTCCATGTGCCCGCGACCCCCGGGACGTCCGCCTGCCCGCCGAGCTTTCCTTCGGTCCCCACCTCGCGGGCGACGCGCGTGACTTCCGAGGCGAACGACCGGAGCTGGTCGACCATCGTGTTGATGGTATTTTTGAGCTCGAGGATCTCGCCCTTCACATCGACGGTGATCTTGCGCGAGAGGTCCCCGCGGGCGACGGCCGTCGTCACTTCGGCGATGTTGCGCACTTGCGCTGTCAGGTTCGTCCCCATGGCATTCACAGAGTCGGTCAGATCCTTCCAGGTCCCGGCGACTCCGGGGACCACCGCCTGGACGCCGAGCCGACCCTCGGTTCCGACTTCACGCGCAACGCGCGTGACCTCCGAAGCAAACGAGCGAAGCTGCTCGACCATCGTGTTGATGGCCTCCTTCAGCTGCAGAATCTCGCCGCGAACGTCGACTGTGATCTTGCGCGAAAGGTCACCGTTCGCAACCGCGATCGTCACGTCGGCGATGTTGCGGACCTGATTGGTCAGGTTGGACGCCATCGAGTTGACGTTGTCGGTGAGGTCCTTCCACGTGCCGGCCACGCCGGGAACGACCGCCTGGCCCCCGAGCTTGCCTTCGGTACCCACCTCGCGAGCGACACGAGAGACCTCGGAGGCGAAAGCGTTGAGCTGGTCGACCATCGTGTTCAGCGTGTTCTTGAGCTCGAGGATCTCCCCCTTCACGTCGACGGTGATCTTTCGGGACAGGTCGCCGCGCGCGATGGCCGTGGCGACGTCGGCGATGTTGCGAACCTGGCCCGTGAGGTTCGAAGCCATCGCGTTGACGTTGTCGGTGAGGTCCTTCCAGGTGCCTGCAACGCCAGGCACTTGCGCCTGGCCGCCGAGCTTGCCCTCGGTACCCACCTCACGAGCGACGCGCGAGACTTCAGAGGCGAACCCATTGAGCTGATCGACCATCGTGTTGATCGTGTCCTTCAGCTGGAGGATCTCGCCGCGAACGTCGACGGTGATCTTCTTCGAGAGGTCGCCCTTGGCGACCGCGATGGTGACGTCGGCGATATTTCGGACCTGGTTCGTGAGGTTCGAGGCCATCGAGTTGACGTTGTCGGTGAGGTCCTTCCAGGTGCCCGCCACCCCAGGCACCTGGGCCTGGCCGCCGAGCTTGCCCTCGGTACCCACCTCACGAGCGACGCGCGAGACCTCGGAGGCGAAGCCGTTCAGCTGGTCGACCATCGTGTTGATCGTGTTTTTCAACTCGAGGATTTCGCCTTTGACGTCGACGGTGATCTTTCGGGACAGGTCGCCGCGGGCGACAGCCGTCGTCACTTCCGCAATGTTCCGAACCTGGTTGGTGAGGTTCGAGGCCATCGAGTTGACGTTGTCGGTGAGGTCCTTCCAGGTCCCGGCGACCCCGCCGACCTGCGCCTGGCCGCCGAGCTTTCCCTCGGTTCCCACCTCTCGCGCCACACGGGACACTTCGGAGGCGAATGCATTGAGTTGGTCGACCATCGTGTTGATCGTGTTCTTGAGGGCGAGAATTTCACCCTTCACGTCGACCGTAATCTTGCGAGACAGGTCGCCGCGGGCCACGGCCGTTGCGACCTCGGCGATATTGCGTACCTGGTCGGTCAGGTTGGACGCCATCGAATTGACGTTTTCGGTGAGGTTCTTCCACACACCCGCGACGCCCTCGACCTCGGCCTGACCGCCAAGTTTCCCCTCCGTGCCAACCTCCTTTGCAACCCGCGTCACCTCGGACGCAAAGGCGTTCAGCTGATCGACCATCCGATTGATGGTATTCTTGAGCTCGAGGATCTCCCCTTTGACGTCGACCGTGATCTTGCGAGAGAGGTCGCCGTTGGCGATGGCCGTCGCGACGTCTGCGATGTTACGCACCTGGCCCGTGAGGTTCGAGGCCATCGCGTTCACGTTGTCGGTGAGGTCCTTCCAGGTGCCGGCCACACCGGGCACCTGCGCCTGTCCACCGAGCTTGCCTTCGGTGCCAACCTCCCGAGCCACGCGCGAGACCTCGGAGGCGAAGCCGTTGAGCTGATCGACCATCGTGTTGATGGTGTTTTTCAGCTCGAGGATCTCGCCTTTGACGTCGACCGTGATCTTGCGGGAGAGGTCGCCTCTCGCAACGGCGGTCGTGACCTCCGCGATGTTGCGGACCTGACCGGTCAGGTTGGAGGCCATCGAGTTGACGTTGTCGGTCAGGTCCTTCCAGGTGCCGGCCACGCCAGGGACGACGGCCTGCCCTCCGAGCTTACCCTCGGTGCCCACCTCGCGCGCAACGCGGCTCACCTCCGACGCGAAGCCGTTGAGCTGGTCGACCATTGTATTGATCGTATCCTTCAGTTGGAGGATCTCGCCTTTGACATCGACCGTGATCTTGCGAGACAGGTCTCCGCGGGCCACGGCGGTCGTGACCTCGGCGATGTTGCGGACCTGACCGGTCAGGTTGGAGGCCATGGAATTGACGTTGTCGGTTAGGTCCTTCCACGTGCCTGCAACGCCTGGCACGACCGCCTGACCACCGAGCTTGCCTTCCGTGCCCACCTCGCGGGCAACACGGGTCACCTCGGATGCGAACGACCGAAGCTGCTCGACCATCGTGTTGATGGCCTCTTTCAGCTGGAGGATCTCGCCGCGAACGTCGACGGTGATCTTCTTCGACAGGTCGCCGCTGGCGACGGCGATGGTGACCTCCGCGATGTTTCGCACCTGCGCTGTCAGGTTGCCGGCCATTTGGTTGACTGACTCGGTCAGGTCTTTCCATACGCCGGACACACCCTTCACCTGCGCCTGCCCACCGAGCTTGCCCTCGGTGCCCACCTCGCGGGCGACGCGGGTCACCTCGGACGTGAAAACCGAGAGTTGGTCGATCATCCGGTTGACGAGCTGGGCGGAACGGAGAAACTCGCCTTCGAGGGGGCGGCCGTCGACTTCGAGGGCCATGGCCTGGGTGAGGTCGCCTTTGGCCACCGCGCCGATGGCGCGGGTCACCTCCGTCGTCGGCCAAACGAGGTCGTCAATGAGCGTGTTGAGCGACACGACTTCGTCGGCCCAGCCGCCGATGGCGCCCGGTACGTTCATTCGCTGTTTGAGCTTGCCTTCCTTGCCGACGACGCGGCAGACGCGGGCGATTTCTACGGACCGACGGGCGCTGACACCGAGAATTTCGTTGAAAATGTCGGCGATCTTTCCGTCGATGCCCGTGAAGTGAGACGCGAGGCGCGCGCCGAAGTCTCCGTCGCGGAAGCGCAGCAGAGCGACAAGGAGATCGCGCGAGAATGTATCCGTGTCACGGTGGTCTGTCGCGACAAGGCCGCCCGACCCGGACACCGTGGCGTCGCCGTTCGGGGACGAACGGGCCCCGAACGGTCCCGAGACTCCGGAGTTCGATTCGGATGCATCACTGATGTTCGACATGGTCTTCCCTGGTGCAAGCGCCCGCGAGCACGGCGGAGTTCGGGCGGAGTCTTGCATGAAAGAAGAATCGGAATATGCGGACCCGTCGGGAATTTTGCGTTGGCGGACCCGTCGGGAATTTGGCGTTGGCGGGCTCGTCGGGAATTTGCGTTGGCGGGCTCGTCGGGAATTTGCGTTGGCGGGCTCGTCGGGAATTTTGCGTTGGCGGACCCGTCGGGAATTTGGCGTTGGCGGGCTCGTCGGGAATTTTGCGTTGGCGGACCCGTCGGGAATTTGGCGTTGGCGGGCTCGTCGGTTCGGTCCACGGCGCCTCTGGCGTTGGTCCGACGAGCCGCGCACCGCGCCGGCGGTCGCCCTCGTCGTAGGGCGCGAGGGCCTCCGAAGCACGAGCCGCGCGTCCACACTGCGTCTCCGGCCAAGTTCTCGCGATCGGCCGCATCTTTCGCGGCCACAACCCCCTCATCCATGGACAAGCGAACGTGCGCGACCGCGGGTACAACGCGTCGTGCGACACGAACGGCGGAGAGAGCATCGCTTGTCGCCACGGCCCTGTTCGCGGTGGCGTGGTGGTCGCCCGACGCGCGCGGGGCGGATGGGGGTGCGGGTGCGGGTACCAAAACGCTCATCGACTACTTCCTTCCGACGCCGATCATCTGCCCGCTGACGTCCAACACCTGGGGCGCGGCGAGCGTGCTCCCCCGTGATGTCTGCAACGGCCTCGAGGACGCCACCAACACCCAGTGGCAGTACTGGGATGGCAAAATCATCCAAGGTGCAGACGGCAAGTACCACTTGTTTGGCGGCCGCTGGCCGCAGGACAAAGGGTTTGCCGATTGGCCCAACTCCGTGATCGTCGAGGGGGTCAGCAACGAGACGCTCATCGGGTCCTACATCCCCACAGCGAATCCTCCCTGGACGTACGACAACGGCAAGGAGCAGAACGTCACGGGAATGCCGCTCAACGATGGCACCTTTGCGCTCATCGACAGTCCGGGCAACATTTTCACGGCAGCCTCGGCCGACGGTCCGTGGACGAACAAGGGCGTCATCTCCATCACGGCCAATGGGTTCACCATCGCCACGCAGACCACCGAGAACCAGACGATCTGGCAGAGCGCGGACAGCAGCTTCCTCGTCATCGCCCGGAACTTCCAGGAGATGGCGAGCCCCAGCGACATCCTGGGCCCGTACCCCGTTCAGGCGACGATTCCCGATCTGCAGTCCGAGGGCTACGAGGATCCGGTCGTCTGGTGCAGTGGCGGCCAGTACCATCTGGTTGCCAACATGTACAACGCTCGAAAGGCGTTTCATTTCACGTCGGCCGACGGCATTCACAACTGGGTGAACCAGGGGCTCGCGTACGACCCTACGAGCAACTTCGTGCGGTATACGGACGGGACCGTCAACAACTGGTACAAAGCGGAGCGACCCGGCGTGTTCATGCAGAACGGCCATGTCGTCGCTTTCAGCTTTGCGGTCATCGACGTCGACAAGACGCTCGATCTGGCGAACGACAACCATGGAAGCAAGATCATCGTGGTGCCGTTCGACGGCGTCACCTTCGACGAGGAGAACCCGGGCCCGGGTAGCGCCGCCTGCCCCAAGGACTCGGCGAGTCCAGTGGACGACGACGCGGGCACCCGCGGTGGCGGCGATGCAGGCGTGACGGCGGACGCAGGCGGCACGCTCGACGCGGGGACACTCGACGCATGGACACTCGACGCAGACAGCACGCTCGACGCGAGCGAGCCCGGGACGGATCGGGCGGATGCGACGAACGCGGGCGGCGGCGGCGCCGACGCCGAGGGACCCCGTCAAGCGCAGGAGGCCGGCGGCTCGGGCGAAGGCGATGCTTCGGGCGGAAGCGGAGAGGGCGGGACGGGCCCTCTCCCGCAGGCCGAGGGGGGTGCAGCCTTCGAGGCAACATCGAGCAAGGCCGGATGCTCCTGCCGAACGGGGGGGGAAAAGAGCCCGGCCGGCGGACTGGAAACGGCATGGCTCGTGGGGCTCTTGCTGGTGGGACGGCAGCGTCGAGGCCGCCGGGGCGTGAACTCCGTCGGCGTCACTGGGCCCGGCACGGGCCATGGCGGCAGGACTCCAGGCGCGCCCGCTGTCGGGACCTCGGGCGCTCCTTGAGGCGATGCGTGCGAGCGACACGGGCGCCCTTCTTCATGGCGGCAGGACCCCAGGCGCGCCCGCTGTCCGGACCTCGGGCGCTTCTCGAGGCGATGCAGGCGAGGCGCTTCATGGCCTCCGCGACGATGGCCAACATGCACCGTGTCCGACTGCCTTTACGGGATCCTGGCGCAACGTAGCCCCGCAAATGAGTCGCGGTTGCTCGGGGAGAGACCGTAGCGATCGGTGGGAAGCAGCTGCCAGAGGGGGCCAACGCCACCGCGGATAACCCTGTCGACCGGGTCGAGTGAAAGATTCGCACAATCGACGCAAGGAATGACGTAGGTGTCGACGTAGTTGGGGGCAAACCAGTCGAGAGTCCACTGAGCCACCTCGCCGGCCATGTCGAGCTGCCCCCAGAAGCCGGCTCCGAGGCTCGGCGTTCCCACCGGGGCGATGTTGACGACGCCGGTGCAGGGCATCAACGTGCCGCTCGGATAGTAACAATCGCCGATGTTGTCGCCGTAGATGGCGTATTTGTTCTCTGTCCCGGGCTCGGTCGAGCCCCAAGGATATTCGCGCTGCTGGCTCCCTCCGGCCGCCGCATACTCCCACTCGGCTTCACTCGGAAGAAAGCCGCCGTCCCAGATGCAGAATGCGTACGCTTCGTACCAGGTCACGCAATTGATGGGCAGGTTCTCTTGGGCGCCCGGGATCGCCGTCCAGGAGCTCCAGATTTGGCTCGGATCGTCAGCCTCTCCGTCGCCGATGGCATTGCACGAAGCGAGGTTGGCCGTCCACGCGCTTGCCGCGCCCTGCCCCGTCGCGATGTACTGGTTCCAATTCGTTGCATCCCATCCCGTCTCGTAGGTCGTCGGACTCGCGCTGTAGGTCAGTCCTCGACCCGCGTTCAAATGCGTGTGAATGCCACTGCCGGGTGAGGGTGGCACGCCCGCGCTGCTCGCCAGGTAGTTCACGTACTGGCGAAAGCGACCCACGGTCACCACGTACTTGTCGAGCTGAAAACTGCTGACGCTCGCGGGGTCGACCTCGTCGATGGGCCCGCCGTCGGCCGCGAGCGCCGGGACGCCAGCGTCGAGGGGATCATAGGTCCGATCGTACGTCCCGCCCGTCACCTCCAAGCTCGTGCAGCAGCTCTCGGTCCCGCTCCCTCCGGCCCCACAGTTGGTCATCCCCGGACCGCCCGGTAGGCAGCTGGCCATGCTGATGACCGGGCTGGAGGAACCGCTCGTCGACGCCATCGAAGATGAATGGCTCGAATCGCTCGAACCAGCGCCCGTGCTGGCGGCACTTGGCTGCATCGAGTTCGACGCGCCCGACGAGGTCGAATGACCGGCATTCATGCCCGAAGCCACCGAAATGGCTGAACCGCCAGCGTCGGTGCGGCTCGTGGCCGAACCCGTCGGGCCCGTTGAGACGGCGATCGATTCGGACGCGCCGCCTTCGACCTCGGAGGAACCGCCCTGCCATGCCGATCGCGACGGCGCATCTTGCTCGTTCGCTCTGCCGCATCCACCGAGGAGAGGGGCGATCGCCAGGGCGGTAAGGACCGTGCGCCCGAGCCTGACACCGTGCCACAGCATGTTCAACTCGGCGGCGCTGACTTCCCGTCGGTGTCCTCCATCCATCGCTTTC
>JBEKFX010000101.1:0-20177 GCA_050013115.1 Polyangiaceae bacterium
CCGCAGGCCTGAACCCCTCTCGCCCTTGGCCCGCAGGCCTGAACCCCTCTCGCCCTTGGCCCGCCGGCCTGACCCCCTCTCGCCCTTGGCCCGCAGGCCTGAACCCCTCTCGCCCTTGGCCCGCAGGCCTGAGCCCCTCTCGCCCTTGGCCCGCAGGCGCTTGAGTAGAGAAAGCTCGATAGGCCTCCAATCGGCGCCCCATGGCCCACTGAAGCCCCTCTCTCGCCCTTGGCCCGCAGGCGCTTGAGTAGAGAAAGCTCGATAGGGCCTCCAATCGGCGCCCCATGGCCCACTGAAGCCCCTCTCTTGCCCTTGGCCTGCGGCGCTCGGAGCAGAGCTTGATGAACGCCCCCTTCTTCCAAACGGCCCGCTGCCGCCCGAACGGCAGGCGCTGCCCTTGCGCGTCCTACCGGGCACCCCGATGGCGCCACCCCCGCCGACGCTGGCCTCCTTTCACTCGGCGGGGCTGGCCGCGGCGCTGAGCGACGCCGCGCTCTTCAGCGCTGCGGAAGATTCGGGACGCCCGGTCGATTCGCGAGCCACCTGCAACGCGCGATTGCGCCCACGCGCCTGGCCGCCGGCTCGGCCGATCGCAGCCATGTGCGCGCGATCGCGGCTGACGACTTCGCCACCTTTTCGGCCCGCCACACGCGCTTCGTCCGGGGTGAACTCATGAGCGCGACCCTGAGCATGCGCGGCCTTGCCGCCTTTGCTTGCTATTTCACGCTGCTTTCCCATTTCCATCGATGCGAATCCACGGTTGCTCTTCGTGCGGTCGGAACTGTTTTGGGTCGTCATCGTCAGTATCTCCTCTTCATCGGTGCCATTGGCAAATGGTGAATGGTGAACGAATGGTTCGCGAAGCCCGACATGACGAGCCTCCTTTTGCGGCGCGAACGACGAAATGAAACCTCGTTCGATTGCAACGTGGGGTGCGTGTCGACAACTCGAACGCCTCCATGCGGGCGACCGAATCGGGAATGAATGGCCGAAAGGGCGATGAAACTCTTTTGAAATCCCCTCAGGTCCTCTTCAAGGTTCCAACGTCGACGCGCTCGCACACATTGCAGTGCTCGTGCCCCCTGGGCAAAGCTCGGCAACACCGCGGAATGACAAGAAGAATGCCGAGCACGACCATTTGCGCCACGTGGCGCTTTGCCACGCTGAGGCGTATCCGTCCTGCTCGCTGAATCTCGCACCTTCGGGGTGGCCTGTCGCCGCGATTGCAAAGCGCGGCCAACTGCGGCGATTTACAGGTGATCGTTCGAGCTGAGCCGGAGTGACGACCGCGACTTGCGACGCTCTGCGTTGACGCACCGGCTCAAGAAGAGCCACCTGCATGCCACAGCAGACGCGTCCCGAGCCCCTTTGCGACGGCAGTTTTAAGGGGGGTTCATGGCAGCGAGCCCATGGCCGTCCAACCGCTCGTTCTTCGGGTGCGCCGGCCGACGTCGGCGCCAAGGCGACGCGCAAAGTGGCGGACTCCCTCGCTCGGCCGACCCGCCGGGCGGAGCAGCGAGCGCAGGCATCGCCTCGTGCAGACTCGCGTGATGAGTCGCCGACGGCCATCAAAACTCGAAAGCGAGCCCGAACGTCAAAACTCGAAAGCGAGCCCGAACGTCAAAACTCGAAAGCGAGCCCGAACGTCAAAACTCGAAAGCGAACCCGAACGTCCAAGCGGGTCCACCGACCCGCAGGACGCCGCTCTGCAGCCCGAGCCCCGTCAGGTCGTCGCGTGTGTACTCGCCGAAGATATAGGTGTTGTTGACGCCCATGGCGTCGTCGAAGCCGCCCGCAGCGTACGGATCGAACGGGTTCAAGTTGAGCGCGAGCCCGAACGCGTAATGCGTTCCAAAGCTGTGACCCTCCCCCGAAACGCCGTTGACTGTCGACGTGCCCAGCGTGTTGGAGGCGCGCCACAAAGCATCGGCGAGCCCGGCCTTCACGTACGGAACAAGTGGAACGTGAAGCTCGCGCCAAAGCGCATCGACCCGGACGACGGCGACCGCGTAGAATGGAACGATTTCAAGGGTCGTCGTCTCGCCCGAAAGGATCGAACCGTTGTGCGGCGTCTGAAAGGGGGCGGGGTCGCTCATCGAGGCATAGCCAAGGCCGACGCCCGGACCGATCGATCCGAAATGCGGTATTCGATAGGCCTGCCAGTCGAGCTCGGCGCTGACGAGCAGCCTCGGTGCGGTCCCGAACACTTCCTTGTAGGGCGCGCCCTGCAGGGATGGATCGCTGTCGATCGCGGGATTGAAGAGACCGAAGCGAACCTCGGCCGCAAAGTTCTGCGGCGACACGGTCCGCCGACGGTGCCCGGCCGTGAGGTACTGTTCGTCGCCCTGCTGCGCGAGCAGCGGCGTCGCGATGCAGGCCAAAGAGAGCGTGACGGATGCGCCGAGGAGGGCGCGCAGCGACACGATCACCGCGGTCCCTTTCGCCGTCGCCTGAGAATACCCATGAAGACGGCGCCGAGGCCCCCGATGGCAGCCGCCGATGACCCGACCGGCAACCCGACAGCATCGAGGGCGCAAAAGCCGCCCCCGGCCGTACCGCCCGCGTCGTGATAAAGCTTGTAAAAGTCGTTCACCGGAGCCGGATAATCGCACGCCTCGGGCGACGGAGGCCCGACATTGCCCGAAGCATCGACAGCCGCCACGACGACGTTGTAGTCGACAGGTTGGGTCGGGGTGCCTCCAGGCCCAAAGTCGATGAGATCCTTGATCGTGGCGGTTTGACTGCTCTCGCCGATGACCGAAAGACTCGTGGACGTATAGACGGGCTGGCCTGCGGTGCAGCTTGCCAAGACGAGATATTGACACGGAATGGTAGCGACCCCGATGAGGCCGCTCGTGCTCGTCGTACCGCCCTCGATTTCGACCACGTTGCCCGCCTCGTCGAGCTCCGTCGTCGTCGCCACGACACCTGAATCCTGGACGTTTTCATCGAGCAGCACTTGGCTGCTGCAGCTGGTCGTTCCCGGCAGGGGGGCGCTCGGACCGACGCTGACATAGTAGCAGCCGTTACCGGACGAGCTCGAGCTCAAGCTGGAACTCGAGCTCAAGCTGGCGCTCGCGCTCGTGGCACTCGTGGAGCTCGAACTCGTCGAGCTCAAAGCCGACGATGTACCCGAGATCGTGCTGGCCGTCTCCGAGGTCGAGCTCGTCGAGCTTGCGCCAGCGTCTGGACAGACGAGCTCGACCGACGCCGCGGCGTCAACGGTGCTCGCACCCCCGGTGCTCGCACCGGCGGCCCCCGGCATGGGATCGATGAAAATGTCGTAGCCGTACGTATCGGCGTCGTCGTTGGCCGTCCAATTGACGATAAAGAGCGTGTCGCCGTCCGAGATGCTCACGTTCGCGGGCGGCGAAGGGCCCACGAGGTCGGTGACGATCGTTTGCTGAAACGAAGTGGCTCCCGAAACGATGTATCCGGAGACGACGGGCAAGGCATACAGCGTCAGCGTGACGGCCGACGTCGTCGGCTGGGCCAGGCAGGCGGAAACGCCCTCGGTGACCGGGCCCGACGGAGAAGCCGGCACACTGGCTTGCGGACCGACGAGGTTCTGGACGCGGACGTTGAACGTCAGCGACGTTTGGGCGACCTGATTGACGGCGCCAAGCGTCGCAAGCTCCCAGCACCCGGCTACCCCGCTTGTCCCCCGCAACGTATCTTGGGTGCAATCTGCATTGCTCGACGCCCATATTTCGAGCGTCTGCCCCGTGAATCCGCTGACAAACACCGTGTACTGGAGCGTCATATCGCTGATGCAGTCGGCGTAGTTGACGCCGTCCGGGTTCAGCCCCGCCGGACGCGTCGAGATGCCCAGGTTCACGCCGTTGACGATGCGGGTCGGATACGGCGTGTTCGGATCAGCCAGGACCGACGGCGTCGTCGTGCTGGTCGTCGTCTGCGCGCGCGTCGGCGCAGCGATGAAGCCGATGACGGCGATCATTCCGCCAAAAAGTGCCGAACGAAATCGCGAATCCATGAGTGCCGCCGAAGGAACGAGCATGGCTCGTGCCACCCCAAAGTCCGCGATTTTCATCGATCGGGCGCAGGGCACTGGCCAAGCTGTCATCGTTCATTGGCTGCCGTTCCGAGGGACCTGACAAACTGTCAGCGGCATCCGCGCCGGTCGCGCCCGGCCATCGCCATCTCCAATTGCGCTATGCTGCCGCCGCGCGATGCAGCTCATTCCTTCGCATCAAAGCCGCCCGTCGGACGACCCCATCTTCGCGGCCCACCAGGAAGCCACGCGGCGCAAGGCCCGCGGCGAATCGATCGTCGACGCCACCATCGGCGTGCTGCTCGCGGAGGACGGCAGCCTCGCCGTCTTGCCCTCGGCGGCGCGGGCCGTCCATGAAGTCCCCTCGATCGAATGGGCCACGTACGCGCCCATCGCCGGCACGCCCGAATTCCGGCGTGCGGTCATCGATGACCTGCTCGGGGCCGTGCCCGATTTGCGCGAGAGCGCCGTGGCGGTCGCGACCCCGGGCGGGTCCGGCGCCCTTCGTCACGCCATCACGAACTTCCTCGAGCCGGGGCAGGCCGCGCTGACGACGAACTGGTATTGGTCGCCGTATCGTACGCTCTGCGACGAGTCGGACCGGACCCTCGAGACATTCGAGATGTTCAGCGCGAAGGGGGGCTTCGACGTCGCGGCCCTCGCCGCCGCTCTGGGCCGGCAGCTCCAGACCCAGCGCCGCGCCCTCGTTATCTTAAACGACCCCGCACACAACCCGACGGGGTACACGATGACGACCGACGAGTGGACGGCGGTCGTCGACTGCCTCGTCGCCCATTCTGCTTCGGGCCCGATCACCCTCGTCGTCGATTGCGCCTACATGCTCTACGGCCCGCGCGAACCGGGTCGGCTGGCACCCGTGCTCCGGCCCCTCCTCGGAAAAGTCGCCGTCCTCTTTGCCTGGAGCGCAAGCAAGTCCTTCACCCACTACGGCTTGCGGGTCGGCGCCCTGGTCGCCTGCGTCGAACGCGAGGGGCGCGCTGCCGTCGAGTCTGCGCTGAGCTACTCCTGCCGGGGCACCTGGTCGAACTGCAACCGCGGAGGGCTCTCGGCCGTCACCCGCCTCTTGACGGATTCAGAGCTCGCGCGCTCCTGCGCGGCGGAGCGGGACGCCCTCAAGTCTTCGTTACGCGATCGGGTCGAGCGCTTCAACCGGCTCGCACACGGGCGTCGCCTTCGCTATCCACGCTACGATGGAGGCTTTTTCGTGACGGTCTTCCACGACGACGCGCGCGAGAAGGCTGCCGCGATGCGAGAGGCCGGGGTCTTCGTCGTTCCGCAGGTCCTTCCGCAGGGCAGCGGTGCCCTTCGCCTGGCCCTCTGCGCCGTCGCGTCGAGCGACGTGCCGCGCCTCGTGGACGCGCTCGGTTGACGGCGCACCAACGCTCGCCGGAGGGCGCTGCGCTCGGTTGACGTGCACCAAACGCTCGCCTGACCGCGCACCGCCCGGTTGACGTCCACCACACCCTCGCCGGACGGCGCTAAGCGGTCGGCCGACGGCGCACCGCGCCTCGGCAAGCCTCCCCACACTGCACACTGCGGCGGCTAAACGCTTTCGATTTTCCGCATGAGATCCCCGGCCCGGTCGAGGGCCGAGAGGTCATCGAAGCCGCCGACCGGCTCGGAGCCGATGAAGATCTGCGGCACCGTCCGGCGCCCGGTTGTCTCGACGAGCCAGGCTCGTTTCGTGTCGTCGCCCGTCACGTCGACCTCCTCGTAGGCAATGGCCCGCGCACTGAGCAGCCGCTTCGCCGCCACGCAGTAGGGGCAGATACGCGTCGTGTAAATCGTGACGTCAGCAGGCATGGGGTCCTCTCGATGCTAGATTTCCATTTCGTATGGCGGCAGAGCAAACGATCCACCTCGACCGTTACTCGCCCGACGCCAAAGCGCTCGTCGCGGGTGCGCAAAGCCTCGCAGACGATCGCAAACACGCGCAAGTCGAACCGATCCATCTTTTGGCCCGCGCCCTCGAGCGCGACCGCGGTGTCCAGGAGGTCTTTCGGCGCGCGGGAGCCGACCCGGCCGACATTTCGGTCGAAGCCGATTCGGCACTCGCTCGCATGAACAAGACGACGAGCGGCCTCGCCTACCTCTCGAACGCGATGCTGCAGCTTCTCGCGAGGGCCGAAAAGGAAGCCGGCGCGGGCTCGGTCGACGTCGAGCACTTGCTGAACGCCCTTTCACAGGAGATAAGGGGGGCTGCGGCGGTCGCGCTCCAAGCGTTCGGGCTCGGTCCCGGAAGCTTGCGTCCGCACATGGCCGCGCTGAAGAGCGTGCCGCGCGACCCGCCGCCCGCCGCGCCCGGCGCGACGACCGACGTGCTGTCACGCTTTACGCATGACCTCGTCGAGCGCGCGAGGGTCGGCGGCTTCGACCCGGTCATCGGGCGCGACGTCGAAGTCCGACGCCTGCTGCAGATCCTCGAACGGCGCCAAAAAAACCATCCGCTTTTGGTCGGAGAGGCGGGCGTCGGCAAGACGGCCATCGTCGGGGCGCTCGCCATGCGCCTCGCCGCCGGCGACGTGCCCGAGAGCCTTGCCAAGCTCAGTCTCCTCGAGCTCGAGACCGGTCTCCTCGTCGCAGGAGCCAAGCTGCGCGGCGAAATCGAAGAACGCTTGCGCCAGGTCCTGACGGGCTTGAAAGCCGGCCCGAAGGACACGCTCCTCTACATCAATGATGTTGACTCGCTCTTCGGTCAGGGCGCGGCCGGAAGCGGCGTCGGCGACCTGCTCAAGCCCATGTTGAGCCGCGGAGAAATCCGACTGCTCGCGTCGACGACGCTCGACGGCGCGAGAAAGATGCAAGAGCGCGATCCGGGCCTGCTGCGCCGCTTCAGCGTCCTCACGATCGAAGCGCCGTCGCTCGAGCCGGCGATCGAAATCTTGCGCGGCATCGCGTCGAAGTACGAAGGGCACCACAAGGTGCAGATCGGCGAGAGTGCCATCGTCGCCGCCGTACGCCTCGCCAAACGCTACCTCCAGGATCGAGCGCTCCCCGACGCCGCCATCGACTTGCTCGACGAGACCGCCGCCAGAAAGCGCGTCGAAATCGACGGGGTACCCGCCAAGGTGGACGAGGCCATTCGCCGTCTCGCGTCACTCAAGGCCCAAGTGGCCTCGCTTTCTGGGGCCACCGACGCGATGAGCGTGAAGACGCGCCAGCGGCTCGAAGCGGAAATGCGCACCCTCGAGCCCCTCGTCAGCGAGATGCGAGCCAAGCTCGACTCGAGACGGGGTGCACTGGCCGCCCTCGCGGCCCTGCGGAGCGAGGAGGATCGCCTTCAGAACGAAATGACCGCAGCGCGCGACAAGCACGATTTCGCCCGGCTGGGCGAGATCGAGCACGTGCAGCTGCCGGACGTCCGCCGCCGGCTCGAAGCTGCAGAGCTTGCCGTTGGACGCGAGACGGCGAGCCGGGTTTCGAACAGCGTGACCGAGGAAGACGTGGCGGTCGTTCTCGGCGACTGGACGGGCATTCCCGTCAGCAAGATGCTGGAAGCCGAGAGCGACAAGCTTCTGCAGATGGAATCTCGCCTGGCCGAGCGTGTCATCGGGCAGGCCGAAGCCGTTCGCGCGGTTTCGCGCGCCGTGCGCCGTGGCCGCGTCGGACTGCGCGATCCCGGAAAGCCGATCGGATCCTTTCTTTTCCTCGGGCCGAGCGGAGTCGGCAAGACCGAGCTCGCCAAGGCGCTGGCCGAGTTTCTCTTCGACGACGAACAGTCGATGACGCGACTCGACATGAGCGAGTTCATGGAAAAGCACATGGCGCAGCGCCTGGTCGGCTCCCCGCCGGGTTACGTCGACAGCGAAGAGGGCGGCTATCTGACCGAAGCGGTGCGGCGCCGGCCCTACAGCGTGCTCCTCTTCGATGAAGTCGAGAAGGCGCATGCCGACGTCTTCAACCTTCTTCTCCAGGTGCTCGACGACGGGCGCCTGACTGACGGACGCGGCCGCACGGCCAACTTCTCGAATACGGTCGTCATCATGACGAGCAACATCGGGAGCAAGCGCCTGCTCGAGACCGATCCCAAGCTCTTCGGCACCCCCGAAGGCATGGAAGCGCTGCGCGACGTCCTCAACGAAGAACTTCGTGCCTTGCTGCGGCCGGAGTTCTTGAATCGGATCGACGACGTCGTCCTTTTCCGACCGCTGTCCAAGCCCGATCTCCGGGGGATCGTCGAGATTCAGCTCCGGCGGCTCGAAAAGTTGATGAGCGATCGGGAGCTCAGAATCCAGCTGACCGAAGACGCCAAGAACAAGCTCGTCGAGCTCGGCTACGAACCGGCGTTCGGGGCGCGCCCCCTGAAGCGCGCGATTTTGAAGAAGCTGCAGGACCCGCTCGCGGAAGAAATCTTGCGTGGCGGCTACCCGACCGGCAGCGTCGTGAAGGTGGACCTCAGCGGCGACGATTTCATTTTCGCGAAGGGATGACGGCGACGCGCTAACCTCCGCCCGCGCCCCCTACCGCGACCCGCTCCGTTCGTGGAGCGAGCGCCGGGCGGGGAACGCCCCCTCATCATGCACGTTCACCTCGTGGGGGTTTGCGGAACCGGGATGGGAGCGCTCGCCGCACTCCTGCGCGAATCGGGAGACGACGTCAGCGGCTCCGACACGGCCTTCGACCCGCCCGTCGGACCGATGCTTCGAAAGCTCGGCGTGCGCTGCATGCCGGGCTACGACGCCTCGCACCTCGACCCTCGACCCGATGCGGTCGTCGTCGGCAACGCCATTCGTCGCGACAACCCCGAAGCTCGGGCCGCCGAAAGTTCGGGCATACCCCGCCGATCGATGTCTTCGGCCCTGCGCGAGCGCTTTCTCGAGAGACGGCGGCCGCTCGTCGTCGCAGGAACGCACGGCAAGACGACGACCAGTGCGATGTGCGCGACGGTTCTGACGCGCGCCGGTTTCGACCCCGGCTGGTTCATCGGCGGGGTTCCGCTGGGTCTCTCGGGCGCTGCAGCGATCGGATCGACCCGCATCCGGCCCGACCGGGGGCGGACGCCGTTCGTCGTCGAAGGCGACGAGTACGACGCGGTCTATTGGCAAAAGACGCCCAAGTTTCTCGACTACGTCGGCATCGGAGAGGACGACGTGGCGATCGTGACGAGCGTCGAGCACGACCACGTGGACATCTACCCGGACGCCGGCTCGTATGAGGCGGCGTTCCGCGCATTCGTCCGCGCCGTGCCCGCCGGTGGACTCATCGTGTGCAATGCCCACGACGCACGCTTGCGCAGCATCGTCGGGAGCGAGGCGCGCGCGCGTGTGACCTGGTACGCGCTCGATCGAGACGACACGGGCGACAGGACGCCGACGTGGCTCGGCGCGCCGGCGGCCCATCTGTCGGACGGCGCGCTCGGCTTCGACCTCTACGCCGGCGGCGTCTCTTGCGGGCGCCACCTCCTCCGCGTTCCGGGCGAACACAACGTGCGTAACGCGATCGCCGCGATCGCCGCGTGCGCCGAAGGGTTCGGCGCGAACGAACGCGATGCCCGTGCCGCCCTCGCCGCGTTCGAGGGTGTCCGCCGCCGGCAGGAGCTCATCGGAAGGCCGCGCGGCATTGCGATTTACGACGACTTCGCGCATCACCCGACGGCGGTACAAGCGACGCTGCGCGCCCTGCGTACCCGTCACCCGACCGGAGTCTTGTGGGCCGCGTTCGAGCCCCGTAGCGCGACCGCGTGCCGCGTTATCCATCAAGAGGCGTACGCACGGGCATTCGGCGACGCGGACCGCGTCGTCCTTGCACCGCTCGGCCGCACGACGATTCCACAAGCCGAGCGCCTCGATGTCGCACGACTTGCGCGCGAGCTCGGGCCCAAGGCTTGCGCGGCGGACGACGTCGAATCGATCGTCACGATCGTCGCCGACGGCGCCCGGACGGGCGATACCGTCGCGCTCCTGTCGAACGGGACCTTCGGCGGGATTCACGGCAAACTCATGGACCGATTGGAAGGCTCGAAATGACGGACGCATCGCTCGACCACCCTGCCCTCATCGCCCTGGCGCTGGACGCCGCGCGAGCCGCCGGGGTGCTGGCCCACCGCGGGTTTAGAAACCATCCGGCGCCGACGCACAAGGGGCGAATCGATCTCGTGACCCAATTCGATCTCGACAGCGAGGCGCTGCTCCGCGAGAAGCTCCGGGTGTCGTCGTTCCCCGTCGTCGGTGAAGAGCGGGGCGGCGATCAGGCGACCGACCCCCGCGCCCCGACGTGGTACGTGGACCCAATCGACGGCACGACGAACTTCGTTCACGGCCATCCGTTCTGGTGCGTTTCGGTGGGGCTCACGGTGGGGGGGCGCCCGGTGCTCGGAGCGGTCGTCGCGCCGTCTTTGGGAATCGAATGGACGGGCGCGGTGGGCGATGCGTCGCTGCGCGCAGGGCAGAAATGCCGCGTCAGCGAAGTCTCGAAACTCGACGACGCGCTGCTCGCGACTGGTTTTCCCTACGACCGGCACACGAGCCAGGACAACAACTTCGACGCGTTCGTGACCATCAAGAAAAAGTGCCAGGCGATTCGCCGCTGCGGCTCGGCCGCGATCGACCTCTGCCTCGTCGCGGACGGAACCTACGACGGCTACTGGGAAAAAAAAGTGCGGCCCTGGGACGTCGCGGGCGGCAGCGCCATCGTTCTTGCAGCGGGAGGGCGAGTGACCGACTATGACGACCGGCCGCTCGACGTTCGGTGCGGCGAAGTCGTCGCGACGAACGGACATATGCACGAATCGCTCATCCGGGAGCTCGGATGGCTCCGTCAATCGGCCCAAGGAGAGCTCGGATCGCTCCGTTAGGTTTGGGTTAAGCTTCGGTTAAACGAGTTTGGGCCGCGGCCGATCCCCTGGTCGACAGCCCTCCCGAGGCTGCGCCCTGGTTCAGAATGCCGATTCCCGACGTGCCGTCGCGAGCTCGGCCTGAGGCCCGGCCATCCGGAGCGACGCCCGCTGACACTCGTCGACGACGCGGCGAAACCCCGCCTGCAACGCGATGCCGCCCGCCCTGTCGAACTCGACTCGCGCCTCGTCGGTGCGACCGCGACGGTGCAGCCAGCGCGCGAGCAGCACGTGGCCGCCGAGCGCCTCCCAGGTAAACTGCTGGCTCTCGGCGTACGCGGTGCCTTGTGCGAGGAGCTTGTCGGTATCCGCGGCGCCTGCGATCCCGTCGAGGAACGCCAGGACCATTCGGTTGTAGTTCGCCAGGCGCTCGTAGCCATGTTCCTTGCAGATCGCGAGCGACTCGCGAATGGCCGCATACGCGCGCGGCCCGTCGTCGAGGTTGAGAAGTGCGTTGCCGAGGACGTGTAGGCTGAGCATGACGTTGTAGGTGAAGCCCATCTCGCGGCCCAGCTCGATCGCCATCTCGCTGTGCAGCACGGCCGATCGCGCGTCGCCCGTCAGCTGGTCGACCATGGCGCGCGCCTGCACCCGCTCGAGCGACGCCAGCCGGTCCTCGGGCAGGAGCGCTTCGCCTTCACCGAGCCTTCTGATCGCCCCGGCCCGGTCGCCGGTGCCCGCGCTCGCGATGGCCTGATGCACGGCGACGCGATGTCGTTCACGATGGTCGGTCACGGTCGACACGACATGGCGCAGTTCCCCGAGCAGTTCCCCGGCCCGCTTCAAGTCGCCCTGGTTGATGGCAAGGTCGGTCCCAGCGATGAGTACGGGGGCAAGGAGCCCCGGTTCGGTACCGGCCATGGCTCGGGCGTCGGCGAGCCGGCGCCGGGCCTCGTTTATGTGCTGCACGGCCGCGAGAATGTTCCCCGCGGCTGCATACGCGCGAACGCGGACCTCCCGACCGCCGGCCTCGTCGACGCGGGCGAGGACGCGCCGGCAGAGCTCCGGGGCTTCGGGCGAAGAGCGGACGAGCCGCACGGCCGACGCGAGCCCGGTCAGCCACGACGCCGCTTCCTCCGGCTTGCGCTGCGACATGTCGGCGAGGGCGAGGGCCCGGGCGAAGTCGCGCGCGGCGGCTTCGAGCTGCCGCGTCTCGAGGCGGCGCTCGCCGCTCTTCGCGAAGTAGGCGGCGGCCCGCTCGCGGTCGCCTGCTTCGTACAGATGGCCGGCGATGCGAGCGGCCTGCTCTCCGGCCCGGACACCCAACGTGGCTTCGAGCGCCCGGCCGGCGGCCGCGTGCATCTCACGGGCGGCCTCCGGGGTCAGCGCGTCGGCGACGATTTCCGGCACGATGGGCGACGTGAAGCGCAGTTCGCTCGCCCCGCGGTCGACGACGAAGTCTCTTTCCTTCAAGGCCGCGACCGATCGCTCGAGCGACGGCATCGCTCGGCCGAGCATGTTCGAGAGGACGTTGACGTCGATGGGATCGCCCAGAATGGACGCCGCCTGCAGCGCTGCGCGATCGGAGGTGGCGAGGCGCGAGACGCGGGACGCGACCAAGCCCCGCAGCGTCTTCGGCAGCGCGAGCTCCTGACCAAGGAGGTTCATCGCGATGACCTGGCGATCGGCGACGGTGACGGCGCCCGTTTCGACCAGCCCCTTGAGCACCTCCTCGACGAAGAGCGGATGACCGCCGGCCCGCGCCCGCACGAACCGCAAGAGTTCGTCCGAGACGGCGTCGACTCCCAGCCGGAGCGCGATCAGCTTCTCGATTTCGGCCGGCGCGAGGTCGACGAGGTCGAGCGCAACGTGGCCCGCCGTCTTTTCGAGCGGGTGAGAAAAACCCGCGCGGCCGGCGAAGGCGAAGACGAGCCGCGCCTGCCTGAGGCGGCGGAGCACGTCGTCGAGCAAGGCCAAGCTCTCTTCGTCCATCCCGTGGGCCGCATCCCACGCGAACGTGTGGGGCCGATCTTCGCACAGGCTCTGGACCATGCGGGCGAACGCCTGTCGAAGGGGCGCATTGCCATCCCCGCCGCGCACGGGCACGCTCGCTCCGAGTACCGTCAGCACCGCGTCGACTTCGTCGGCCTGCAAGCCGAGGGCGCGAAGCCGGGGCTGCACGGAGAGGATGCGATCGTTCGCGTCGCCCTCGTTCGTGCCGCACAGCACCTGGAGCATGGCGACGATGCCCGACAGCGGGAAATCGTGGCCTCGGGGCAGGCAGCTCGTGACGTGGAAGCCGACGTTATATCCGCCCTTTCGGAGGCGCCGCTCGATTTCGTAGAGCAGCCGGGTCTTGCCGACCCCGTTGTCACCGCGAATGGTGAGCACCCGAGCGGTCCGCTTCGTCGCAGCGGCGAGAACCTCGCCCACCCGCCGCAGTTCGTCTTTTCGGCCGACGAAGCGGCCGTATGTCTCACCGGGGCCGCGAACGTCCTTGACGAGAACGCAGGCCACACTCGTCACGTGATCGCTCTCGCTCATGGGCTCGAACTCGAAGAGCGCACGAACCTGGCGCATCGCGTGCGTGCTCATCGTCGCATGGCCCTCGCGCGCGCGGGCGAGAGCGCGCGCGGTGTCGAGCAAAGCGCCGAGCCGTTCGTCCTCGGTCGGCTCGCTTCCGCGCGTCACGTGGATGCGGCCGATGTGCAGCCCCGCACCCGGCGGAGTCGCGTCGAGGCTGCGGAGCGCGACGAGTGCACACCGGGTCGCCATCTCGGTGTCGCGACCGTCCGGATCGCCGAGACCGAAGATCGCCGTGATTTGGCCGGCCTCCCGACGCATGATGCGTCCTCCCCATCGCTCGACGAGGCCCGCGGCGCGATCGACGACCGAAAGAGAGGTCTCACGCGGAAGCTCGAGGACGAGGGCCGTCACTTCCCGTCGCTCGCCCATGTCGACGGCACGATCGAGGACGTCCGAGCGCGGCCCGCTGACGACACGCATGCTCGATGCGTGGCGCGACGCCGGGATTTCGACGGGCGTGCGCTCTGCACGCGGGTTGGCCGTCTCCTGTTCGAGCAGAGCGCCCCGTACGGGGGCGCCGGCGTCGTTCGGTTCCCTGAATCGCGACAGAAATTCGGCCAGCTCGTGGGCGCCGTAGCGACTCCCTTGCGCGTACAAGAACGAGAGAAGCGCCTCGTACATCCGCCCCGCTTCGGCGTACCGGTCGGCCGGATCGGGCGCCATCATCGTCTTCAAGATGGCGACGAGCTCGGGCGGGACTTCGCGTCGAAGAACCTCGGCCGGAGGGTATTCGCACGCCTGCACCCGGCGCAGCGTCTCGAAGGTGGTCGGCGCGCCGAAGGGGTTGACGCCCGTCACGCATTCATAGAGGACGGTACCGAGCGAAAAGATGTCGCTCCGCGCGTCGACCTCGTCACCACGGGCCTGCTCGGGGCTCATGTACCCGAATTTGCCCTGCAAGGCCCTCGAGTGCGTGTCTTCTCGTCCGGCAAAATCGATCGCACCACGAGCCTTGGCGATACCGAAATCCGTGACTTTGACCTCCCCTTCGAACGAGAGAAGGACGTTCTGGGGCGAAACATCGCGATGGACGATCCCGAGAGGGCGCATTTGCTCGTCGCGGCGGCGGTGGGCGTGGTCGAGTCCCTTTGCGACCTCGGAAGCCAGGTACGCGGTCAATTGAATCGGCAGCGGGTGGTTGTGCTTGCGCGAACGCGCGAGAACGCTCGCCAGGTCGAGCCCGTGAACGAACTCCATCGCCATGTAGTAGGCGTCGGCAGGGGACGCCGCCCCCGGCTCCCCGGAAGGGGCCTTGCCGAGGTCGAACACTTGGACGATGTTCGCGTGGGAAAGCCGGACGGCGAGCTTGGCCTCGTGGATGAACATGTCCACGAACCGTTGGCTTCGACCGAGCTCGGGCAAAATTCGCTTGATGACGAGAATCTTCTCGAATCCCTCGACGCCATAACTCTTGGCCTTGAAGACCTCCGCCATGCCCCCCTGGCCCAAGCGTTCGAGCAAGCGATAACGACCGAATGCGGCGTTCACTTCGATTCGCTCCGGAGTGGCTACGTGGCCCGCGCCTCCCGCCCCCAATGTCCGCACGTGACGCGCCCCTTCGAACCCGCGGCGACAGGGCCTCGCCGCACGGCCGCTTTACGCTATCACCTCCGCTCCCGGCGTGCGAGAGCCGATCGCGGCGCCCGCGCTAGGGGCGGCCGAAGCCGACGCCGGGGAACGGCGGGGGCGGAGCGGCATGCCGAACGACGTAGACGGGGGTCGTAAAGCCGATGGGAGCGACCTGCATGAACGGCAGCACGTCGTCCATTCGGCGTTCGCCTCGAACGATCACCTCCACCCAGCCGTTTTCCGGGCCGACCGCGACGTCGATGTCGCGATCGAAGCGAACGGTTCGCTCCTGCGCTTCGGCCAGGGTTCCAAGCTCCGGGCCGATGACCGTCGGTCGCGTGGGCACTCGGAACGATTGAACCACCTTGTGGCCCCCGCCCACTTGGCCGACGAGGACCTCGACCTGCGTCACGTCGATCCAGGGAGCGGCGCGCACCCGAAGGTGGCCGTGGAGCGGATCGTCGCTCGAGGCCAGCTCGTCGCCAGGATGGACGCCGCCGAGCTCGAATTCGACGATCGGTCCGCTCGTCACCACCGTGTGGCCCTTCTTGATATTTGCGACGACGACGAGCGGGTCGACCGGCAACGTCGAGCTGTCGAGATCGTGTTGCAGGCTGGGGTCGAACTCCACCATCGTGCGCGGGTAGCCCGCCCAGTGAAACTGAATGCGGTGAGAGTCGCTGCTCCCGGTGGCGGTGTAGCGCCAGCCGAAGTCGAGCAGCGCCCAATAGTCCCTCAGCACCTGTTCGATGCGATCCGGGAATTCGTTATCGTATCCATTGTAGACTTCGATCCCATCGAAATCGACTCGATTGCGCACGTGCGAGCGCGGCGCCTTCGGGTCGAAGCCGATGTTATTGAAATAGCCGATGCCTTTCGGCAGCCTCGGATGATTGAGCTGAAAATAGCGGTTCGGGTCGCCCGCCCGCACGGCGTGGAAAATCGAAGCCATGCTCGTGTGCTTGAAGGGCGGCACCGGGAGCGCGGTCGGATACGGAAAAACGCCGAAATGCCCGAAGCCTTTGCTGTAGGTCGTGACTTCGACCCCGGGGACGCTGAGCAGGTCGGAAGCCAGGTCGAGCGTCGACAGCGCGGAGGAGTAGTCGCCGACGAGGTTGTGCTCGGTCGGAACGGCGAACTCGATTCCGGCCGCGACGAGCGACACGACCCGGTCTTCGGGCGTGACCGGCGTGTCGAAGCTCGGCCGTGCATGGACGTGCAGGTCGCAACCGATGACGCCGGGCGTCGGCACGACGTGCCGAGGGGCGAGCTCGACGTCGGTCACCCGACCGGGAACGACGTCCACGATCTTCGCGTCGATGCTCCACTCGATCCCCTTCGTGGCTGCGACGCGGTAGTGCCCCGAAGGAAGGGGAGTCGTCACCTCACCCCTTAGCGCATCGATGACCGGGCCGGCGCCCGACGCGCGGTAATCGGGGCCGAAGCTCGGGTCGACCGTGCCGTCGATTCCATGGACGAGCAGCCGAGCCGTCAGCGGAGCCCGGCTATCGGCGTCGAGCAGCGTCACATGCAGGTCGCCGCCCGGCGAGACGTCGAACACGAGTTCGTCGGGGGTACCGGGAACGAACGAAGCGAGTGCGCTCGCGCGGCTCGGATCGACCGCGGCGTACCATTCGAGGACGGACCGAGGGACCTCGAGTGAAAAGTTGCCTGCGTGATCGACCCGCGCCCGAACCTGCGGGTTGCCTTCTGCGTCGCGTCCGAAGACGAGCGCCCGCTCCGACGTGCCGGTCACGCGCCCCTGAACCTCGGCCGTCGGAATGCCCGCGACGTCGGCGAGGGTCTTCCAGACCGTCATGCTCGTGTCGCCGACGACGACGAAGAGGTCGCTATGGGTATGATCCGCCGCGGCAGGAGCACCGGTGATCGAAAGATCGATCGGCTCGATCGGCTTGGCCGTATTTTCCGGAACGGCGTCGATCAGGATGGGCCCGACTGAAGAAGCGACCGCCAGCGGATGGGGGTCGACGTCGACGAGCAACGAGTGACCTGAAACCGTCGACCGATCGGCGATCTGCCCGACGCCTGCGACGAAGACGACGTCCCCCTCGCTGCCGAACGCGACGCGAAGGGCCGCACTGTGGCCCGCCCAGGCCCCTCCGGAGATGTCGATGCCGATGGCCATCGTGTCGCGCGGTCGGTCGGCGCGAATCTCGAGCGCGACGTCAGCCGTCGTGTCTTCGTCGATGGCGACCGGAACGACCGCACGCAAGGAATCAGCGCCATACCGGAGATCGTCCCGCGCGAGCACGAGCGGACGGGGCAAGCCGTCGATGACGAGCGAGAGGTCGACATCGCGCCGCAGCGTTCCGTCCCGACTGCGGACCGTCACCTGCGCCGCGCCGGGATGGATCTCGAACGTGGCTCGCCGCGTTT
Organism: Polyangiaceae bacterium; assembly: GCA_050013115.1. Taxonomy (GTDB): domain Bacteria; phylum Myxococcota_A; class Polyangia; order Polyangiales; family Polyangiaceae; genus Palsa-1150. The sequence continues at coordinate 17,358 of JBEKFX010000101.1, forward strand.
CGAGGGCAGTTGCCGTGTGCGACCGTGGAGCGGGCGTGGATCGAGGGCGCGCGATGAACGTCAGGCCGAACGCCACGAGCCCCGCGATGACGCCCATCGCGAGCCGCTCTCCGATCGACCGTTTTCCAGGCATTCGGGCTCACACGATATCACTCGCGCGCGGGCCTCGAAGAGTGGCCGTGCGCTCGTGCTCCCCGGTGATCGCGAGAGCGACGAAGAGCGTGGGGGCGCCAATCACCGCCGTCGCCTCCTCGCCCCATTCGACGACGACGATGGCGCCGTCGCAGCGCCGCTCACGGAGGCCGAGCCGAGCCACCTCGATCGCGAATGCGTCGCCCGCATCGCGGATGCGATAGAGATCCGCGTGAACGAGCAGGCCTCGTGGCGTCGCGTGCTCCTGGACCAGCGTGAAGGTCGGACTCGTGATGCGATCGGTCGCGCCGAGCGCACGTGCGAGCGAGCGGACGAGGAATGTCTTTCCCGCGCCCAAGCCTCCGGTGAGGACGACGAGGTCGCCGGCCTCGATCGCGCGGGCGACGTCGGCGCCGAGTCGGCGCGACGCGCGGCGACTCGGAAGGGCGCGGACGACCTCGGTCGGTTTGGCCGCTCCGCTCAAGTCAAGTCGCTTCCGGCTCGGCCCGACCTTTGTTGGAATCGGGGTCCGACGACCGGGCGGGTGGCTCGCTGCTCGGTTGCGCCTCGTCCTCCTCCGGATCGTCGATCGGCTTTGCTGTCGGGCTTTCGGGGCTCGCGCCGGCAAGCGCACGGATGGATGCTTCGTCGCCGAGACTCATCGCGAGGACGGGCGTTCTCCGGGCTTCTTCCCATAGCCGAGCGTAGAAGAACGCGACGACGAGGGCGCTGACGAGACCGATGATTTGACTCGTCGAGAGTTGATAGGGTTCTGTCTCGGCGAAAGTTGCCGGCCGAAGGGCCAGGTAGGCGACGACGGGAGGCACGAACGCCGCCACGCGAGCCACTGCGCGGACCCGTTCGTTCGTAATCCCGAGCGAAATCCCGAGGACGAAAGCGATGGCGAAGAGGGTGAGGCAGACGGGAACGAAAACGTGTACGTCGAGCGTCGGCCCATAGCTACCGCGCTCGACGTCATCGCGCCAAAGTTCGAGGACGAACCGGAAGAACCCGTAGGCGAAGACGAAGAGGAAAAAGACCTGACCACGAAAGCGAATCGACTTTCGCTGCCAGAGAAGAAGGCCCAAAAGAAGAAGGCCGAGGAGCGACTCGTAGAGCTGGGTCGGATGGACGGGGAAGCTTTGGTTTCTGCGAAGAAGCTCGGTTTCGAGCGGCGTTCCGCGATAAAGGTCGAGGTGGCGCACGTACGCCGGGCTGCCATCGCCGCTTGGGAGCGTTCCTTCGGCCCAGTGTGGGAACGTGCCGAGCGTCTTCAGCCAATGAGGCGCGCCGTCCGGAAGCGGCTTGCCGAAATCACAGCCGAAGAGATAACAGCCGATCCGCGTGATGAGGAGACCCGAGGCGAGACTCGGAACGGCATCGTCCGCCCAGGCGAGCAGCCGGATTCGCTTGGGGGCGAGAAAAGCCCAACTCCCGAGCAGGCCACCGATGAAGCCTCCGTAGGCGACAAGCCCGCCGTTGCGGAACGCGAGGAGGTCCCATACCGAATGAAATTCGTCTGGATTCGTGACGACGTAAAGCACCCGCGAACCCGCGAGCGCGGCAAGCGCCGTGACGACGTAGCAGTTGGCCATCGTCTCTTTGGGCAGGCCGTCCTCGGCGGCGAGCGAGAGGGTCAGATACCAACCGACGACGAGAGACGAGCCGAGCATCACGCCGTACGCGTAGATGGGCACGTCGGGCGCCTCGAATGCGACCGCATGCCATTTCCAAGCGGCCAGGCCGGCGGCCAGCGCGACGACGAGGGCGGTCGTCCCGGTGCTCCGGTCACGGCGAACGAAGCCCGCGACGGCCGAGACGACGGCGACGAGGGCCACTGCAGCGAGGGCCCACCAGACTCGGATGGCCACATGCGGAAGGGGGATGCGAAAGAGGATGGGATGCATGACCGAGTTTCGGCGTGTCGAGGTGATTTGCCCTTGGCGCGAGGCCCCGCGCAGACAGGCGGGCGTGGCGCGGGAGACCCGCCCGCGGAAACCCGCGGGCGGGCGCGGGGGGGGACAAGGGGATGCGAGCTTCGTACAAGAAAAAAACGCGTCGCGCACCTTGCGGGCCGCGCTTTCGTAAGCGATCCGGCCGGCGAACGTGCGGCGGGTGCTGTGCTACATGCTCGGATCGATATGGCGCTGAGGTCAAGCTTGTGCGTGGCAACGTGGGCCGTCGTGTATGGTTGTGTGCCGGCTGGAAATGCGGAGTCGCGGGACGCCGGGGCGCCTCCGGGCCGCCCCTCCGTTTCGCGCTCGCCGGCGCCCCCGCCTCCGGCCGCGGTCCCTTCGGACCTCTTGAAAGGACCTTTCGAAGACGACTTCGAGCGGACCGCTCCTGCGCTCGGCGTCACGGACACGGGAGCCGCGAGTCTGCCGGGGGCCGATCTCGGCGCCGATTGGGTGGTCACCGTCCCGGGCGTCTGGCATCTCGAGGGCGGCCGGCTCTGCGGCGAGCACGCCAAAAATCACGGGGTCTGGCTGAAGCACGCGATTCCCGTGAACGCGCGCATCGAATTCGACGCCGTGAGCCAGTCGCCCGACGGAGACCTCAAAGCCGAGTATTGGGGTGACGGTCGATCGTATGCGACAGGGCTCTCGTATACGAACGCCACGAGCTACCTCACCATCTTCGGGGGATGGCACAACAAATTTCACGTGCTCGCGCGCATCAACGAGCATG
>JBEKFX010000102.1:0-22145 GCA_050013115.1 Polyangiaceae bacterium
GTACCCCGGGGCACGAGCTCGAGCGCATCGTCATAACTCCCGACGAGGCGAGCGGCATCGGTGGCGACAAGCCACCACCACTCCGGGGCTTGCTCGACGGCCAAGCGGTATTCGAACCGCGCCTGGGAAGGTGAGCGAGCCACGAGCAGCGATGCCAAAAGAAGGTGCGCCGGTCCGTAAACGTGGGCTCGTTCGAAGGTCGCCTCGAGCCATGGGATGGGCGATTCGTCGTGGACAGCGGCGGCCCGCCACGCCGCCACGAACGGGATGTACGGCTCGGCCGGGTGACGCAGCATGGATGCGCGCCCAAGAGGATCGAACCGTTCGCGAGGCAGCTGTTGTTCGACGCCGGCTCGTTTGATCTGGGCGCGGTCCTCAGCCAGTTCGCCGCTCGGGTCGATCATGAATGATACGATGAGCAGCGAAGCCACGACCGGCCCGAGAATCGCCAAGAGCCGAGGCGATCGAGCCCAACGCTCGACCCTCCAGCGTTCGCGCCGTCCCTCGGACCCCCCGACGACGATGGCGGAGCAAATCACCGCGCCAAGGACGAGGCCGGGGATTTCCGAGCCGAGATCGACGAGATTTTGGACGGCGAGCGCCGCGAGCCCGGCCCATGCTCCTGCGGCCCGACTCGAACGCACCGTGGCGGCCCCGGGGCGCAGGGCGTAGGCGAGAGCCCCAAGCCCGGCGAGCCCGACCGGCACGCCCCATTCGACGAGCCATTGGGCCACGACATTCTCGGGATGGCTGAAGGTCAGGTGCCCGACCGTCGACCGAAACGCTGGAAACGTACTCTCGAACGCTCCTCGGCCTACACCCCACAGTGGCACGGCGGCCACCATTCGCATGGATTGCGTAAAGAGCTGAAGCTTGGACGAAGTCGTATCGAGCAGCTCGGAAGCGGCCCGATCCGACGCGCCGAGGACGAAGGCCGCCGCTCCCGCCGCCGCCACGAGGCCCGTCACGAGGGGCAGCGTCTTGCTGCTCCGGCCTTGCCTCCGCGCGATTCGGGCGATGAGCCCGACAAGCACGGCGCCGAGCAGCATCGCGGCCACCCCGCCCCGCGACGCAACCCAGATTTGGGTGCCTGCGAGTACGACGACCACGGCTGCGAGGATCGGTCGCGGCACGGGTGGCTCGGCCCCGATGGCGGCTCCGAGGGCCGTGCAAAGCGCCAGATTGATGTACCCGGCCAGGTTGTTGGGATTGAGCAGGGGTGCGAGGTGTTCGAAGCGCTTCCCATCGCTCGCATCGACTCCCCAGATGCCATAAAGCTTTTTTGCTCCGAAGGCGGGATGCAAGAGCGCGGCGACCGCCAGAACCAGGCCGGTGCCGACGACGATTGCGCTCAGGAACGCCACCCCCTGTCGCCTGACTGCGATTCTCACCGCCGCAATGAACGCGAGCAAGTAGGCGATCCCCCGGAGAAGCTCGATCCGGGTGGCTTTTGGGTCGAGCGACAGCGGCGCCCACCGGGGGCCGGCCTCATGCAGCGGCGACAGCGCGCGCGACCACACGTCCGCGTTGTGGGGGGCGATGACGGCGAGCCAGCCGATCGGCATCGGGAGCGCTTGAAGCGCAGTGTAGGAAATGAGAGCGGCGCCGGAGACGAACAGGACGGTGGCGGGCAGCCTGGCTCGCGACGGTTCGGCGTCCCACCAGATCAACGCTGTGGCCGCTGCGAGCACAGCGGTCACGACGCAGAGAGGAACGGTCTGAACAGTCCCGGCAGCGAGCGCCGCGCCCGTGATGCCGAAGGCCAGAAGCCAGGCGCCCGCTTGTGCGGAACCGGAGGTTGGATGGCTTCTTTCCAAGAGGCGAGGAACCATACCGCTTCGGCGAGCTTACTGCGCGTGTCGTGGACCCACGGTGAGCTCCTTTGGGAACAGAGCGATCCGTTCGGCTTCATCACCGAAGTCATGAATCGATGCTACATGTAGAGGCGCTGCCTACCCGCCATGCACGCCAGAGACTATCAGCCCGGCCAAGCGGTTCCCGGTACCGTCTATCGGGTACTCCGGCTCATCGGCGCCGGTGGGATGGGCACGGTGTATGACGTCGAAGATACGACGATCGGCAAGCGCTACGTGCTGAAGACGCTGCATCCGGGCCTCGGCGCGCGAGACGATCTCGCGCGCCACCTGCGGCTCCCTTATTACGTCATGGAGCGCCTGAGCGGCCAATCGCTGCGTCTCGTCCTCGACAAAAAAGGACGACTCGAACTCCCGCATGTTTACCACATTGGAATTGACCTTCTCGATGCGCTCGACCATGCGCACGACAAAGGTGTCATTCATCGCGACGTCAAGCCCGACAACATCTTTCTGCATCGCACGGCGGCTGGCGTCACCCTGACGAAGCTGCTCGACTTCGGCATCGTCTCGCTTCTGGACGGAGGGTCCGGCGAAACGGCGGGGCGCTTCCTCGGGACTCTCCGGTACGCTGCGCCCGAGCAGTTGCGAGGTGAAAGGCCGACCCCGAAAACGGATATCTATTCTGCCGCATTGGTCCTCTACGAGATCGCAACGGGCCGAGGTCCCTTCGATGACGAGGGAGACCCCCGCAGCATCGGGTCGGCTCACCTTCACAAGCCGCCGCCGCCGGCCTCTCGATTTGCGCCGGTGCCGCCGCAGCTCGATGGGCTGCTATTCGCTGCTCTCGCGAAATCGCCGGACGATCGCCCCCGAGACGCCTTTTCGTTCGCAGCGAGCTTGCGCAATCTGAAGCGACTTGCCTCTGGTCCATCACACGGCAAAGAGAGCACCACGAGCCGCACAACCTCGTTGGCTGTCGATTCGTCGTTCCCAGAGGGGCACGCACCATCCGGTTCGAAATCGACATCGCAGGAACGGCGCCCCGCGATTTGGCCGCCGCCGACCTCGACAGCGTCGACTGGTCTACCCGACGCGACGGTCCCGGGGATGGCGACTCCGACACGGGAGCAGAACCCCGTGCCCGTGCGCGATCTCGAGGCAGTCACGAGAGCGGCCATGATCGATCGGTTGGCCGTAACGCGTACTTTGGCGATCGAAGTGTCGCGCGCGCTCAAGCGCGAGACGGAACGTCTGTCGAGCGTGCCGACACGGGTCCAGACGTACTATCCGGCGCCAGCCGCCATTGAAGCCTCTGAATCAGCGGCCTCGAACCCGAACGCTTGGCCCGCAGAGAGAAGCGTCAGCCGAAGCGAGGAGCCTCAAGTTCGCTCTGTGCCGGCCGCGGCCCCGGCGCGGCGATGGAGCGGCAGGACCCGGCTGGCTGCCGTTGGCGTCGCCGCTGCCGCGATCACTGGCGTCATCGCGTCTCTCGTACGCCAGAGTGCGCCACCGCGGGAATTTGGCGGTACTGCGGTCCCGGTCGCCACACGGAGTGTTTTCCGCGGGCCGGCAGACGAACGGATGGTTCCTGCTCCTACAATTGCTCCGCCCGCGTTTGACGACTCGCCGGGGGCTCACCAACCCATGCCGGGCGCCGTCCTATTCGAGGGACGACATTCTGGCGCCGCGTCGCTTGCCGAAGTCGAAGGGGGCGCTCTCGCAGATGCAGCCGACGTTCCGCACCTCTCGGGTGCGCCTCCGTCATCGGCCGGGGCCGCGCTTCCTTCGTCGGGCCACCTGGTCCAGACGACCGTCGCCGCGCCGCGCGCCCTGCCTCCCGCTTCTGTGCGGCTCCCCGATCGTCCCGGTCCTGGCTTCTAGTTCTGCCAGGCGTTTGGGCATGCACCGAACGCGATCTCGGGTTCTGCGGCTGCGATCCGGCTGCGTGCTCCAAGGCGGCCGCCGGCCCTGCCGGGCCGTGAGCGCGTTCAGCGTCCAGCTCGGATGGCAGGCCCAGCTTTCGTCGGGTCCTCGGGCCAAGAATGCCTGGGATAACGGCGCATCAGCTCGCGTCGGATGGCCGGGTAGTGGCGGGCCCAAAAGCCCGCGAGGTCACTCGTGACTTGCGCGGCGCGGCCGTTCGGCGCCAGGAGCTCCAAGACGAGCGGGACACGGCCGTTGCCGATGCGCGGTCCCTCGCTCATACCGAAGAAGTCCTGGATGCGCGAGGCGACGGCGGGAGGTTTCGCAGGGTCGTAACGGACGGGAACCGAGCGGCCGCTGGCCAAGAGGACACGCTCCGGCGCGAGGCGTTCGATGCCGGCCAGCCGCGGGCCCGCCGTGGCTCGAAGCGCGGCGAGGAGGTCGCTCTGCCGCAGGTCCGCGAAGCTTCGCCGCCCTCGGCTCAGCTCGACCAGCAACATCGCCACCGTTGCATCGTCGGGCCGACCGATTGCCGGATCGAGCGATGCCGCCAGCTGCGCGCGCGCAAGCCAGGCGGCAACGGCGCCGGGCGGCGCAAAGGCATTCGGACCCGCTGCCAGAGCCGCGTCGGCGAGCACGCGCGAGGCCTCCTCGGAGGGGGTGTCAGTCTGGTCGGAGACGAGGAGCGGCAGGCCGTGCCAGGTGAGGCTTTCCGTGGTTGTCACGCGTTCCTTTTGCGCATCCCATTTCACCTCCCGCGTCTCAACGATTTGGTCCGGATAGAGGTCCATCAACCAGGACGGGTCAATCGCGTGGGCGAGCCGAATCGTCACCGCGCTGCGGGCCGGCCCGCGCTCGCCGGCCTTCGCGCGTTCTTCGACGTCGAGCGCCAGGAGCCACTCCGCGTCTCGCACCGCACTCGTCTCGTCGAGCTCAGCGGATCCGCCGCCCGAGAGCGCAACCTGTCGTCCCCCCGCGCGAACTCGCTTCGCAACGCGGTCGGGGTAGCCGGCGAGCAGTGCGATGCCGAGCGCGCGCGATTCGTCCGGGTCGCGGGCACCGAACTGCCCTGCGCAAGCCCGGCGAAGCTGCGTCGCAGCCTGCGCGATCGCGCGCGTCGCGCCGGGATCCAGCTCGGCTGCGCGGAGTGATCCCGGCGAGAAACCCGCCTCTTCGGCCTCGCGGAACAAATCGAGGATCGCTCCGAGGTCCGAGTCTTCGGTGACCTGGTCGTGGACGCGCCGGCCACCGAAGCGCGCCCGGCTTTGGCTGCGTGGGTCGCCTTCGCTGAGAATTGCTGCGGCCACGCTCGCCTCGCCCGGGAATCCCCGCCGGGCGCCTTCGACGACGACGCGAGCGGCTCGGGGATGCACGGCGAGTCTCAGCATGCTCCGCCCGACATCGGTAATCGCTCCGCCCGCATCGACCGCGCCGAGGCGTTGTAGCAGTGCGATCGCGGCGGCGGTGTGCGACTCGGAGGGGGGCTCGAGCCAGCGCAAATCGGTTTTGCCCAGGCCGGTGAGCTCGAGCCAGGTTTGCGAGAGGTCAAGGCGACGGATCTCCGGTACATCGTGCTCCGATCGCGAATCGAAGTCGGCCGCTGTGTAAAGCCGCATGCAGATGCCGGCCCGCGTCCGACCGGCCCGTCCCGCTCGCTGGGTTGCGGAGGAACGACTGATCTTTTCGACCCGCAACCGCGGAAAGCCGGACCAAGGCGCCTGGGACGCCACCCGCGCCAACCCGGAGTCGACGACGGCGACAATCCCTTCGATGGTCACGGAGGACTCAGCCACGTTGGTCGAAAGAATCAGCTTTCGTCCGTTCGAAGGCCGAACGGCTGCATCTTGTTCCTGAGCGGAGAGATCTCCGTGCAGCGGTACGATGGACCAGTTCGCGGCCGCGGCAACGTTGGCGCACGCCTCACGCGCTTTTCGTATCTCGGTCGCTCCGGGCAAGAACACGAGGATATCGCCGTCGAGTCCACCGGCGAGGAGCTGGCGTACGCCCGAAGCCACTTGCACCGAGAGCGGACGCTCGTCGGGGGTCGGCAGGTGATGCAACGTAACAGTGTGGGAGCGGCCTTCCGCCCGAAGAATCGGTGCGCGAAGATAATCCGCAATGGGCTTTGCAGCCAACGTGGCGCTCATCACGACCAGCCGCAGATCGGGGCGGCCGTCGCGTCGCAGACGATCGAGGATCGCGAGCGCGACGTCGCCTTGGAGATGCCGTTCGTGAAACTCGTCGAGAACGACGACGCCGACGTTTCGCAGGTCCGGAGACGAGAGCAACCTGCGCGTCAGCACGCCTTCGGTCACAAAGCGCAGCTTCGTTCGTGGGCCCGAGACGTCTTCGAAACGGACCTGGTAGCCGACCGTCACACCGACCGGCTCGCCGCAGTCCTCGGCGACCCGACGCGCCGCAAGACGCGCGGCCAAGCGGCGCGGCTCAAGCACCAGAACTTCGCCGTCGCCGGCCAGCCCGGCATTCAAGAGTGCAGACGGAATGCGAGTGGTTTTCCCTGCCCCCGGCGGCGCTTCCACGACGAGCGCGGACTCGGCGCGGAGCAAGCGCACGACATCGGGAAGAAACGGGTCGATGGGGAGCGACTGCACGGTACGTCGGTTCCCTCAATCTCACGAAATCAGAGCGGTGGACAGGTCCAGGCACGCGATCGCAAAGGAGCCCAAGCGTAGCGGGGACAAACAGAGGAGGACGGAGATGCGACATCTCCGCGGCGGCGTGTGCCAAGATTCCAGCCGATGAAGTCCGGACGGAAGAGCTGCCACCATCGGGCCTCTCTGCTCGCCGTGTTCGCGCTCCTCGGCTTCAGCCGAACATTGCGCGCCGAGGAGATCGTCCGCGTGGTGTCTCACGAGGATCCTGGCCTCAACGTCGCCACCAGTCATCTCGGGGTCGGGAGCGACGGGCGTGTGTACCTGTCCAGTGGTCAATACGTCCTCCGCGTGGAGAGGGACGGATCGCGACCGGTCGGCAGTCCGGTGCGCCCCGCGACGTGGGCCGCAACGGCCAATGCCGATGGGATCGTCGCGACCGCCAGCGGGCATTTCCAGCACAGCGTCTTTCTGTGGGATCCGCAGTTCCAGCCGCTCGGCGCGGTGGACGACTTTCTCGTCTCTGACCGCGTCGAGTGGTGGGCTCCGTGCGACGTGGAGGTCGGTTCGAGCGGCGACTTCTTCGGTATCGACCCGAATCGAAATCGCATTCTGAGGATCAAGCCTTCGGGCACGGTCGCCTTGGCTTACTCGCTTGCAGCGTCTGGAGAGAATTTCGCCGCGACGACGCCGCAGTTCCGGGTCTGGGAGCGAGGTCGTCGCTTTTACGTGATGTCGTCCGGCGGAACGCTTCGCGCGATCGGTTTCGACGGAAGAGTTTTATGGTCGATCGCTACGGAGGTGCGCAAGCGGCCCGAGATTTGGGCCGGCGGGTTCGACGTGGACGACGTGGGTCGGACCAGCATCATCGGAGGGGGCGATGTCGTGAAAGAGTACGACGTCCAGGGACGTCTCGACAGCAAAGTCCGGTTGGCCGTTGCGGACCCGGCATTGCGTATTTCCGATATTCGCATCTTCGGCGATGAGCTTATCGTGAAATCGATCAGTGGGCGCGAGATTTTCGAAGTGTACGATCGCCGTTCGGGGGCCCTCAGGCGCATCGTGGCCGCCGATGTCGACGAGGTGATCGTCACGCTGCCGCCCGGTCCGTGGATCGCCGGAGCCCGGCTGCCGGTCGGCATTCAATTGAGCCGCCACGGCGCGTCCGCTCCGCAACCGATCTGGCGTGCTTGGCTGCGGCCGATCGGGACGCCCGTATTCCACGAACTCGAGCTCAAGGACGGCTGGCTCAAGCTGCCCGCGGACGCTGCGGGATTGGTCCAGCTACGCCTCTCGCCGAGTGTTGAGGGCGCGAGCGACCAGTATACGGTCGACAAGATCGCCGAAGTGCACGCGCCACTTTCGCGTGGGGGCCTCTCGGTCGCGACCCCTTTGAACCGCATATATTTCGGGCAGGGAGAAGCGATCCCGATTCGGGTTAGGTCGACTTCGCCGTCCGACGGGGAACCGAAGGGGATCACGTTGCAGGTGCGCGACGACGTCCGGGTCGTCGCGCAGGCGGGGCTCGAGCTGCACTCGGGCAGCGCAGACGTCAGCCTCGCCCCCGAGCTGACTCGTGCGCTTCGGCCAGGGCACTACCGAGTGACGTCCGATGTGCCCGGCACCACGGTGGCCGCGCAGGAGATCGACATCGGGCCGGGAATCGCTGACGCCCCGGCTTTCAGCGTTGTCCAGCACGGCGACTACGAGGCGGGGTTTCCGGCAGGCACGTCGACAGACACACCGGAAAAGGTGGCCGCGCACATCGAGCGAGCGCGCCGACTCGGGGTAAACATGTTCGTCGATCGACTCGGGGTGGCCGCGGTCGGTATCATGGACCTCGTCGACGCGACGGTGACCGTCGAGCCAGCGTTGCCCGCCCAGCGCAAATCGGGTGTCTTTTCGGCGCTGTTCGACAAGGCCCTGCAGGAAGGGCCCGTTCGGCGCACCCTGGCCGCATACGGAGCTTTTGGGATCGAGGAGCGCGGGATCTTGCTCGCCAACGACGCAGGCCTTCCCCTGGGCACCGGATTCGACGGGCGGACGCCCGAGCAGATGACGAGTGCCATCGAGCACGTGACTCGGAGCCTCGCGGCGTACCCCGCGTTCCGCGGCTGGAGCTGGGCCGCCAACTGGTGGGTGGAGCAGCGCGGCGCCGACGCGGCCCTCTCCGCAGCGGAGAGGGCGGGCTACGAGGCGGCGCTGAAAAAGTTGACCGCGACGGGAGCCTGGAGCCCGATCATCGATTCTGTATGGAAGCGGACCGCTCAGCTACCGGTTGACGCCGAACACCGGTTCAATGCGGCACTGCAGCGGATCGCACCCGGCGCGTTGAGCGCCATGACCGGGCCATACAGAGGTTTCGGGGTCGACCCGGCGGTCGCCTTTCGGAACGCCAATGAGGTCGACCTACACTATCAGGCCGAACAGATTCAGCCGCTCAACGTCACCCCACACGAGGTCGACTTTTACAAGCGCCCGGGCAAGCGCGCATGGGGTCACCCCGAACTTTGGAACGACGACGGAACGGGAGCGATGATCATGCCGACGTTGTTCGAGATGATCATGCGCGGCGCTGACGGGGTCGGATGGTCGGGGCCACCCCCTTGGGCCGCTCCCGATCGCGGCGACCCGCGCGCGACGGGCTCCGGACAGCTCTCGATGCTCCGCGCCGTCGGCGGCCTGCTGCGGGATTATGGCCGTTGGCTGACGACGCTCCGTCCGGACGACCGCGTCGCTATTGTCGTCTCTTCGCGCATGCTCGCCATCGACGCCGGCGGGCGCAGCGTGATGAACGAGTACTTTGGACACTTGTACGAGGCCTATAACGCGTGCCTCTATGCGCACCGCCCCGCATCGTTTGTGTTCGCGGAAGAGGCGCAGCCCTCGGCACTGCTGTCGTTCCGCGCCGTGCTTGTGGTCGGCCAACGAGTCGAGCTCGATCCGAGCCTTGCGACTGCCTTGGAGCGCGCGAGAGCCGTCGGAGTTCGGGTCTTTTACGACCAGACGAGTCGTCCGGAGCTTTTGACATCTTTTACGGCGATCGACGTAGCGTTCGACCATACGGCGGCCGACCCGTCGCTGCAAAACGACGACTCGTCTTACCCGCGTCTTTCAGAGATTTTCAAGGAAGACGCGGCGATCGTCGACCGAGAGCTCGACTTTGTGCCACCCGCCGCACGCACCACCGAGCCGGATGTGGCCGTCACGCGACGCAAGTCGGGCGAGGGACGCTTCGTTTGGGTCGTCGACAACGTGCTGCCGGACGTCGATCCCGCCGTCGCGTGGCGTACCGGATTGTTCGTCTCGCAGCGAGTCCCCCTCGATGTCTCCGTCGGGCTCGATGCGGCCGGTGCCTCGGTGTACGACGTCTTCGGCCTGCGGCGGGTGTTTCCGATCAATGGCGTGGTCGAGGCCGACTTGAGAAGCCTGCCCGCGCGCCTTTACGCAATTCTGCCCCGACCGATTGCATCCGTCGAATTGGGTGCACCCGCGCAGGTCGTCTCGGGGCAGGAGCTGGCTTGGACCGCGTCGGTGTCCGATGACCTCGGAAGGCCGGTATCGGCAACGATGCCGGTGCACGTCGAACTGATCGATTCAAAGGGTGAGGCTCTTCGCGAGGCGATGGTTGCAACGGGTGTTGGCGTGCCGGCCGGCGATCGGTGGATTGTTCCGCTCAACATCGACGGATCTACGGCCATACTGCGGGCGACGGAGCTCATTTCGGGCAGGAGCGCGGAAGTGCGTGTTGAAGTATCGGCTGCGCCGCGGCTTCCCGATCTCGGCGGTGAGGCCTTGCACCCCACCGAAACCTTCGTTCGAAAAGCCATCTCCCGAGGACTGGGCCTTTCGACTCCCGCTGAGCGGAGATTTGGTGCCCATTTGAAGGACTTGGCCATCGGCGGTGACGTGGCCGTCACCAACGCCATGAACCGGGACGAAAATGTATACGGTATCGACTTGTCGAACGGCTCGCTCCGCTTTCGCCGCACGTTGGGGGACCACGATGCGTATGGCCCGCGAAGGATTGCCGGGGGCTTTGCCGTTCAGGGCTTCGACCAACATGCCGCCGAGGGCTACGAGCTCTATGTGCTCGACGAGAGCGGCGCGCCGCGCCGCCGCTTCGCACTCTATGGTTTGCCGAAACGTGCGACGCGGTGGAGTCGTGCGTCGGACCTCACCGATCCGATTGACCAATTTGCGGCTTCACCAAGCGGCGATTGGGTGGCCAGCGCAGGCGACTTGGGGCTCGTCATGTGGGCGAGCGACGGACGCCGTCTGTGGAGCGTCGATTGGTGGCGGACGGCGCGGCGGCGAATGCTGCTGCTCGCGCAAAACAGGGAGACGCTCCTCGCGCTCGAAGGTTGCACGGCCACTGCGTACGAGGCGACGACGGGCGCAACGCGATGGACGATACGTCTGGCCGATGCCGGCCGACTTCTCGGTGCCGAGGTCGATGCGACCGGCAATTGGGTCGCGATACGCTCGGACGTCTTGGGAGGTCGGGTGTTCTTGCTCCGGGGCGGGCGCGTCGTTGCGACGATCTCTTCGAGTGCTACGGCCGTCCAGTTTGCGCCGGATGCGCGCTTTGTCGCAATCACGACGGGATCCGAGCTCAGGTGGTACTCGGCAGCGGGCACACTGCTTTGGACCTACGCAGGCGATTCGGCGCTCTCCCATCCACGGGTCGCGCCTGATGGGGACCGCGTCGTCGTCGGAAGCGAGCTCGGGACGCTGACCGTTTTGAGCGCCCAGGGTGAGATCCTGTCGAAGAATGACCTCCAGGCGCTCCCGGTTGCCGACTGGCTACCCGATGGGGATCTCGTCGTCGCCACTTGGATGGGCGACGTCCTGCGGTTGACGTCACGCTATGAAGAGCGGTGGAGAACGCATGTCTCATCGGCCGCTGGGGACATTCGGCAGCGCTCCCTCTTCATTGATCGGACGCCCGTGACGCGTGTCGAAACGTGGGGCAATGCTGCGGGCTCGACGGCTGCGCTTGTGCCCAACGTGCTTTCCGGTGCCAAAGCACTCGTCCTGTTCAAGCTTGGCTCGCAACGCACGGAGTCTGCGCGCCCCATCAATGGACTGACCGATGGTAAGCCCGACGTGCCCGCCGATCCTTGGCTTCCCTGGACGACGATGAACCTCGTCGACTCGGGTTGGTCTGGGTCCTTCAGCGTCGAGCTCGATGCCTTCCGGACGCAGGTGCACGCAACCGGAATCACACTCATCGAAGATCCAAGTCACCCCGAATCGTGGCTTCGCGACGTGCGCTTGCAGTACTGGGATGCGCGCGCAGAGCGGTGGCGCGACGGGCCGTTTTTGCTCTCGAACAGTGCGTCCCACACCCACTGGTTTCCTCACCCGATTGATGCCGCGCGTTTTCGGCTCGAGAGCACGGGCGGAGGGACTTGGCCGCCCGGCAATTTGCGCATGGGAGAAATCGTCCTCCATGGGACGCTCCTTGGGCCTTCTCACCCGGACGTCGTCGAGCAACGAGCCGTGGCCGTCTTGTTCGACGAGGACGAATCGGACGTGGCGGTTTTGCGGGGGCGAACGCCCGTGTTCGGCGTTTCTTATCGTGATGCCTTTTCGGGCGGAAAGTGTCTGGAGCTTCGTGCGGAAGGGGAGGCCGGACCGGCCTGGGAACCACCGTTTGGTCATGCTGTGCCCAACTGGGACTTCGAAATTGCCGAGAACCCCCGTCCTGGACAGTTCCGGTGGCTGCAGTTTGCGTGGAAAGCGCTTTCGCCGAAAACGACCGGTCTTTCGCTTCTCATCGGTAGGCCGTTTCCAACGGGCGGCTATCTCTTCGTCGCCGGCGACCACGTCTGGCGCGAGGGCTACGCGGCTGTGGACAAAGTAGCCGGTCAACCGCCGACGGAGTGGAGTGTGGTCCGCGTTGACCTGTGGCGGCTTTCGCAAACGTCCCACGTGCCGGCGCTTCGCGTCCAATCGCTCGGCATCCAGGCCGTGGGCGGGGGAGCGGCTTTCGACCAAATTGTCCTGGCTCGCACCCGGGCGGATCTCGACCGTCTTCCGCGAATCTTCCCTTGAACGGCGGAACTCCAGCGCTTGGGCATTCAATGCTCCGAGCAGTTTGCACGCCCATCTGTCGCGTACCGGACTCGAAGCGCGCCGATTCTTCGCGCGCCGGATCGGTCGCCTGTCTTGGGAGCGGTGTGCGGTTGGCGACGGGTAGCGCTGCACGTGGCGTTCGTTTTCCTGTACACCCCCACGAATGCGGGAGCGCGAACAGGTTTCCTTGGCGCCGCTGACCACACTTCACATCGGTGGTCCGGCCCGCCGCTTGATCGAGATCGAGCGCGAACCGGAGATCTTGGAGCTCGAGCACGAGATGAGGGTAAACCAGCAGCCGCTCTTCGTTCTCGGGGGAGGAAGCAACATTGTCGTCGGCGACGAGGGCTGGTCCGGGGTCGTCGCGCATGTCGCCCTGAAGGGAACGAGCTCGAGACGCGATGGTTCAAACGTGCTGCTCGACGTGGCAGCGGGCGAAGGGTGGGATGAGATTGTCGAACGAACCGTGCGCGAGGGGTGGGCGGGGCTCGAGTGCATGAGTGGAATTCCAGGCCTGGTTGGGGCGACGCCCATCCAGAATGTCGGCGCGTACGGGCAAGAGGTTAGCGATACCATCGTCCACGTTCGCGCATTCGATCGTGCGGCCGGTGCATTCGTCACGATTTCCACCGGCACGTGCGGGTTTGGCTACCGATCGAGCATTTTCAAGGGGAGCGACCGCTGGATGGTCACGAGCGTACGGTTCTCTCTCGATGCCAGCCGCGGCGCACGCCCGATTCGTTATGCGGAGCTAGCCCGCGCGCTCGCCGCCACGCACGCATCGCCGCCGCCGCTGCGCGCGGTGCGGGATGCCGTGCTCGACCTTCGTCGGAGCAAGGGAATGGTCATCGATCGGCTCGATCCGGATTCAATCAGCGCCGGCTCGTTCTTCGTCAATCCGGTCGTCGATGAACAGCGCCTGCCCAACCTCGAGGCCGTGGCCGGCGACCGGCCCCCCGCCTTCCAGGCCGGTCCCGGAAAGGTCAAGGTCGCCGCCGCCTGGCTCGTCGAGAGAGCCGGGTTTCCAAAAGGGTGGACCTTCGGGCCCGTCGGCTTATCGAAAAAACATGCGCTCGCGCTCGTCAATCTCGGCGGCGCAACGGCCCACGAACTCCTGACGGCTGCGCGATGGATCCAGAACGGGGTCGCCGCGCGTTTTGGAATTGTTCTCCAGCCCGAGCCGGTGCTCGTCGGGTGCTCGTGGCCGACGTCATAATCAGCCCCCGGACAGCATGGCCCAAAAGCGGAAAGGCCGTTCCAAGGGCCACGACGCCGTACGGCGCGCGCGTCGCCGGAGTATTCACCGACGCCGGCGGAGAGTCGTCTATCGTTCCAATGACGATGACGTTCCGCGACGCCGTGTTGGCGATGCTGGTGGCTGTGGCCATCGCGTGCGGCGGCTGTCGCGAGAATCACCCGTACGTCCCGTACCGGATTGGCGTGGACGACGGCGCGGCCGCATCCGGGGCGTCGCCGGCCTCAACATCAAGCCGGAGCGCGGAGGCCGGAGTTTCCGCCGAAGAGTTCTTGGCTCAACCTGCCGAAGCGGCCCCCCCCGACCGCTCACAATGGACTCTCAAAGAGCTTTCCCTCGAGGCCCCACCGGGGCAGGTGTTCATCTCGGCCATCGTCGCCGATTTCGATGGCGATGGGGCTGAGGATGCGTTTGCGATCGTGCGGCCCGCCGACGGAAACGACCCCGGGATGCTCGTTTTTTACCGAGGCACCGCTGGCGGCAGTGCGCCCGCAGTCGCCGCGACCTTCGCTCCACCGGCCGGTCTCTGGCGGGACCCAAGCTGCGGAGCCATCGATCGCCTTGAGACGGTCGGGTCCCGCGCGGTGCTGGTTGAACTCGGAGCAAAGTGTCCGGCGAACGCACCTACGGCGCCGTCCCGCTGGCTAGCTGTGCTCGACGGCACCGCTGGCGGGCGGATTCGGCTCGCCGCAACACTGACGGATCCCGTGGGAGCCCCTGAGCTGTCAATCGACGCGGCTGTCGGCGACCGCGACGGGGACGGGCGTGATGACGTGGCCCTTCGTGTTGCGCTCGACGGAGGAGGTCCGCCCCTCGAACCCGGTCCTCGTCTGGCCATCAAGCTCGTGTGGCTCGACCGTCCCGCCGGGCTCAGCCAGGACTCGGGGGCTGTCGAGGCTTCCTTTGCGACGCTCGCGTCGTACGCGTCGGGGCGAGCTCATCGGCCCAGGGACGCGCCGGAGATTCCAGGTTTCGTCGCCCAGGCGCGTGCCCTATGGCGGGCGACATGCGCGGACGGCGGCGCGCCGCGGATTGTCGCCCTCGCTGGGACGGGGGCCATCACCTGCGGGGCTGCTCGTGCGCTCGAGGATCTCGGACTGGCCGAGGTCCGTTCCTTCGTCACGATGGGAGACCCACTGCGCGCGGGGCTTGCTCTCGATCGCTGTGAGCGTCCACCCGCTGCGCAGACTGCGTCACGGGTGTCCGACGCACAAAAATGGATTGCTGAGCTGGCTCCGATCGCAAGCGCGCGGCTCCTTCGGTCGGTCGCTGCAGTCCCTCTCGCCGCGCGCGGACGTGAGTCGGCTTGGGGCGCGCTCGCCTTCGAGCCAAGTGGCAAGCTGCTCGTCCGAACACTGGCAGGCATCGTTCGTGTGGATCCGGATCTGGGCGACGAAGCGGCGTCGGGGCTCCCCGAGTGGGCGTCTAACGTCGTCTCGCCCGATGGGGCCATGCGGTGGGTGGACGCTTACGATCCATGCGACGGGCTGACGCTTCGTGCTGCCTTTGAGGTCTCCACAAGGGGGGACGACCGCGACGTCGGCTTGCCCGTGGCCCCGCCGCTTTCCGGTCGCTGCGCAGGGTCTCGCGGGCTGGCGCGGGCCCTGCCGATTGCATGGGGTCCTTCGGGACTCGAAGCGATTGTCGAAGACGTGCCCTTGCTGATTTCGCCGGATCGCCGTGAAGCCTCTCTTCTCGCTGACTTTCTCGGCCAGCCGTGGTCGCCGGGCAGTCCGCGCTCGCCGGACGGCAAAACGTATGTGATCCCGACTGGCGTGGGATTCATTGTTCGCGGCTCTGCGCATGCCCGACTGTTGCGCTCCGCGGAGCTCGACGGAACGTATCCAACCCAGCGCGAATGCGCCGTGAGCAACGACATGACGCACGTTGCTTGCGTGCATGCGGGGCGTGCCTGGGTCGGGACGTGGGACGCCATTTGACGTCGCCATTGAGGGACCTTGATGCAAGCTCATTTGTGCGTGCACAAAACATCGTCGGCTTCTCGAGTGCTCTGGAGGCACTGGACCTCTCGGTCAGCGCATCGAACGACGAGCACACCGTGGGTCAGCAGCGTCGTCAGCGACGCGCTCGTGCGCTGCGCCAACGCACCCCGCGGTAGCGTCGCATCGCACCCCTTGGTCATCGCGATATCGATGCGCCGTCCGCTCGAGACGACCTCCGTCTTGCCAAGCGGGCGAAGGGAGGCGGCGATCTGCTGCGCGTAGGACGGGTCCGCGGGTGCATCATTCGCTTGCGGCGCCTGCATGGCTGCCATGTATTGAATGGCTTGAAGCTGGACGTCCATCGGCATCGTGATCCGTACCGTGGGCATCGCCTTGGGCACGGGTCGAGGAGGCATCGAACGCCCGGTCTCTATTGGGGCCGAAGCCGCGTCGGCCCCTGACAAAGAAGGGCTCGCCGAACCGACCGACGATCTGGACGGCGTAGGCCAAGGGGAGGCCGCGTCGGCGTCCGCCGACGGCCCCGGCGTATCGCACCCGCCGATCGCGAGACAAAGCAAACGCGAGACGGCGAGCGTGGACGCGCGAAGGAAAAGGTTAGCCATTCGCCTAGGACGTTAGCGCGCTTTGGGCTGCCGCCCGAGTCGATAGGCGTGTCATACCGGCCACTCGCTTTCGGCCACATCGGGACGGCCCCGCAGCGCAATTTCTCCGGTCATCACGAGGTCCCGCTCAGGCTCGCACCGTCCAGCCCTTCGATGCCGAAAACCTTCGTCCCGTGCGGTGACGGCGCTAGCCGGTTGGCGACGTTCCTATGCTATCTTGGCAAAACTTATGAAATCGTTGCGCATCGTCATAGTCTTGATCGAGCCACCCCTTCCTTTCGGCCATGCTGTCGGGAGGTGGGCATACGTACTGTTGAAAGAACTGACCGAACGCGGTCATCGTGTCACCGCACTATTTACGTGGATAAAGCCGGATGACGTATCGAAGACGTCGGATTTGTTTCCGTCGCCGCAATACGATGTTCGAGCCTTCATGAGAGTCACTTCCCGCGCGGGCATGACCGAACGGGCAAAGTCGATGCTTCGACACAACTCTCGAATATTTGGCGACGACTTACGAGAAACCCTTCGGGCCGAGCTGGACAGGGGCTTCGACGTTCTTCACCTGGAGCACACATGGACGGGCTGGTTGGGAGAAAACCATCGTGAGAAGGCATTGCTCCACGTTCCAAATCTCAACGAGCTCGACTTTCTCAAGGCACCAAGGAGACTCCTGCCACTTCTCAATCACACGACGATGCTTCAAGCCGAGAAGAAGCTCATTCGCACTTACAAGACGATCGTGACGCTCACCCCACGACTCGCGTCCCGCGTGAAAGAGTTGAATCCAACCGCCAGCGTAGCGACGGTGCCGCTGGGGCTGGACCTGTCGCTCTATCCGTTCGACGGCGAGGCGCTGGGCTCCAAGACGCCTGTTCTCGGCCTCATCGGCTCGTTCGGATGGGGGCCGTCCTACTCGGCCGCCGAGCGTCTCCTGTTGAATCTGTGGCCTCACATCAAACGCCGGGTACCGTCTGCGCGGCTGTCCATCGTCGGACACAACGCTCGCGACGTGCGTTGCTTCGTGAGCGCCCGCACTTCCGACGTGACGATTCACGACGGGGTTCCAGACATCTTGCCATACTTCAGGCAGATCGACGTCATGCTCTACGCACCCCGTTTCGGCAGTGGGATGAAGGTCAAAGTGCTCGAAGCTTTTGCTTTGGGAACTGCGGTGGTCACGACGAAGGACGGAGTCGAAGGTCTCCCTGCAGAGGACGGAAAACACGCTGGAATTTGTGAGGATGACCAGGGTCTCATCGACAGAGCGGCGCACCTGCTCGAGGATGCGGCCGCGCGGATCGCATTGCGCAAGGCAGCGCGCCGCTTGGTCGAAGAGCACTGCTCACCGGCGTCGACTGTCGCGGCTATTGAACGAGTTTACTCGGCAATCGATTCATCGAACGGAGGCGGCTGACTCTGGACGCATACGAGCCACTCGGTGGACAATCAGGCTGATTACGAAGGAGTGGAGGCTCGGACGATGCGTGTGCGACCTCCGATGAAAGACGCGCGCCGCGGAGATCAGGTCGCCTCGCGCACGAACGACTCGTAATTATCTTGAAAGACCGTATTTGGCGGAACATACCGAAAGCCGCGGTCGATGAGAGAGCGGATCAGTCGAGGCCGATCGATTGCGTCCGGATGGAACTCAACGATGAAAGAACGTACGCGATCGATCCAGCTCGTATCGCCCTCCAGCAATAGAGGTTCTTCTCCCCCCTCGATGTCCATCTTCACGACGTCGATAAGGGAGCCGGGCGGTAAGCTCCCCATCACGGTTTTCATGCTGACCATGCGCCTTGTCAGTCCGCCGGTTGCGCTGACGCGGCCCACGTTCGAGGCATCGGTCTCGACGAACGAGCAAGTGCCATCCTGGGGCCCTACCGCCGCTTCGAGCAGCTCGACGCGAATGCCGTTCGACTCGAAGTTTTTGCGAGCGACCTGCGCGTTCGAAGGAGAGGCCTCGACGGCCACCATATGGGTTGGATGCCAGCGATGCCAGAACCACAGGGTGGCGAGGCCTATGTTCGCGCCGAGATCGACGACCGTACGGGGCATGATTTCGAACGGCAGCCGGTAGCACTCGTCGAGGAGAACCTCGCGAATCGACTGTACATCGCCGCTGTTCAGACGGTAGTGGACGGCGATCCCGTCGTTGAGAGTGATTGAGCGTAGCTTGCGCTTCCGGTCGAGGCCCATGTGCCGCAGGACCCGCGTGGCCGCGAAATCTGCGCTAAGTTGAACGGCTGAGCGTGTATCGGCAGACACCCGGCTAGCGCGTCGGACGTCGCGGACGACGTTGAAGATCGGGCGGACCAAGTACACGCTCGTTCACATGCACCTTACCAGGGCGAACGCGAAACACAAGGTGCGCGCGTTGTCATGGTTGGCTCAGGCAAAAGATAACGAGCTTCCTCTTTTCCAAGTCGGTCTTGCCGAGCAGCGTCAGGCGGCGCACCGCGTCGACGAGTGACATCTCGTGTCGCGGCAGAAGGCCGGACTTGCAAAAAATGCAGGCGGCCTCTTTCGAGAATGTCGAGAAGCGCCCATCGGCCTCAAGGCGAGAGCATCAACCGGAAGTCAGATGGTCTGGTCGACGTCGAGGCCAAAGCTTGGCTGGGGATCGATCAAGCGTATCGCATCGATATGGCGCATGATGAGAGACACTTTGTCGAGCGCCGCGAGAGCGTCACAGATTTCGCGCTCCAGGCGATCAGCGGGGGACAAGTGGGCTTGTGACGGTTCACCCGACACGAGTCGCGCTCCGGCAGAGATGCGAAGAGCTCCCGTTGGGGCTCCGGTCGCGGTGCGCAGGGTGACGGGTTGGCCGACGTGTACGCGCCGTCGCGCCAGGTCGCGCTCGCTGCGGTGGCAATCATCGGGCATGCAGAGCGTGAGGTCGCTATTCAGCCAGCGGTAGACCTGAGCTGCCTCCTCGGGCGCAAGCAGTGCTCGGGTGCCATCGGCCTGCGTTCGTCGGATGGAGAAGGTGAAGATCGTCGGCAGTGCATCCCAATCCTCGGGGCTCTCTCGGCCCGACGGCGGCGCGTCATAACCGAGGAGATCGGGATTCTCGACGATCCCTCGTCGCACCGCATTGGCGAACCGAGTGAGGGTCTGCCGGACGTCCGGCGGTGGCACTTTGGCGAATGCGGCCATTTCCGCCAAGGCGGCCTCCCACCGGAGCACGACGCCGACGTTGGTGTCTGGTCGGAAGCTCGACGAAGCAGCGACGCCATCCGGCCAGTCGAAGCGACCCTCATAGTCGGCGAGGCCTCGGGGCAAGCGCAACGGTCCCTGCAGGCGGGAGGCGATCGAGGCGGGGACCAAGATCGCGCCCGCGAAAGGGGGCCCGGTAAAGAACTTGGAGCCGGTGAGGAGCACCATGAAGTCTCTCTCGACGTACCCTCGGATGCTTTTCGCGGAGAGGCGTCCCTGGCATGCATCGACGACCACATCGATCCCATCGCCGGGTCGCCGTCCAGACGGCAATGGACCGTCGATCGACGCGACCAGGCCGGTCTTTGACTGGTCCATCAGATGAAGCAACACCCGGCGCCCCGCGGCTATCGCCTCGGCGACACGCGCTTGCCAGTCGGCTCTGATGTCTCCGCCCGGCCGGACGGCGCCCGTTTCCGTTCTCGCCGATACGCCCACCAGATCGATCTCACTCGGAAATCCCTCGATGGGCGCGCCCTTGGCGACCGGCACACCCCGCGCCGTCACCATGGCGAAGTGTCGACCGGTCGCGGCGAGGGGGACGCCGGTGCCGGATTCGTCCGGTGCGAGGAGGATGTTGGTGATCGGGAGACGCGGCTCCATCAAACAAGTCAGCGCGAGAGCGCAGAGCTCACCGTCCGTGCCGGACGGTGTCAGGACAATTTCCGCGCCCTTCGGGAGCGCGAAGTAATGGCGCAGGGCTTGCCGCACATGGCCTGCGGCGGAGCGCATCGCGCGCTCCGGTCCATGAGCTAGGGCCTCGCGCACAAGTGCACGCCGCGCCGCTTCGGCAGCATCGTAACCGCGTTCGGAGACGGACGACGCCGTCGAGGAGGCAAAAGTGATCGCCCACGGCCGGGGGCGAGGGCTGCACCCGTACGCGTTCAACCCCGTTTGGGCCTCGATGCGCAGGCGCGCGTCGCCTCCGGTACCCATCAAATGCTCGGCTGGGCCGAGGAAACCCCAAATTTCGGCCAGCCGCTGCGCCGTACTTTCGTCCACGTGCGCGACCGTCCCGGGTTGGTGTTCTAGGAGGACCTGCCACGCGCGAGGAATCTGTTCGGGATGGGGGGGGCGCTCACCGGCGAACGCAGGTAGCCACGACGGCGCGGTATGAACGGGGGGGCCCCCCTCGAGCATAAAAAAGAGGGCAGCAGCGCGGGCCGCGATGAGCCCTGCAAGCACGGGGTCGTCCGCGTCGTCGAGCTGAACGCAGAGCTCGACGGCGTGCCTGACGACGAATCGCAGGTGCGGTGTCGTGTCTGCGGCGGATTCGTCGATCCGCGCTTCGCCCGGCCCGTCCACATAGAATGTGGCGTTCAGACCGGTCCGAAGGATTAGCGTGCGACCTCGAGCGATGGGCGCGATATCGGGCATGGCGAGCACGCGCTCGAGGCGAATTGCCGGGCTTTCGTAGGGAGCCCTATGGTCTCGGCCTGGCGGGGGCTGCGTCGCGTCCAAAGTCGTCAGCCCACCGAATGAGGGCTTCGTCGAACGCGCGATCGAGCGAGGACCAACGTGGCCTCGAGGCATCGATCGACGTCCGCGGCCCTCGTTCGATGGTTGACGATGGCCATGCGCAAGACCAGATGCCCGCCGATTCGCGTGGTCGACGGCGCCGCGACCCCGCTCTCCTGGAGATCGGCAGCAAGATCGGCATGGAGCTGGTCGGCGTCCTTTGGAAAGAGATAGCGGAAGCAAACGATGTTGAGGTTCACAGGAGCCACGCGTTCGAGCTCCGGTTCGGCATCAATGCGTTCTGAGAGGTAACGCGCGAGCTCGCAGGTGCGCTCGATCGCTCGACCGAGGCGATCCATGCCTATGCTCTTCAGTGTGAACCAAACTTTGAGAGCGCGAAATCCTCGGGACAAATCGGGGCCGAGGTGGACGGGCCAAGGGGCTCCGGCCGCCAGACCTCGAGGTTCCTTTCGAAGGTACGCCGCCTCGGTAGCAAAGGCGCGAAGCAACGTGTCGCCGTCCCGTGCGACGAAGCAACCCGCGTCGTATGGGACTTGGCCCCACTTGTGAAAGTCCAATGCGATGGAATCCGCTCGTTCCAAGCCGCGGAGCAATGGACGGATCGACGGTGCCAAAACACCCAGCGCTCCGAATGCGCCGTCGACGTGTAACCAGAGAGTCGCCCGTCGACACAGGTCCGCCATGGCGGAGAGGTCGTCGATCGCGCCGATATCGACCGTTCCGGCGGTCCCGATAACGAGAAAAGGCTGAAATCCAGAGGCTCTATCGCGCGCGACCATCTCCTCGAGCGCCGCGATGTTCATCCGATGCGAAGCATCGATGGGGACCCGCCGCAACGCGTCGGATCCCAGGCCCGCCATGTCTAGGGCGCGGGCCACACTCTCGTGAGCCGCAACGGACGCATAGCCGACGAGGCGGAGGGATCCCACGCCCGCGCGTCGGATCTGGTCTCCTCCAGCGGCGACGCGAGCGGTCAGGACTCCCATGAAGTTTGCGATGGATGTGCCCGTGACAAAGAGACCGCTCGATGTCGAGGGCAGCCCGAGCAGCTCGGCTACCCAGCGGATGACTTGGCGCTCGACGTCGATCGGCGCGTGATCGCGCCCCCCGAGGTTGGCGTTCAATCCGGCGGCAAGCATCTCGCCGAGCATGCCGAATACATTTCCGCCGCCGTGGACCCACCCCACGAA
>JBEKFX010000103.1:0-19964 GCA_050013115.1 Polyangiaceae bacterium
TGGGCAAGGGTTGGCCCGACGCCACCGGCTCGCGCAAAAACCACTCGAAAGCAGGCGAAGAGCTTTGTCGTACGATTCTCCTCCGGCTCGGCTTTTCGGCGGAAGAGATCGACGAGGCGGCGGAGCTCGTCCTCAATCACCTCCTCATGTACCACGTCGCGACACGGCGTGATCTCGACGACGCCGCGACCGTCGAAGAGTTCTGCCGCTCGGTCCGTGGACGCGAGGGCCTTCGCAACCTCTATCTTCTGACGGTTTCCGACGTGAGCACGACGTCACCGACGGCCATGACCTCGTGGAAGGCACGAATGCTCGAGGAGCTCTACTTTGCTTCCGAGGGCTACCTGACGGGGCAAGAGCCCCGGGCCGACAACGAGCGGGTCGCCCGGGTCTGCAAAGCCGCGCGCGCCCTCTGGACGGGTCCGAGTCAAACGCTCGACCTCCTGCTATCGGCTTTGCCCGAGCGCTACCTCCTCGCGAATCGGCCGGAGTCCATCGTTCAGCACGCGCACGTCGTGCACGAGCGCGCCGGACGCGGCGCTTGCGTCGCGCGGGTCCCTTCGCGACACCCTGAAGCCGCAGAGCTTTGCATCGTCGCCGACGACCGCCCCGGCCTTCTTGCCGGCATCGCAGCCGCCTTGACCGCGAGTCGTCTCGAAGTGTTGACTGCCGAAGTGTATTCCCACCCCGTCGGGGCGGAGCGCGAGGCGCTCGACCTCTTTTGGGTTCGGGACCGAGACGGTGGCACAGCCGGCGTGGAGGCCGTGCTGCCGCGCTTGGCGCGCGATCTCGAGGACGTGTGCGCGGGCCGAGTCACCCCCGCGGAGCTCCTCCGGATGCGCACGGGATCGGCCTCTCCGTGGCGTGAGCGGCCGAGTCCGGCCGTGCCGACCGAAATTTTGTTCGACGACCGCGCATCGCCTCGCCACACGATCGTCGAAGTCTACGCCAAAGATCGACCCGGACTGCTCTACACGGTTGCGCAGGTCCTCCATGAGCTCGGGTTATCCATCGCGCTCTCGAAGATCAACACCGAAGGAACACGCGTGGCCGACGTCTTTTACGTGCGAGAGCTCGATGGCACGAAGGTCGCCGCCGGACCGCGCCACGACGAAATTCGCCGAGCCCTTGCGAGGGCCATAGACTGATCGCGAAGCCGAGCGGGGAGCGCTCTCGGGTCTCGTTGTCGTCGCCGGGTCGCTAACGGAAAAGATTCGCGATTCCGAGAAGGGCGACCATGATGTTGGCGTCGTTCGATCCGTCCTTGAGCTGCGTCTTCAGCTGGTGAAGGGCTCGCTCGACCCAGAAAACGTCGAAAAGGACGGAGCGCTCCCTGGGGTCGGTCGGGACGAAGAGCGCACCGCCGATGGCCTCCAGATACGCTTGCAGAAAGGCCGCGGAGGTCCACGAGGCCCAGTGAAACGCCCACGGGCGCGCGGTCTCCGCGTCCGACTCGCGAACGCAGGCCGGGTCGAAGAGCACCGTGAGCGCCGCGAAGTCGAACGATCGAACCATGCTCGCGAGGTCACGGAGCGGGGACCGTTTGCGGCGGCGCTCCGAGAGCGTCACGTCGCGGGGGCCGCCGACGTCGGTGAAGACGAAGTCGGCCCCTTTCTGCAGGACGTGACCGAGGTGGAGACGGCCGTGGACGCGGATGCGCAGGGCCGCCATCTTGGCCCGAAGGAGCGGCTCGAAGCTGCGGAGCAACGCGGCTTCACTCGCCAAGACCCTTTCGGCTTCCTGACGCGTCCGCGGCGAGAGCACGACCAAGCGCTCGCGCAAGAGGCGCAGCACCCGCGCGGCGAGCGTCCGAACCGATTGGTACTTCGATCGCCGATCGAGCATCGAATACGGCTCGGGTACGAACGCCGCGTCGGTTGTGGGCGCGCCGAGCGCGAGATGCAGCTCGGCCACACGGCGCCCGAGCTGACGCGCCGTGTCGCGGTAGGTTCCCAGCATCGCCGAAATGACATCCGGCGGTTCTCGCCCGACGAGTCGAATGGGAGAGTCGGTGGGCGGCGCGGGAGGGGGTATCTCGCTATGGCTGCGCGTGAGAACACGGTCGTAATAACGGCCGAGCTCGTCCGTCGTGAAAGACCACGCGCTGGCGGCGTGCGGAACGAAGCCCTGAACGAGCGCGAGGGTCAGGGGCTCGGCCCGAGGGCGTCGAAGCTCGAGCGCGGAAAAGAGGGGGGGGCCCATTTCGACCCCGCGCTCGGCCAGGTAGCGTCCGATTTCGAGCTCCGGCGTGACCCCCTCGTCGAGGTGTCGGAAGAGCCGGAGAGTGAAGCGATCTCCGAAACGCAGGGTGGTGTCATACCGCTCCCG
This sequence comes from Polyangiaceae bacterium, assembly GCA_050013115.1. Classification (GTDB taxonomy): domain Bacteria; phylum Myxococcota_A; class Polyangia; order Polyangiales; family Polyangiaceae; genus Palsa-1150. The sequence goes on from JBEKFX010000103.1 coordinate 2,329, forward strand.
ACCTAGCTTCCACGGCTCGACGCGCGGGTCCTCCGCGTACGCCCCGACCTCCCGCAAAAGCGAGAGACTGACGCCCGCGTCGGCACGGATTGGCGTCTTCTGGCTGAGCATCATGGCCAGAAAGGACCGGGCCGACGCGGGCTCCTCGAGCGCGTCGACGAGAGCCCCGGCCCTCCCGACCCGGGATCCGTCCCCGGTGAGCTGCACGTGGGCCACGATCGCCGACGGCGTCGACGGATTGGCGAGAAACGAGACCGGGAGCACGCAGAGTTCGCGCTCGCCGTCCGTGTATTCGATGCGCAGTGTCGTCAGCCAGATGCAGTTGTCCCCTTCGCCCAATCGAACGACCTCCTCGGCCGGGGCGGCGCGGATGCCGGCCGCGCGGCCCGACATCCAGGGCCGGCTCTCGAGAAAGGCGACGAGGGTCGATTCGAACGGCCCACTCTGCAGAAGCGACTCGATGTTCGTGCACTCGAAGGTCTCCGAAAGCGGCCCGCCGACCCTCTCCGCGCCGAGCCCGGGTCGATCGAGAGAGAACCAGTAGAAGCCGTGCGGGCCGAGCGTGATGACGTAAGGTCCTTCGCCGACGGCGGGAAATTCCGTCTCTCCGAACGGTTCCGTGACGCCCCAGCCTTTGAACTTCGCGAGATCCAGCTCTACGTATTGCGCAAATCGAGACAGATTGGCCACGACGAGAACGCATTCTTGCTCGTACTGGCGTACGCACGCAAAGACGCGCTGGTTCGAAGGACTCAAAAATTCGACCGAGCCTCGCCCGAACGCGCTGAAGCGCTTTCGGATCGCGATCATGCGCTTGGTCCACCACAGGAGCGATGTCGTATTTTGCTGTTGATTTTCGACGTTTACGGATTCGTAGTGATATTCCGGATCGATGACGACCGGCAAAATCAGCCGTTGCGGGTTCGCACGCGAGAAGCCGGCGTTGCGGTCCAAGCTCCATTGCATCGGAGTACGCACTCCATTGCGATCGCCGAGATAGATGTTGTCCCCCATTCCGATCTCGTCGCCGTAGTAAAGGACCGGTGTGCCCGGGAGGGAGAAGAGGAGCGCATTGAGGAGCTCGATTTTTCGTCGGTTGTTTCCGACGAGGGGGGCCAGGCGCCGCCGGATACCGAGGTTGATGCGCATGTCCGCCTGCTCGCCGTAGGCGCGGTACATGTAATCTCGCTCCTCATCGGACACCATTTCAAGTGTGAGCTCGTCGTGATTGCGAAGAAATAGCGCCCACTGGCAAGTCTCGTGCACGGCCGGGGTCTGCGCGAAGATGTCGACGATGGGCAGCCTGTCCTCTTCGTGAATGGCCATGAACAGCCGCGGCATGACTGGAAAATGAAAATTCATGTGGCATTCGTCGCCATCACCGAAATAGGCGGCGGCGTCCTCCGGCCACTGATTGGCCTCCGCGAGGAGCACACGACTTTTGAATCGCAAGTCGATGTGGGCGCGAAGCTTCTTCAAGAATGCGTGCGTCTGCGGCAGGTTTTCGCAGTTCGTGCCCTCCTTTTCGAAAAGGTAAGGAACCGCATCGAGGCGCAGGCCGTCCACCCCCTTGGCAAGCCAAAAGTCTACGACTTCGAGCAGCGCCTCTTGCACGGCGGGATTTTCGAAGTTGAGGTCCGGCTGGTGCGCGTAGAAGCGATGCCAGTAGTACGCGTTGGCCTCCGCATCCCACGACCAATTCGATGGTTCGAAGTCGCTGAAGATGATCCGGGCGTCGCGGTAGCGTTCCGGGGTTTCGCTCCACACGTAAAATTCGCGCTCGGCCGACCCGCGCGCTGCACGCCGCGCGCGGCGAAACCAGGGATGCTGGTCGGACGTGTGATTGAGGACAAGCTCGGTGATGATGCGCAGTCCGCGCCGGTGTGCTTGGTCGAGGAGCGTTTCGAAGTCGGCGAGCGTCCCGACGTCGGGATGCACCCCGGTGTAGTCGGCAATGTCGTATCCGTCGTCGAGACCAGGCGACGGATAGAAAGGGAGCAGCCAGAGCACCGTCACGCCGAGGTCGTGCAAGTAGTCGAGCTTGCTCGTCAATCCTCGCAAATCGCCGATTCCGTCATCGTTGCTGTCGAAAAATGACCGGGTGCGGAGCTCGTAGACGACGGCGTCCTTGTACCAGGTTGGTCCGTCCGAGGGCGGAAGGGCTCGTTTGGTGCGGCGCCTCATGCTTCGCCTTTGCTCTTTGTTCGGCCGTACGCCTTCGTCATGGCGGACAATCGCTCGGCGTGAATCGGTTGCAAAGATCCCTCGTCCATCCTCCACGCCCAATTGCCGCTCGCGGTGCCCGGCCGGTTCATACGGGCTTCCGAGCCCAGCCCGAGCACGTCCTGGACGGGCGCGATGGCGACCCGAGCGACCGAGGCCCATGCCGCGCGGATCATGTCCCAATGAATCTCGTCGCCGTTCGTTCCGAGATACTGTCGCGCCGCTTGCCGCTCAGCCTCGGCCTGAGCTGCGTTTCGAGTGCTCGAGCCGCCGCCGCGGTCGTGAAACCAGCCAACCGTCGTGTCGTTGTCGTGAGTCCCCGTGTAGGCGATCGCGCGTCTCGGGTAGTTGTGCGGAAGGAACGTGTACGCATGGGGGTCGCTTCCGAATGCGAACTGCAGGATCTTTATTCCAGGAATTTTGAATTCATCTCGAAGCGCGAAGACCGCGGGCGTCACGGCGCCGAGGTCCTCGGCAACGAGCGGGAGACGCCCGAGCGTCTCCTTCATGGCGACGAAGAAGCCCGAGCCCGGCCCTTTCATCCAACGGCCACGCACAGCGGTCGGCTCGCTCGCGGGTATGCGCCAATAGCGGTGAAACCCGACGAAGTGATCGATGCGAATGGCATCGAAACGCTCGAGCATGGTCCGCAGGCGGTCGGCCCACCAGCGATAGCCGTCTCGTTTCATGCGCTTCCATCGGTAGAGCGGATTGCCCCAGCGTTGGCCGACCGAGCTGAAGTAGTCCGGCGGCACACCCGCGACGAAAGTCGGCTCACCTTCGGCGTCGAGGTAGAAGGAGCCGGGATCGTTCCAGACCTCGGCGCTGTCATGGGCCACGAAGATCGGGATATCGCCGATGAGCGCCACCCCGCGCTCCGCGGCGTAGGCACGGAGCTCGGCCCACTGCTGGTCGAACACGTATTGGACGAACTTCTCAAACTCGATGGCACCCGCGAGCTCGGTCCGCGCCGCCGACAAGGCCGCGGAATCCCGCTTCCGAACCTTCGCGTCCCATCGGGCCCATGGAGCGCCGCCGTGGGCGTCCTTGAGAGCGCGAAAAAGCGCAAAATCGTCGAGCCAGGTTGCCTTGCGGTCGCAAAACGAGAAAAAGTGGGGGTCTCGCCCGCGTGATCGCCAGCGGTCGAATGACTCCGCGAGGAGGCGCATCCGATGAGCCGCCATCGGCGGGTACTCGACCCGATCGGTCCGAAGCGCACTCGGCGGCCGTGTAGCGGCCCCATCGAGCCAGCCCTTGGCGACGAGCCGATCGGGACTGATGAGCAAAGGGCTGCCGGCGAAAGCCGACTGAGCGCTGTAGGGCGATTCCCCGTATCCGGGCGGGCCGGTCGGCAGCATTTGCCACCAGCTTTGACCGGCGGCCGCGAGAAAGTCGATGAACCTTCGTGCTTCAGGTCCAAGGTCCCCGCTCCCATGGGGTCCCGGCAGAGACGTCGGATGAAGCAAGAGCCCGCTCGATCGTTTGGACAGGCTGGGGTTGGATCCGAGGTGGACGTTCATGGACGACGATGAAGTGTTCGAACGAGCGACTGCCGTCATGCATGTGCCGATCACGTGCGTCGGCCGCAACCCCTCACGTTCGTCGCGAGCCCCTCCGCCTCGCCACCCCCGCCGGCGCCGCCGCGCTGCAGGAGGCGATCCATGATCGTCGAGGGGCTGCCCTGGTTATGGTTCGAGGTTGAACGTCGCGCTCGCTCCGGCCGCGCATCGCCCGAACGGTGACCTGGACTCGCCAGTCACGTTGAGGGTCGCCAATGCGCCAATCGGCGATCGTTCGGACTCTGCACGGATCCGCCGGATGAGCGCCGTTGCCCTTGTGAATCCGATGTGCATAATGCGTTTGGTTGGCGACAGAATCGCCGCCGTCGTTTCCAATTCGTTGCAATGTCCGCGACGGGGCCGATAACGGGAGGGACGCAGTCATGCTGGTAGTCGACAGCGAGCGTGGGGCCAAACGTGAAATTTCGACGGATCGCGCCCGGACCGGCGCAGCGAGCCTTGCGTCATGAGCTCGACGAGTAGCCCGAGGGCGCTCTGGGAGCCGCACGAGCGGATTGCATGGTCGCACATCGTGCGACTCGCACAGCAGATCGAGAGCGAGTACGTCACAATGGGCGTCATCGACACGGCGGCGCCCGTTCGGTTGGCACGTGCCATCGTTCAGTTTCAACAGCAGCTCGTCGGCGACCTTTTGAGAAGCGGCCGCCGCGTCTGAGCGTCACGCAAGAAGGACAGGCCTTCGCCGAGCGATCGGACGGAGCGGCTCCGTTCGGCGACGCGGCGGTGCGGCGAGGGCCTGGCCCCCAGCGTCTGCTCTCGGAGCGCGCCCCATCCGAGACGGAGAGTCGAGATCCACATCGCTCCGGACAGGCGCTGCGGCGGACTTTTCGGATCAATGATCTCGGCCCTGGCGCTTGGTTCTTGATCCACATCGCTCCGGACAGGCGCTGCGGCGGACTTTTCGGATCAATGATCTCGGCCCTGGCGCTTGGTTCTTGATATGGTCGGAGAGAGCGGGCACAGCGGACGCTGCCGCTCCCGCGCTCTGCCACGACCCATGACTCAAGACTTCAAGGTTTCGAACGAAGACTCCATCGTCGCTGTGCCGGGGATCGTCGACATCGTACCACTGGCGAGCGGACGCGCCGTCCTGCGCGTCGGGCCTGCGGCGGGTTGGGTGGTCGGCGCCGGCGTCCAACGTTGGGAACGTGAGCTGTCGTTCATCGCGCGTGCCGACCTGTCGCCGGCGTTGGCGCGGTCACTTCGCGCCACCCTCCCGGTCGAGCAAATCGCTCCACGCCGCTACCCGTGGGCGACCCGGGCGGTCGATGTAACCCCCCTTGTCGGGATCGCGGCCAACCTCTCCGCAGACTTGCGAAAGGAGGGTGTTCGGGTCCACACGGTTGGATTCGACCGGATCTCGGCCGGCTTCTTTTATTTCGCCGAGGGCGGCAAGCTCGAGCCTATTCAGGTCCAGGGCAGCCTGCTCGACATGCTGGCCCCCTCGCTTGGCGCGTCGACGACGAACGCGGAGATCGCCTTTCTTCTCGAGCCATTCATCGATCGACTGCTGGCCCTCCTTTCGCACGGTCTTCTTTCGGAGGCGCAACTCGAGCTCGCGGATGCCTTGCCTCGGATGTCGCGTGACGGCACCGGGCTGATGGGGACCGATCTCGACCTCTTCGAACGCCGTGCCGCGGAGCGGAGTGACCGCTCGCGGCCGTGGGCCGAAGAAGCCAGCCGACTGGTCGCCTCGCTCGCATCAGCCGAACGTGCCGGACAAGAAGTGGCGGAGATCCCGCTCTATCGAGAGGCGCGACGCGAGACGTTGCCGCCGCTCGAGTTGGTGGTCGGGGGAAAGACGCTGGCGCTCGCAGCCAAGCATCGATGGACCGTCGTAGCCGGCCCACCCCGCGAAGAGCTCCCGACCGGCCGACTGGGCGCGGTCGAAAGCGAGGCATCCGCAGCGTCGCCGGCTCCCAAGCCGGCGCGTGCCGTGGAAGCCACGGCAACGGCTCTCGCAAGCGCATCCCCGGCCGACGACCGCGCAGTAGCTCCCGCATCCGCAGGGCACACCGCTTCGGCAGCCTCTGCCGAGGCAACGCTAGCCGTTGAGGGCCCGAGCGCGTCCGCGCGGGTCTCCGACAAGTCCGTGTCACCGGCGGGCCACACGCTGGAACAGCGACCGTCCGATGCCGAGCGGGAACCCGATGTCCGTCCGCAGGACGCGCCGATTGCCGAGCCGACAAAGCCCAATCCGGCCGGCATCGTCTGGGCGTCCGGTCCCGCACCCTGGCCGAGCATGGCCACCCCGCCGGTGGCCATCCAACCCATGCCGATCATCGCACTCGTGGCAGCCCCCGAGCCTGCCCCCGCGGAACGGGCGGACCAGCAAGCCGCGATCGAAGCCGCGGTCGAGATCGCTGGCGCCCGCCCCGGTTCACCCGTCCCGGCCGCCGCAGATGCCTCCGGCCATCGCACCGGTGAAGGAGCGACCCCCGCGGACCTCGCATCGACCGCCGGGGCCTCGACCCGCGCGATCCCCGACGACGCCCAGGCCGTCGCACAAGGCGACGCCCAAGCGACCTCGCCGGCCCATCCCTCGGTCATTTCCCCTGGCGAGGAGCCAATGGCCCCATCCGACGTCTCAACGACCGCCATCCAGCCGGTCGTCGCTCCGGGACCGCCTGCGCCGAAAACGAGCGCGGTCCGGCGGACGGGCGCTTGGCCAAGCGAGCTGCTTCGCGGAGCGGCCACATTTGGAGCGACCCACAGGGGACCGGTAGGGGTCGCTTTGCTCGCCCTTCTCGTGTCTCTCCTCTTGACTTTATGGCGCTGGGTGCACCTTTACCACGTTCAACTTCAGTAGCGCCCAATCGCTCAGGTGACCGCTGCCTGGCCGCCCCCCCCTCGGCTGGCCGCCCCCCCCTCGGCTGGCCGCCCCCCCCTCGGCTGGCCGCCCCCCCTCGGCTGGCCGCCCCCCCTCGGCTGGCCGCCCCCCCTCGGCTGGTCGCGAAAGAGGGCCGGTATCTGCGGACTCGAACCGTGCCGACAGACGATCGTCGTCTGGCCCGCTCATTATCGTCTTTGACCCCACCCATTATCGCCTTGGTCGACCATTATCGCCTTCGGCCGCCCACCGTCCCGTTGGCCCGCCTACCGTCGCCTTGGCCCGCCCATCATCGCCTTTTGGCGGCCCGCATCGCCTTGGCGCACACGGTCGCCTTCGCCGGCTCATCGTCGCCTTGTCCGCGCTCATCGTGGCTTGATTGGTCAAGCCGAATTCGGGCCAAACGAGCCTCGTTCCCGCGGACGGCCGGCCTCTCGCGGTTCGCGAAGAACGGACGCAGAACGGAAAAGAGACGATGAAAAGATGCGGCGCGGGGAATGAAATGGCGAGCTGGCCATTTCGAAGTTGCTATGGCGGATGTCCTCGTGCGCCCGTCCTGCCCGCACCTTGCGCTCAGTCGAGCCATGTTTACGTTCTGTGAGAACGAACAGCCGATGAACGGTCACCGAAACCGGCTTCGATGCTGTTACGTAGAAGCAGTTAGGGCAGACCGACATGAACACGGTAAGCAACACCGAGATTCCGGGCGTTCAGGACAACAAAAAGACCGCCGCCCAGCCGTCGCAGATGGCCGCGGAGGCCAAGGCCGCGTTCGGGCAAGACGAGCTTCGGCCCGACTTGCCTCCGACGCATGAACAAGAGGCGATGAAAGGACGGCGACCCCGAGGGTTTGCAGCCATCGACCGCAAACTCCTCGCCGAGATTGCAAGCAAGGGCGGAAAGGCTGCCCATTCGGCGGGAACGGCGCATGAATTCACGAGCGCCGAAGCGCGCGAAGCGGGTCGAAAGGGTGGCCTCGCCACCCATGCAAAGCGACGGAAGGTTGGTGAATAAGGACGACGAGGGGCACGCGGCCAATCGCGATGAACCGTGTCCGGGGCGGCACCCATTGTGGCGGCCCGGACGCGAGTGCCCGCAGGGAACGATGACGCGATGATCGCCACGAGCTCATCCAAGGCGACGTTCCTCATCACCGCTTCCGACCAGCCGGGGCTCGTCGCCCGACTGGCGGGTTTTTTCGCCGAGCTCGGCCTCAACATCGTCGACGCAAGCAACCATAGCTCCGTCGAGCTTTCGGGAACTCCGCGCTTCTACATGCGCATCGAGGTGGATCTCGACGGCCTGACACGGCCGGCCGCGCACGCGCGCCTCGGCGAATCCGTCAGTCGGCGATCGCTGGAAGAGGCGTTTGGGCGACTGGCTCACGAGCTCGGCGCCACCTGGTCGGTTCGCTACGCCGATTCAATCGCCAAGGTGGCGCTCCTGGTCACAAGGGAGGCGACGTGCTTGTACGATCTCCTGCTCCGCCAACAAAGTGGGGAGCTGCCTTGTGAAATCCCCCTCATCGTGTCGAACCACTCCACCCTCGAGCGGGTGGCCGAGAGCTTCCGCATTCCGTTTTTCGTCCTACCGATCACCGCCGACACGAAGCGCGCTCAGGAAGAGCGGCTACTCGAGCTCCTCCGTCGTCACCATATCGATCTCGTCGTTCTCGCCCGCTACATGCAGGTGCTCACCGACTCATTGATTGGCTCGGCGCCGCCCGTCATCAATATTCACCACGGCTTCTTGCCTGCATTCCAGGGCGCGAAGCCTTATCACCAGGCGTATGCGCGCGGCGTGAAGATCATTGGAGCGACGGCGCACTATGCGACTGCGGAACTCGATCAGGGGCCGATCATCGAGCAGGACGTTGCACGTGTCGATCATCGCATGGGTCCGGACGAAATGGCGCGAGTCGGTCGCGACGTCGAGAGGGTCGTCTTGGCGCGTGCGGTGCTCGCGCATCTGGAGCACCGGGTGATCGTCGACGGACCCCGCACGATCATCCTCTGACCTCCCCGCGGTCGACGAGGCAAAGGGGCGAGGGACCGGGATCGACGAACGCTCCCGAGAGACCGGCATCAGCGCTCTGAGTCCCGCCGGCCCGCTTTGATGTCCGCGCGCTGCTTTTTGTCTCGAATGCGCCGCTCGATGCTGCTGCGAGTCGGTCTCGTCTTTTTGCGCGGCCGCGGCTTCACGAGCGCGCGGAGGATGAGCGAGCGGAGCTTTTCGCGGGCATCTTCGAGATTGGCACGCTGATCGCGGGTCCGTTGGCTCGTCACGAGCAGTCTGCCGTCGGCATCCAGCACCCGTGCGGCAACGACCTGCAGGCGCGCACGGGCGCCGTCGTCGAGACCGGTGATGTGGACCGGATCGACGCGGAGCTCCACTTTGCTCGCCACCTTGTTGACGTTCTGCCCGCCGGGTCCTCCGGAGCGGATCGCACGCATCTCGATGGTGTCGGCCGGAATGACGACGCCGGGGCGCACGACGAGGACGTCGCTCACCGAGCGAGCCCCCGGGCCGCGACGATTGCCGCGGGTGACACGATCGAGGATCGCGCGCGGTTCACGGAGAAAGCCAGGCAGCGACGGCCGCCGTCGCTTCCGCGATGACCTTTTGGAGGTGGTCGAGTGAGCGGAAGCTCTCGACGTAGAGCTTGTAGACGTCTTCGGTCCCGCTCGGGCGAATGGCAAACCAGCTCTGCTCCGTCGACACCTTGAGCCCGCCGAGGTCGGGGCCCGAAAGGGCGGCCGTTCGACAAGAGATGACGCGGTCGCCTCCGAGCGTCGGCGAGGTCCAGTCTTCGGCTCGAAGACCCCGCAGGCGATCACGCGCGGCGCGTGTGGCCACGGCATCTTTCCGGTCGTAAAAGGACGTCCCGAGCGAGCTCTCGAGGGATCGGTATTGGGCGGCGAGCCCGCGACCGGTCACAGCCGTGATTTCCGCCGCCAAAAGTGCGAGAAGGATGCCATCCTTGTCGGTCGTCCAGGTCGACCCGTCGCGGGCGAGAAACGCAGCGCCCGCGCTCTCCTCGCCGCCAAAGGCAAGCGAACGGTCCCGCAGGCCGGGAACGAACCATTTGAAACCAACGGGTACTTCGAGGATTGAACGCCCGAGCGAACGGGCGACCCGCGCAACCATATCGCTTGTCACCGCCGTCATCCCGACGGCCGTGGACTTGGGCCAGTCGGGGCGATGTCCGATGAGGTATTCCACCGCGACGCTCAGATAGTGGTTCGGCGACAGCAGTCCCACTTCCGGAACGACGACGCCGTGGCGATCCGCGTCGGCATCGTTCGCAAGAGCGACATCGAAGCGGGAGCGTTGCGCGAGAACGCTCGCCATGGCCCACGGGGAAGAGCAATCCGTTCGGATCCTCCCGTCGTGATCGAGCGGCACGAAGCGAAATGTTTTGTCGACAGAACGATTGAGAACCGTCAAATCGAGGCCGTAGCGCTCGGCGATGCGTATCCAGTAGTCGACGCTTGCGCCGCCCAACGGGTCAACCGCGAGCTTGGGCCTCCCTCGCGCAATCGCGTCAAGGTCAATGGCCTTCGGGAGGTCCTCGACGTACCGAGAGAGAAAGTCGTAGGTGCCCACCTGACCCGAGCGAACGGCCTGGTCGGCCGAGACTCTGCGCACCGATCTCGCACCCGCAACCAAAATCGCGTTGGCGCGCTGCTCGATCCACGAAGTGATCGAGCCTTCGGCCGGGCCGCCGTGGGGCGGGTCGTACTTGAAACCGCCGTCCTCGGGCGGATTGTGCGAGGGCGTGATCACGATCCCGTCTGCGCGCGGCCCGGTGGTGCGGTTGTGGGTCACGATGGCGCGTGAGACGGCCGGCGTCGGGGTGTAGCCCCCGGCGGGCGCGGCGAGGACCCGTACGCCGCGACTGAGGAGCACCTCGAGCGCCGTCGTCTGCGCGGGCACCGAGAGGGCGTGGGTATCCATGCCTATAAACAGCGGTCCGTCGATTTTGCTCTCCTCGCGCCAATCGCATATCGCTTCGGTGATCGCGAGGATGTGGTCCTCGTTGAAGCTTCGCCGGAGCGCAGAGCCCCGATGGCCTGAAGTGCCAAACGAGACGCGCTCTGCAGGAGACGAGGGATCCGGGTGCTCGGCGTAATAGGCGTGCTCGAGCTTGGTGAGGTCGACGAGCATCGACTCCGGGGCGAGTTGACCAGCACGGGGGTCTGTCGTCATGGCGGGTCCGCCCCTGATGGCGCAGGTCCGCCTGGGCGTCAAACCGCGCCGGCTCGAGCGGACCGCCGACATGGCGCCCGCGTCGCCGCGCCGGCCAGACGGCCCGAGGAGGGCATCCTTGACGCATTCGAATTCCGTACGGTATTCGCTTGGGCTTCGATGAGAAGCATCCTCCGCAGTCCTCGCGCAGCGATGCTCGCGGCTGCGTTTATCGGCTGCTTCTGGCTGAACCAGGGGCCGTCGCCGAAACGCTACGAGTCGCTCGTACTCGAGGCACGTGGCAAGTCCGAGCCGATGCTGCGTGCTTGGCTGCCGTTGGCGTTCCTCTATCGCCGCTCGACGGACGTCGAGCTCTACTACGCTGTCGCCAGCGCCGTCCTTGGCCGGCCCTTCGACGCGGTTCTTCTGCGCGAAAAGCGAGGCCCTTCGTCCGAACACTTCCGAAAGCTCCCCGAGGCCGACGGCAAGTGGCACATGCCCTACGCCGAAGTGCCTCTCGAATATCCGCCTTTGGTGCTCCCGTTCATCCTCGTGCCGGCGCTTCTGTCGCCGTCCTTGGATGCCTTCGGACGCCTGTTCGGTGTGCTGATGGGCGGACTGGCCCTCGCTTCTCTGGCGCTCGGAATCCAGGCGAATGCGCCGGCGACGGCCGCCGGCCGGTCGCGACTCGGGTGGCTCGGATCGGCGCTCTTTCTCGCGCAAGGCGGCCTGCTCGTGCAGCGGTTGGACGCAATTGCCGCCCTCTTTCTCTCGCTGTCGCTGTGGGCCGTCGCGACGCGCCGGTGGGGGCTCTTCGGGAGCGCGATGGGGCTCGCGGCCGCTGCGAAGATCGCGCCCATTTTAATTCTCCCGCCGATGCTTGCCGCAGCCCGCGAAGCGCGGTCGACGGCGGCCGTCGCACGCGTGGCGGCCGGCGTGGCGGGGGGCATCGCCGCCGGCTTCGGCCCGATGCTGGCGCTCTCGCCGACAGGCATTGATGAGTTTTTTCGCTATCACGCGGCTCGCGGCCTGATGATCGAGTCGACCTATGGGGCCGTTATCTCGCTCGTCGACCTCGTTCGAGGCACCCCGTCGGCGGCAACCCTCTCCTACGGCTCGTATAACCTCGGCGGGCACGTCGAGGACATCCTGGCGGCGCTTTCGACGCCAGCGCTGTTCGTCGCGGTCGGACTCCTCACCGCGTGGTGCATGCGGGCCGCCGTCGCGCGGACGAACGACCCCCTTGGCGTCGTCGCTTGGAGCGGGTTGTCTGCCCTCCTGGCCATCTGGCTCTTGGGCAAAGTGTTCTCGCCCCAGTACCTGACCTGGGGCATTCCCTTCGTCGCCGCGACCCAAGGCAAGCGCACGTCGCGCCTTGTCCCGTGGCTGATCGTCTTGGCCATGGCGCTCACCCAGACGTACCTGCGCGGCTTTTACGATCTCGTCGTCGCGATGCGGCCGCTCGGGGTCGCCGCGCTCGCGACTCGCACCCTCGTGCTCGTCCTGGCGTTCGTAGGCGTCATGCGTGCCCTTGCCCCCAAGCCGGCGCCCGGCGCGGGTGACCTCGAGGCGACGCACCCGTGAACCGACTGCGGCGGCTGCTCGCCGGTTTCCACTCCGCAACCGCGTCGGCTGCGTCGTTGTGGTGCTCGCCCCTCGGCAAGATCCTCGCATTTGCGGCACTTCTTCGGACGACCGGCTTGGGCTGGGGGATGCCGGGGACGGACGGATGGGACGACGACGGCGTCGCCCCGCGCGATTTTCTGATCGGCGTCGTCGACACGGTTTGGCCCGGCCATCATTACATTTACCCACCACTGCACTTGATGATCCTGACGGTGGCGACGGCGCCGATCTGGGTTGCGAGGCTACTGACGGTCCCGTCGTTCGAGCCGAGCGTTCTCGTGCACCACTTCATCCAAGTTCCGACGATGACGGCGATGGCGATCGTCGCACGACTCGTCTCGGTCGGCCTGTCGATCGGACTTCTCTGGAACGTGGCCAAGATAGGCGAGACGATCGGAGGAACGACGCGTGCGGGCGCGTGGGCCGCGGCCGCCTGCACCGCCAATGCGGTACTCACATACTACTCGCAGACGACGAACCTCGACCTTCCGTATCTCTTTTGGAGCGTGCTCGCCGTACGTTGGTTCGTCACGGCCTTGGCAGAGCACGAAAGTCGTCTGCTCCGGCGGGTTCCGATCGCCGCGGCGTTGGCCGTGGCCACCAAAGACCAGGCCTATGCCCTTTTCATCTTTGGATTTCCGGCTGCGCTCGTCTTGTGGTTCGCCCTGGACGAGTGGGCACGCTCGCGTGCTCGCTCGGTGTTTCTCGAGGTCGGCATCGGCCTGATGGTCGCGACGGGCGTCCTTCTCGTCGTCGACGGAGCGCTGGTGAACCCCACCGGCTTCCTTGAACGGCTTCGCACCTTGCTCGGCACCGCAAGTCAAGACCACGCCTATTACCCGACGACATGGACGGGGAGGCTCGACATCCTGCGCGACGTGGCGCTCGGGTTCCGGCAGAACTATCCCGTCTTTTTGTCGCCGCTCGTTCCGGTCGGGATTGTCGTCGCCGCACGCGCAAGAGACCCGGGGCGGCGCGCCGCTGGGCTCGCTCCGCTGCTCTTCGCGATTTCCTTCACCGTGGCGTTCAACATGACGGTGAGACGCACCGAGCAGCGGTTCGTGCTGCCGCAGTCGATCGCTTGGGGTCTCTACATCGGGCTCGCGCTCGATGCGATCCATCGCGTTGCGGCGCGACGGTTGGGCCGGCCCCGGATGGCCCCATCACCGACGTTCGTGTTCTGGGCGGCCGTCTCGCCTTGTTTCGTCGTCGCACTCTTCGGATGCCTCGCCGTCGACGCGGCGATGGTGCTCGACCCGAGATACGACGCCGAGGCGTGGATGCGAACGCACATTGCCCCCTCGGCTCGGGTCGAGCTCTACGGAAATGACGTCCACTTGCCGCGTTTGCCGGCAGGCGGGCTCCTTACGCGCATCGACGTCACGCCACTCGAGACCCGCAACCCGCTTCCGGGCGTCGAGGAGGTACGCGACGCATTTTCGAACATCGAGGCGAGGAAGCCTGCGTTCGTCGTCGTGTCCGCGTTCTGGGCCTCCAAGTATCTGCTCGATCCCGATGCGCTCACCCAGCGAGGCCGCGTCGTGACACCCGAGCAGGCCGTCTTCGAGAAAGACGAGGACTCTCGAAGTTTCTTTCGCTCCCTCCTCGATGGGCGACTGCACTACCGATGGGCGCACCTGTCCGGCTACCGGTCGCGCGTTTGGCCGCGCGTGGACATTCACGCGAGTCTGACCCGCGAAATTTGGATTTTCGAGCGAACGGAGCCGGCCGGCGAACCGCCCGCGAGCGAACGTCATGCCGACGGACCGCGCACGTAAATCCAGACTTCACCGGCCGTAGAATGATGAATTTCGCGGCACTCGAGCGGCCACGGGAGCGTGCATTTTGCACGCAGGGCGCGCACGTAGCCGAGCGAACCGCCGGTCAACTCGTGAAGGAACGCGCGCGAACGGGCGTCTCGGTATTGCATCAAACCAAATGGCGGCACCTGTCCCGGCGGCGCGGCCGCCTCGTCGCGGCTGAGCTCGGTGGCCAGCACGATGACCGCGGGCGCCCTCGGCCGCGGGTCCATCGCGGGGTCCACGAGATCATCGACGCCGGCGATTCGCTGCCGATCGGCGACGGGCTCTACACCGGGCCGCACCGCGACCAGCGTTCGGGGGACTCGGGGCAAAAAGATCGGACCTCCAAACACTTCGACGTGCGTTCCTCGTGGCAGGCGCTCCAGAAGACGCTCGGCCTCGTATCGGGGGTCGAAAAGCAACGTGGCGTCGAGCGACGCGACACCGACGACTGCGGGCAAGCACGCGAAGGCCGCGCCCGGGGCGAGGGCCGCACGGGCACGAGGCCAGGCGCGCCACGCCGTCGAAAGCGCGAAGCCGGCATAAGGGAAAAAAAAGACACTTTGAGGCAGCAGGAATCGGTCGTCGCTCCGCCGGGCGCTCAGGGTAAAGAACAAAGTGAATGACGCCGCCGCTGCGAACGGCAAGAGCCGGCGGGCTCGATCGACGCCGGTCGTCTTGGCGACAGCCACGACCAGGCCGAGCACCGCCGCAATTCCGATCGCCCGCGACGTGAAATGCGACGTCGCTCGAACGGCGTCGCAACCCAATGCCAAGGCGCCTCGCAGACCAGGAGGATATCCCGCCCAGGTTTGGCTTGCCGGCCCGAAGAGGAACGCGAGGCGGCGTCGAAATCCGGTCGGGTTTACGCACGCGCCCGACGCGACCGCGTAGGTTGCGAGCGCGGACAGGACTGCGCGAACCACGCGTCTGCCGTCTGGCCTCCGGAGCGAGTTCGGGACCGGTCGCGGCAGCAGCCGCGGAACGACGAACACCCAGGCGACCGGCAAGATCAGCGCAGCGGCGGCCTGGTCCTTGGTCAGGACGGCGGCCGTCGAAAGGAGGAGCGCGCGCATCTCGCGGGGCTCTCCTTTCATCACTCGTTCGAGCTCGACGAGTGCCCAAGTCACCCAGAAGAGGTACGGAACCTCGAGATTGCCCGTATGCGCGTAATAGACGAACGTGGCATTCGTCCCGATGACGACGGCCGCGGCGATACCGACAGCCCGCCCGCCGATGCGCGACCAAAGCCGCGACGCAAGAAGCAGGGTCGAAATGGCCATGGCGGCGGTGAGCAGGCGGGCGCTGACCTCGATGCCCGTCATGTAAGAAACCTTGATGAGCTCGAGCCCGAGGGCCTGCTCGCCCGTTCCGACCCGCGTCGCCGCAAGCGCGATCCAAGGAAGCGAGAGCAGAGAGAGCAGGGCCATATGGAGCGGCGGATAGGTGTGGAAGTGCCCCGGCCGGTACGTTTCGACGATGGCGCCCAGGCCGCAGGACCTCGGCGAAATCGAGTCGGCGGCCCAAGAATGCGACCCGGGCAGACCCCAGGTGAAGCCCGTGGCGACGGCGACCCCGAAGGCGAAGAGCACGGACGCGAGGAGCCGATTGCGGCCGGCCCACCGCGTCACCGAACCGCGGCCTTCACGCATGTCCGGACCTTGGCAAACGGAGCCAAAACACGAGCGCGACGACGACGTAAGTCACTGAGGTCGACAGGGCGATCCCGGAAAGGCCGAGCCCGCCGACGAAAAGGGCATTGAACGCGGCATTCAAAACGCCGTTGAGGATGCCCATGCTCGGCATGATTCGGCTGTTTTGCAACGCCACGTGAGCTCGCGCGAGAACGAGCAGGGCGCCGAACGGCGCCGCGCCGACGACCGCCCACGGCAAGATGGCGACGATCCGCTCGACGCCGGCCGCATCCATGGCGCCACGGGCGAAGAGGAGCGCGCACAAGGGACGGCGAATCGCGATGATGAAGGCCGCCGCCGCGAGCAGGAGCACGACCACGATCGCGAGGGTCCGACGCGTCGTCGCGACGAAATCACGGGGACGATTCGCCTCGTGCGCCAAACGGGTCAGGAGCACGGGAAACAGCGCCGCCTGAAGGAGCGAGGTCGGCAATGCGGCGACGTCGGTCGCATATCGAACGAGGGTCCCGCCGCCGACGACTCCGGCCAGGCCCGCCATGATCTGGTCGACCAACGGATTGATGCGGGTGACGAGCGACCCGGTCACCTCGAGCCGGACGAGGGTGAAGATCCGCCGGATCGGCTCGGACCGACGCAGATTCGGGGCAATCGCGAAGCCGAAGACGCGTCGCGCGACGGTCCGCAACACGACGACGGCGACGATTTCTCCGGCCAAACTGGCGAGCGGAATGACCCGGACGCCGAGCGCGTGCCGCCCCGACAAGAGGACGACCCAGGTGAGCGCCATGCCGACCCCACTGGCGATCGGATGCGCGCGAAATACGCCGCGCGAGTTCAGAAGGCCCACGTAGAAAGCACGCACGCTCGTCGCCACGGTCACGGCCGCGAACAGGGCTGCGAGCTCGCGCGCCATGGTCGGCATCGGCGAAGTGAAATGCGCGACGACCGCGGCCAGCGCACCCATTCCGAAGCCGACCGCGCCTCCGACGAACCAGGTGTGACCGAGCAGGGCGCCGGCGATTTCGGGCAGGAGTTCGGGTTCGCTCGCGCCGACTTGGATGAGCACGGGGACGGCACCCGAGTCCTGGAACGCCGCCGTCACAATCGCGCTCGCAAATACGAAATAGGCGGCGAGCAAGTAATAGACGTCCGTCTCTCGACTCCGACCGAAGCACGCCGCGAGCAGGAGCGGGAGCAATGCCTCCCCACCGCGGAGCGCGACTTGCAGGGGCAAGAGCGCGAGCGCCGTTCGCACGAGCGGCGGGGCCGAGCGGCGCGCGGCGGCGTGGACCGGCTCGCTCATGGAGACCGCGGCAAACTTCGATACGCCGCTGCATAGCCTTCGCACATGCCATCGAGGTGCGCTTGGGCTTCGGCGAACTGCCGACCCCGGGCGCCCATTTGGGCGACGAGGAACGGATCGTTGCGGGCCGCGACAATGGCCGCTGCGAACGCCGCCGGCGTCGGCTCGGCGACGAGCAAACCGGTCACTCCGTGGCGGACGATTTCGGGAATCCCGCCGCCAGAGAACGCGATGACGGGGCGCGCCATGGAGAGCGCCTCGAGGACCGACAGCCCGAGGGGCTCCCGATCCGCGGTGCTCAAGATGACGTCGCAGTCGGCGATGAACGGCCGCGGGTCCGGCTGATGCCCCGCAAAGACGACCGGAGAAGAGATCCGGGCCGCCAAGGCCTCCAGCCGGCGACGCTCCTCGCCGTCGCCGACGACGACG
>JBEKFX010000104.1:0-19445 GCA_050013115.1 Polyangiaceae bacterium
CGTCCGATGGGGCGACGTCGAGCACCTTCTTGATGGCTTGCGTCTCGGCCAGGAGCTTGTCGAAGGCCAGCTGCGCGTCGGCGATATCGTCGAGGCGCTCGACTTTCGCGACGAACAGACGTCGCTTGAGCAGGTGAAGCTCCTCGAACAGTTGGTGATATCGGACACGCAAGTTTGCGAGCGCGTCTTGGGCCTTCTCGAGCTCGCCACGCAGCGACGCTTTATCGCCGCGCAGCAACGCGACTTCGCTTGCCATTGCGACGAAGCGCTCGTCGTCTTGTTGGGATTGCGCACTCCGCGCGTCCAGCACGCACGTCTTGTATGCAATTCAGAGATCGCTGTCCATAAGCTCGTCGTGACTTTTTCGCGCGCGAGTCAGTGCACGCGAGGTCGGCGCGAGGGTCGCGTGGACGTCTCGATCGATGGCGCGATCTGCAGACCATCCAGCGTGGCCTCGTCGACTTCGATGTGCGACGGGTCCCCTGCCGGCGACGCGGGAAGTGAAAATACTCCCTTGTCCAGACGCTTCGCAAACACGCATATCCCCGTCGCGTCGGCGAAAAGTATCTTCACGAGCTGATGGCCGCGACCGACAAAAACGAAGAGCGCCCCGCTGCGCGGCTCGTACCCCAGACGCTCGCGAACCATCGCCGAGAGACGCTCGAATCCACACCGCATGTCCACCGGTTCGAGTGCCACGAAGACCTGTACCCCGGCCGGGGTCATCGGGAGGTCCCTCCCAGCGCGCGGACCACGTCACCGAGAAGCGACGCATCAAGCCCGCGAAGCAGACGGACCCGTGCCGCGCCGATCTCGACAACCATCTCCGCAACCGTCATCTCGGCAGCTCGCGGACGCACAGGCAAAAACCGCGGCGCCTTGCTGGATGACGGTGTCTGCTGCTCTGCCAGTCCCCCGCCTTGTGCTTCCCCTGAACGCGGCGACGTCGGCGCAGCTACCTCGGCTGCGCGCCGCAGTTGCGACGCTGCCCAACACAGCGTCGACGCCTTGTACCCCTTGGTCCTCGCGAAATTCTCGGCAGAAAGTCCACTCGCCCGCCACTCCCGTATGCGCTCCACCCACTTCGCTTCCGTCTCCTTCGTCATGCGCCCAAGCTTGCCCGCGAATCGAACCCCGCGGAAGAACGCCTCTCTACGCAGCGGTTACAGAGCGTCCTCCCAGACAGGCATCCGAGGGCAGGACGTCCGCCACGCCTCCGTCGTTTCTTGGTACGTGCGCGGCCTTGCGGCCACCCAGACGAGCAGCTCCATCACGAGCGCGGGGGGCGCGGTCATGCCCGCAGAACGGGAGTGCGCCGAACCCATTCTTAACCTCTTTTGCCGAGCCTGCCGTCGTCGGCCGACACGGCAACCACGAAAGCGATGTCGAGCCACGGCCGAGCGGATCGCAGCGAGGCGAGTAGCCGTCATGTTCGTCCGATTTTGCAGTCCTCTTCATCCGCGAGGCGAAGAGAACGTCAGAGCCCGTTGCCGATGTCCACAACGGCCCGTCGTCGCGTGCATCGGATGAACCGTCGCCAATAGCTCGCCGTACCAGCGACATGCACCGTTCCGATTGAGATGGCGGCGTCCGTTCAGGCTCTCCCGCGTGGCTGACTCGGTCGGGTCGACAAGAGGATCCCGCAGGTCTCGCCGGATCGCGAGGCCGCCCGCCGTGGCGTCGACGTCGTGCTTGCGCTTGGGCTAGTACGGCCGGCCGGAAGTTCGTTCCGGGATCGCGCGGTTCATGGAAATAAAAGGATGGCCTGATTGACGGGGCGTGGGTCCTGGTCCACGGTCTCGACGAGTACGCATCCCACGAGGCGAATGGTCGCGCGTGCAGGCGCTCACTCGTCGTCGGCACGCTGAGCATGACGTTTGTCGTGCGCGCGCCCGCGCGCCTCGCTGCAACTGGCCGAAGTGCCGCGCAAATCCGTCAGAGACCCGCCCACGGCCGGGTACACGCCCCTTTAGGGCCAGTATCTCGCCTTTATCTACGCCTGACCCCTCCCTCCGTTCATCAGATGGTTGTAGCAGCTCGAACGGCGCGGCCTCATCCGCGGCACCCCCGGCGCGCCTCGGTCGATCGAGCTCCTCGTCGCCCCCCACCTCTCTGCCCCTCCTTGAGCCGCAATAGCTTTCCCCTGCCCAATCCGGAACGAACTTCCGGCCGGCCGTACTAGCTTCGCTCCATGAACGTTCAGAACCTGCGTTTCCCGTCCGCCGAGTGGTGCGCTGCGTACAAGGACGCGATCAACTCGAACCGCGGCTACAGGGCAGCCGGCAGGGACTGGACGCACGGGCCCGTGGCCTACGTCGTGCCGGCGGAGCCGGCGATAGGCATCGCCGAGGACGTGGGCGTGCTGATCGACTTGCACCAGGGGACGTGCCGCGAGTGCAGGCTCACCTCGCGTGGGGAGGCCGAAAAGGCCGCTTTCGTGATCGTCGCGAGCTACGCGCGTTGGAAGGAGGTCATCCGTAAGGAGCTCGACCCAACCAAGGGAATGATGCAGAATCGGCTCAAGCTCACGAAGGGGCACATGCCTACGATGGTGAGGTTCGTCACCGCTTCGAAGGAGCTCGTCGAGTCGGCGTCGCTCGTGCCGACGCAGTTGCTCGACGAGTGAATGGTTCGTTCGAGGACGCGGCCAATGGGGAATCCGCGGTGGTGTGATGGCGATCGGGGACCGAGCGCGTCTCGCGACGCGCGCCCGGGACGCGCTCGAGCGGGTGTCGAGTTCGCGGGGGACAGACCGCGCTGAGGTCACTGGCTTCGGCTTACCGCGCAGCGTACGGGCACACCGCCCGGACGCGATTCCATCGGGCCGCGTGGGGGTAGAAGACGCTTTCTCTGACCGGCAGTCGGTAGTCCAAATCGAGTAGAGCGCGCGCGGTCTTTCGCACCGAGCCGCGCAGCGCACCCACCGCATTCGCTGCCCACGCAACGTGCGCATGCAGTCCTACACGCCGGGCCTGCGTCCAATGTGGGGTATGCGTCTTGCTTTCGCCCGGCGCGATGACATCGACGGCCAATGGCCCGCTTTCATTGAACTGGATCGACAAGAAGGCTCACGTGGAATTTGCACGCGTCCGGAAGGCTCGCGAGGACCAGATGTACCCCTTTTTCCGCGAGTTCGAGAGGGGCGGACTGCACACGGCGGTCGCTGGCCGACCCATCATCAACTTCAGCTCGAATGACTATCTTGGCCTCACGAACCACCCAAAGGTGAAGGCCGCCGCGGTGAAGGCCGTGAACAAGTATGCATGCGGGCTTTCGAGCTCGCGCTTGCAGGCGACGACGGTCGAGCATGTCGAGCTTGAGCGCAATCTTGCGCGTTTCTTCGGCTACGAGCAGTGTCTCACGTTCACCACACGATACCAGGCGATGCTCGGTCTGATCGCCGCTGTCGCCGACAAGGACACGACGCTCGTCCTTGACAGCTTGAGCCACGCTTGAATCCTCGATGGCAGCTTTCTGGCCGCTGGCACGCCCGGCCGCACGCCCGAAATTCGCTTCTTCAACCACAATTCGGCCAAGAGCCTCGAGCGCATCCTGAAGACACGCGAACGCAAGAACGCTCTCGTGCTCGTCGAGGGCGTCTACTCGCTCGATGGCGACGTGGCCAACCTTCCCGAGTTCATTCAGCGCGAGCCTGCCCGTCCCTGTCGTCGCTGCCGTGAAGGCAGTTCTGGAGACCCTCGAGAGCGAAGGGCCGGAGCTTGTCCGAGAGCTTCACCAAAAGCGCGACCACTTCCGCGGCAGGCTCCTCGAGTCGGGCTTCGACCTCGGCGCGAGCACGACGCACATCATGCCCGTCATGTGTCGCGACGACCGCAAGACCATTTTTATGCATACGGCACTCTTCGAGTGCGGTGTCTTGATGGTGCCGGTCATCTATCCAGCCGTGAAGGACGGCGAGCAGCGGCTCCGCCTGAACGTGACGCGAGGGCACACGCAGGAGGACATGGATCTTGCTCTCGAGCTGCTAAAGACCTACGGGCATGCGTTTTTCGTCCTTTCGGGCGAAGACATCGGGCCGATCGAGGAGTGAACGAGGACTGGAGCGCCCGCCTCGGGGCGTCTCGCGTTCAACCGAGGCCTTGCCGCAAGTCGAGGGCCGGCCGTCGAGCCGACCCGACGCCCGACAACGACGCCTTCGGCGTGCGAATCGATCGCGTGCTGCAGAGAGACCACCTGCGCTCACCGGTCGAAACGCTCGGGTGCCGCCACGTCGCGCAAGGGTCGCTCGCAAGGCACAAACCCGGCGAGAGGAACGGCGGCGCAAAAACACTCCGATGCCCACTCTCGAGACGCGACCATGGAGTTAGACTCTCATCGCTGCGCGATGTTACGGCCAGAAGTCTTGTGTGGCCCACCACGACCCAGTTGGGGTCTGGTAAAAACCGCAGGCGACTTTGGTGTACTGCTCACTCGACATGTTGAGCCAGTGGTTGTCTTGTCCCGCCGGAGGGGGGCCCTCGGCCCACATCTGCGCCAGGCATTTCGTGACGACGGAAGTCAGGCTTCCGCCCCAGTCGGGGCACTCGTCTTGTGCTCGTTCGGAACACTGACCGAAGGCGGAGTGGGGCGTATTGGTCGCATCGTCCAATTGAGCCTGACGGTCGGCGCAGGTCTCCTCGGCCGCGTTTTCGCTTAGCGGCGCACGCAGGGGGTCGAGCGTGGCACGGTCTTCGTTGATGATCGCCACGCAAAGCGCGCTCGCGGCCGCCAGCGGGTCTGACTCGCTTGAATCCGTCGCTCCCTCGGCCGCACCATCGTCCTCCCAAGCCGCGGCGTCCGCCACGGATGATGGGCTCGAGGAGCGGTCGCTCGACGATGTGTCGCTCGACGATGTGTCGCTCGACGATGGGCCGCTCGATGAACGAGCACTCGACGACGTAACACTCGACGACGTGGCGCTCGACGACGTCATGCTTGACGAGTGAAGGCCCGATGGCGAGGCGCCCGACGATGGCCCCATCGAGGACGAGCCGCCCCGCAATGGAATGCCCGGCGGGGCACTCGACGATGGCCCGTTCCATGACGGAACCGATGTCCTACGGCTCGTCGACGAATCGGGTTGAGAGGTGGCGCTGCAGGCGATCGCACACGTGCACGCGATCGCGTCGAGCCGGCGTAGAAGACGAATTGAAATCGCGGCATGGCGTGCGATCCCTTGCATTCGCCCGATGGATGCGGTCCGGTCGCCGCGACGCTGAAGAGGAAAGAGTTGGTGGGTCCCTCGTCCTCCGCCTCAGGTGTCGTCGCAGTAGTCGCAGTAAGTGCGCGCGGCCTCCGCTCGTCGACGGTTCCGAATGGAGCCCATCGGGGGGCGCATGTGCGCGGGCGCGTGGCCGACATTGCCGACAAGCCGACGCTTTGGGCCGACCAGCCGCCATGCCGAAGCGCGTTCGGTGGCTACGCTCGGTCAATGACCATTCGAAGCAACACGCGCATCGCGGCGGTCGGCCGCGCCTTCTTCTTCGAGGCAGCGAACGCCGCTTTCGTTGCGGAGCCAGCCCCAGGGCCATCGGCGAACGCACCGTCCTCGAGCAACGCGGATGATGGCGCAGCCCTCGCCCAATCTGCGAACAGCGGCCCCGTCGCAGCCGACGATTCCCGTGGTCGGCAGCTAGAGCCTTCCAACGATCGCCCGCTTTAACTGCTTTTGACGACATTCAACGCCATCGTGGCGGCCGGCGGTGGCCGCTTCGGGCCTCGATATCGGTGGCCCGGAAAGGAACCCATGAAATCAATGGATCTCGTCGTTCGCGCCGCGCTCGACCGCCGCGTGCGGCGCGACACCCCGAAGGCAAGCTGGCCGTTCACCCTTCGCGACGAGGAGGAGCTCACGCCGCTCGAGCGCGTTCTCGTCACCCTCGACGTCGAACAGGCGACCGGACGCACTTGGCCGCTCGAGAAGCTCGCGATCATTCGCACGGTGCGCGAGCTGCGAGCTTTCTTTGCAGGTGACGGATGCGAGCGCGTCGTCGTTCACTCCCTCGCCCGATATCTTGGTGCCGAGCCCAGCGCCATCGGCCTGGCGACCGATCTGCGTCGCGATCTTAGGATGGCGACCCTCGATCTCGAGCTCGTCCTCATTCGCCTCGAAACCGTTGGCCGTGTCGAGTTCCCGACCGCAAGCGCCGAGAGCGTGCACACGGTTGGCGAGCTCGTCGACATGTTTCGGTCGATCGCGCGCAAGCGAGCGGAACGCCTCGCGATGACGCCAAACGTGTAATGGGCTGGCATCACGCGGCCGTTGGCCGCGTCGTTCGTGGCCGCACTCCGAGTCCCAAGGCCTCGGGCATCGTGTACCGGGGCCCGTCGGCCTCGTAGCCTCCTTCGAACAGGTCCTCGACGAGCAGCCAAGCCGTGTCGAGGTCGACGAACTCCACGCCCCCCAAGGCGCATGCCAGGTGAGCTCCAGCGCTCATCCCGAGCCGCGTCTCCACCATCCCGCCGACCATGAGTGCCAGGCCAGCCGCTCGTACAAGGCGTCCAGACTCGTAAGCCGTTAGCAGCCCCCCCAATTTGGCGAGCTTGAGGTTGATCCCGCCGACGACGCCACGAGCGATGAGGTCTTCGACGGCTTTGATGCTCCGGGCCGACTCGTCGGCAACGACCGTTGCGCGCACCTCGGCGCTCACCTTGGCCAAAGCGTCCCAGTCGTCTGGGGGGCAGGGTTGCTCCCAACATTCGACGGGAATTCCTTTGCGTTCGCACGATCGTGCGAGTGCGATCGCCTCGTCGGCGGTATAACCGGCGTTGGCGTCGACGCGCAACCGTGCGCCGGGGGTCGCCAACGCGATCGCCTCCAGAACCCGCGCATCCGTGTCAACGTCCTTGCCGACTTTGACCTTCAGAAAGCGAAATCCCTGAGAGACCCAGGCTCGAGCCGACGCCACCATCGTCTTGATGTCGGCGATGGGAATCGTGATGTCGGTCTCGAGGCTGGTGGTGGCTGCTCCCCGCGACCCACCGAGAAAGACGCGCAGTGGACATCCTGCGACTCGCGCCATGGCATCGAGCACCGCAGATTCAATGCCCGCGCGCGCAACGGGCAAGTGCGAAAGCAAGCCGCGCAGGGCATCGTTGAGCCCTGAGGTTCCAGCCGTCAACGTTTGTCCGACAAGCGATGTGCGGGCGAGACCGACGGCGGCGAGGACGTCCTCCTGGTCCTCGCGTGTGACCGGCGGCAGGCACGCGGCCTCGCCCCAGCCGCTCGCCCGCGTCGAGTTCCAGCGGATCGAGGCCTCGACCTCGACGCTGCGGGTTCTGTCGAGCCGCCCAGACGCAATGACGAAGGGTTGGCGGAGCGACACGGACAGCGGTCGCGCATCGATCGATTCGATGACGAGAAGGCCGTTGTCTCCTGCAGCCACTGGAACGTGGTAGAGGGGGACGGAGGAGGCGTCCAGCGGCGGCCGACGTGCGCCTCGTTTTCAAAGGTCGACGTCGCCGGCCATGCTGGATCCGACGCCCGCTCGATCGGCCACGAGTCGAAGGGGCGTGGTGCGGCCATGGCCTCGATGCGTTCTGGGTGTTCGCGGCTCGGAAGCATCCGGACTCAAGCGGAGCGTAAAGCGATAGGATGGCGGCGCGTGCGCCGCGGTCCGCTCCTTCTCGCCACCTTGACCGTCCTCACGCCCGCATCGGCGCGCGCGCAAGCCGTGCGCACCTGGGGAGCGCCCCCAGCCGAACCGTCCGGCCCGGTCGTCTCCGCCCCCGCGGCGGGATCGACATCGACATCCCCCCCGCCGCCCCCGCCGCCGGTGACGTTGGGCATTCCCGTCCCAGGGTCGACGGCCGGGTCGTCCGTTCCACGGAGTGTCGATGCTGCGGCCTCGACGCTCGGCGTCGTACGGGCGGCGGGCGCAATCGGCTTGAAGTACACCCTTGAGGGCATTCAAGTCCGGGGCAACACGACGACCCTCGCGCGTGTCGTCCTCCGCTTCGTTCCCTTTCACGCCGGCGACATCCTCGACGCCAACGATCCAGAGCTCGAGTCGACGCGCTTTCGCCTGCTCGGGACCGGTTTCTTTCGCGACGTGGAGCTTTCGCTGCGTCGCGGCACCCGCCGGGGCTACGTCGTTCTGGTCGTGGACGTCGTCGAGCGAAACACGGTGGTCGTCGACGACCTTTGGCTCGGCCTCTCGGAGGATGTCAGGCCGGACGGCAGCGCGCGGCCGTTGACCGCCTACGGCGGCGCGCGAGTCACCGAAACGAACCTCGGCGGGACCGGCATCGCTCTGGGAGGCGCATTCGCCGTCGCGGACGGGCAGTTGGCACTTCGCGCGCGGGTGACCGACCCCCAATTCGCTCGCTCGAACTGGATCACGCAGCTCGAGTTGCTCTACGCGAGCGCCCGCGACTTTTTTGGCAACGGGGGCGTTCTCGTCGACGCGTGCAGGACCGACGGCAGCTGCGATCCGGCGGCCACCGAGCAGGACTACGCCGTGGCCCAGTACAAGCGCTTTGGCGGTCGGCTCGGTTTTGGTCACGATCTTGGACTTTCGACGCAGATTTTTTTCGAGTATCGCCTCGAGAAAATTGACGCCGTCTTGCCGCTCGCGGCGAGCGACCATCGAGGGCTGGACGTCGAGCCGATCGACTTCATGCTCCTTGCGGGCTCGAGCATTCTGTCGACGTTGGGGGCCACGGTCGTCGACGACACGCGCGACGACCCGTTTCTCACGTCCCGAGGCCACCGACTGGTCGCCAGCTTCGACGCCTCGTTGACTCCGTTCGGAAGTGATTATCCCTATGCCAAGCTCGTTCTTCGCGGCTCGACGTGGCTTCGGCTGCCTTGGGGGCACGTGCTCGACCTCGACGGTTTCGCCGGTGCCGTGTTTGGGGACGCGCCGCTCTTCGAGCGATTTTACGTCGGCGACTTGAGCGACCTGCTGCCCGATCGGGTCCTCGACCTCAACTTTGACCGCCGGTCGGCTCCGAATTTCTTCGGTACGGACGTCGTCGAGATTCGCTACGGCAACTACGCGGCGAAGGTCGGCGCGGAGTATCGAGTGCCGCTCTATCGTGGAACGAGGTCCATCTACGGGGTCGACCTCTACGCCAGCGCAGGGCTCTACGGCATCGCCAACGAAGAGGATCTCCTGAACCCTGCGCGCGGCTATCGCGGACTCGCGACGGTTCCGGTCGATCTCACGTTCAACGGCGGGCTTCGCATCGACACCCAAGCCGGGGGCTTCGTCATCGGGATCGCGAACCTCGTGGGCCTGATTCCTCCGATTCATGGCCCCGGGGCAGCTCGCCCATGAACGGGTCACGCGTGCTCGCCCTCGTCGGGTTCTTTCTGGCCGTGCTGCCTTTCGCAGCGTTTGCCCAGCCTCAACAACCGGCGCACTCCGTGACGCTTCATGCACGTCAGGCGAACTATGCGAGGGACGGCGACCTCTTGCGTGCGAGCTTCTCGTATCGGGACGTCCTGGCCGATGCGGCACTCGAGAAGAAGCTCTCGAGCGGCTTGCCCATGGTGATCGCAATGCGTGCGTACGTCTACCGCGAAGGGCAAGACACACCGGTCGCGCTTGCCCCGCGCGTCTGTCGGGTCGTCTACGACCTGTGGGACGAGGTCTACCGGGTGCACCTGAGCGAGCCGGAGCGCGAGCGCGATCAAGCCGTCGTGCTCGACGGCGTTCTCCGTCTCTGCACCGAGGCGCGCGACTTACCGCTCGTCCGTCGCTCTCTTTTGACGGCCGGCGAGTCATACTTTCTCGGCGTGGTAGTGGACGTCAACCCCGTGTCGCCCGAGCTCATCGAGCAGATGCGTCGGTGGATGTCGCGTCCGGCGGGTAGCACGGGCATCAGCGCTGGCGATGCGCTCTTCGGAGGGTTCGTTCAGCTTTTCGTTCGCCCGATCGCGACGAGCGACAAGACACTGACCTTTCGCACGCAAGACGTGCTGCCTTGAGGGCCACGCAGCGTTTGACGCCCCGGGCACTCCGCGCCTACCAAGTGGAAACCATGCGGCAGCGGCTCGATATCGATATCGACGCCGCCGAAGTCGACAGAAGCGCGATCGCCTGCCGCGCCGATCGCCCTGCGTGCACACTATCCTGATCTCGCGATGTTGCCCGACGTCGTTCTTCAAAAGCTCGAGGCATTACCTGTCCAGTCAGGCGTCTACCTCTTCAAGGACAAGAAGGGGGCAGTCGTCTATGTGGGCAAAGCAAAGAGCCTTCGCTCGCGCGTCCGCAGTTACTTCCAGGATTCGAGCAGCGATGGTCGAGCTTTCATTCCTGTTCTCCAACGAACCGTCGGGGATATTGAAACCATCGTCACGGCGAACGAAAAGGAAGCGACCATCCTTGAGAATAACCTCATCAAGGAGAATCGGCCGCGGTATAATGTTAAGCTACGGGATGACAAGGACTTCATCACGCTTCGACTGGGCGCGGTCTCGACGGGTCGACCGGCCGGATCCGTGAGGCCGATCGCCGCTCCGACCGCCGCTGGGGAGCCCGATGGAGGAGCGATACCGGCGCGTGCCAACGAGTGGCCGCGCCTCGATGTCGTACGGAGACCGACTCCGGACGGAGCGCGCTACTTCGGCCCGTATCACTCCGCGACCGCGGCCCGGCGGACGCTTCATCTCGTGAACAAGCACTTTCAGCTCCGGACATGCAGCGACGTCGAATTCGCGAGCCGCAGGCGTCCGTGCCTTCAGCATCAAATCAAGCGGTGTCCGGCGCCGTGTGTGCTCCCCGTCGATCAAGGCTGGTATGCGGAGCAGGTCGAGGCGGTCGCGAAGTTTCTCGAGAGCCGCCACGACGAGCTCTCGCAAGAGCTCGAAGTGAAGATGAAACGGGCGGCGGGTGACACACGCTTCGAGCTCGCCGCCGTGTACCGCGATCAACTGCGCGCAATCGAAAAAGTGCAACAAGGCCAGCGGGTCGTGACGATCGACGTCATCGACCGCGACGTCGTCGGTTTCTACCGAGAGGGCGAGCTCGTCGAAATCGCG
Source organism: Polyangiaceae bacterium (assembly GCA_050013115.1). Lineage (GTDB taxonomy): Bacteria > Myxococcota_A > Polyangia > Polyangiales > Polyangiaceae > Palsa-1150. Next base: position 10,988 of record JBEKFX010000104.1, read on the forward strand.
CTCCTCTACGTGCGTGCGGGCAAGCTGGCCGACGTAGCGACCTATTCGATCAAGCAGGCGGAGATTCCCGATGACGAGATCGTCGCGGCCTTTCTGGCCCAGCACTACGGAGCGTCGCTGTCGAAAGGGGTGGGCGAGGACGAGTCGACGGCTCCAGTCGCCCTCGTGCCGGACGAGGTCATCCTTCCCTTCGAACCCGAGGGTGTACAGGGCATCGCCGAGTGGCTTGCCGATCGTGCGGGCCATCGGGTGGCGCTGCTGCTGCCGAAGCGAGGCCATCGCGTCGACCTCCTCGCGATGGCCAATGACAACGCCCGCCATTCGTTTGCGGAGAAGCGCCGCCAGGCCGACGATGTGCAAGAGCGCCTGCGGGATCTCCAGCAGCGGCTTCGCCTGACGGCTCTACCTCGGCGCATCGAGTGCTGCGACATCTCGCACCTCGGCGGCGGAGACACCGTGGGCGCAATCGTCGCGATGGCCGACGGGGAACTCGACAAGAAGCACTACCGGACGTTCAACGTACGCGGGGTTGCACGCGCCGACGGGCCGACGACCTTGAACGACGACTACGGCTCGATGTACGAAGTGCTCGCCCGTCGATTTCGCCGGGCCCTTCAGGACCGGGTGCAGCCCGAAAACGACAGGGCCATTGTTGAAGACGAGGGGAACGCCGACCTCGACGCGTCGACGCCGAGCCAGGAAAAACAGACTGCGGTCCTCGCTCTGACCGAGCCCGTCGAGTCGAATGACCCCGTCCCAGGCCCAGATGCGGCCGTGGGTGAGTGGGAGGCGCCGGACCTCTTTGTCGTCGACGGGGGGCGCGGCCAGCTCGCCGTCGCGCTGGCTGCCGCCCACGACTTGGGGCTTCACGACCTCCCCATCGTCGCTCTGGCCAAAGAGCGCGAGAACTTGGCTGGCGAAACTTTGGTCGACCGGGTGTATCTGCCCGGCCAGAAGAACCCGATCCCACTGAAGAGCAGCACCACCTCCCTCTTCTTGCTTGCCCGCCTGCGCGACGAGGCGCACCGCTTCTCCAATCGAGCACGCCTGCGCATCGGAAAAAAGCGGCGGTTCCGTTCCCCGCTGGATGACGTGAAGGGCCTGGGTCCCAAGACCAAACGCCTGCTTCTGCTCCATGTGGGCAACTTGGCGGCGATTCGTGCCGCGGCAGACGCGACGCTCCTTGCCGTACCGGGTGTTACGGCGCGCCATGTCAAAGCCCTGCGCACGGTGTTTCCCCGCGACGAGGCGCCGCCCACCGCGCCGGCGGCGCCAACGCCCGATTCCGATCGCCAACAGCGTTGACGGCGGCCCACTTGCATTTCGTCCATGTTTTCAAAGCAGGGCGCCTCGGCACGCAGTATGCTCTGGCGACAGCAGAGGGGCGCCTCCCGTTCGATCGATGGGACACCCTGGAGTCCGAGGTTGTCTTGCCCGAAACGGCCTTGGCCGTGATAGACCGCACGCTCACGTCTCCGTGCGGGAAGTCCGTGGCGCGCCGGGTGGTGTGAGTTGAGGTACGGGCCATCGAAGGCCGCGGAACGACCCTTCAGCGACGTTTTGCGAGGAGCAGCGAGTTCATGAACGCAATCTTCAAGCACGCAGCCAGACTGACGGTCGTCGTTTCGACCTTCGGCGTTGTCGGGGCCGGGTGCCTGACGCGCCCGGTCGCGACTTCCGGGCCGACGACGAAAACGAACTTCACGAGCGTCGTGCGAAACCAGAAGATCGACAAGATCGACATGCTGTTCGACATCGACAACTCCGCGTCGATGGGTGACAAGCAGCAGTATCTCATCGCTGCGATTCCCGACCTGATTTCCCGGCTCGTCAACCCGAACTGCCTCGACACGATGGGCAATGTGATCGGCCCGTCGAACAACGGCCAGTGCGCGACGGGTGCGGCGGAGTTTCAGCCCGTCAACGATATGCACCTCGGCATCGTCACGTCGGCTCTCGGCGCCCGGCTGAGTGAGCCGTCCCCGACGGGCGTCTGCGATCCGACCGTCGCCGCGACCGCTCCGATGGGCCCGTTCATTAACATCAACGCCCACAACGACGACCAGGGTCATCTCATCGCCCGTTCGCTAACCATCAACGGAACGACGGCGGTCGAGGGGAGCGTCGCCGCCGCCGTGGTCGCGGCGTACACACCGGCGCCGGGCGGCTTTCTCTACTGGTTTCCCGGAATGGGGGCTGCCGCGGGAGGACCGACGCCGGAGACCATGACCGGCACGGCAGCGGACATCGCCACCGTCGGCACGACCGGCACGGCCAATACGCTCATCGGCGACTTCAGCTCGATGGTGGCGGGGGCGGGCATTTTTGGCTGCGGTATCGAGTCGCAGCTCGAGAGCTGGTATCGGTTCTTGATTCAACCGGACCCGTACGGCAGTTTGACTTTGGCAACTGTGGGCACGAACCAGGTCGGCCAGTGGAGCCAAGTCGACGCCACGATCCTCCAGGAGCGCCACGATTTCTTGCGGCCCGATTCGCTCGTGGCCATCATCGATCTCACCGACGAAAACGACTCGGAGATCGACGTCCGTTCCCTCGGCGGCGAAGGCTACCTCTTCATGCGGACCGAGTTTGAGCCGCCGCGTGGAACCCAGGTGTGTCTGACCAATCCGGGCGACCCGGGGTGTCAGTCGTGCAGCCTCCCGGCCAACGCCAACGACCCGAACTGCAAGTCCACGGCGTCGGGGGGGCCTGGACCGTACGTCGCAACGAACGATTGGGGGTACGATATGAACCTCCGCCATGTTCACATGAAATACAAGTATGGCGTCGATCCCCAATACCCCATCCAGCGCTACGTGAACGGTCTCACCTCCGCCGCCGTACCGAACCGCACCGGCGAGTACACGTGCCCCGCAAACACCCCGAATTGTCCCGTTGGGACTGCGACGGGAAACTACGTCGTCGGCAACAACAACTGCGTGAACCCGCTTTTTGCAGCCTCCTTGCCCGACGGGACCGACCTCAACTCCAACACACTCTGCAGTCTGTCGCCCGGACAGCGGACGCCGGACCTCGTCTTTTACGCCATCATCGGCGGGGTGCCCAACCAGCTCCTTCACTTCGTCCCGAACAACGCCGCGGCCAGCACGCTGACCGACGCCGACTGGGTTCGCATTCTTGGCAAGGACCCTCTCAATTACAACTACGACGGCATCGACCCGCACATGATCGAAGATCGCTTCGATCGAACACTCGGTCTCGCACAGGGTGGGGCCGGCGCCTACGTCGACCCGCTTGGCAAGCCACTGACGACGGACACGACCCTGACAAACGCCCTCTCGGCGTCGACCACCGCGCCCATGACGCCCGATCCTGTGAACGGCCGTGAATGGGTCACCGACCAGGAGATGACCCCGAACACGCACGTTCTCCGCGTCGATCGCCAGTATGCGTGCATCTTTCCGTTACCGATGGGTCAGCAGCGTGACTGCACACAACCGCAGAACTTCAATTCGTGCGATTGCCCGAGCATGGCCGGGGGCCTGACCCCCGCGCAGTTGCCCCCCGTCTGCAATCCGACGACCCAGACGACGCAAATCGCAGCGAAGGCCTATCCGACCACGCGCGAGCTTCTCGTCGCGAAGCTCATGGGGTCGCAGGGCATCGCGTCGTCCCTGTGCCCGATCCATACCGTGGACATGATGCAAGGCAACGACCCCTTGTACGGCTATCGACCCGCGGTGGCCGTCATCATCGACCGGTTGAAGAACGCCCTTACGAACCAGTGCCTGCCCCAAAAGCTCACCCCGCTGTCGGACGGAAGCGTGCCCTGCTTGATCCTCGTCACGCTGCCGGCGCCGATGCCCGCCGATCCAGCGCACTCGTGCTTGAACCCGAACTGCGATCCGACCAAAGGGCTGAGCGTTCCCGATCCGACCGTCCTCTCCACCTTCTGCGCAAACCAGGAGGCCGCATTCATCGCCTCGGGCGGATCCACGTCGGGCTTGCAGGATCCGAAAGTCCAATCGGTCTGCCAGTTGACGGAGCTCGTGAATGCGCAGGGAGCGGCTGGGACGCCTGGAATCAAGTACAATACCGGTGACTTCCAGAACGGGTCGTGTGCGAATGCGGCCGATCCGGGGTGGTGCTATGTGGAGGGCGCCAATGCGGCGAAGGGATGCTCGCAAGCCATCATCTTCCAGAGCACCTCGCCCCCTGCGGGCTCCACCTCGAGTCTACAATGCATCGAGGCCACGGGGACCGACGGCGGCTGACCGATCAGCCTAACGGCCCGTCCGATCGGGCCCGATCCCTGGCTGTCGCAAAAGGCGGCGTGATTCGACGAAGGGTCACGCCGCTTTCTTTTGCGCTATAGAGGGGCCCGGTGATGGCGGCGGCGAAGAAGACGATCCTCATCGTCGACGACGAGCCTCACATCGTGCTTGGGCTTCGCGACGCCCTCGAGTTCGAAGGGTTCCGCGTCATCGCGGCTGGCAAAGGGCACGACGCGGTCTCGCTCGCTCGGAGCGAAGCGCCGGACGCCGTCATTTTGGACTTGATGCTTCCTGATCTCAATGGGTACGCCGTTTGCGAGCAGCTTCGACGGATTCAACCGCAAGTCCCGATCGTGATGTTGACGGCTCGGTCGCAGGAAACAGACAAGATTCGCGGGCTCGATGCCGGCGCGGACGATTACGTGACGAAGCCGTTCAGTGTGAACGAGCTCATCGCCAGGATGCGCGCGATCTTTCGGCGAACGGCCCGCAATCCCCCCGCTGCGCCCGAGACGCTCGGCATCGGTGATGTTCTCGTCAACTTGACCTCCCAGACCGTCAACGCCCGCGGGCGAGAGCACATGCTTTCTTTCTACGAAGTCGAGCTTCTCCGGATGCTGGCGGAACGGGCCGGTCAGCCTGTGAGCAGAGACGAGATGCTCTCGAAAATCTGGGGACTCGAAACCTCGTCGACGAACCGGACGGTCGACAATTTCATCGTGAAGCTCCGAAAAAAAATCGAAGCGATCCCCGATAAGCCCCAGCACATTCTCACCGTCTACGGCTTCGGCTACAAGCTGGTCACTCCGGCGTAAAACGCCGCCACAGGAGCCGCCGTCGTCCGCACGCCTCGGACGGCCATGACCCGGGGCCAACCCGCCTTAGGGGCCGACGAAGACGATCTCGAGCCGCTCGTTTCGTGCTCGCTCATGGGCATCGTTGGGGTCGGTCACGGGCGCCTGTGCCCGCGCAAGCTCCGAGTCGATGGCTTTGGCCAAGGCCCCGCCCGTCATCAGCGCCTGCACTGCCGACGCCGCTCGTTGTGCGTCGCGGTCGTCCTTCGTGGAAGTGGCCAGCGCGTCGTGCACGACGACTTGAACTCCGAATCCGGGGTGGGCCGCGGCCACGCGCCCAAGGTCCTTCAGCTTCGCGGTCGCGTCATCGGTCAGTCGGGTACCCAGTCCCGTGTAGGCGCCCCGCAGGGTGACCAGCACGCCGCGTTCGTCCCGGGTCGGGTCCCAGCCTCCGCTCGCCGAGAGCTCCGCAAGCAGCGCATCTTCGTGGTCGGCTTCGTCCGCCCGGCTCCTGCGAGCCCGGGTCAACACGTCGAGGCAGCGCACCCGGACGCTTGCGGCTTCGTCGATCGGAGCGGGATGGATGTCGCGATCCATCCGATCGACGAGCGACGTCAGCGCCGCGCCCGCTTGGGCAAGCCCATCGGCCGCGGGCGCAATGAGACGCGCCGCCCCGCAGAGGAGCCGCGCTTCGACGGCCAGGGCGCGCGCTTCCGTGAGCCTCGCGGCTTCCCGGTCGGGGCTTGTTGGCGTGCTCCGGGCTGGAAAAAGTCGGTCGCGTGCGATTTCGACCCGCTTCTCGAGGTCCGTGGCCTCCTTTTCAAGCTGGACGCGGGAAGCCTCGAGGGCTTGCGCCTGGGCCGCGGCATCGTCGGCCGTCCTCGTGGCGTCGATGAGTTCGATCGACGCGCTCGCCATCCTTGCGACCTCCAAAGCATGCTCGTAGCCGGCGATGGCGTGTTCAGCGTGCAATGTGGCGCCGACGTCGTCTCCGCCCGCATGGGCCCCGATGGCGAGCGCTCGTTCACGCTCGGCGTTTGCATAGACGTCTGGAGCGGCAGTCGCCGCTTGGCGGACGGCCGCTCCGCTGCGCGCCCGTTCCATGTCGCCGACCGCAGCGACGCGGAGAGGCCCGCCGCATCCGGCCGATGCCGCCGTCACGATCAGCACAAGACCTCCGAGGCCGCGGATCCTCAAGGCGGGCCAGCCTTCTTTTCGCCCCGATCGTTCGCACGGCCCTTGACGGGCGGCGTGCCGTCATGGACCTCCACCGCCACGTGCTCCGGTTTGCCATCGCGTTCGGCTTTTGCGATCTCGGCGTTGAGCCGCCCGACGCGAGCAATCCCTTCTTCGACGAGGGCGCGCAGGCGTTCCAGCCGCGCCTGGGTGTCCATCGCCTTGCGTCGCTGCTCGGCGGCACGGCCCTCGGCCTCGACTGCCCGAATCAGGTCTCGGGCGGTCTCGGCCCACTCGGTCGCCAGGCCGTCCGCGAGCGCCGCATGTTTTTCGTCGCCCGTGAAGCGGAGACGCGTTGCCCGCTCGATGGCCTCACGGGCTCGCGTCAGCGGCTCGGAGACGACGCCGCGGTGCGATGTGTCTTGCTCGAGCTGCAGGACGAGGGCCAGTGCGACGCCGTGCGTGTCTTGGGGACCGGCGGTTGAGTCGCCTGAACGCGACGCGGCCTTCCCGGGCGCCTCTTGCGAAACGCTGTGCGTCTCTTGCGGAGCGGCGTGCCCCTCGACCGACAAGAACGCGGCCACGAGTGCCACCCGCGCACCGAAGCGTTTCCTGACGGAATCCATCCCGGCCTCGATGCCGTGGGCCTGCATTCTTGTCAATCCCGGCGTGGGCCTTGTGCGCGAAGCGCCCAAGGCGTAGACGCCGGGCCATGCCGTCAGCCCCTTCGAACGCTTCGGCTCCGCGGCGGGTGCGGGCCTCTTGGGACGAATATTTCATGAACATCGCGCGCGAGGTATCGACGCGCTCGACGTGCGACCGGAAGTTCGTCGGGGCGGTCATCGTCCGCGACAAGAGCATTCTGGCGACTGGCTACAATGGGAGCATCCGGGGGCTTCCTCATTGCGACGAAGATGGGCACTTGATGGAAGACGGCCATTGCGTTCGGACGGTGCACGCGGAAGCCAACGCCATCGTGCAGGCTGCCCGCCACGGGGTACGCATCGAAGACGCCACCGTCTACGTGACCGCAAGTCCGTGTTGGGGGTGCTTTCGACTGATTGCAAATGCCGGCATCACGCGCATTGCGTTCGGCGAATTTTATCGGGATCCTCGAATTTTCGAATTCTCGACGCGGCTCGGAATCGATCTGGTCGACCTGTCTGGGCTCTTTGTTCATGACGCCTGAGATCGAGATTATCGGTATAGGAGCGACATGATGTGCCCTCGCCTGTCGATTGCGATCGTCCAGGGTGGTCCCTCGACTGAAGCGGAGGTCAGCCGAGCTTCGGCTGTCGGCGTGGCGCGGGCACTCGCTGAGGCTGGGCATGAAGTCGCTCGCGTCGAGCTCGACGCGCACACGGCGGAGTCGCTCCGGACCGGTCGCTACGACGTGGTGTTTCCGGTCGTTCATGGCGCGGTCGGCGAGGACGGATCGCTTCAGGGACTCTTGGAGGTGCTCGGGGTGCCCTACGTGGGTTCCGAGGTGCTGGCGAGCGCGCTGGCGATGCACAAGCGCATGGCGCGGGTCGTCTTCGAAGCGGCAGGGTTGCCAGTCGCCCGCGGGATTGCGCTCGGGCCAGGCGATGCCCGCGAAGCCGCTGGGCGAGCGCGCCGAGAGGTCGGCGCTCGCGTCGTCGTGAAACCTTCAGCCCATGGGTCAGCCATCGGCGTCACGCGGCTCGATGAGAATGCTTCGCTCGAAGAGGTCGCCGCGGCCCTCGAAGCCGTGTGGGCCATCGATTCGTTCGCGATTGTCGAGCACTTTGCACGCGGACGGGAAGTGACATGTGGCATCCTGGACCTTGCCGGCCCAAAGGCTCTTCCGCCGACGGAGATTCTCGTGCCAAAGGGGCTCTTTTACTCCTACGAAATCCGCTACGCGGCAGGTCGCAGCGTCCACGAGTGTCCTGCAAAGCTACCGCTGGCCGTAACGGAACGCCTGCAGCGAACCGCGATAGACGCCCATCGCGCCCTCGGCTGCCGTGATCTTTCGCGGGTCGACTTCATCGTCGGCGACGAGTCGTCGCCGGACGCGATCACGTTGCTCGAGGTTAACACGCTGCCGGGAATGACGGCGACCAGCCTGTATCCCGAAGCCGCCGCTCTTGTCGGCTACGCAATGCCCGCGCTCTGCGACGCGCTCGCTGTGCACGCGCGAGGTCGGGGGCCGACTCCGCGCCACAGCGCGCGTGCTCTCCCGGACGGCAGCTAACTGTCCGCAGGGGGGGTCGAAGGTTTGGAGCGCGGTGC
>JBEKFX010000105.1:0-21839 GCA_050013115.1 Polyangiaceae bacterium
CCTTGCGGTACGCGAGGTCCGGGTCGTTGTCGAAGCACATGCCGTGCACTTGCCACACATCGAGGTGATCGGTCTGCAAGCGCCGGAGCGATTCTTCGAGCATGCTCGTCGCAAGCGCCGCGTCGCGTCCGTGGGTGCACACCTTGGTCATCAGCACTACCTTGTCGCGCCGTCCGCCGGCGGCGAGCGCTCGCCCGAGCCATTCCTCGGAGCGCCCGTTGTGGTACTCCCAGCAGTTGTCGAAAAAGGTGATGCCCCCGTCAACCGCTTCGCCCACGATGCGCTCCGCGGTCGCGTACGAGTCCGCGCTGCCGAGGTGATGGCCGCCGGATCCGAGGGCCGACACGCGCAGGCCGCTCTTGCCGATCGGCCGCACCGGGATGGCGGGGGTCATAGCGGCAGCGCCTCATGCGTGGGATACCCGTGCTGCTCGCGACCGACTCTGCCGTCGAAGTGCGTTGTTGTCTTGAATAGCTCGTATCGGCCGTCGGCGGCGGCGCCCCGCACGCGATCTCGGAGCGCCTGCATCGCCTCGGGCCCCATCGGTTCGAAGCCGCGCGCGATCGCCAGGTTCTGCTCGAGGATCGGCAGCGCGTCGACGCCGGTCACGGTAAGGGCCACGCCGGGGACGCTCATCGCGTAGCGAAGAGCTTCATCGGCCTGCACAACGCCCTCGCGGATCGGGTCGCCTGCACCCGAGAGGCTCTTCATGCCGATGGCCGCCATACCGCGCTGGACGACCTGGGGCAGTACCTGTGTCTCGAAGCTCCGGAAGGTGGCGTCGAAGCAGTTGAGCGGCATCTGCACGGTGTCGAAGGGAAAGCCGTGCGCAAGCATTCGTAGGTGAATGCTCGGGTCCTTGTGCCCGGTGAAGCCGACGAAGCGCGTCTTGCCCTGCCGCTTGGCCTTGGCGAGCGCGTCGACGACGCCGTCGGGCTGAAAGTGCAGGTCGGGGTCGTTGTCGTAGACGCACTCATGGATCTGCCAGAGGTCGACGTGATCGGTACCGAGCCTCCGGAGCGACTCCTCGAGCTGCGCCATTGCAACGTCGGCCTTGCGACCGTGCGTGCAGACCTTGGTCATCAGAATGATCTTGTCGCGCCACCCGCCCTGGAGAGCGCGGCCGAGCACCTGCTCGCTCTTGCCGTCGTGGTACTCCCACGCGTTGTCGAAGAAGTTCACGCCGGCGTCGATGGCGCGGTGAACGATCTCGGCCGCCTCCCTCGGCTCGCGCACCTCGCCCAGGTGGGAGCCTCCGATGCCCATGACGGACACGGACGCGCCGGTCCTCCCGAGCGCGCGGCGTGACACGGGCGCCGCCGCGCCACGCTCGGCCCCGGGCACGGCGGCCGATATGGTCGCGGCGCGGGTGCCTCCGGCCAGGACCTGGGCCGATCCGGCGGCCGCGGCCGCGAGAAACTGTCGACGTGAGCGCATGGTGGCGCATCTGCAAGTAGCGTTCATGCCCTGCACGATGGGTTTGGTGGCTTGGCACGACCGCTGACGACGTCCTGATTAAACGTTACCCCCATGCTGTACGGATGATGAGGTGGGGCAGGCCCCATCCGTTCGAAAGATGCGATGCGATCGCCATGACGGCGTCGACGCCGAGGAAGCGATCAGGATCGCGGTGCCCCAGGAGACCGTCTTGTCCTTGCGTGAGCAAGGTCCACGCGGTGATGATGGGGAAGTTCTTCGGGGTCGACTCCAAGCCGAGGGCACGCAGCCCCTTGATCATCAGGTCGGTCCGGTCAAAGCCCGGCAAGTTCATATGGCTAGTACGGCCGGCCGGAAGTTCGTTCCGGATTGGGCACGGGAGTCTGGTCCTCTACAGCCTGCTCAAGCCCGTGCAAAGAGCGCGGCGCGTCAGAAGCCCACGTTGGGCACCGCCGACCCGCTCGCCCGACGCCCCGCCACAGGCTAACGGTCTGGCCGTCGCCGGCTCGACGGGACTACGCGGCCGGTGGGTGGTGAGCTCGTGAGCGCACGCCTCTGCTCGCTTGACGCAGGGTCGAAAAGCATATGAGCTTGCCGGACGGGCCGTGCTCCGGGCGTCCCGTGGCCACGGGGCGGGCTCCTACGCATGAATCGCGGTCTTGAATCAACACCGGGCGTCCGCGAGGGTGATGTGCTCGCGGGCAAGTACCGTGTCGAACGGGTCCTCGGCGCCGGTGGCATGGGCGTCGTTGTGGCCGCCCATCACATCCAGCTCGATGAGAAAGTCGCGCTCAAGTTCCTTTTGCCCGAGGCGCTGGGCAATGCCGACGCCGTGGGACGCTTCGTGCGAGAAGCGCGAGCGGCCGTGAAGATCAAGAGCGAGCACGTTGCAAGAGTCATCGATGTCGGCTCGCTTACGAATGGCGCGCCTTTCATCGTGATGGAGTACCTCGACGGGGGAGACCTCGCCGCCTGGCTCAAACAGCGGGGGGCGCTGCCGATCGAGCAGGCGGTCGAGTTCGTCCTTCAGGCGTGCGTTGCGGTGGCGGACGCGCACGCTCTCGGAATCGTCCACCGCGACCTCAAACCCGCAAACCTATTCTGTGTTCGGCGATCGGATGGGCAACTCTCGATCAAAGTGCTCGACTTCGGAATCTCGAAGATGGTCGATGTGAGCGGGCTGGCGGTGGGGGCGGCCACCCGGACCTCCGCGTTGATGGGTTCGCCCCACTACATGTCGCCGGAGCAAATGCGCTCGGCGAAGGACGTCGACGCCCAGACGGATATTTGGTCGCTGGGCGTCATTCTCTTCGAACTCATGGCGGCTCGCCCCGTGTTTTCGGGCGACTCGGTGACGGAGCTCGCGATCAAGGTTGCCAATGAGCCGACGCCGTCGATTCGGATCTTCCGCCCGGACGTCCCGAGCGGGCTCGAAGCGATCATCGCTAAGTGCTTGGAAAAGCACCGCCGCAAGCGATACGCGAATGTCGCCGAGTTGGCCGTCGCTCTCCTGGAGTTCGGTCCCAAGCGCGCCAAAGCGTCGGTCGAGCGAATCACGGGCATCCTCCAAGCGGCGGGGCTCTCGGCGAGCGCCTTGGCGTTGCCCCCTTCGCCGCAGCTGGTGGTGGAAACGGTCGTTGCGCCCGGGACGGTGGCGCCTGTCGGCCATACGGCGACGATCCCGGCGCGGAGAAAGACGGTCGTACGGAGCCTCGCCGTTGCAGTTGCTCTGGCGGCCGCGCTCGGCTCTGCCCTCGGGTTCAGGCGCGTCTCGCTGCACCATGAGCCTCAGGCCGTGGCGCCGCAGCCAGCCGCTCCGCAGGCGGTGGGAGGCCCGAGTATCACCCCGGCGGTCTTGGAGCCGGTCGCGTCCGTTGGGCCTCCGAGGCCGCCCGACACTCCGACCGTGAACGAGGTCTCCGGGCCCGCGCCCTCGATTGCGGCGAGACCGTCTGCGTCCGCTGTCGCGACGCCGCCGACGGAGGCGATGACGAGAAAGAGGGCGCTCCCGAGCACCCCGGCGACTTCAGCAGCGCCGGGTTTCAAGAACGCCGCCACTTCCGCCACGGCTGCGCGCGCATCGGGAGTGCCCCCTCCCACGGTTGCTCTCCCTGCAGCTTCTGCGATGAAGTGCGATCCGCCCTACTTCTTCGATGCCAAGGGCAACCGTGTCTTCAAGGCGGAGTGTCTATGACGCGACAAGGCCGTGCTCGATGGTTGGCGGCATCGGCGGCGGCCGCCGCGGCGTTCTCACCCCTCGGGGCGCGGGCGGACATGAACAAGGCCCAGTGCATCGACGCGAACACGACGGCGCAAGATCTGCGGCGGGAAGGTAAGCTCTCCGCCGCGAGAGAACAGCTTCGCGCTTGCGCCAACCCATCTTGTCCGGGGCTGGTCCGCGACGACTGCGCCAAGCGCCTCGATGACGTGGAGCGCGCGCTGCCCGCCGTTGTGTTCGACGTCAAGGACGCCGCCTCAGGTCGGGATGTGAGCGTCGTGAAGGTGACCGTCGATGGGCGCCCTCTTGCAGACAAACTCGACGGTACGGCCTTGTCCGTCGATCCTGGCGAGCACGTGTTCAGATTCACGGGGCCCGGCCAAACGCCCGTGACTTTGACCCTGGTGCTCAAGGAGGGTGACAAGGAACGGCGCGAGCGGGTTGAGATCGGACAACCCATCTCGCCGGGCCCGGCGCCGGGCCCCCTGAACGCGGCTTCCTCGATTTCGCCATCGAGCATGCCTCCCGGCGAAGGGGCGCCGGCGGCCGCCATGGCGCCTCAGAGGATGGTGGCCCTCGTCGTGGGCGTGGCCGGCGTGGGCGGCATCGTCGTGGGCAGCGTCTTTGGTCTCATGACGCTCACGGAAGTGAAGCATCAGCAGACAGACTGCGCGAGCGCGCAAAACTGCGTCAACCCAACCAAAGCCGCTACCGATCATTCGAACGCGATGACGGACCGTACGATCTCGACGGCGGGCTTCGTTGCGGGAGGTGCACTGCTGCTGACGGGCGTGGTGCTCTTCGTCACCGGGCGGGCCTCGTCCGATTCGCCGTCCGGCGCGGCGATCCAGGTCCTGCCGGGCGTTGGACCGGCAGGCGGGGGCATGGTCTTGAGAGGGGAATTCTGATCGATGGAGGGGCGGGCTTTGGGAGGGATCTACGCGCTCGCCCTTCTGGCGATGGCCTGTTCGATACCCGACCTCCCGGTTTTGGAAAGCGCGGACGGAAGCGCCCAGGACGGCGGCACGCCGAACGCCGTCTCTGCGGGCGCGTCCGCATCGAAGGGCGCCACGGGCACGTCGACAAGCGCCAGCAGCTCGACGAACAGCTCGGGGACGACCGCGACGGGCACGTCCACCAACACCGGACCCGTGACGAGTACCGGCTCCCCGAGTGCGACGGGCACGGGTACGTCTACGAGCACCGGTGATACCTCCACGAGCAGCGGTTCCGGGTGCACGAACGCGTGCACCGCGGGCCTGACGGAGTGCGCCTCTGGGGGTTTTCAGACTTGCGAAACCGAAGCAAATGGCTGCACGCAATGGGTCACGACGGCCCTGTGCGGCAGCCATCAGGCATGCGCAGTCACCGGCGGCATCGCCGCGTGCAACTGCACGTCGACGATCTGCACCACCACGGGACCAGTGTGCCAAGATGCGCAAACGGTTGCGACCTGCGCGAAGGACGCAAACGATTGCCTTTACGTTGAACCTTCGACGTCGACGTGTACGTCTCCCGAGACCTGCGCAGCGTCCGATGCTGGCGCGGCGTGCTCTCTCACGTGCAGCAGCAGCTGCACACAAGGCCAAGCCTCGTGCGTTTCTGGCGGCCTGGCGACCTGCACGCTGGGAAGCAACGGTTGCTCGGTTCTCGGTACGCCCGTCGCGTGTGGCCTCCACCAAAGCTGCGCCGGGGCAGCCTTGGCGGCCAGGTGCACGTGCGACGCTTCGACGGTCTGCACCGAGAAGGGAGCCGCCTGCGACGGAAGCGGGACGGTCGACACCTGCGCGGAGGACGCGAACGGCTGTTTCTACGCCGCATCGACTCAGGCATGCGCGTCTCCCGAATCGTGTGTTGGGACTCCACCGAACGCGATGTGCGCGCTCACGTGCACCGATGCCTGCACGCAAGGGCAAACGCTATGCGTCGCCGGCGGTCTCGAGACATGCGCCTTGGGTACGAACGGCTGCTGGGGCTACGGGGCGGCGGTGGCTTGCGGCGCGCACCAAAGCTGCACGACAAGCGCCGGGGTCGCGGCGTGCACGTGCAACGCCACTTCGACATGCACCGCCGCGGGGAACACCTGTGCGACCACCTCCACTTTGGCGACCTGCGCGACGGACGCGCAGGGTTGTCTATACGAATCGTCGTCGACCACGTGTCCGTTCGTGTGCAGCGGAGGCGCCTGCACAGGGGTTTGCGTGCCGGGGACCACCCAATGCTGTGATGTGACGACGTCGGAGTGCGATACGACCATCCACTACATTTTCGAAAGTGTGCTTGAACCAGTAGAGGATACAATTGAGACACAAATATGCAATTCTGTCGGTCAGTGGAATGTCGGTGTTATGTGTCCCGCATGCACCGCCGCTGCCGAAGGTGAAGGAGTAGATTCAGTTTTCGGTTGCCAGGAATGCAACGGCGCCGCTGCCTGCATGGTGAATAACAATATGGGCGGGGTCGGCAACATCTCAGACTGTGAGTGCCCATGACCAAACGAATCCCCACGCCGGTACGACGATAGCGCATGTCATACACAATTCATTATGAACGGGGCGTGCGGATCGGGCCAGCGCAGACCCGACAGCGTCAAGTTCCGATTTGCCGATGGCGTCGCGAGCACGGAAGGACGCACCTCTGCGAGTGAGCGTTCGTCGATCGCGTTATCCTTGTGCCCCCATGCCCGTCCCCATCGAAGTTCCGTTTTCCTCGCATGAGCCCGTGCGAGCGATCGAGCGCGACGAGCTCTGGCGCAAAGTCGAGGCCAAGGATCCACGGTTTAGGCTCGTCATGGCGCTCCTGGTCTATCCCCCGGCGTGCATGCATCGTGTCACCCGCGACCGAGCCGTCGTGCGCGTGGTAGAGATGGGCTCGAGCACGACATGACGATACCGTCCCACGTCCAGATCGCCGTCCTGGACGACTATCAAGACGTCGCTCTTCGGGTGGCGGACTGGTCGGCGCTTCGGGGTCGGGCCACTGTCACGGTATTCAACGACCACGTCGCGGACCCGGCCGCCGTCGTCGCCCGTCTCTTGCCCTTCGACGTGGTCTGCGTCATGCGCGAACGCACGCCGTTGACGCGCTTCATTCTCGAGCGCTTGCCGACACTCCGTCTGATCGCTTCGACAGGAACGGTGAATGCCTCGATCGACGTCAACGCCGCCAGGGAGCGTGGCGTGGAGGTCGTTCATACCGGTTACAGCTCCACCCCTGCCGTCGAGCTGACATGGGCGCTCATCCTGGCCGGCGCTCGCCACATCGCTCCCGAAAGCGCGTCGTTGCGCGAGGGCGGGTGGCAGCGTCACGTCGGCGACGACCTGGCCGGGCGAACCCTTGGCCTTCTCGGCCTCGGACGCATTGGAGGCCCGGTGGCAAGGATCGGCAAGGCGTTCGACATGCAGGTCATCGCCTGGAGCCAGAATCTCACGGCAGAGCGTGCAGCCGAAGTCGGAACCGTGCGGGTGTCCAAGGAGGAGCTCTTCGGCCAAGCGGACGTCGTAAGCATTCATCTCGTTCTCAGCCATCGGACACGCGGCCTTGTGGGTGCGGCGGAGCTCTCGCTCATGAAGCCCACGGGCAGGCTCGTGAACACGTCCCGCGGCCCCATCGTGGTCGAGGCCGACCTTGTCGCAGCCCTCCGCGAGGGCCAGATCGCCGGCGCGGCCATCGATGTGTTCGACGAGGAACCTCTGCCAGCCGACCACCCATTCCGAAAGCTGCCGAACCTGCTGGCGACTCCTCACATCGGCTTCGTATCGCGCGGGCTCTACGAGCGCTTCTACCAAGACACGGTGAACAACATCTTGCACTGGCTCGAGGGTCAGTCGTGATGGCAGTTCGTACGCGATGGATCTTCGCGAGCGAGTGGTAGCGGCCATCGATGGGGGGAGTTGAGCCTCGAGGTCGCACGGTGACCCGTCAGGGATGGGGGGTGCGGAAGGCGCTCACCGGCTGACCGCCCCGTGGCCCCTTTCCGCCTGTCCAGATTGTTGCGAAGCTCGCCGGGTCGCGAGCTCGCCGAGCTGGGGTTAATGCCGCAATCTGGGCATTTCGGAACAGGCTATAGCCAGAACGTGTGCGCCGCGGAGCGGATCGCCTGCCTTGCGGCCATCGGACTCGTGCTGTCCGCGGTTGCGTGTGCTCCTCGCGCGCCAGCCGAACGGACGACCCCACTCGGCGATCGGTCGCCGGCGCCCATCGTCAACGATGCGAGGCGTGCGAGCAACCGAAGCAACGGAAGCAATGCGGGCGACGGGAGCAACGGGAGCAACGGGAGCAACGGGAGCAACGGAAGCAATGCGGGCGACGGGAGCAACGGGAGCAATCACCGCGACCGGAGAAACGGGAGCGATGCGGGCGACTGGAGCAGCCTGAGCGACGCGGGCGACGGGCAAGATGGGCCGGATGGAGGCGTCGGGAACGCCCGCGAGCGCGCGCCGCTCGGCGGGTTCCCGGATCAGATCGAGCTGCTCGATGGCAAGGACAAGGTCGGCGTCGTCTCCGTGCCCCTCGGTGCACGCGAGCCGCGGCCGATGGTGATTGCGCTCCACGGCGGAAGCGAGAAGCCCGAGCGTGCGTGTCCCGCGTGGCGCAGCATCACGGAGGCGTACCCCTTCGTGATTTGCCCGCGCGGCTGGGGCGGGAACGAATCGCGGCTCGGATGGAGTAATCCTTCCGACACGAACCGGCGCATCGCTCGCGCCGTCGCCGCTACGAAGAGGATCTTCGGGTCGTGGGTCGAGGACTCGCGATCTTTGGTGCTCGCGGGCTTCTCGCTGGGTGGCAACCAGGTCGCGCTCCTCGCGCGTCGCGATCCGCAGACCTACCGCCGAATCGTGGTCGGCGACTCGGCCCACGACCCACGAGCCGCGCTCGCGTTCGCGGGCGAATGGGTCACGGGCGGCGGCGAACGTGCCCTTTTCCTCTGCACGACGTCCGGCTGCGAGCCCTCGATGCGCGCCGCCGCTCGAAAGGTGGCGCGGCAGGGAGCGCACGCGCGGCTCAACATCGCGCCAACACAGGTGCACGCCCTCTCGGAGCGCGCAGTGCAGTCCATGCGACGCGACTGGCCATGGCTGGTCGATGGCGCAGAGGGATGGGAGGGGTACGCGCCAGCGAGCGAGGCGCTCCCCGGCAAGACGGAGGAGTTTGACCCGTAGTACGGCGGGCTACAACACTTTCTCGAGGACGACGAACTGGAGGTCGCCGCGCGTGGGCAATCCGAATCGCGCATTGCCGTAAGGAAATGGTTCCGTTCGGCCGGTGACGACGTAGCCCCGCCGGACGTACCACGCGATGAGCTCAACTCGTTGCGCGATGACCGTCATTCGCGCACGGTAAACTCCGAAAATCCGTTGTGCCCGCTTCTCGACCTCCGCCAACAGGCGTTTTCCCAGTCCCAACGCCTGCAGGTCCGGACGCACGGCAAAGAGGCCGATGGTTGCGACAGCGTGCTCGCGTCGACTCAAGACGCAACCCACGATTTCGTTTTTGAGAGTTGCCACGAGCAGGTGCGCCTCGCGATCTCCGAGGATGCTCGCCAATTCTTCCGCGTCGGTCCGCTGGCCCTCCAGGAGATCCGCTTCGGTGGTCCAGCCGGCGCGACTGGCATCGCCTCGGTACGCACTCTGGATGAGCGTAAGCAGTTTTCCTGCATCCAGCACGGTCGCTTGCCGAAAGTCAACGGGAAGGTCGGTCACATTCGGCTCGCCGGGGGCAGCGTACAATCCGCGTCGTCATTCGCAAGCATGCGCCGCTCGTCATGACGGGCGAGGACCGCCAGCGGGTGTCGATGCGCGAGCCGCAAGAGTACCGGACGGATGAGCGCAGCATCTCGGCGCCGCCGCCGCCAGCGGCGGCCGTCGAGCTGACGTTCCAGACGGTGCGCGTGCAGAGCCGGGCCCGCAACTCCTCCACGCAACGAGGCTGGTGCGCGAGGGGTTGCGTCGATTTCGCGCACGCGTCTCGAAGCGCCGGGCCCCCCATTGTCCAAGCGCAGCTGGAGTATACTGCCCCAACATGCGCGGGGCGATGATGATGGCGGCCGCCGGCTGCGTCGCTTCACTGGCGATGGGATGCTCGACCAGGGCCCCGCTGAACCTTGTCGGTGGCCCGATGACTGGAGAGGCCCCTGTCACGGAGCGCGAATGTGCCCCGCCAGATGCTGACTTGACGAACGGCTCGTTCAGCGGGCCCTATCTGCCCGCTGGTCCGTGCGAATTTCAGCCGTCGTGCGTGACGGCCCTGCCGTGCCGGTCGAGTCCACTCTCCGCGGCATGGACGTGCGAGTGCGCATATGGAACGTGGCAGTGCGTGGACATGAGCGATCTCGCCGGATGCGCCCTTACGGACGCTGCCGTGGAGTTCGAATGACGCGCCATGGCCAGGCTGCTCGCTGTCGCAGCCCGACCCCGCGCTCAGCGAGAGTCACGCGTCCCTCCCGGCCCCGGGGTCCGTCGCACGGGGTGAGCGTCGGCCGCATCGGTCGGGCTTCGTCGTAGCTGTCACTGCGACCGCGTGCCGAACGGTCACGGGGGTCACGGGGGTCACGGGGGTCACGGGGTACAATCGGGCATGCGCGTGACGATCGCCGTGACCGCACTCTGCTGCGCCGGGGCCCAAAACGTGGATGAGTGGCCGCGCGAGCCCCGGCCTGGCAGCGGACGTCACTGAACGATGTAGGTGCCCGCGTCGAAGAGGGCGGAGGTGATCTGGTTGGCTGCCCCGGACCCGGCGCAAGCGATCGCCATAAGTTGACCGGAGAAGCCCGCGGGAGGCAGCGCTGAGGAAGAAACAACGCCTGACGGACCATCGATCGTATTCGTTCCGAGACCCCCGCACGTCGGCGGAGAGCCGTCGAACGTGTAGGCGATGATCGTATCGGCAAAGCTCGACGTCGTGGACAAGGTGATCGCTTCACCCGGGCCGATGGGGCCGGCTGGCGGCGAGGCTGTCGGGGGTGCGAGGACAAAGCTGTTCGCGTAGACGGTGGCGTTCGGGGGTGTCGATGTCAGAACGGAGCTGCATGCGACGGCCTGCAGCTCGGTCCCGTTACTTTCGATGGCCGTTCCGATCGGTGCCATGTTGCTGGGCAGTGCCGTCGCCGTGGCCCCGCCATCGATGGTCACGGTCGGCGGCGACGTGAAACCGGTGCAGCCCGTCGCAGGCGAGATGGACGTGACGCTTCCCCCACTGAGCGTCGCAACGGGCGCGGTCGCGCACATTCCACCGCCGCCACTCAACGTTACGGTGGGGGGCGCTGAATAGAGCGAGCCGGGGTTTTGGATCGCAAATGCCACTTCGGCGAAATCTTGGGCGCCCAGGACGAGCGCAGCGCCCGCCGTGCACGTCCCATTCGAGCACGCGGGCGCCGTTTCGTCCGTCGTGTAGCAGGCCGTCACGGCATACCCGTTTTCGTTGACGAGAATCGGGGCGAGCGGCGAACTGTACGTGGAGTTGCTCGACGTCGTGGGGCTGACGGTGGGGGAGGCGGCCGCGCCCGTTCCGACGAACTGGACAGTCACCGGAGCGGACGGAAGGTAACCCGCGCTGGCGCCGCTTGCCGCCGGACACAGGATGCTGGAGATGCTATCCCCGAAGGCAAAGGGGCCGACGGGGCTTCCGCCCGTGTCCCAGTCGCTGCCGTCGGCTTGCAGAACGGCCTTGGTGGACCCGGCCGCGCACTCCGCACCGTCTCCGCTGCAGGCGGCGAGGGCTCCGGCCGGCGGGTCCGCGATGTAGCAGGCGAAGCCGGCCTCTTGGGCGGCGGGGGTCGCGTACGTCGCGGTCTGACCGATGGTGACGAACGTGTTGCCGGTCAGCGTGTAGCGCGAGAGACCAGGAGGCGCTGCGCCGTTGGCGAGGATGTACGGCGCCGAAAGCTGCAGCACATACGGCCCCCCCGTGACGACGGGCGAGCTCGTGAGCTGCGGCGGCGCGCACGCGATGACGGCCACCTCGTGGCCGGATGTCCCGACCCCGATCGAGCCGAAACCGCCCGTCGGTACGAGACGGACCCCGGCGCTGCACACCCCCGACGAAAGCCCGCAGACCGGGATGGCGATCGACTCCGACGGTCCGGTTGCATAGCAAAGCCAGTCGCCCGAGCTCGCGTTCGCGACGTCGGATACGGTCGCTGTGAAGGACGCGATGTCGGTCGTCGTCGCGGCGGTCAGGGTCGGAGGATTGAGCGTGACGCTATACGTCGACGTCGAGTCCGGCGAAGGTCCGTAGCCGCTCTTGCACGCGATGGCCGTGAGCGTTCCGCTCGTCAGCAGGACCTCGCCGGTCGTCGCAGCACCAACCCCGCAGGCGGGAGCCGACCCGTCCGTCGTGTAGTAGAGGATCGCCCCGGCGGTCGTCGTCGACAGGATCGTGGAAACACCCGATGTCCAGGCGACGGTTCCTGACGCCAGGCTGCTCGTCGGCGCGGCGGCGACCATCGTGTAGCTCTGGGACTCGACCGCGCTGCTCTGGCCCGCCGCGCATCCGACGGCCGAGAGGGTGTAGCTTCCCGTCGTCGACGTCGAGCCAGCCGGCGGAAGCAGTACGCCCGCCGAGGCGCCGGCGTAGGCCGTTCCGATCGCGCAGGCGCCGGCCGAGGTGCACGACGGAGCCGTGCCGTCGAGCGTGTAGCAAATCGCGTCTGCGTCTATGGATCCGATCGCGACGGTGAGGTCGTTTCGGTAGACCGCTCCGCCGGCCGGAGCGAAGATCGGCGTTTGCGGCCCCGCGCCCGCTTCCGGCTGCGTCACTGTGTAGACAGCGGATCCGATGGCGGAGACAGCGCAAGCGCCCGGCGCATCGGCGATCGCAAAGATGGTCTCGTCCTGGTTGACCTGAATCCCGGCCGTGCCGCCCGTGTACACCTGGCTTGTCGTCACGTTCGGAAAGGTCCCGTCCGTCGTGAAGAAGATGGACCCGTTGGCGGGTAAGCCGGACGCGCCCAGGACGACGTTCGTGCCGACGGCAAGGGTGCCAGCCGCGGGCGGAAGGGTGTCGGGACCGGTGTCGGACAGCCGCGCATCACCGCCGGAGCCGACATCGGCGCCCGCGTCGACGGCTCTGGACGCGCCCGCGTCGGCGCCCGCGTCGGAGCCTTGATGGGGCGTAGGCCCATCGTGGGGGCTGTCGCCGCTGCTGCGGCTTCCGCCGTCACTCGCAACGCAGCCGACGGTCGTGACACTGAGCCCCAGCGCCGCCGCCAGCATGAGGGTCACGCGTTCGGTCGTCCGTCTCCCCCCGATTTCATGTCTGCGCATGATCGTCGATTCCGAACGTGCGCCCGCGCGTCGCTCGTGCGCCGCTCCGCGCGGACGTTGGCCCTGACCTCCGCGGCGGTGCACTGGCCCTCGAGTACGACCAGACGCACGCGTTCGTGAAGGCAAGCGGTCATGAGATTGCGAAATTCGAGACGCGACCCGTCCGAACCAGGTCCAAGAGGTCCTTCTCGAACGCATGGCGGGTCCCGGGGCCTCCCGCGCGATTCGCCCGCTCGGTGAACGCGACTTCGGCGCAGCACGTGCACCCACGGCCGGCGCGATGTCGGTTGGAACTCACGAAATTAAGCGGCGCCGATTCGAGCCGTACCAGGACGCGAACGTTGGGGCGGGACCATCACGCTGAGCGGCGCGGGCAACAATCGCATTTTGCATCAAGGTCCTTGGCGATGCGCGCGGCGCTCGGTCCCGTCTCGGGCACGGTGACGAGCAGAAAGTTCGACTCGCTCGGCGGCGCGCGCATGCGCAGCTCACGAAGCAGCCGGGCGCGGTCGCCGCGCCGCCCTCGGTCGACGGCAAGCGCACCGCGGTGACGTCAGTCGCGGGCCGACATGTACTGCTCGCGTACCGACACGCCGCCCTCGGTCGACGGCAAGCGCATCGCGGTGACGTCCGCGACATAGTCTTCATAGCGATACGACACGGTCGCGATGCTGCTTGCGCTTGGTCGGGACAAATGACCGGCATCGAACGAACCGACGCCACGTTTGGCAGGCCCGAGGGAGTCCGACAGCGATGTCACGATGGCCGCGGCGGTTTGTGCGGCAACTTCGGCGCTCAGGTGGGAACGGAAGGTGACGGCGTTGACCAGCCGCCCATCCGGATCGAACTGGAGCGACAGTTCAGCGGGTGCGGCGCCTGGGCGCAAGCCAAGGGCCTCACCGGGCACATGCTCGCAGCGGAGCAGCCCCGCCCGCGGCTCGTCGCACGAAACGGCCTTCTTCGCCGCCCAATCGCGGGCCTCGGCGACGGTCGTCCCGTTCAGGATGAACCCCATGGCGGGTCGAGACGGGGCGTTGCCCGTCCCGTGCATCTCGGCAAGGGCCATGTGCCGGGCGACTTCCGCGTCCGCCGGTGTCAACCTGCCGGCGAACGGACAGCCGCCGGCCCGCCCGAGGATGGAGCGCGCGAACGGAGCGTGCATGAGACCCGTGAGGCCCAAAGCGGCAGCGAACCCAATGGCCGCCTGAACGATGCGCCGGCTATTCATGGGCGGCATCGCTGCTGATGAGCGCCGCAGCGTCCCCCGGGAACGATTCGAGGCCCGCGTCCGCGAGAGACGAGGTGACGATGGCGCTTCGTGTACCTTCCAGCACGCTGGCGATGGTGTCGAGATCGCACGAACTCACGTCGGGGCCGAGGACTCCCGCCGCAATCGTGATGAAGCGATCGAAAGTCCCGCCCGAGATGAGCAGCGGGGCGTGAATGGTCACCATGTCTCGACAATGCCAGACGTTGCCCGCGTCGTCCGTCACGCCGCCGTCGGGAGGGTAGGTTTCCGTGCCGCCGGCGTTGGCGGCCAGCAAGTCCGTAAAACACTCTTCGATCTGCTGCGGGTTCGGATGACCGGCGGCTCCGGCCGCCTGGAAGAAGAAGTACGAGGCGATCTCCGGATCGGCGAGCTCCGCGGCGACGATGGCGTCGATGGCGCCGCGGATGCCCGAATGGCCTCCGAGTCGCGAGTAGAGCGTTCCCGCGTCGCTGCACGGCGTGCCGCCCGCATCAGCCGACTCGCTCGCATCACCGGCATCGCCCGCGTCCGCGACGGCCACGCCGCTGCTCGAACTGCTCGAACTGGTCGAACTGGTCGAGGCGCCGGAACTGCTGGCGGCACTGCTCGAACTGCTGGTCGAGCCGGAGCTTGTGCTCGTGGTCGTCGTCGCAGGGGTGCTGTTGTTGCTGGAACACGCCGCCATTGCGGCGAGCGGCGAAAGCGCCGTGACGACCGCGATCACTTGCTTGCTGGTCCACATGGTTAAGGCCTCCTTCGTTTCTCGTTGTCGGCGAGGGTGGGAACGAAATTCCCCCTTCCTCCGAGTCCCACCCTGTACGCGCGAGGCCACGATTTGGTATCGCGCCTCTCCGCCGTTCGAAAAACTCGGAGCCGCAAGTGCGCGGCTTTTCGCCACACCGCCGCTCGCGCCCGGCCTTTTATTTCAACGAAGCATCGTGCGCGAACTCGAGCGAGAACGCGTCCGCGCGGGCGATCCGTCGCTCATCGCCCTGCGTCGGCGAGCTGATCGCACAGATCGATCGCCGTGGCCGGATCGGGCTTGCCGTCCCCATTTCGGTCCGCGGATACCGTCGCGCACCCTTTGCGTGTGGGGTCGAACGTCCACGCCTGATCGACGCGCCCATCGCCGTTCGTATCGTGGGCACGCTTTGTCAGCATGCCGTTTTCGTCCATCACGTCCCAGGTGTCGATGACACCATCGTGGTTTGTATCTTCCCCGTAGCACCGCTCGCGGCCCTTGAACGTGACGCGCACCTCGTCGATCTTGCCGTCCCCGTTGCGATCGTAGCCGCGGGCCTCGCCCCGATAACAAGGCTCGTAGTCGGGCGGCGGCGGAAGGCCCAGCCCCTCGGGCGGCCGCTCCATGCTGACGACCTGAAAGCGCACCCCGTCGCCCGCCGCGCATGCCGTCGAGAGGAGCAACAGAAATGGCAAGCCGCAAAATCGCATCGCATTCATTGTAATCACCAGCCCGGCGCTTGGTCTGTCCGCGGTCGAACCTTTGTGTCGCCGCCGTCGCGACGGCTCCTCTCGCGCGAGACGTTCGCGCCGTCTCGTTCGACGTCGCGCCGCGGGGGCAGAGCGCCGTGGCGCTGAAGCGCGGGCGTCCCTGATGAGACGCGGAAGGCCGACCGTAATATGATGAAATGAATCACCTTTTCAATGGTTGGGCCAAAAAAATCGTTTGGCGCGACAAATGCTCCGTCGGGGTCATGGACTTCGAAGGGCATCATCACGTCTGCGAAGTCGAAGGCTGTCCGGTCCACTGGGTCGAACACGGCACGGCGACCGACAAGCCGCCGCTTGTCCTGCTGCACGGACTCAACGACTGCCATCTCACGTGGAAAAACCTCGCTCCGCCGCTTGCGCGCGAACGGCGCGTGCTCATCCCGGACCTTCCGGGGCATGGCCTCTCGGGTCGGCCGGACGCGAGCTACGAGCTACGCTGGTACGCCCGCGTCATGGCCCGTTGGTTCGAGGCGCTGGCGCTCGACACAGCCGACGTTGTCGGCCACTCCTTCGGCGGGGGGGTGGCGCTCGTCATGCTGCTCGAGTGCCCCGAGCGCATCCGACGGCTGGTGCTCGTGTCGTCGGGCGGACTCGGCCGCGAGATCGCCGTGGCGCTTCGCCTCGCGTCCATCCCCGGGGTGGTCGAGCGTTTCGGCCAGCCGTTCATGGGGCCGGGAACGAAGCTTGCGTTGAAGGCAACCTGCGATGTTCTTTCGAAGGATGAAATCGAAGCGCTGAGCGCCATGAATGCGCGCCGCGGTTCGGCGCGCACATTCGCGCGAACGGTTCGCGACATCATCAATTGGCGTGGGCAACGGCATAACTTTTTCAAGCGCGCCAGAGAGCTGGCTCTTCTCCCCTGCATCGCCGTCTTCTGGGGCGATCGCGACACGATCATTCCTGCCTCGCACGCCCAAGCGCTCGCCGACAGCGTGGACGGCATTCGCCTGAAATTGTTCGATGGCTGCGGACACTATCCCCACCATGAACGGCCGTCGGCGTTTCTCGACGCCCTGCTCAGCTTCGTCGACGACCCGACCGTGACGCGAGCGCGCCTGCACGAGTTCGGTCAGGCCAAGAAACCAAGACCCGCTCCCAGGTGCCCCGAACGTCCGGCGCGCGAGGCGGGCCGGCAACCGAACCCCGGGATCGCTCCACCTTGCTCGCGTCCAGCGCGCGCCCTCGGTCTTGCTTTCGGAGGCCTGACGCGCGCGGCCCTCCGCGACGCCAAGCGCTGATCGCGGCGCCCGTCCCTCAGCCCGGTGCGGGATACTTGGAGAGCTTGCGCTGGAGCGACCGACGGTGGAGCCCGAGGTGGCGCGCGGCCTGCGTGACGTTGCCGCCGCACTGAACCATCACGCGTTCGATGTGTTCCCACTCGACTCGAGCGAGCGAGGGGATCTGCGAGGGGGGCGGAGCGACCGACGGCGCGCCTTCGTGTTCGAACCCGGAAAGAATCTCGTCGATGTCGGCCGGTTTGGTCAGGTAGTGCGCCGCGCCCGAACGCACGGCATCGAGTGCCGTGGCAATGCTTCCGTAGCCGGTGAGGACGACGATGCGCGTCGTCGCGTCGAGCTCATGAAGCCGTCGAACGAGGTGCAAACCCGAGGTGCGGGGTACCCGCAAGTCGACGACGGCGTACTCGGGCGTGTCGCGTTCGGCGATGGCCGTTGCCTCCTCGGTCGTGGCCGCCCCCCAGACTTCGAACCCGCGCTCTTCGAGGGCGTGCATCAGCCGGGTTCGAAAAACGTCCTCATCGTCGACGACGAGCACCGTCTTGCGTTCGACGTCTGATTCCACGGGCGCGCGCGCGCTCATGGCCCGCTCCGCGTCACGTCGAGCGGCAATGCCAATTCGGCCTCGAGCCCGCCGCCCTGACGGGCGGCAAACCGCAGATGGCCGCCCAGGCGATCGGCAAACGAGCGGGCCAAGTACACGCCGAGGCCCATGCCCCCGAGGTGCGCTTTGGTCGTGATGAACGGCTCGCCGAGCCGTCGCTCGACTGAAGCGGACAAACCCGTACCCCGATCGAGCACGTGGAAAGAGAGGTGCCGGCCGGCCCTGACCCGCAGTTCGACCGGCTCGGGCGCCGCACGCGCTTCGTTTGCTTCGAGGCCGTTCTTGATGAGATTGACGAGCATTTGCACGAGCGTCTCTTTCGGAACGACGATCGGCGCGGTGGCCACCTCGGATCCGGCAAAAGTGACGCCCCACGCGGCCGACCTTTCGCGGGTCAACGCGCGATCCACCCCCCCGACGACCTCGGCCGGGGTGGTTCGGGTCGGCATCTCGCCGACGGACTCGCCGGCCCGATTCGAAATTTCGGCGAGAATGGTCCGGCAGCGCGCAACTTCTTGGCAGATGAGATCCGCGTCGGATTGCAGCAGGGCGGCCGGGCGGCCCCGTCCGATCCCCGAAGCGAGTTCTTTGGCCGCGAGCCCGATCGTCGCGAGGGGAGTCGCAAGTTCGTGGGCCGCGTTCGCCGAGAAGCTCGAAAGCGTGGCCAAGCGCTCGTTCTGAAGCGCGAGGTGCTCGACGGCGGCGAGGTCTCGATCGCGATCGCGCAATGCGAGCGATACCTTGCCGATGAAATACGTAACAAACGATGCGGTGAGGGCGTACGAAACCCACATCCCGAAGAGGTGCATCGTCCCGAGCGAACCGTGCACGTGCGCCAAGTGGTTGTGCGCCGGACGAAGAAAGAGCGAGCCGAACGCCAGTACGGTCAGCCCGACGAGTCCCCAAGCCGCTCGCGGAGGGAGAAGGAGCGATGCGAGCGCGACGTGAACGAGAAAAAATACGCTGAACGGATTCGCCGGGCCGCCGGACGCAAAGAGCATCGCGGTCAAGACGAGCGCATCGCCCACGAGGACCAACGGGATGATCGGCGTCCCGGCGCTGGCACGAACGTACACGGTCGAAAGCGCAACGTTCGACAAAGCCGTAAGACCGACGAGCGCGCCCAAAGCGAGCCACGGCAGATCCGCGCTCAAGAGAAAGCGTGCGGCGAAGAGCGCGATGAGTTGGCCGACCACGGCGCCCCATCGCAGGCGGAGCAGCCATGCCAAGCCGACAAACGTCTCGCTGGGACCGGACGTGGAAGCGCTCGCGTTCGAAGCGTCCCTCCGTTTGGGCCGAACCGGGTGATCGAGGGCCCCTTGGGCGGGCGAGGAAAACATCGCGGTCCGAACTATACGGCGGCGCGCCGCGGTGCCCAGGTTGCGCGAGAAGCCGCGACGTTTTGCCGCGTCGTTCGACTGCACGCGGAGGGGTCGCGGATCTCTTGCGGCAAGCGCTTCCTTCCCGCATGGCATGGCGCCGGGCCGGACCGTGTGGCGTCTTTTCGGGCTGTTCTCAGCCGAACGGAAGGCTCGGCGTGAGTCCCGATTTCGTTTCCTTCATCCGAAGGTGTTCGCTTTGCCGCCCCTATTGCCCTATCGTGGCGATGTGTTGCGCCTTGCGACACGTATGTTCGTGTGATGTGGACGGAGGATCATGGAAACCATCGCCACGGGACCCAAGGCCCACGAAACCCCGTTGCCGCCTCGGGTCGATCCCGCTCCCTTCGTGCTCGCATCTCCGTTCCACCCAGACCGCATGCAGTCGAGCACACGAAGGAGCTTGTTTCCCCACATTTGGTCGCCGACAATCGCTGGTGACATGCCTCGGCGGGTCACGGCGCTCGTGGCGCGGCATGAGCAGCGCGTTGGGGGCCTTCGGTCGTCGGACCGCCCTGGCAGGATGCAGCGGCGTCTCGACTCAGCCACGGACTCCATGCTTATGAATAAGGGCTTCTCGTCGTGGGCACCCATCAGCGCCCTCGTTTTTGCGGCTGTCGCTTTGCCTTCGGGCGCGGCCCGAGCCGACGGGCCGACGAAGCAGCAATGCGTCACGGCCAACGAGAGCGCACAAGATCTTGCGCGAAGTGGCCGCCTCATCGAAGCGCGAGCGGCCCTCGCGCTGTGTCTGTCTGCCAGCTGCCCGCGGCTCATCCGATCCGACTGCGAGCATCGACTCGCTGACGTCGAATCGGCCATGCCGTCGCTCGTCTTCGAAGCAACCGATACGCTGGGCAATGACCTCACCGAGGTTCACGTCGCGATCGACGGAAAACCGCTCCTCGACAAACTCCAAGGGGTCGCCACCCCGGTCGATCCGGGGTCGCACGTCATTTCGTATCAAGCGCCCGGCTTCCCCACGACGACCAAGACGATCGTCATCGCCGAAGGTGACAAGGCGCGACACGTGAAGGTGATGCTCGGATCGGCGCCCTCGCCTCCGCCGCCGCCCACCCACGCGGAGCATCCCGCGCCCCCCGCGCACGAAGACGACGGCCGGACCCAGCGCGACGCAGGGCTTGCGCTCGGGGCCGTCGGCGTCGTGGGCCTTGCCGTCGGAGGCGTATTCGGCTTGCTTGCGAAGTCGACGTACGACACGGCCCTGGCCGTACCCGGATGCAAGGGCACGCTCTGCACCAATCCCCAAGCGGTGTCCGATTACCACGATGCGCTGACACAAGCGACGATCTCCGACGTATCGTTTGCCGCGGGCGGAGCCCTGCTCGCCGTCGGGGCCGTCGTCTTTTTCACGGCACCGAAAGACAATGGATTAACGATCGGCTGGGCCCCCGACCGGCGAGGCGGCCTGCTCACGGCACGCGGAAGGTGGTGAGCGGCCCGCCATCTGCCGCCATCATGACGGCATGCTGGGACTACTGGCACCCGCTATCGACGCAGGTCCCGAAACCTCCTCCATCCCGACCGTGGCAGACCTTCCCGCAGGCTCCGCAGTTGTTTTCATCCGCCGTGGTGTCGACGCAGGCCGCGTTTGGCGTGTTGCCGTTGCAAAGGGTCGTGAGTCGCGAGAACGCCAGCGCAAAGCATGTGCCGCACACTTCATTGACGCACGTGTTGGTCTGGCCCCCCGCCGGCAACGGGCATGTTGTGCACGAACTGCCGCAAGAGTAGGTCGAGTCATTCGATAGGCATCCAAGTCCGGGGCAAGAGTGGTAGCCCGGGGCGCAGACGCATTGAGACGCCACGCAGTTCATGTACGCGCCCGTGCAAGCCAGACCGCAGCCGCCACAGTTCTGATTGTCACTCGTTAAATCGAGACACTTTGCACCGCACAACGTCATCGGCGCGCATGACATCGAAGCGTCGGCCGCATCACCGCTCGCGTCGCCGGTCGCTTCCTCGGTCGCGTCCTGGCCGTTCATGCTGGTCCTCGCATCGGCGTCGGCCTCTCGTCCCGCGTCCATAGGACCGCCGCTCGTATCCGAACTCTGGATCGAAGAATCGACGAGTTCGATTTCCTGGAAGTTCCACACGTCGGCGCATGCGACGACGCCGGGGGTGAAGAGGGCAAGAAGCGTAATGCGCGTGGCGTTCATCTCGACCGTTGGTTCATTCCGATGCTCTTCAAAACGTCACATACACTGGCCACCCGAGCACATGCCCGTACTCGCATCGCCGACTGGACAAATCGTTCCGCAGCCGCCGCAATTGTTCGAATCGCTCGAGAAATTGACACACGTGCTGGAAGCAGAGCAGTAGTCAGGCGTCGCCGCGGGGCACGTGCATGTCGAATTGACGCACGTTTGCGCCGAAGGGCACGCCTGGCAACTGCTGCCGCAACTGCTGCTATCGCTCGTCGTGTCGACGCACGCCGCGTTCGCACCGCCGCCGGGCGGGCACAGGGTCAATGAGCCGCACGACGCGACGCACGTTCCCGCAGCCGCCCCCGTGCCGCACGACGCCGTGCCCCC
This sequence comes from Polyangiaceae bacterium, assembly GCA_050013115.1. Classification (GTDB taxonomy): domain Bacteria; phylum Myxococcota_A; class Polyangia; order Polyangiales; family Polyangiaceae; genus Palsa-1150. The sequence goes on from JBEKFX010000105.1 coordinate 21,447, forward strand.
CGTCGGGAGCGTCGGACACAACGCGCACGTGCCATTGCACAGCAAATCGCCTGCGGGACACGATTGAATCACGCAAGAGCCGCCCGCGTTGCAGCCCAACGTCGCTCCAGTCGGCACCGGTGTCGGACACACCGCACATGTCCCGCCGCACAGCATGTCGCCCGTCGGGCACGACTGCACGACGCACGACGTCCCGCTGCAGCCCACCGTGCCGATACCCGTCGGACACACAGCACACGTCCCACCGCACAGCATGTCGCCCGAGGGACACGATTGCACGACGCAAGATGTCCCGCTGCAGCCCACCGTGCCGATACCCGTCGGACACACAGCACACGTCCCACCGCACAGCATGTCGCCCGAGGGACACGATTGCACGACGCAAGATGTCCC
>JBEKFX010000106.1:0-19278 GCA_050013115.1 Polyangiaceae bacterium
CCGCGCCGGTATTTGTTGATGAATGTGTTCGTCAGAATCCGAAACAGCCAAGCCTTGAGGTTGGTCCCGGCGTGAAATTGCTGCCTGGCGCGCATCGCCTTGACGAACGCGTCTTGAACGAGGTCTTCCGCTTCGGTCGGGTTCCGTGTGAGCTTGCAGGCGACACCGTACATGGCGTCGAGGTGCGTCAAAGCCTCGTCGGCAAATGGATCCTGCTTCGAAGTCTCATCGAGGGTGGAACGCATGAGGGCGACTTTCGGATCGGACGGGTTTCAGGGGGTGAACAAGACGGTCCGCATCCGTATTCCGGCGACTCCCGCTCGAAGCGCGAGCGGACTGGCCGCCCGATGGGGGCGCCTTTTTACTCGCCACCGGAATGGGCGGGGGGAGGCGGCGGCCCCGGCTTGAGCTTGCGCTCGACTTCATCTAGACGTTCGTTCAGCCGACGAACCTCCTGCTGCAACTGCTGGAGAGGTCGAAAGGTGCTCATGATGGAGCGAATGCGCTCGTCCATTTGGTGCTGAACCTCTTCGAGCTTTTCCTTGGCCTGGTCGACGAGCGTCGGCTTAGCCTCTTTGGCAGGGGCCGCAACCTCAGCCGCCTCCGGCGGTTTGGCGCCCGGGATGAGCCGCCCGATGGGACCTTCGCGCAGGTCGGCCAGTACCTTTTCGGTCCGCGAATGGATGAGCTCTTTCAACGTTTGCAGCGGAACGCCCCGCGAATGGGCTTTTTGCTCCTCGTAGATGATCTGGGCGAGCGTGACCTCGGTGAGATCGTCCTTCGTGTTGTTGTCGATGATCTGAACTTCTTCGCCGCCCCGAACCATTTCGGCGATCTGCAGTAGCGTGACGTAGCGGCTATCTTTCGTGTCGTAGAGCTTGCGATTCGAATAGCGCTTGATGACGCGTCCAGGACGTTCGAACAACGAGGAAGACGGCGCTGCGGTTGCGTCGGGCTTAGGGTCCACGATTGTTCTCCTGACGCGGCGACAGGCACGCGCCCAGCACTCAAGATACATGAAGTGCGCCGCGGGACATGCAGAACGAAAGACGCCGTCCGATGCGCACGCGGACCCACCGTATGGCGTGGGCCGGCTTGCAGCACATGCCGCGGCCCCCCCCATGCCGGCCTCGCCGCGCGTCATGGGAACGCTAGACCGAAAGCGCAGGGAAGCGCGTATCGACGCTCCCGTGGACGATGAGCATGGTCTCGCTGGCCCGCCGTCACGAAGCGCGTATCGACGCTCCCGTGGACGATGAGCATGGTCTCGCTGGCCGCCGTCACGAAGCGCGTATCGACGCTCCCGTGGACGATGAGCATGGTCTCGCTGGCGCCGCGGTCACCTGAAAACGTGTCCGGGAAACGCCGTGGCCACCCCGCCCGATCGGGAAAGCCGACATCGGCGCCTCGCGAGAGCCCGAGCGTCAGAGAACCTCATGAATCATGCGCTCGAGCTCGGCGTCGCCCGTCACGCCCGAGTGGACGGCGACGACCCGACCCGTGCGCGACACGAGGACGAGCGTCGGCATCGATTCGACGCCGTAACTCCGCGAGGCTTGTCCCGCAGCGTCACGAACGATCGGGTAGCTTAGGGCGTGACGAACCGCGAACGCGCGCGGATCCCCCTGGCCGGGCGTGTCGATGTTCACACCGACGACGGTGAGGCCGCGATCGCCCCAACGCCGCGCCATGGCATCGAGGATGGGCGCTTCGGCGCGGCATGGGCCGCACCATGTGGCCCAGAAATCGAGCAAAACCGCCCGACCCCGGAGTTCTCGGAGGGCGAGTGACGAGCCGTCGCCCATCGGCTTGGCGCCGTCTGCGACCAATTCAAGACGAAAGTCGGGGGCCTCCTGGCCGACGAGGGCCGCTGCGCGGGCCGGCATCAGCCGCGGCCAAATGACCCATCCGACAAGTAGAGCCAAAACGAGCCCCAGGGCCCCAAGCGTGTCGTGACGCGACGTCGAAGGCGCCTCGGACATAAGAAAAAAACGCTAGCACGGGCCGGCTCTTCAGGCCGCCGGACGCCGGTTCACCGACCGGGACGCAGGCGACGGATCGGCGGGGCCGGCCCGCGCTGCGATGATCGCGAGCGAGTGCGCGGGGGGCAGTCGCACAACGAGCGCCGCGCCGCCGAGGCGCTCGCTCCGCTCGGCGGCAATCGACCCCCCATGCTCGACGACGATTTTTTTGACGATCGCCAGCCCGAGCCCCGTTCCCTCCGGCTTGGTCGTGAAGTACGGGTCGAACACGCGGTCGCGGGCGGAATCGGGAACGCCGGGTCCGTCGTCTTCGACCAAGATGGCGACGCTCACCGCGCTCCACTCGGCCCGCACGACGACCTGACCCCGAGGACGGCCGTCGACGGGCTCGGGCCGTGCTCCGCGAATCGCTTCGACGCCGTTGCGCACGAGATTGACGAGCACGCGCCGCAGCATCTGACGGTCGATGGCGACCGGGACGGGCGCTTCGGGGACCTCCCATCGCACGTCGACGTCTTGGGCGACGAAGCCCTCCTCGGCCCCGTCGTCGTTCAGATCGGCGCCGAGATGAATGAGCTGACCGGCGCACTCTTGCAAAAAATCGCGCAGATCCGCCTCGCGAAGCTCGGCGTGTGGAAGCCTGGCGAAGTTCGAGAAGTTCCCGACGAGGCGACGCAGCGTACCGACCTCCTCCTCGACGATCTCCAACGTCGTGTCGAGGAGCGCCCGAAAACGGACGTCTTCCCCGCCGTATTTGCGGTGGCATTCTTGCACCGCGAGTTGAATCGGAGTGAGCGGATTCTTGATTTCGTGCGCCAGCCGCTGCGCCATTTCTTGCCACGCGCCGATGCGCTGCAAGTACTCGATGCGCGCGCGCGACTGCTGCATTTCACCGAGCATCCGGTTGAAGACCTGAGCGAGCACCGTGAGCTCGTCCGAGCCGGTGACCGGAACGCGCACTTCGAAGTTTCCCGCCGCCACTTGATCGATGGCCGCGGCGAGCCGGCGGATTCGCCGCGTGAAACCGCGGGCAAGCATGAAGCCGAGGACGACGGTCGCGATGACGGTGATGCAGAGAAGCGCCGCGTACGCCTCGAAGTACCCGGAATAGACCTTCGTCCGTTCCTTCTCGAGCTGCGAGTACGCGTCGTGGGTGGCACCGGCCCGTTCGAGCTCCTGCTCGTATCGGCGGTCGAATGCAAAGGTCGCGACGACCGACGGACCGCCGGCCCCGTCCGACAGATCGCGCCGCACGTCGAGCTTCCGCTCCGTTGCGTCGTCGAGCGGACGGCCGCGATCGTACACGGCCAGGGGCTGCCCCGATCCGTCTTGGACGGCGAGCGAAACGAGCTGCGGGTACTTCGGAAAGAGCGACGCGAGCGACCGTGCGCAAGCGTCCTCATGCCCACTGCGCGCCGCATCGCGAAGCGCCTGGTCGGCCGCGATGGCGTCCGTCTGGTGCTTCATGTCGTCTTTGATCGCGCGGATGTAGTCCTTGTAAAGGTCGATGCCCCGGTCCAGCTCGACCTCGACTTCCGGACGGAGCCAGACCGACGACGCGTAGTTGAGCAGCGAGTACGCCAGCATCATCGCGCTCGCCAGCGGCAAAATGGCCGTCACGAGGATGACCAGGGCGAGGCGTCGTTCGGTCTTGCCGAGCATGGGGCGGGCTTTTCAGAGCATAGATTGAAAGCGCGTTCCCGCCGAACGCGCGACTCGGCTGCGTCTATGCGCCGTCGGTCCGCAGCGCAGCGAGTTGGGCGTCGAGTCGGTCGACGTCGCGCTTCAGCTCTTCGACCATCCGAGCAGAGCGCTCCGCGATTTTCTGGCCGTGGCCTTGGACGGTCTCCGCCCACTTGCGAACGTCGTCGAGATAGCTGATCTGCTTTTCGACCGCGCGCGTCGCCCTGTCGATTTCGGCGACGGCCGCGTGGGAGCTTTGGTCGGTGCGCCGCTGACGCACGACGAGGGCGCGCGCCAGGCTGTAGGCGACCCGAATGACGATCTCCGCCGCCGGGTCGTCGCAGTCCCACGCCACGAGGATGTCCTGGCCATGGCGCTGCAAGGTCGCGAGTCCTTCCGGCGCGTGCATGGCCGAAAAGACGAACACCCCCACTTGCGCCTGCCTGTTGCGGCGGGCCTCGTCGATTTCGTCGAGCGCGGCGCGCAACGAACACCCACGCTTGTCCTTTGCCTCCCACACGACGCGTGCCTTGTGGGCCGCGGAGTCGGCACCGAGCTCGATGACGTGATCGCCGACTTTGCAGTTTTTGATGATGCCGGTCGACTCGCCCGTCGCATCGTGGACGTCGCCGAGTCGCTCGGCCTCGACGGCCAGGAGCTCGCCGAGGCGCGCTTCGAACTCGATGCCATGTCTCGGCGCCCGCGCTTCGGCTTTCTTTCGGCCGTCGATCTTCGCGAGCGCTTCGCGAACTTGGGCGTGGAATTCGACATTGTCGCGGACCAGCCGATCGACGGTCCCCTGGAGCTCCCGCTTCAGCCGAGCAAGCGCCGAGGTCTCGTCGTCGAGAGTCAGGTGTTTGCTGATTTGCTCGGCCGTCGTCGACATCATCTTCGACAGCCGATTCATCGCCGATCGTTCGTCATCCATCGAGAACTCGGCCACCAGGCGAGACAGCGCGGAGTCCTTCTGGTCGAGGGAAAATTCGCGCAAGATGATCTGCCGCTGCTCGGCGAGCGCGCCCGCGATCGTCGAAGCCAGCTGCGCGCGCAGTCCGTGTGCATCGGTCGGCGAGAGGAGCTTGAAAATCGAGCTGCCCTCGCCGAGGTGCACGGCAAGCGAGCGCGCGAGCATCGAGTCATCGGTCCCGACGTGAGCCTGAAGCAAGCGATCGAGCTCCCCGTCTCGTCGCACGAGCGCGTGGAGCCGCTGGGGCAGCGCGCCATGCTCCGCATCGAGGTAGTGGGTGAGCGTCGCAGCGAGGCGCTCGTGCATCTCGGTCGCGCGCGTCGACAAAAGCTCGCGCACTTCGCCGAGCAGAGCTTGGCCGGCTTCCCGCACGGCGCCCGCATCGAGCTGGCCGCTGGCGGTCCGCATGGCGAGAACGCCGACGCGGAGGGCCGCGAGCGCGTAACGATCGCGCTCGCTCACGTCCGCGAACCGTCGAAGCTCCGAGACGACGTCGGGGTCGGTGACCTCGAGCGTGAGCACGAACGACGGCGCTGCCCCTCGACTGCGGATTGGTTCGAGGGGCGCCAGGGACCCCAATACCCTCGCGGCCTGTTCCATCGGCACCTCCTGGCCAGATGTTTAGCATATCCGACCGCGGCGTCGTGAACGGTCTCGGAGCGCGCAAGGCCGAGACGGACCTCTCGACAGCCTCGAGACGTCGATGAAGATGTTTTTTATCGCTCACTTCGCAAGCGTTCGGCGATGCCGCTCGACCGAGCGGTCGTTCGCGACACCGCACGCGCGAGCAGTTCCCTCGAACCGACGAGCACGACCGAACGGCGGGCGCGTGTCACGGCGGTGTAGACGAGCTCCCGCGTCAAGAGCGGCACGTCTTCGTCGGGCAGCACGAGCAGGATGTCGTCAAACTCCGACCCTTGAGCCTTGTGCACCGTCATGGCGAACGCCGGGGCGAGGTCGGGGATGGCGTCGACCGGAAGGGCCTCGAACCCCTCGCCCCTCGCAAAGACGGCCATCCGCTGGATGCGGCGCGCGTCGCTCTCGACGTGGACAACGACCCCTTGCTCGCCGTTGAAGAGCCCACGCACGTAGTCGTTGCGCTGAACGATCACCGGCGCACCGGCAGCGCCGCTGCGCCAGCGCGAGGGCGCAAAGCCCCCCCCCAAGCGCTCGAGGAGCCGCGCGTTGATCGCGTCCGCGCTGCTGGCCGAACCACCGACGCGTATGGCCGCGAGGATCCGCGCGCGGGCGTGGTGCCGAAAGAGCGCTCGGAGGTCCTCTTCATCGGCCGCGTCGAAGACGCCGTTTCGCATGCGATACGCGCGCCGAGTCCGCTCGGCGAACCATTCGGCGTCGGCGACGCGCGCATGCCACCACCGTTCGAGAACGGCTTCACCGCAGACGGCCCACGGCACATCGACGTGCTCGACGCCTTCGAACGACGCTTCATCGATCGACGATCGCCTCGTCACGGCCCCGGCGAAGCGCGCGTCGAGGGTGCCGTCGTTGATCGCATGGGCCACGTCGATGATGCGCCTCGCGTTCGTGTCGGTCAGAACGCGCAGATTGCGCGTGAGGCGCACGGTATCGAGCGCCGCGCACAGATCGCGAAATACCGCTCCTGCCTCGACCGACGGCAGCTGGTCGGCATCTCCGACGAGGACGAGACGGGCCTCGGGCCGCAGCGCGCGGAGCAGTCGATCCATCATGGCCAGATCGATCATGGAGGCTTCGTCCACGATGACGAGGCGCTGCGGAAGCGGGTCGTTTTCGTGCCGCGCGAAGCGCCCCTTCGAGGGCGACCAGCCGAGAAGGCGGTGAAGCGTCGTCGCCGGGGGAAACACCATCCGCAAGCTCGACTCCGCCATGTCGGCGGGTGCGCGGGCGAGGCCCTGTGCAATGGCGTCCGCCAAGCGCTGCGCCGCCTTGCCGGTCGGCGCGGCGATCGCGATGGCCTCGAAGGGGGGCGTCCCGAGCCAGGCCATGGCGCGCACGGCCGCGACGACGGTGCTCGTCTTGCCGGTCCCCGGCCCGCCGGTGATGAGGGCAAGCGGCGATCGCAGGATCTCCCGCACCGCGCGCTTTTGCTCGTCGGTCAGCGGGATCTGGGCGGCGACGGCGGCGATCGCCCGAGAGGGCGCCCTCGTGTCCAGCGCCGTTCGCAAACCGGCCAGCCGATCGCGAATGCGCGCGCAAAAGCGCTCTTCGAGAAGGAGCATACGCTCCGCATAGAGCCATGCTCCGTCGACGATGAGCGGACGGCGATCGCCGCGACGGCCCATGACGGCCCGAACTGGATCCTCACTCGTCGCGGAACGCGCGCGCCGCGCCAGCGCCTGGGCAAGGTCGAGCGCGTCGGGCGCCCCGACGGCCGAGAGGGCCGCGGCAAGAGCGCCGCCTTCGAGGGCCAATCGCGTACTGCCGGCGCGGATCGACGCGACGCACGCGGCGACGAGCGCGCCGAGCGCGCGCCGTTCGGTCGGTGCGAGGCCGACGGCGCACCGTGCGACCTCCCACCCGATGTACGCCGGCTCGAAATCGTCGCCCGTGGCGACGAATGCGCCGACGCTCGGATCCTCGCGCGCGTGCTCGCGCAAAAAGCGCTCGGTCGCGGTGCCCGCCGGGGTGAGGGCTTTCACTCGGCTTTCTCCGAAGACCAGGACCTTAGCTCGTCGGTCCAGCGAGCGACGTCGGCGAACGCCGGACGCACGGCCCAGCATCCGCTGCCCTCTGCGTCCAAACCGCGGAGAAAGAGGTAGAGGATGCCTCCGAACCGACGGTCGTAGTCGTCTTCGCTTTTCACCCCGAGGAGCTTGGCGGTCGCCAGGAGGTAAAGTTTGAACTGATCGCCGTACGCGTCCAAAACACGCCGCTCGAGCGCCGAAGGGGCATAGGACGCGAGCGCATCGCTCTTCCAGTCGACGAAGTACGTGAGCCCGTCCATCTCGAACGCCAAGTCGAGCGAACCTCGCACGAAGACGCGCGCATCGACCCCGCCGCCGTGCGCCGGGCCGTCCGATGCCGGATAGGCAAAGCGCATCTCGCGAGCGATTCGCGCGGCGGACGAGAGACTCGCGAGGCGCCGTCCGTCGGCAAGGACGAGCGGCGTCGCGTAGGCGTTCCAGACGAGTTGCTCGGCGTGCGCCCGAGGTTCCGGGCCGATGCCGTAGGCGGCCATCGCCTCGTCGAAGAGCGAACGGATGTCTGCGCGGACTCGCCACGCATCGACCCCTCCGCCGGGGTCGAACGAGCGCAGATCGACCCGCTCGAGAAGCTCGTGGAGAAAGACGCCCGACGTTCGCGTCGACCGCAGGGTGTCCGCCGGGGCCGCCCCGCGGGTACCGGGCGGCGGCGCCGCCTCGTTCGTCGGCGTCGCCTCGACCCAGGCGCCCGGAGAAAACGCCCCGCCCGACTTCATGCGCGTGTAGGACGTCATCGACGTTCCGGCCAGCTTCGCGCGGAGCCGATCGTGAAGGGGGGCTGCATCGTCGTCGCGCACGAGGTCGATCGGGGGCTGCCAATCGCAAGGCGTCCGTGACCCGGCGGGCGAGGGGGCCACCTTCGGCGGGCCGACGTCCTCGACCGTGGCGTCGAGCAGCCCCTGCGCGAGGAGATCGGCCAAGCGGCGGTTCATGCGATTGTAGGGGCCGGCGAGCTTCCGCGCCTCCCAGCCATCGTCGACGAGGCAGGGCATGACGAGACGGCCCATCGCGCGGGTGAACGCGACGTACATGAGCCGCTGATCTTCGCCGTCCTCTTCCTCCTTGACGGTTGCCTTGACGTCGGCGGACATGCTGCCGACCCACACGCGGCGATGCCCATCGCCGTCGTGGTAGACGCGGATCTCGTCCTGGACGGGACGCGTCGTGCCCCCCGCGACGAAGACGACGGGCGCCTCCAGGCCCTTCGCTTTGTGAATCGTCATGATCTGAACTGCGCGGCGTTCGGTTTCGAGCCGCTGCACGTCGCCTTCGAAGGCGACTGGCTGGCGCGTCTCGGCAATGAGACCCGAGAGCTCGCCGAGTAGATCGGCCAGAGTCACATGCCCTTCGCGCGTGCGTTCGAGCAAGATTTCGATGAGATGCAGGTAGTTCGTGAGCTCGCGCTCCCCATCGGAAAAAAAGATCTGGCGGCGAAGAACGCCCGAGTCGCGGACGATGCTCTCGAAGAGACGATTGAAGTCGCGCGCGTCGGCGAGTTCCTTCCACGCCTCGAGGCGGGCCATCAAAGGATGACCCGCCGGCAGCTCGCGCGTCGCGTCGAGCATGGCGAGCGACACTCCGAAGAACGGGGTCAGCCACGCCGACAGACGGCGAGCGCGATCGTCGGGGTGAACGATTGCGGCGAGCAGGGCGCGCAGGTCCTTGGCCTCGTCGGTCTGAAAGAGGCCGTCTTCCTTGAAGAAAGAGTGTGGAATGCCGGCTTCGCGAAGCACCGCGCCAATGCGTCGCCCCTCGCGCGCCGTACGCGTCAGGACGTACACGTCGTGAAACTCGAGCGGATCGCCCATGCGCCAAGGACGCGCGGGGTCGAGGGCCACGCGAATCTGTCGCGCGATGGCGCTTCCGATCGCCTCGAGCGACCATTCGCCCGGCACCCGAAGGACGTGGAGCGGCGCCACCGGACGACCGTCCCCATCGAGGAGCCGGCGGTCCGGACGGCCGCACGAAACGGGGGTCGCCTGGATGGCGCCGCGGAACAGCGGCTCCGCCGCCCGAGGGTCGAAGACGAGGTTCGTCGCCTGGACGAGGGAAGCCGTCGCACGGTAATTGCAATCGAGGGCGACGCGCCGTCCGCCGGAGCCCACCACTTCGTCGCGCGCGGCGAGGTAGGTGTTCACGTCCGCCCCGCGGAAGCGGTAAATCGACTGCTTCGGATCGCCGACGAGGACGAGCACGCTCTCGGGCGTGCGCGCCGGGCTTCGGGTCGGAGCGAAGAACGCCCGACGGAAGATCGACCACTGGGTCTCGTCGGTATCCTGGAACTCGTCGATGAGGACGTAGCGAAAACGGTGCCGGAGGGACGCTGCGAGAATTTCGCCCCGCGGCCCTCGCAATGCGACGTCGACGAGCTCGAGCATGTCGTCAAAGTCGTAGCGGCCGGCCTCGCGCTTGCCGCGATCGAGCGTGGCGGTCAGGACCGGCAAGATCGCGTTCGCAAGGGCGGCGGCGAACGGCGGAGTCGCGAGGGCGAGCGCCATCGCGGCTTCGAGGACGCCACCTTCGGCGTCGGCCCGTGTCGCGAGCGGACCACGGTCTCGAGAAGGACCCAACGCGGCCGGCAACCGTTCGAGCAGCTTGTCCAGACCGGCGCCCGGAGCACGCAGGACAAATTGCGCGAGATCACCGGTCTCGCGCGCCCCCGCGGCCAGTTCCGCGAGCTCGAAGACGGCGTTGGCGACGGTCGAAGCGCTGCGTGAATGGACTCCCCGCGACTTGAGCGCGTCGACCAAGCTTCGATCGCCCATGTCGACGCACGGCATGGCACGCAGTGTCTCGGCGAGCTGGCTCGGGTCGAATCGGGGACGCAGATCGCCCCGCGCGCTCGTGCAGCGCCAGAGAAGCTCTTCGATGCGGACGATCGACCAGCCATCGCGCAAAGCGGCTTCGAGCCAGATGGCACGCGAGGGATCGTTTGCGATGTCCCGGCGCAAGACGTCGCGAAAAGCCCGGCCGAACGAATCGCGGCCATCGACTTGCTCCTCGTTGAATAAGCGGCCGCTCAAGAAGGCGTTTTTTTGTAGCAAGCGCTGACAGAAGGCATGAATCGTCGTGATGGTCGCACTGTCGAAGCCGCGCACGGCCCGTGACAGCTTGGCTCGCGCGGCCTCGTCGAGCGACCAAGTGCTGCCCGACCGAAGCTCTTCATCGGTCGCCTGGGCGGCGCTGCCGGTCTCGAATTGCTCGAGCTTTGCCCGGATGCGGCCACGCAGCTCGTTCGTCGCCTTCTCGGTGAACGTGACGAGCAGCAGTTGGTCGAGCGTCGCGTCGGTCGACAGCAAGAGCTCGATGACCAAGTGTTCGAGAGCGAACGTCTTGCCCGTCCCCGCCGACGCTTCGATGACCGAATGCCGGTCGAGCGGAAGCTCTCGGAGCACGCCCGGACGCCCGACCACTCGGACGGTCACGCCCCCTCCTTGCGCGACTCCGTATCGTGGCGCAACTCGAAGAGCAGCCCGAGACGGCGCATCGCGAAGTCGCGAGCCGCGTCCTCGCCGGGGATGGGGTAGGACGAGGAGCGGGGTACCGGACCGTACGCCGATCGGAGCGCAGAGCGGTTGTCCGAGTCTCCCAGGAAATTGCGCGCCTTGGCGATCCAGTCGACGAGATCGCCCCTGGCGGCGCTTCTTTGCCACGCGAGCGCCGACTCGCAGGGAAAGAAGTACGCGTGGGGGCCCGTCAGCAGGTCGCGCACGACACTGCGCAACCAGGCGGCGGCGCGGTCACGGGCGAGGGGGGCGAATGAGGTGCGCTTCGAGTCCGGCTTGTCGGGAGTCGAAAGAACGACAATCGCGTCGTGCGCCCGTCCGGCACCGACGCCCGAGGCCGACAGCACGACATGATCGACGAACGCGCGCAAGGTGAGCCGGTCGTGCTCGGCTTTCCCCCAATCGTCCGTTTTTTCGGGCTTCGGCCGCTTGAGCAGCGTGAGCGACGCGTAGCCCCCGGCGCTCATCGCCGACGTCCGTCCCCCGACTTCGACGCGCGCCAGATGAACGACCCCCGCGGCATCCGCAACGTCGACGTCGAGCGCCACGGCGTCGTGAACGTGGTCGGCCCTCGCGAGCTCGCCGTCACGTCCGAAGCGATGCACCTCCACGCTGTCGGTCGCGACATCGAACCCAGCGAGCTCGGCCCGCCACATCTCGAGCACGGCAAGGTGACCGACGCGCTCGCTCCGCGAAAAGAGACCGGACGGTCCGTCCCCTCGAATCGCGCGGCGTTCGACTTCGGCATCGTAGGCTTGCGTGAGCGACACGCCGCCAGCGGCTGCCTCGAGCAATACCGACCGCAGCAGCATCGTCTCGTCGCGAAAGTCGGTTTCGAACGGCTCGTCCTCGCGCGCCATGACGTCGTCATCCTCGCGCTCGTCGAGCCCGAGACGAAACCGCGCCCAGCCCTGCAGCGGGAACTCGAGAAACTTCACGATGGCATAGAGCGGGATGACGATCCGCGCGTCGCGCTTCGCCACGGCCGGAGCGAGGCGCAAGAGCCCGAGATGGTCGGCGAGCGCGGCCCACGCGGGGTCGTTCGAAGCGCGGTCGGCGACGGTATCGAGATCGACCCGGGCGCCGCTCTGGTCGGCGTGAAGCCGAAGCGCGAGAGACCGGGCTTCGGCCCTCGCCTCGACGAGGCGCATCGTTCCGAGCGGGGCGGAGTTCTCGCCGGACGGGAAGAGATCGGGAAAGTAGCGCGCATCCCAGCGGCGGAGCGGATGGCGCACGCGCAACCTGCTCGGCTCGCCCACGTACCCCTGGCCAAGGACGTACAGCAGCTCCTGCACGAGCGAGGAGGGAGCGAGGGCATCGCCGGTCACCGCGTCCCTCGAGACGTAGGAGAGGAGCAGCCGATCGCGTGTGCCGAGCAAGAGCTCGAGGAACGCATGGCGATCGCGGTCGCGCGCGCTGAGGTCGCCTTGCTGCCGCCGCGCCCAGCGGAGGTCCAGAGGGTCGTCGGCTTCCGGGGACGGAAACAGGCCCTCACCGAGCCCGCACGCAAAGACGTTTCGGAAGGGGATTGGGCGAAGGGCAGCGAGCGTCGAGACGACGACTCCCTCGGCTCCCTGGCCCAGGGAGGCCTTCGGGAGGCGCGCGCGCGCGAGCTCGCAAGCAAGCCTGTATCGGACGCGCGTCGGTCCGACGTCGACCGTCCCGAGCTGATGGATGGCGCGCAGACATCCGCTGAGATCCTCTTCTTCCGCGCGGCTGCCGGGAGTGACGTAGGCCTCGACGAGCGCTTGCAGAAAGGACGCCCAGTCGGAAAGCGTCAGCTTTTCTCGACGTGCAAACCGGGCGTCGGCCAAGAGCGAGCGCACGAGAAGACCGAAGCCCGCGGTATCGCGCAGATCCGACGGCGCGACCTCGTGCGGCACGTACGCCTCCGATCCGAGGTCGAACGGGCGGCGCTCCCCGGTGGCGTCGCCCGTCATGAGCGCGCCGAGCGCGAGGCGCCGCAAGCCCTGGTCCCAGTTCAGAATATCGCGCGGGATGTACGTTCCTTCGTGATCGGTGCGATCGGCCCCGTGCACGATGCCGAGCGCCTCGCACCAGGCGACCCAGCGCTCCTTGTCGACATCGTCGAGCGACCCCAAAACGGCCGGGTGCACAACGACCCGGAGCACGTCCTGGCGCGTGAAACGGCTGAGGGGCAGGGCCAGCACGAGGTGAACGGCCTCGAGGACACCGCCCGGCGTTCCCGGGCCGAGGCCCACCATCTGGTGGGGTATGCCATAGGCTTCACGGAACACGTTCGGCAGAAGGGCCGCATAGTCCGCCGATTGCGCGTCCGGAACGAGCACCGCAAAGTCGTCGAAAGAGACGTCTTCTCGCTCGCCGATTCGCCAGATCTCGCTCGCGACGGCTTCGAGCTCTCGCCGGATGCTCGCATGTTCGGTCAAGACGATGCTGCCGTCGCCGCCGATGACGACTGGTTCGCGATCCCGAACCCTGCGCTCGCGCCGCATGACGTCGGACTGGAGCTGGCGAAGCAGCGTTCGCGGTTCGCCGGCGTCGAGCGGATCGACGAAGCGATCGTCGTGGTCGAAGCCGGCCGCCGCGTTGAGAACCCGGACCTGTTCACGACCCGGACGGCCCCAGAGCTGGAGGGGTTCGGGGTCGAGCGGATCGAGGTCTTCCCAGAACCCCTCGCAAGGCGACAGCGCGTACACGACGACGTCGGTTTCTCGTCCGAGGCGCTCGAAGAGTTCGTGGAAAGTCCGAGCGACGTGCGCGAACGCGAACACGTGAACGGCTCGCGACCACCGCGCACGCCCCTCCCGCAGGGCATCGACGGAGGCGCCGCCATGGGAGCGGTCGACTCCGGAGTTGAGACCGACCGGATCGAAGGCGCGCACGGCTTCGTGAAGAGCCACGAGACGCTCGCCGGTGATCGAAGCGCGCCGCTGCGTCAAGCCGCCCTCGCCGAACATCGCGAGCCACAAGTGCCGTTGCCACCCCTCGGCCTCCGTCTCGTGCGCCGCGAGCGACACGCCGGTGCGCCAAGCAAACAGCATGTCCCCGCGCGAGTAGGTGTATTCCTCGAACAATCGCCCGAGCTCCGACGCGAGCTGCACCCGGCGGGTGTCGATTGCGTCGGGCGCGGCGCCTGCCGCCACGAGGTATGCGCGCACGGGCTCGAGACCGGAGGCCGCAAGGGCTTCGTCGTCGAGGAGTAGCTCGAGCGCCATCGCCTGAATCGCCAGAGCGTCGGCGACGCGCACCGACGGCGCCCCAACGATCTCGGAGGCGAATCGCCGAAGGAGCATGACATCGAGGTTGGCGGCGATACCGGCCTCGCGCGCGATGCCCATGCGAACGTACGCCTCGACGCTCGGGGACGGAACGACGATGCAAACGGGGAGGAGGGGGCCGTCCCTCAACTGTTGGCTCCGAACACGCGCCGCGAGCTCGACGAGCAGCGCCTCGGTGCGATTCGAATAGACGAGGCGGACCATCCCGGCCCGTCACCCTAGCGTCTTCGGCCCGGCCTCGACGAGAGGAGCCCCGGCGACGAGCTGCTCAGCCATAAACCCCTGCCCGCGGCACCGGCGTGCAAAGCGCCGTGCCCGCGGGGGGGGCCCGGCCTGCGCGGAGTCGTCGTCGGGTCGGGGGGCCCGCGGGGACGAGGGTGCGAAGGCCTTGTCCTAAGGCCTGGTTGGTGTAGCCTCGCAACCCCTGGCCGTTAGGGAGAGGTGACCGAGTGGCCGAAGGTACCCGCTTGCTAAGCGGGCGCAGGTCAAAAGCCTGCCGCGGGTTCGAATCCCGCCCTCTCCGCAGTTCTAGGCCCAATTTGGCGGGGTGAGTTTAGACCTGGGCTAAACTCGGGTGCTCGCCCGTGTGTTTTCGCGAGCTTGCGAGGCATCGGCGAGGGGCCGTTCGGCTGAGCGGTCAGAAGCGCGAGTGGCAGCGGCGGGAACGGCTCGCCGATCTTTCCCGAGAGGTCTTCGGCCGCCTTCACGTAGCCGAGCGTCGTGGAGATTGTGTCGTGCCCGGCGCGGCGCTGCATCTTCGCAACGTCGACGCCTGCCAGTGCAAGCCACGTGATGCCCGTATCGCGCCACGATCGGAAGTTGACCTTCATCGTCGTCGCGGTCTGTTCCGTCAGGCGCGAGCGCGTCACGTTCGCACGAGCGAAGTGCCGGCGCATCCAGACGGACCGAAGGTTCTCGCTGCGCTCCGCCATGAGGGGAATCACGAGCGCGCCGTCGTCCGCCGCGCGATCTCGCATGACCTTGAGCAGCGTGACGAGCGCGGCCGGGATGGGGACGTCCCGCACTCCGTTTCGGGTCTTCGGCGGCTTGGTGATTTGGGAATCTTCGTCGTACGCCTTGGTCACGTGGACGACTCCGGCATCGAAGTCCACGTCGGACCACCGGAGTGCGCGGAGCTCCCCCGGACGCAGGTACAGGTAACAAGCCACCGCGTAAAGCGGCCTCCAGGCGACCGGCACCTCCTCACAGGACACGAGCTTGAGGAACTCCATCGGGTAGATGAACGTCTTCGTCTTGGCGTCCGTTTTGTCGGGCGGCTGCACCGTGGTGCAGGGGTTGTCCGCCCGGACGCGCAGATCGCGGCGTTTCGAGGTGCATGCCTCCTTCATCAAGGAGGTGAGCACGCTCCACACGTTGCGCGCCCGCGCGCCGCTCAACCCTGCTCGCCCCCCTTCTCGCTTTCTTGATGCGACGGCACAATCGAGCGCGTCGCGCACGTCTTCCACGTCGTCGCGTGTGATGCCCGCGATGGGCCTGCGGCCGATCCTCGGCGCGATCCAGACGTCCCACGCGCTCCGAAGATCGCCCAGGCGCCGGACCTTGCCGGCCGCGGCTCGGTGCTCGAGGAAGCGTCGAAAATACTGCGCGCAGGTCTCGCCGTGCTCTTCTGGGGCATGGCTAGTCTCTTCTTGAATCGGGACTGTGGAGATCGCTGTGCGGTTCACCCTCACTGGCATCCCGCCCTCGTCGCCTTGGCGAGCTCGCGCTCGGCCTCCCAGAGATCGCAGGCGTTCTGGAGGTTCAGCCAGAACTGCGGGGTCGTGTCGAGCGCCTTGGCCAGGAGCAGCGCCGTCTTGGCCGTCACGGCCCTGCGCCCCTGAACGATGCCGTTCACGACCTGCACGCGCAGACCCATCTTCTCGGCCAGCGCGGTCTGGGTCATCCCCTTCGGCTTGAGCCACTCCTCCTCGAGGACCCCCCCCGGCAGCGTGGGAGGCGTGAGCCGATGCGGATGGGGACGAACTTCCGAGCGCTTCATGGGAGGACTCCTTCACTGGTGATAGTCGGCAATCCGCACGCCGCTCGCCTGGCCCTTCTCGAACGCGAAGAGGATGCGCCACTGATCGTTGATTCGGACGCTGTACCAGCCGGCCAGGTTGCCCTTCAGTTTCTCCAGGTTGTTGCCGGGGCTCGCGAGGTCGGCGAGCTGGGTTGCTGCAGCGATCTGGTTGAGCTTACGGCGAGCGGCCGGCCAGATATCCTTGGGAACGGTCCGGGCCCTCCCATGTTCAGTTCGAGCCAGGTTCGTGCCGACAACGATCGCCGCGCTCCGCGCCCTTCAAGGCACGCTCGAGCCGAGCGAGGGGTGCAGGCGTCCTGACCCCGTGGCGTTCACGCTAATGCGGCGCCCGCTGCGGCTTCCGCTGGCTCGACATATAGGGCGAGCGATAAACCCGCCGATGCAGGCGGACGCTAGCTCGCAAGCGGCGGTGCCGACGAGCTGTCCGATTGGAAGATGATCCGCTTCGTGTTCATTCTGCGCGCCTCAAGGGGATTCTGCCGCCACATCGATTACGGCGGTTCCACATTCCTCCAGGCTGGGACGCACTTCTGACGCGTGCCCGCACCAAGGATATCCACTTCGGCATGGGGCTCAAAGCCACGCACATTCAAGAGCGCGGCTTCCGTCGAGCGATACAAGTCGGTAGGAGAGCATGTCGTGAATCGCGCTTAGTGCGACTAGGCGTGTGCGACCCTCTCGCTCGGCGCCCTGACTGCGTTCGAGTACGCCACCGGGCTGGACCTTGGTATCGACCAAGCGCTCTTCGTGGACTCCGGGGGAAACGACTTTCGTGGTCGGATGTCGCCGATTACAGCCGTGGACTTTATCCTTGCAGGAACGGCATTGCTCCTCGATGCCCGTACGAAACCAGGCCGGGCTTCCACCTGGCTCGCTTTGCTCGTCGGCGTCTCGGCCGTCCTCGCCTTACTCGGCTACGCCTACGGCGTTCGCAGTCTTTACGCCGTCGGTCCCTTTTCATCCGTCGCTTTTCACACAGCACTGGCGTTCGTCGCCATCTCAATGGCCATGCTCTTTGCGCGCCAAGAGGACCCCCTCATCCGCGTTCTCGTCTCCGACGGGCCGGGCGGCGTGCTCGCGCGACGGATGTTTCCCGCCTCGATTGTCCTTCCCGCCGCCATCGGTTGGCTAAGGCTCGAGGGCCAACGAGCCGGCCTCTACGGCACCGAGTTTGGCCTGGCCCTCTTCGTGTCGCTCAATGTCGTGTGCTTTGCGGTTTTGACGTCGTGGACCGCGCACGCCTTGTTTCAGGCCGACCTGGCTCGCCAAGACGCAGAGGAGGAGGTGCGCGAGCGGGAGGAGGACCTCGCTACGACCCTCAACAGCATCGGCGACGCGGTGATCGCTACGGACGCCAACGGTTTGGTCACGAGGATGAATCCTGTGGCCGAGAAGATGACCGGGTGGAATCTCGCGGAGGCGATCGGTCGCAAACTCGACGACGTATTCGCCATCGCGCACGAAGAGACAAGGGAGCCCGTCGATGGCCCGGTCGATCGCGTCCTACGAGAAGGGACGGTTGTCGCCTTTGCCAATCGCACGCTGCTGACCTCGCGCGACAAGGTCGAGCACCCCATTGCCGAAAGTGGAGCTCCCATCCGAGATAAAATGGGGACGCCGCGCGGTGTTGTTGTCGTCTTTCGCGACATGGCGAAGGAGAGACGATCAGAGCGCGCCCTCGCCAAGAGCCAGGCCCTCTACAGGCGAATCTCCGAGTCGGGGATCGTCGGACTGGTCGTTTCCGACCTATCCGGGGAGTTCGTTGAGGCCAACGACGCCTTCCTCCGCATGATCTCCTACTCGCGCGACGACCTTGTGGCCGGCCGAATTCGAGCCACCGAGCTCACGCCGCCCGACTGGCGCCACGCTGAAGAGACGGCCCGCGCGCAGTTGATGGCGTCGAGCGTTACCCAGCCCTGGGAGAAGGAATTCATCCGGAAGGACGGCGAGCGCGTGCCGGTTCTCTGCGCCGACGCGCTGCTGGAACCACCGTACGTCGTCAGCGTCATTGCCGATCTGACGGCGCTGAAGCAATCAGAACGCGACCAGGCGAAGCTCGACGCCAAAGCACAACGGGAGCATGCCCGGCGCGAAGAGGCCGAGGCCGCTCTGCGACGAACCGAGGACCAGCTGCGGCACGCTCAGAAGATGGAGGCGGTGGGCCGACTCGCCGGGGGAGTTGCGCATGACTTCAACAACATCTTGTCCGTGATCCTCAGCTACTCGGACTTCGTCCTCGCCGAACTCAAACCGGGCGACCCCCTGCGCGACGACATGGAACAGATTCGAACGGCCAGCAGTCGCGCTGCCGATCTCACTCGGCAACTGCTCATGTTCAGCCGGCAGCAAGTGCTCGAGCCGAAGATTCTCGACTTGAACGACGTGCTCGCCGGCATGAACAGAATGCTCCGCCGTCTCGTGGGGGAGGATGTGGAGGTGACGACAGCGGCTTCTGCGTCGCTCGGCAAAGTGAGAGTGGATCCAGGCTCAATCGAGCAGGTCATCATGAACCTCGTCGTGAATGCTCGCGACGCGATGCCTACGGGCGGCAGAATCACGATCGAGACCGCCAACGTAAATTTTGACGAGCCGTACGCACGGGACCACCTCGGAGTGAAGCCTGGTCCCTACGTCCTTCTCGCCGTCAGCGACACGGGTATCGGCATGGATCGGGTAACGCAGGCCCGCATCTTCGAGCCCTTTTTTACGACCAAGCCAAAAGGCAAGGGGACGGGGCTCGGTCTCTCCACCGTCTTCGGCATTGTCCAGCAGAGTGGCGGAAGCGTTTGGGTTTACAGCGAGCCACACAAGGGAGCGACCTTCAAGATCTATTTGCCACTCGTCAATGGCACCGAGGCTCAGACTCGACCGAACAACGCCCCCGCGACGCTTCGCGGCTCCGAGACCATCCTTCTCGTCGAAGATGAGGACCAAGTGCGCGCGGTGGCGCTCGGCATCCTCAAGCGCCAAGGCTATCGGGTCATTGAGGCGCGCAATGCTGCCGACGCGCTCCTCAAGTGCGAAAAGCACTCGGGCGTCATCGACCTTCTCCTCAGCGACGTCGTCATGCCTCAAATGAGCGGACCCGAACTGGCCCGCCGCCTCGCACCCATACGGGTCGAGATGAAGATCCTCTG
>JBEKFX010000107.1:0-19177 GCA_050013115.1 Polyangiaceae bacterium
CCCGCCGGCTCCGGCCCCGCCCGCCCGGCCCGCCGGCTCCGGCCCCGCCCGCCCGGCCCGCCGGCTCCGGCCCCGCCCGCCGATGGGATCGGAGCGAAACGCTACGGCAAGGCTTTCGCCACGCCGAGGAGCACGGCTCCCGCCGCGCAGACGAACGTCACGATGCCGAGGACGTTCACCCCCGCAGCCGCCTCTGCTTTTCCGTCAGCGACCCGCTTGGCGCGGGCCCCGATCACGTGGTGCAGCACGATGACGACGAGGGCGAACGTGAGCTTTGCATGCATCCAATAAAGATGCGCGTACGCCGTCGGAGTCAGCGCGATGCGCAACGCGCCGGCCGCAAAGCTTAGAAAAAATGCGGGGGCGGCGAGCCGGACGTGGACCCGGCGGGCGAGCCGGCCGACCTCGGCGGGATCCGCCGTCCAAGGCGCGTGTCCGACGAGGAGGGCAACGGCGAGAAGCGCGCCAATCCATACGACGTTGGCGAGCACGTGCGCGGCCACGAGGAGGGTCGAGTCAGGCAGCCAGGACACGGCCGACGGAGGCTACGCGAAATCGCCCTCGTGAGAAAAAGAAAGACGTGAAAAAGAAAGAAAGGGGACGGCCTGGGCCGATCGGCGTGGTAGTTTGGGGGACTTAAAGAGACGGTAACGAGCTAAGGAGAAGCCATGACCCTGCACCCGAGGACGTCACGCGCGGTACTCGCCCTCGCCGTTCTTTGCGGATCGACTTTGCTGACTTCCCCGCGCGACGCACGGGCCGACGATGTTTCCCCCGTCGGAAAGGGAGCGGTGGGTGGCGGTCTGCTCGGCGCCGAGGTGGTGACGATCACGGAAGGGCTCGCTGGCGCGAGACCTGGCTGGGCGTACGCCGTGGGTGCGGTCGCCGGTGCCGGCGGCGGCGCGGTGGGCGGCTATTTCATCGAGCGCGCGAGCTTCAGCAACGATGGGCGGGTGCCGACCTACATGCTCGCGGGCGGTCTGGCTCTCATCATCCCGGCCCTCGTCATCACGCTGAACGCGACCCGCTACGTGCCCGAACAGGGCGCGACCGAGGACAACGTTCCGGGCGGGCCCGCCGCGGAGCCAGGCACCCCCGGCGGCAGCGTGGTCGCCCCCCCTTCCTCGCCGCCTGCGGCGCCGCCTCCGCAGTCATTGCTCGACATGCACGAAGGCTCTTTGCGCATGGGGGTTCCTCTGCCCGACGTGCGCCCCGTCTTCACGGTGGCCGAGCAGCTCCAATACGGAATGCGCTCGGAGAGCGAGCTGCGGGTTCCCGTACTCCACGTCACCTTCTGACGAAGGGTGGGGGAGGCGCCGACGTGCGCCGATTCGAGCGCCGTCGGCAGGATAGCAGGCGATTGGGGCTCCATTTCGAGAAGACGCCAATTGCGTACATCGAAGTGAGATCCATCTTCGATGAAAGGTTTCCCCCGCCCGCCGCGCGGCTGTTACCATCGTTTTAGTTGATTTCCTATTTGCGTTCAACACGGTGGAGTGCAGTCGAATGCAAGGTACACAGCGAGTTGCGCAGGCGTCCAAGCCAGTCGACCCGATGCTCGGGAGGGTGATCGCGGGGCGCTATCGCCTCGAGGCTCGGATCGGCGAGGGCGGAATGGGCGTCGTGTACCGATCCCGGCACGTGCTCATCGACCGAATCGTTGCGGTCAAGCTCATTCGCCCGGATCTACGCGGCGAAACCCACCTTCGCGCGTGGATGCTGCGGGAGGCGCGGGCGGCCAACCGCGTGGATCACGCGCACATCATCGATATTCACGACATCGGCGAGACGGAGGAGAGCGAGCTTTACCTCGTCATGGAGTATCTCGTCGGCACCTCGCTCTCGAGCGAGCTCGCCCGGGGCCCGACGCCACTGGCCCGGAGCGTCGATATCCTCGAACAAATGTGTG
Source organism: Polyangiaceae bacterium (assembly GCA_050013115.1). Classification (GTDB taxonomy): domain Bacteria; phylum Myxococcota_A; class Polyangia; order Polyangiales; family Polyangiaceae; genus Palsa-1150. The sequence goes on from JBEKFX010000107.1 coordinate 1,910, forward strand.
CGGCGCTCGCGCGCGCCCACGACTTGGGCGTCGTCCATCGGGACTTGAAGAGCGACAACATCCTTCTGACGACGCGGGGCGGCCGAAAGGATTTCGTCAAGATCCTCGACTTCGGACTCGCCCATCTCGCGATGGATCCACGCCTCGCACCCAAGGGTGCGGTCTTCGGGACGCCCGAATACATGTCCCCGGAGCAAGCGCGCGGCGAAGAAGCCAACGCGCAGAGCGATCTCTACGCGCTCGGAGTTCTTCTCTTCGAGATGCTGACCGGGCAGCTCCCCTTCCGAAGCGACGATCGGGAGACACTTCTCGAAATGCAGAGAACGGCCGTGGCACCCCGCCCGCGTTCCATCAGGCCGGACGTGCTGCCGGCGGCCGAATCCATCGTCATCAAGCTCCTCGAGAAGGACCGGCGAAAGCGGTTTCAGGACGCCCACCACCTTCACGAGGAACTGAAAGCGCTTCAGCGCAGCCTGCCGAACACGCCTTGGGAGGTCGGAACACCGGGCGAAAATGTCGTTCCGCCGCCGGCACCACCGCCACAATCGCCGGGGGTCATCGAGTGGGCGGGCCGCGCGGCACTCTTCTCGCGCATGGTGTCGCGGGCGTATCCGACCGCCAACGCACCGGCCGACGTTCAGACCGCCGTGTCCCAAGCGTGGGACTTGGCCTCCCGCGCCAGCCGGCTCGAGGGCGAGGTCGCCAGCCATACCCGCAAGCTCGAAGCGCTCGAGCGGCGGGGCCGCGCGCTGCGTGCGGAGATCGGGCGAAAGGTCGAAGAGCTGGCCCATGAAGAATCGCGCGCCCTGCGCGAGCTGTCCGCCGAACAGGGCGACGTCGTGCGGCTACGCGAAATGGTTCAACAAGCCGAGCGGGCCGCAGCCCAAGCCAAACACTCAGCCGATCACGCCAGCGGCGCGGCCAACCTCCAGCGTTCGCTCTTTGAAAAGGCAGGCGCGGCCGCGGCGTTGCTCGATACGAGACGCGAGCAGGTCAAAGAGCATGAGCAAAAGGCGCTCCACAAAGAGACGCAGGCCCGTGATCTGCGCCGCCAAATCGAAGAGCTTCGCGCTCAGCTCGCGCGCTACGCGGAAGCGCTCGAGGAGGACCTGGCGAGCGGTCGCGAGAAGGTCGCCGCCCGAACGCGCGAGGGAATCGGGTACGAAAAATCCTTCAGCGAAGCCTCGGTTCTGCTGCTCAACCACCTGAAGGCGAAGCCCGAAGCACGCGACCTCATGCAGGAGCTCGTCGCGGTGATGCACGGTCAAACCTACGCCGGTCAGAACAGCGGCAAGGCCGACAGCCGGGGACCGTAGCGCCCGGCGCGCAACCTGCGCCCGGGCCCGTCCACCCAAACGGTCGTACGTTTGGCGGCTCGGCGCAGTCGTCCGCCGCAAAACGGTCGGCCCAGCCCGACAGCGATGACGGCTCGCGAGCGCGCTCTCGTGTCGGCCCCGAAGAGTGCGCGCTGAGGATGTCCTTTGACCCGCTGCGACGCCGGCGAAGCGGTCGCGAGCGCGGCCCGATGCGCGAGGCTGGCGCTGGCGGGCCGTCCTGGCCATCCTTGGATGCGTGTTCCGATCGCGCACCCGACTGGGCGTCATCACCTCGGCCATCGTGACCGCTTCTTGCCACGCTCCCAACCGAAGCCCGACCGACCGGCTCGAGCCGAACGTGACGCACGCCTCGGAGGGCGATTCGGGCCAGGTCGACGCCGGCGCGGCGAGCGGCCAAGTGCGATGGGTCGGCCGGGTCGATGCGAGCCGCCCCGAGGCCGTGAGGTTCGCCTGGTCGGGCGCAGGGCTCACCGCCGTCGTCGGCGGCGCGAAAGTCTCGGCGGCGATCCGGACAGAAAACACGGCCATGGCCGTCTTCTTCCAGCCGGTCATCGACGGGCGACCGGGGCCGCGCTTCGCCGTGCCGCCGGGACCGACCCGCACCGTCGTGCTCGGCGAGGGGCTCGCTCCGGGCGATCACCGCGTCGAGCTCTATCGCGAAACCGAAGGCGCACATGGAGTCAGCGTCTTCGAAGGATTCGTCGAGGGAAGCGTCCGCCGTGCCCCGCCTTCGCCGGGCCGATTCATCGAAATCATCGGAGACTCGATCAGTGCCGGGTACGGCAATCTCGGGAGCGAGGTGCACCCGCCCTGGAAGAGCCAGTGCTCGTATTCACCGGAAACGGAGTCGGTCTACATGGCGTATGGATCGATCCTCGCGCGCGCTCTTCAGGCCGACGTGAGCACCATCGCGCGCTCGGGCTGGGGCATGGTCCGCGATTTTCACGGCGAAAAGGCCAACGTCCTCCCCGACATGTACGACAACACGCTCGGCGCCGTCGCCACGCCCCCGTGGGAGTTTCGGCAACAGCCCGACCTCGTTCTCATCGACCTCGGATCGAACGATTCCGCCCAGGGCGATCCCGGACCACCCTTCGAAGAGGCGTACATTCGCTTCCTCCACAGAGTCCGGGGCCATTATCCCTCGGCGTGGATCTTCCTCGTCATCGGGCCGGTCGGAGCCGGCCCGACGCTTGCCCCGATGCGAGAGCACCTCCGGCGCATCGCAACGGCCATGGCCGACCCGAAGGTGACGACGGTGGATGTTCCGCCCCAGGACATGGCCAGGACCGGATGTGACTTCCATCCGGACGTCGCTGAAGACGAGGCCATGGCCGCCCTCCTCGCTCGGTCGATCCGCGCCCGACTCGGTTGGTGAAAGAAAGGCGACGGGCGCGCCCGGTGGGGCAGACTGGGAGGTGAGCGCCGCGCTGTGGCCGATGCCGGGCTCACGTCGCGTGCCCCAAGGCCCAGCCGAGCAGGACGCCCGCGACGAGAGCGGTGACGACGAGCACGACGACGACGTGTGGTGCGATTCCGTGCCTTTCCGAGCCTTCGTGGCGCCCCGACCCGTCCACGGACGGCAACGCGCCCGCCAGACCGGGCGCCGGAAGGACCACGACGGGGGCCACGCCTTCGACAAGCGGAGGTGCCGCCGGACTCGCGAGCGTTCCCGTCGGGCCCGGGGCCGGCGCCGGCCTGTCGCCGCCGGCCGCGTTCGCGGGATGCTCCGGCGCATTCGCCTGGACGGGCACGGCGCCGGGCGAATCGTTCGATCCGCGCGGCGCGGCGCCCCGTTCGGGCACCGGCGCGAGGATCGCGTCCGGCAAGCGATCGAGCGTCGGGGCTGGGACGTCTGAGCCGAGGCGCTCAGGGCGCGTTGTGGGCGTCGGGATGGCTGCTGCGAGTGCCCTCGACATGTCTGCGCTCGACGCGAAGCGGTCCTCTCGATTCTTTTGAAGGGCGCACCGAACGATCGGAGCGAGGGGCGCAAGCGCCGCGTCGGTGGCGTCGAGCGGCTCGGGCTCGACCGACAAGACCGCCGCGAGCCGCGCGTATTCGGTCGGCGCGGGGAACGCCGTTCGACCCGTCAGCATTTCGTAGAGCAGCACGCCCGCGCTCCAGAGATCGGCACGCGGGTCGACGTCGCGCGCACTCCGCGCTTGCTCCGGACTCATATAGGCGGGCGTTCCGAGGAGCACCCCGGTGCGCGTCTTGGTTCCCATTCCTCCTGCCGCGTCCATCACCTTGGCGATGCCGAAGTCGAGTACTTTAACGACGAAACCGCCGCTCGGATCCCGCGTGAGAAACACGTTATCGGGCTTGAGATCGCGGTGAACGATGCCGAGTGCGTGCGCGGCCCCGAGACCGCCCAGGACGCCCTGGAGAATCGGTATCGCCCGGGCGACCGGGATGCGTGCGCCCCTCTGCATGTAGGCGCTGAGCGGAACGCCTTCGAGAAGGTCCATGACCATGTAGGGGGTTGAATCGTCGCTTTGCCCGCACTCGACGACCCTTACGATGTTCGGGTGCATGAGTCGCATGCACGTCCGACCCTCCTCGAGAAATCGCGATTTGACATCCGCGGCGGAGACGAACTCTCGGCGCATGATCTTGATGGCCACCCGCACCGCTGCGTCGAGCGACTCCGCCGCATAGACCAATCCCATTCCGCCCTCGCCGAGCTTTCGGACAAGCCTCCAGCGCTGCGAAAGCACCGCGCCGACGGGCGGGTTGATTTTCGGATCTTCCGGCGAAACGGCCATGGCGTCGGCGGCGGAATTCTAACCCGAACCCGCCCCGCCCCGAGATCCTCTCTCAGCTTCGAAGCGTGGCGCCGAACATCTTCTCGACGGCGAGAACGACCTGGCCATGGCGCTCGTCGATCTCGGCGTCGGTCAGCGTCCGATCGGCCGCTCGGTAAACGACACGCAGACCCAGACTCGCGTGTCCGGCCGGAACCACCCCGCCGACGAATCGATCGAAGAGAACGACGCCCTCCGCGAGATCCCCAGCCGCTTCGCGCACGACCCGCTCCACCTCGCCGGCCGGGACACCATTGCCCACGACGATGGCGAGGTCGCGCGTGCTCGCCGGAAAGCGTGGAAGCGGCGCGAAGCGCAGGGGTCGTTCGCCGACGGCCTCGAGCGCCACGAGGTTCAGCTCGACGACGACGACCGGCCCGGAAATGCCGAACGCATCGGCCACGTCGGGGTGAAGCGGTCCGATCGCGCCGATCCGCTGGCCGTCGAACTCAAGCCACGCCGCCCCGCGCGGATGAAGCGCCGCCGGCCGATCGCCCTCCTTCGCGAGACGCACATCCGGCTCGCGCCGGAGCAGCCGAGCGAGGACCGCCTGAGCGAATCCCTTGGCGTCCCAGACATCGACCGCTTGCGAAGGCGCGAGCCAACCGGTCCGCTCGCCGGCGATCACCGCCGCAAAAGTCAGGCGCTCTTCGGGAAGCGGCGCCTCGGCATCCGAAGGCGCCGTAGGCGCCGTCGCCGCCCCACCGACCGGCCCGGCCCCGGAAAGGCCCGAAACCGGCAGCGCCCCACCCGCCCCGCCGGTGACTCCGGCTCCGGACAGCCCCGAAACCGGCGGTACGGCGACGGGCCCACCGGCCGCCCCTGACCCGGGCTGCCCCGCAATCGGCGGCAGAGCACCCGCCGCCCCCGCCGCCCTGGCCCCATCACCCGCCGGCCCCCCCCTGGCCTTCGCCGCCCCGGGCTGCGCCGCCTTCGCCCCCGCGAGAAAGATCGGCGCCACCGTAAAGAGCCGGGCGTCGCGATCGCCGTGCCGCTCGGCGCGCGCAACGGCCCGCAGGAGTCCTGGCAAGAGGCTCGTGCGCATCACGCTTTGCTCGTCGCTCAGCGGATTGAGCAGCACGACCGAGGCAGGCCGCGCACCCACCCTTTCGAGGTCGACGGGATTGACGAACGCGTACGTCACCGCTTCGTTCAATCCCACGGCCACAGCGGCGTTCCGTACGCGACGCGCGAGAGCTTGGCGCGGCCCGTTGTCACGCGAAGCGCGAATGGCGGGAAGCGTCGTCGGAATCGCGTCGTAGCCTCGGACCCGTCCGATCTCTTCGATGAGATCCACTTCGCGCGAAACGTCGGGGCGAAAACTGGGAACCTCCCAGACGTCGTGTTCCGGCAGCGACGCACGCGATGCAAATCCGAGGCGGCCGAGAATCCCTTGCGCAGCTGCCCGCTCGATCTCGGTTCCGAGGATGGACGCAATGCGGCCGTAGCGAAGCGCAATGCGTCGCCGCGCGAGCGGCTTGGCCTCGACGTAGGGGTAAGACGAGGCCGGCTTGGCCGACGTGAGCTGGGCGAGGAGTGCCGCGGCGCGCGCGACGACGGCAAGCGAGTCGCCCCAGTCGACCCCGCGCTCGAACCGGTGGCTCGATTCGGTGTGCAAGCCGTGACGCCGCGCCGCGCGGCGAATGCCCTGGGGGTCGAAATAGGCGCTCTCGAGCAAGATGCGCTGCGTAGAGGCCAGAATGGCGCTCCGTGTCCCTCCCATGACGCCAGCGAGGGCAAGGGGCCCCTCGGAATCCGCAATGACGAGGTCGTCTTCGACGAGCTTACGCTCCAGTCCGTCGAGCGTCCCGAGGACTTCGCCCGAGCGAGCTCGACGCACCACGATGCCCGGACCACGGATGCGATCGAGGTCAAACGCGTGCATCGGATGGCCGAACTCGAGCATCACGAGGTTGGTCACGTCGACGACGTTCGAAATGGGACGCACGCCGAGCGACGAGAGCCGCCACCGGATTTCCGGCGGTGACGGAGCGACCCGCGTGCCGACGAGCACGGCCGCCGCATAGTGAGGGCAGCGATCGGCGTCTTCGATGTGGATGCGGAAGGGCCCCGTGGCGTGTTCGCCCGGCTGCCCGGGATCGCTGGCGACCGGGCTGACGAAAGGCACCTCAAAGAGCGCGGCGGCTTCGCGCGCGAGGCCGACGTGCCCGAGGCCATCCGGACGATTCGGCGTCAAGCTGATCTCGAGGATCGTGTCGCGAGCGGCCGGCAGCGCTTCGACGAGCCGGGCTCCGGCGCCCGCCGTACCCGGCGCCAGGACGAAGAGACCGTCGCCGTCCTCGGTCAGGCCGAGCTCGGCTTCACTGCACAGCATCCCTTCGCTCATCACGCCCGCGATGGACCGGCGCTCGATGGTCACGCCCTTGGCGGGCAGATGAGCGCCGAGCGGGGCGAGGACGACGAGTCCGCCGGGCTCCGGCACGTTGGGCGCACCGCAGACGACCTCCTCTAGCGATCCGCCGCGATCGACCGTGACGAGGCGGAGGCCGGTGCGAGATGGGTGCGGCCGTGTCGAGACGACGCCCGCGACGACGCACGCCTCGGCGCCGAGCCCGAACGCGGAAGTCGCCTCGACTTCGAGTCCGGCTGCCGTCAAGCGCGTCGCAAGGGCAGCTGCGTCATCGGGAAGCTGCGGACAAAGCTCACGAAGCCAGCGGACCGACGCTTTCATTCGGAATGGGACGGAGTAGCCCAGGAGAGGCGCGCGGTAAACCTCGCGGCCCGGAGGGACTTGCGGCTACCCTGCCGCGCGCATGAACGTCCTTTTCATCGGCGGCACCGGAATCATCAGTTCGGCCGCCGCGCGCGCAGCGCTCTCGCGTGGCATCGACGTCACGTTTCTCTGCCGTGGAAAGACAAACCGCCACCCCGTCCCGGCCGGGGCCAGCGTCATCCGCGCCGATGTCCACGACGCGGCGGCGACCCGAGCCGCCCTCGAGGGACGCCGCTTCGACGTGGTCGTCCAGTGGATCGGCTTTGTGCCGGCCCATGTCGAGCGCGACATCGAACTCTTTCGTGGACGCACCCGGCAGTACGTCTTCATCAGCTCTGCCTCCGCCTATCAAACGCCTCCGGTCCGCCTGCCCGTGACCGAATCGACCCCCCTCAGAAACCCCTTTTGGACCTACTCGCGAGACAAGATTGCCTGCGAGCAGCGGCTCGTCGACGCTTATCGGAGCGAAGGATTCCCGGTCACCATCGTGCGCCCCTCGCACACGTACGATCCAGCGTTGCTGCCCATCCACGGGGGCTGGACGGTCATCGACCGCATGCGGCGGGGTCTTCCCGTCGTCGTTCACGGTGACGGCACGTCGCTCTGGACTCTCACGCATCACGACGACTTCGCACGCGGATTCGTGGGGCTTCTCGGCCATGACGCGGCCATCGGCGACTCATTCCACATCACGTCGGACGAGACGCTCACCTGGAATCAGATCGTGGCGACTCTGGCTCGCGCAGCCGGCGCAAGCCCGGAGATCGTCCATGCGCCATCGAAACTCATCGCCGCATTCGATCCCGATTGGGGTGCGAGCTTGCTCGGTGACAAGGCCCACAGCATGGTGTTCGACAACACGAAGATCAGGCGACTCGTTCCCGAGTATCGGGCCATCGTTCCCTATGCGCGCGGCGCCGAACAACAGATCTCGTGGTACGCGGAAGACGCGGGACGCCGGCACGTCGACGCATCGACCAACGCCCTGCTGGAACGAATCATCGAGCATCTTCGCCGCGCGTGGCCGGTGCCCTGACGAACGAAAAGCAGAGTCTTGTCGCCTCGCGCGCATGGGAACGTCTTGATTGGCAAGGTGGGCTGCGAGTACCCTCCGCGCGCCAGTTGTGCGGAGGACCAGAACTTCATGAAAACGACACTATCGTCTCTCGGGCGCATCGCAGTGGTGGTCGCATCTTCGACGTGGCTCGCATGCCACGGCGGCCCCGAACCGCAGACGAGCGGATCGCCGAGCGTCGCCCCCACCGCGCCCCCGCCGCCCGCAGTCGCCGCGCCCCCCGGCCCGGGCGCAGGCAACAGCGGAGTCGCCGTCGCGGGGCCGCCACCCGGCCCGACCTCGGTTCCCGACAAAGACTGCCCCGCCGATTTTCTCATCGACGATTGCGAAGACAACAATAACCAGGTCGCGTTGAAGGGCGGCCGCAACGGCTACTGGTACACGTACGCCGATAAGCAGGGGACGACGATCTCGCCCCCTGCGCACACGAAATTCTTGATGTCGCCCGGTGGCGCAAAGGATTCGAAGTACGCCGCACACATGCTCGGCAAGGTCTCGGCCAAGGGCGACCCGCTCTTTGCGGGCATGGGCTTCAGCTTCACCGACCCGAAGGGCGCGTTTGACGCGTCGATCTATACAGGAATTTCCTTTTGGGCAAAGGTCGGCCCTGGTTCAACGAAGGCCGTGCGACTCAAGGTTCCCGACGTCAACACCGACCCCGACGGCAAGGTTTGCAAAGAATGCTTCAACGACTTCGGGGCCGACCTCACGCTAACGACTGAGTGGAAGAAGTACACAATCCCCTTCGCCGCGATGAAACAGATGAAGGATTGGGGCGATCCGAACCCCGCCGCCATCAACAAATCGAAACTGTACGGCGTGCAGTTTCAGGTGAACGACTCGGGCGCCGATTACGATCTTTGGGTCGACGAACTCCAATTCACCGGCTGCTGAAGTCTCGTTGTCGGCTCGAGCCCGACGGTGCGGGCGGCGGCTCGTTGTCGGCTCGAGCCCGACGGTGCGGGCGGCGAAAAATGCGCGCTCTTTAGCGTCCGCCCGCGAACATTCGTTCCGCGGTCGAGCGTCGGACCCGGCCGACGGCCTCACTTGAATTTGGCCCGTGCGGCCCGAATTTCCCGGCGCGATGCGGGTCACTCGTTCGCCCCATCGGCCGTCGTCCCATCGGCCGTCGTCCCATCGGCCGTCGTCCCATCGGCCGTCGTCCCATCGGCCGTCGTCCCATTGGCTCCTGAGCCGTCGACGGTCGCGACCGAAGCATCCCCCGCGTCGGCGGACACATCCTCGGCCGATCCTTCCGAGGAGGATCCTTCCGGCGAGGATGCATCGGTCGCAATCCACGACGTGGGCGCGGGCAGTTGGGCCAGGGCCGCTTGAACGGCCACGCCCTGAACGGTCGGGGTGTAGCTCGACCAATCCGAAATGAGCGACGGAAAACTGCAACCGCCGGGGTACCAAGCCCATGCCGTCCACGAAATCTGGAGCCCTTGGGCATACTGAATGAGGCTCGTATCCCACGCGCCCGTGCAGTTCGATTCGTTGTCGCCGAACTCGGTCACGATGACCGGCGCGATGTTTTGCGCGGCAAGATAACCGAAATAGCCGGACCACTCGCTCTCGGGGTCTCCCGCCCGGTAAGGGTGCGTCGCGTACATGACATTGTAGCCCTGGATGGGATGGGTCGCGACGCCGGAGAGGTCGAATGCCCAGCTCAGACCACCCGCGATGACGACATTGTCGGCCCCGGCGGTGACGCGGACCGCATTGTAGAGCTGCTGCATCCCGGCGACCACGTACCCTTCGAAGGTTCCACCGTTCAGCCAGGTGTCCCAGTCGATTCCATTTGGTTCGTTGTAAAGCTCGAAGAGGACGTGCCCGTCGCCTTTGTATCTCGAAGCCACCTGGGCCCAGAACATCACTGAATTGGCGTCGGCCATCGGCTGCTGCATGCTGTAACCCGCCGTGTCGTTCTTGATGCCCGTACCAGCCAATTGCGCCGACAAGTTCCCTTGATCGGACCAGTGCAGATCCAAAATGACGTCGAGCCCAGCCAGCTCGGCAGACGTGACGGCTTGGTCGATCGTGGCTGCGTAGTTCGGCGAATAAAGACTGGCATTCGACAGCCAAAAGTCCTGGTTCATGGCAATGCGCACGACGTTCGCATGCCAGGCCTGGCCCATCTCGAGGAAATCTTGCGCCGAGATGTGATCGCCGTCCGCCGACCACTCGAGCGAAGGGCGATCGACGCCTTGAAATATGTGCGGCTCCCCGCTCGCCGAGCACACCTGGGCGCCATTCGTGTAGTACCCGGAAGGAGCGACCTTTGGGGCGCCGCCGGCGACGGCGCACCCTTCCGGTCCAGACGCGCCGTGTGCGGTTCCGGGCGCTCCGGCTCCTGACGTCGACGGGGTGTCGCTGTTCGAAAAGCAGCCCGCGAAACCCGCGACCGACGAGCAACCCGCGAGCAGTGCAAAAAGAAGAAGGCGAAGCTCAGAGGTTGGTTGAAAGCGCATAAACTCCTGCCATCGTTGCGGACGGGGCCGGTTGCGGCTCATTTTTCCAAAGGCTGACGGCCGGCGGCCTCGGGCGTCGGAGTCCGCGCGCCATGGTTTCGCGGTCGCGAACCCAGGTGCCCCTACAGCGGAACTCGTTGCGGACGCGCCGGACCCGCATGGGCAGAGCGCGATTGGCCGCGCCCCGCGATAAGTCGCCTGCCCACCTCGATTGAAGACGCGTCGGAGCGGGCGAGCGGTGCATCGACGGTAGCCGACCCTCCACGCATCGAGCTAAGATGACGAAGGTAAGGATGGGTGCTGCTCCCCCGGCCGCCGCGCCGCGCATCGTCGGTCGCTATGTCTTGTACGGGGAAATTGCGTCCGGGGGAATGGCTACGGTGCATTTCGGTCGCCTGCTCGGCCCGGCCGGGTTCGCGAGACCGGTCGCTATTAAGCGGCTTCACGCCCAGTTCGCCAAAGATCCGGACTTTGTTAAGATGTTCTTTGACGAGGCCCGCCTCGCGGCCCGCATCGCGCACCCCAACGTCATTCCGACGCTCGACGTCGTTTCCTCGGACGGCGAGGTGTTTCTTGTCATGGACTATGTGCGTGGCGCTTCGCTCGCGCAGCTCGTTCGTACCGTGCGGCGCCGCGGTGACCGCGTCCAACCGATCATCGGCGTCGGCATCGTGGGCGGAATGTTGCAAGGCCTCCACGCCGCCCACGAGGCAACCAACGATCGGGGCGAGCGCCTCGATCTCGTTCATCGCGACGTCTCTCCGCAAAACGTCCTGGTCGGAACCGACGGGGTCGCTCGTCTCCTCGATTTCGGCGTCGCCAAGGCATCCGGCCGCCTGCAGACGACGCGGGACGGCCAACTCAAGGGCAAGCTGGCTTACATGTCGCCCGAGCAGGTGCGAGGCGAACCCCTCACGCGCCGAACCGACATCTACGCGGCGTCGGTCGTGCTCTGGGAGGTGCTCACCGGCAAGCGCCTCTTTTACGCGGAGAACGAGGCGAGTGTACTGGCCCGGGTCCTCAACTCCGATGTGCCTGCGCCGAGCTCGATCATCCCCGACCTTCCTCGCTCCTTCGATCGGATTGTCGGGCGCGGACTCGAACGCGACCCCGACAAGCGATACGCGACCGCGCGCGAGATGGCCGCAGACCTCGTGGCCGTCATCGGGGTGGCGTCACCGACCGACGTCGGCGACTGGGTGGAGCAGACGGCGGCCGACGGTCTGCGCCAAACCGCGGCGCTCATCGCCGAAATCGAGCGCGCCGCGTCCGAGGGCCCACGGCCGGGCGGCGGCGCCGACCTGGCTCGGAGCGACCGCCCGGCAGGGGACGCCCCTTCGAGCGTGTGGCATGAGGCGACGAAGAAAGAAGGACTGCCTGCGCATTCGTCGCGCGAGGCTTCGCAGGTGTCGAGCCTGTCGCTCGCGCGCGCGAGCAACCCGCCCGGGCCGAGCCCTCGCAAACGTTTTTCCGCGCTCGCCGCGTCGGCCGGCGCCGTCACGCTCCTTTTCGTCGTATTTGCTTTGATGCAACTCCGAGCCAAAGGGATCGGCGCGGATCCTGTCGCCAATCCCAATGAAATGGCGCTCGGGGCATCGAGCAAACTGTTGATCTCGCCGGCCCCCCGACCAAGCGTCGCGCCCGATCGCGTCGGCTTGACGCGAGTCGAAGACCTGCCGCCGCCTGACGCACCATCTTCCGCCCGGGAAGGAGCGAGAGAAGCCGGCTCTGGCGCCGAACGACTCGGTTCCACCGCCGCTGCGATGGTGCCCCCGTTGCCGCGGCCCCAGAACCCGGCGGCGGCGGTACGGGCGCGGCCGGCGTCGACTGAAAGCGCCGAGTGCAATCCGCCTTATACGGCGGATGCCAAAGGCCACATCCACTTCAAGCCCAATTGCCTGTGAACGCGTAACGCCCTTTTGAATGGTCGTGCGCGGCTCGTATACTGATCCATCGACGATGACACGTCGCAAAGGGCCGCGGAGTACCGCTTGGATCGTGACCCTCGTCGGCGTTCCAGCCGTCGCACGAGCCGCGGACCAGCCGAGCCGCAAGCAGGCGTGCATCGACGCGGCCGAGCGCGGCCAGACCGAGCGCGATGACGGGAAGTACCGGGCCGCGCGTGCCTCCTTTCTCGCATGTGCGCAAGACGGTTGCCCTCGGGTCGTTCTTCAGTCGTGCACGAAGTGGCTGCGTGAGATCGACGAGAGCGCGCCGACGATCGTGCTCGGGGCCAAAGACGAGCGCGGGGACGACCTCGCGGATGTGCGCGTCACGCTCGACGGCGCTCCCTTCACCACCCATTTCGACGGAAAACCGGTCGAAGTGGACACCGGTGAACACGCGATTCGTTTCGAGCGCGACGGCTGCGTCCCGGTCGAAGAGAGGGTCCTCTTGCGCGCGGGCGAAAAGGCCCGCGTCGTAAGCGCTGTTCTGCGTCCTATCAACATGCCCGGGGCGAGCCCGCCGGGAGCCTCCTCGGCCCGTACCCCGACATGGCAGACCGAACCCGTCATGTCGCCGCGGCACGTCATCTCGGCTTCCATGGCCGTCGCGGCCCTGGCCGCCGCCGGAGCGGGGACTTTTTTTCTCTTCGAATCAAACCACGAGCAGAGCACCGCCGAACTCTTGCGCGAGCAGCTCGGCGCGACGAACGCGTGCGCGGGCGGCCCGGTGCCGTCGCCATGCCCCGCGCTGAAGAGCGCCGTCGGCGCGCAGCACGACGACCTGGCTTTCGCGACGGGGCTCTGGGCGGGGGCCGGAGCGCTCGTCGCCGGCGCACTGGCGACCTGGCTCCTTTGGCCCCGGAGCGGGGCCGCCGAGTCTCCCGCGACCGCGACTGTCGACGTGTGGCCGGGCGGCGCGTTGGCGCGGGTCGGCGGACGGTTTTGATGCGGGTTCGTTCCGCTCTACCGGCCTCTGTGACCGCGATGGGCACGCTGGTCGGGTGCCTCATGACCGTCGATGGGTGCAGCGGCATCGCGTGCAGCGAGACCGACACATGCTCCGGGCTCGCCGACGTCTTTGTCCCGGACCAGACCGCACAAGGCGATGACCAGTCCGCCGAATCCGCCGACGTCGTTGCGAGCGAAGCCAGCGGTGAGGCCGGCGTCAACGACATGGACGACGCGAACGGACCCATGGGCCGCGCCGATGCGCCGGACGCGGAAGACGCTCCGTTCGAAGCGGTCGATGCCGCTGGGGACGGGCCGTCCGATGGCTGCGTCAAGCCAGGCGCCACGGAAATCTGCGACAACGGTATCGACGACAACTGCAACGGCCTCATCGATTGCGCCGATCCGGCCTGCGTCGCCGCCGGGTATGCTTGCGTGCCCAGCTGGGCGAGCAACGCCGGCTTCGTGGCGCCCGTCGCCCTATACGACGACGCGGTGACCAACGGACCCGCGCCGACGGCCCCTCCGTGCGCGGGCACGTACGCGACGGATCTCGCCGACGGGCACAACGAGCCGGTCATCGGCCCGACGACCTGCAGCTGCTCGTGCGGCAACGTCGAGGGGCTGACCTGCTCGGCGCCGTATGTCGAGGTCTGGGTGAACCAGGGCTGCGGGGGGACCACCTTCGGCAACTCGTTGAACGGCGGCGCGTGCACGGCGGTCGAGACGACGCAGGGCGGCATCAACTCGGGACAGATCATCGACGCGGGAGCGCCGACTGGCGGGTCCTGCACGCCGCACCTCGATGCCGGGATACCCCCCTGGAACCCGAACGCAGCGAGCGCGTGGGCACGCACCGGACGCATTTGCGCACCGGCCGCCATCCAGGCGTACTTCGACGGTCCAGCGGGAGGCTGCGCGGCGAATAACGTCTGCGTTCCCCTTCCGGCGCAGACCTTCCTCGGCGGCAAGGTTTGCCTCTATTCGCCGGGCCAAGTCGCGTGCCCGAAAAACTACACCGGCCAATTCAATTACTTCGATGGCGGCACGGACACCCGAACGTGCATCGACGGCTGTACGTGCGGGCGGGTCACGGGAGCCGAGTGCAACACCTCGGTGAACCTTTACTCCGGTGCGGGGTGCAGCGGGGGCGGACAATCGATCACCACGTCGTGCAGTGGCTACGCTTTCTCCAACCTCGGCAGTGGCAGCGGAATCAGTGCCCTCGCCACGCAAACCATCAGCGGCGGCGTCTGCGCTGCGCAGGAGAACGACACGGCGGCGTCGGGATCCGTCCTCGCCAACAGCGGAGCGATCACCGTCTGCTGCCAGCCATGACCGCGACGCCCGCGTTGTCCCAGACCTCCGGGCCCGCGTCGAAGCGAGCGCTCAGAACTGGAGGAGAAACCGCGGCTCATTCTCGAAAAGGAGTCGGAGGTCCGGAATGCCGTAACGCACCATCGCCACCCGCTCGATCCCCAGTCCGAATGCGAAGCCGGACCATGCGTCCGCATGGATCCCGCAGCTCTCGAAAACGACCGGGTGAATCATTCCGCAGCCCAGGATTTCGATCCATCCCGTCCGTTTGCAAACGCTGCAACCAGCCCGCGTGCCGTCCGGCCGCCTGCAGAAGGGGCATCCCACGTCGACTTCCGCCCCCGGCTCGACGAAAGGAAAGTAGCTCGGGCGCAAACGAATGGGTGTCCCCGCGCCGAAGAATCGCTCCGCAAACTCGGCCAAGACACCCTTCAAGTGAGACATCGTCACGTGCTTGTCGACGAGAAAGCACTCGATTTGATGGAACATCGGCGAGTGCGTGGCATCGTCGTCCCGCCGATAGACCGCCCCCGGCGCGATGAAAGCCATGGGAGGCGGGTGCGAAGTCATGGCCCGAACCTGCACATTGCTCGTGTGCGTACGCAGCAACGTCCTCACCCGATCGCTGCCTGTCGCCCCGGCGACCTTCACCCAGAAGCTGTCTTGCATGTCGGTCGCCGGGTGGTCTGGCGGGAAGCCGAGCTTCGCGAAGTTGTTGTCCTCGATCTCCACCTCGGGTCCGTCGTGCACGGCGAAGCCCAGCCCGACGAACACGTCGACGATTTCGTCGCGCACGCGCGAAATGGGGTGGGCGTGTCCGAGCGGAGCCGGCTCCCTTCCAGGGAGCGTCACGTCGAAGGGCGGAGCCGACAGCTCGGTCTGCCGGCTGGCACGCGAGATCGCAGCCAGGCACTCGGCGAACGCAGCCTCGACGTCGGCGCGCAACGCGTTGACCTGCTCGCCTATTTTCTTTCGGTCCTCGTGAGGAACCGACTTGAGCTGCCTCAGCATCGCCGTCAGTTCGCCCTTCTTGCCGAGAATTCGCGCGTTCTCCTCCCGCAGGGCCGGCTCGGTCGCCGCTGCTTCGAACCGGCCCCGGAAGGTCGCGCGAAGGACGGCAAGCGAACGCTCGATGGACGGTTCGGTCATGGTCATCGTGAGAGAGAATCCGATTAGCACACGTCCCTGCCATCCATCGGCGGGCTTCGACCCCTACGTCGGCCGCCGCGGCCGCCACGAAAAATGCGCACGAGCGCCTTCGGGCGCCTCGGCCGAGCGAGGCTTGAAGAAGTGGCGAACCGCGCCCGCGCGCCCCGGCGAGGTGCGCTCGTTGGGCAAGAGGCGGGACCCCGCGCGGGCCCCGGCAAGGTGTGCTTAACCTGGACGGGCTTTACGCCGTACCCACTGCGAGCCTTGCCTCCAATGCCGTCCGGACCGAACTCCAATGACCGTCCGACGTCGTCCTCCGATGCCATCGAGATCGATCTGCCGACGCCCTCCGCATCGGCGGGCGACGACGTTCCCGTGGTGGTCGTCGTCGACGACGACGCCGACATCCGGACGATGCTGGTGCGCGCACTCGGTACGAAGTACACGGTCTACGAGGCCCGCGACGGCTTGGAAGCCCGCGAGCTACTCCAGCTCATCCCAGCGCCGGATGCCATCGTTTGCGACGTGATGATGCCGCGCCTCGACGGTCTGGGCCTCGTCAAGCTTCTCCGCAAAGACTCGACGCTACAGCGGGTGCCAGTGCTCTTTTTGACCGCGCGCGGCTCGGCCACCGATGTCATCAGTGGCATCAATGCGGGGGCCCGCCACTACGTGACGAAGCCGTTCAAAATTGCGGAAGTCCTCGCGAAAATCGCGACGATGACGGGCGCGAACAAGAAGTGAGCCCCCGCTCGGGGCGAGCAACGCTCGCCCTACGACGCGGACGCGGACGCAGCCTCTTTGACGATCGCACCGAACGCGGGGGCATCGCTGACCGCAAGATCCGCGAGGATTTTCCGGTCGATTGCGATGTCGGCCTTCTTCAGCGAATTCATGAGGCGCGAGTACGTGGTCCCGTTCTGACGTGCGGCCGCGTTGATTCGGGCAATCCACAACCGTCGAAAATCGCGCTTCCGAAGCTTGCGGTGGGCGTAGGCATAGACCCACGCCTTCATCACCACTTCCTTCGCGTAAGCGAAGAGGCGCGAGCGCGCGCTATGGTAACCCTTGGCCTCGGCCAGAATGCGGTTTCTACGACGGCGAGCTTTGAATCCTCGTTTTGCGCGGGGCATGGTCTATTCCTCAGCCGTACGGCAGAAGCCGCTTGACATGCTTCTCCATCGAAGGGTGGACCATGTCGTTCTGCCGGAGGCGACGGAGTCGCTTTCGGGACTTCTCTTGCATTCCGTGATTGCCGCCCGACTTGGGGCGACGCACGCGACCTTTGCCGGACACTCTGAAGCGCTTCGAGGCGGTCTTTCTCGTCTTCATCTTCGGCATGACAACACCTAAGCCCGCGGCGACACGGGGGCGGCAACATGATGGGAAAACGCCGACCTGTCAAGGCGCAGGCCATCGCGACGGCTCACGCCCCGTTTCCCCAAGCTCCGGGGTCCCCGAGCCATCGCTCCGGCTCACGCCCCGTT
>JBEKFX010000108.1:0-19142 GCA_050013115.1 Polyangiaceae bacterium
CCCGACTCGCGCTCGCCACGTAGTAGCCGCCGCTCGCCGCAACCGCTCCCATGGACACGACGAGGGGTTTCTTTTTTGCGAGCAGCGAAAGTTCTCTCCACATCACGTCGCTTGCGAGCGACGATCCGCCCGGGCTTTCGATGCGGAGGACGACGGCTCGCACCGTCGGGTCGTCGCGCAGTTCCCGAATCGCGTCTGCCGTCGAATAGGATCCGACGAGGCGCATGTCGAGGAGGGGAATCCTCTGCGAACGGCCGTCGACGATGTCCCCGTCGATGTAGAGTAATCCAATCCGGCTTCGCGGGCCGAACGTCGACGGCGCGGCCGTCTCGTCCTCGAACTTGTCGTAGGCGATCGGCCGGCCAACGAGCTCTTGGGTGGCGCGCTCGAGCTCGTCGTCGAACGCCAGGCCGTCGACGAGGCCGGCGTCGCGCGCCTCGGACGCGATGAATGGGCCTCGGAGGGTGATCTCGCGGACCCGCTCTTCGCTCATTTTGCGGTAGAGAGAGAGGTTGCGGTCGAAGACGGCCTCCTGCTGGCGCAAGAGGTCGGTGTAGTCGTCGTTTGCGACGGGACCGGCGTGTTTTTCGGTGAACTGCTCGGGAGCGCTCTTGTGTGGTCCGATACGGATGAAATCGGCACGGACCCCGATTTTGTCGAGCAACCCTCGTAAGTAGATGTACTGCGCGCGAAGCCCCGCGTAGCGCACTCCGCCGCCCGGGGCGACGACGATGCGGTTGGCGCTGGCGCAGGCGTAGATGGCTCTCGGGCCCGCGTCCTCCCACGAGCAAAGGACCCTTTTGCCCCGCGCACGGAGTAAACGAATGGCGTCGGCGACCTCCTCGGCGTGTGCGAAGGAGCTCGCGGGCTCCGCGCGCAAGACGAGCGTGACCGCGTCGATGTCGCGCCGCTCCGCGAGGTTCCAGAGGCGACGAAGCAGCGCCACGTGTCCCCGCGTCGAGGGCGTGCTCTCGAAGCGGATCCAGACGGCGCGAGCGGGACGGGGAACGCCCGGCTGCGAGTAGGCCGAGAGCGCCGCCGTGGCGTACCCCGCTGCCGCCCCCTGGTCTCCGAGCCCGTCGCCGAACAGCGCGCCGCCGCCCGCCGAGAGCCCGCGAAAGTGGAGCTCGAGGCCGGCGCTGCCCACGACCCCCCGGCGTTCGTCGCTCGGCAAGTGCGCGGCTTCGACGCTGCCAAGGATTCGTCCGAGGCTCGGCACGTCCACCCCCACGGTGGCCCGCTCCGTCCATTGATCGGCACCCTCCCAGTATTGGGCCTCGAGCCCGATCTCCACGCTACGCCTTCCGGTCGGGCGAAATGCGGCAGCCAAGACGTATCGACCGTCCAAGATCGGCAGCGCGTCGCTCGATTGCGACGGTTGCGTCGGGCGGATGATCGCGGAGCTCGGGCGGTTGAAGTCGTGTGCGACCGCCGAGAAGGCGAAGTGCGGGTTGGCCCGGAAGGACAGTGCCGCGCTGATGCCGAAAAGGCCGTCGAGTGCCTGGTTGGCCGAGTACGAGCGATCGAGCGAGACGCCGAAGGCTGCGTTGTCGCCGAGCTTGGTCGCGAGCCCCCACGTGATCCAGACGAAATCGTCGCCACGATAGGGAAAGCCGACGCCTTGGCCGCTCAGCGCTCCCCACGGAGGCTGCACAAGATCCACCCGAAGCGCGGTCGAGAGCCCGAAGACGAGAGGGCTCGCCCCCTCCCAAGCGTGACCGCAGCCCACTTTGACCACGTCGTTGGGGCACCCGACCCAGGTCCACCGGAGCTCCGGGGCGGGGAGCCAAGCGAGGTTCGCCGGGTTCGAGACGACCGCGTCCGCCGAGTCATCCGCGGCCACGCTGCGTCCCGGTGAAGCGACGTGCTCGGCGCTGGTCGGGAGGGGCTCCGACGCCCGAGCCGGTGCATGCAAGAGCAGCGACGCGAGACCGACGTCGAGAGCCACCGCCGCGAAAGTCAGTCGCATTCGCATTTCCTCGGGTCGTAAGCTCGGAACTTGGCTCGGTCGAACGCTGCGAACGCCGGACAGCCCAGGCCAGCTCGAAGGGGCGCTCGTGGACGAGCTCGGGGCCTCAGCGAGCCGTGCGCTTGGCGACGAGCGACGTCAAGAGCTCGCGGCCCTCGGGCCACGCGCCGAGGCCGGAGGCCAGGTTGATGTGGCCCTTCTTGCCGACGTCGACGAGCGGGAGATTCCAGTGCGCGGCCGCCCGACGCGCGTAGTCGAGCGTGGCGTACGGGTCGTCCTCGCTCGCTACGACGACTCCGTCGCAGCGGATGCGCGACGTTTCGAACGGGGTGCGGAAGCCCGCGATGTCCTTTTGTGCGCACTCACCCGCGAGATCCGGGGGGGCCGCGAAGAACACGGCGGCCACGTTGCTGTCCGGATTTTCGTCAAGCCATTCAGCGGCCAGATGGCAGCCGAGGCTGTGGGCTACGAACACGACGTCGGGGCCGGGCGCCATCCCATCGAGCGCGGCGTCGAGCTCACTGAGCCAGCGGTTTCGTGCGACGCGGGTCCAGTTTTCGTGCTCGACCCACAGCACGGGTGATGTGCGCGCAAGGTCTTTGCACCAAAGTCGCTGCCAATGGGTCGGCTCCGAGTTGCCGATCCCAGCTAGGAACACAAATGACAGATCAAGCATGGGGCCTGGAAGCTCCGTATATCCCATGCTTCATCAGGCGTCATGAGCTCGAACCTCGACGAGGAACTTCTTCGTCTCGACTCGTTTTGGCGGTCGGCCAACTATCTTGCCGTCGGGCAAATCTATTTGCTGGCCAATGCGCTGCTCCGGGAGCCGCTTCGCCCCGAGCACATCAAGCCGCGTCTGCTCGGTCACTGGGGCACTTCGCCCGGTCTGAACCTCATTTATGCGCACCTCAATCGGGTGATTTGCGCGCGCGACGCCAACGTTTTCATGCTCGCCGGGCCGGGCCACGGCGGTCCGGCCATGCTTGCGGGGGTCTGGCTGGAAGGAACCTACAGCGAGATCTACCCGAACGTGACGCGCGACGAATCGGGGATGCTCAAGCTCTTTCGTCAGTTCTCGACGCCCGGGGGCGTCCCGAGCCACGTGGGGCCGCCGACGCCCGGGTCCATCCACGAAGGCGGCGAACTCGGATACGTGCTGAGCCATGCGGCCGGCGCGGTGATGGACAACCCGAGTCTCGTCGCCGTCGCGGTCGTGGGCGACGGGGAGGCCGAGACCGGTCCGCTCGAGGGCTCATGGAAAAGCGTCCATTTTCTCGACCCGACCCGCGACGGCGCCGTGCTGCCGATTTTGCATCTCAACGGCTATAAGATTTCCGGGCCGACCGTTCTCGGCCGCGCCTCGGACGAGACGCTTCGCGCCCTTTTCACCGGCCACGGGTATACTCCCATCCTGGTCGGCGGCGACGATCCGTTTACGGTCCACCGCGCGCTCGCCGCCGCGCTCGACGCGAGCTTCGACTCGATCGAGAAGCTGAAAAACGATGCGCGCGCGGGCCGAGGAACCGACCCGCACTGGCCGATGATCGTGCTCCGCACCCCAAAGGGCTGGACGGGGCCCAAGTCGTTCGACGGAGTTCCGATCGAAGGCACCTTTCGCGCGCACCAGGTGCCCCTTGCGGACGTTCGCAAAGACCCGCGCCAGCTCGCGCTGCTCGAAGCCTGGATGCGAAGCTACCGTCCGGGCGAATTGTTCGACGAGGGCGGCCGTCCGTCCGGCCGGGTCCTCGCTGGGGTACCTGCCGGAGATCGGCGAATGGGAGCGAACCAGCACGCCAACGGCGGCAAGCTGCTCGTTCCGCTGGTTGTCCCAGATTATACGCAATACGCGGTGGAAGTACCCCGCCCGGCTCTCGTTCGACACGAGTCGACGCGGCCGTTCGGCGCGCTCTTGCGCGATCTCTATCGGCACAACCCGAACAATTTTCGCTTGTTCTGTCCAGACGAAACGAACTCCAACCGGCTCGGCGCCGTCTTCGAAGTGGAGAATCGCTGCTTCGAAGAGGAGATCATTTCGATCGACGACCACCTTTCGCCGCACGGGCGGGTCATGGAGGTGCTGAGCGAGCACGATTGCGAAGGTTGGCTCGAAGGCTACCTGTTGACTGGCCGCCACGGACTTTTCGCCACCTACGAAGCGTTCGCCCTCATCGTGGCGTCGATGGTGACTCAGCACGCCAAGTGGCTGGAGATGTGCGAGCGTCTTTCGTGGCGCGCGCCGATCGCGTCGCTCAACCTCCTTCTGACTTCGACGTGCTGGCGCAACGATCACAACGGGTTCAGCCATCAGGGGCCAGGGTTTATGGACACCATCCTCTCGAAAAAGGGGACGGTGGCGCGGATCTATTTGCCCCCGGACGCCAACTGCCTGCTCAGCGTGGCCAATCACGCCTTTCGGAGCCGCGGCTACGTGAACCTCATCATCATCGACAAGCAGCCGCAACTGCAATGGCTGAATCTCGAAGCGGCCCGCGAGCACTGCGCTCGGGGCGCGTCGGTGTGGTCCTGGGCGGGCCATGACCGGGGCGATTCGTCGGCACCCCCCGACATCGTTCTCGCGTGCGCGGGGGACGTGCCGACGCTCGAGACCGTCGCGGCGGCGTGGTGGTTACGCCGCAACGCGCCGGAGCTGCGTGTGCGCGTCGTCAACGTGGTCGACCTCATGGCGCTCTTTCCGCCGGAGCGGCATCCCCACGGGATGGCCCCGACGCACTTCTCGGCACTCTTTACCGAGGACGTGCACGTCGTCTTCGCATTCCACGGTTACGCCGGCGCTGTTCACCACGTCCTTCACGGCCGGCCCCAGTCCGATCGATTTCACGTGCGGGGCTACGTGGAGGAGGGCACCACGACCACCCCCTTCGACATGGTGGTGCTGAACGGCATGAGCCGTTTCCACCTCGCGGCCGAAGCGCTGCGGCGGTCGCGGACGCCCCCGAACGACGTCGTGACCAAGATCCGGGCCTGCGAAGACATGCTGTCGCGGCATCGAAGTTACGTTTGCGAGCACTTCGACGACATGCCCGAGATCCGAGACTGGACATGGGAGCCCTGATCCATGCATGTCCTTTCGATCAACTGCGGTTCGTCATCACTCAAGTACGCTGTCTTCGAGTGCCGCAACGGCGACGAACACGTCGTCGAGCGCGGAAGTGTCGACCGGATCGGACAGGCCGGGACGGACCACTCCGACGCGGTCCATCAGGCGGTCGACGCCCTCGAGAGCCGTGGCGTAACCATCGACGCCGTCGGGCATCGCGTCGTGCACGGAGGGGCCGATCGCTCGGCGCCGGCCATCGTCGATTCTGGGCTCCTTCTGGCCCTCGACGCCTTGGCTCCCTTCGCTCCCCTCCACTTGCCGGCCGAGATCCGCGTCATGCGCGCGCTGGCCGAACGGTGGCCGCACAGGCTCCAAGTGGCCTGCTTCGATACGGCCTTCCACCGGACCCTCTCGGAGGTCGCTTCGCGTTATGCTCTGCCCGAGCCGCTCCACGCCTCGGGCGTGAGGAGATACGGATTTCACGGCCTGTCGTACGAATATGTCGTGGCATCGCTCGGCGCCAAGGCGCTCGGGCGGGCCGTCCTGGCTCATTTGGGTGGTGGGTCGAGCCTTGCGGCGGTGCGCGACGGGCATTCGGTCGACACGACGATGGGCTTCACGCCCGCGGGCGGTCTCGTCATGGGCACCCGGCCGGGCGACATGGACCCTTCGCTCGTCGTCTACCTCCTCGGTCGTGGGTACGACGCGCGGTCACTCGGCGAGTTGCTGAATACCCAATGCGGTCTTCAAGGCCTGAGCGGCTCGACCTCCGACGTTCGCGAGCTCCTGGCCCGTCGCAAAGGAGACCCCCGCGCCAAGATGGCGCTCGATGTATACGTCTTTAGCGCGCGAAAGTGGGTCGGCGCCATGGCCGCCGTACTCGGCGGCATCGACACGCTGGTTTTTACCGGCGGCATCGGGGAGCACGCCCCTTCGATACGCGCCGAGATTGCCTGCGGTCTCGAACATCTCGGGGTGCACGTGGATGCTGCGCGCAACGACCAAAATGCTGCGATCATCAGCCCCGACGGGACAAGTTGCAGCGTGTACGTCGTTCGCACCGATGAAGAGAGGATGGTCGCCCGCCACACCCGCGCGCTCGTCGCGAGCGCCCAGGCGGCCCGCGGACGAGCCACCGAGTTTCCGTGACAAGAGCCGGCGCACCGAGCGGTTCGGTCGTGACTCGAGCAGAGCCGAGCAGGAAACCCGGTTAGGCGCGGACGCGACGGATGACGACGCCAGACCCGCTCGCGCGGAGCACCTGCTCGCCTTCGCGCAAAGACACGGTTGGGGCTCGCCATGCGGTCGCCTCGGGCTCCGTAGCCGCGACAGGTGCCTTGCCAGCCGCGCCGGTGGGCGGCGCATTGGCACGGGGAGGCGAAAGGATTTCAGGGGGACTCGGCCGCATGCGCCGGACAGAAGACGGAGGCTGCTCTTCGTTGCGCGGCGTCGAGCGCGCAACGTGGTCGAGTAGCTCGCTCGGCTGAGTGATGTCGAATGCACTCCGGCGCGCGGCCCCCGCTTCAGCGGACGGCTCCGGCTCGTGCTCGTCGGGTTCGTCGACAGGACGGGCCGGCGTCGGTCGTGATCGCGACTTGGACCGGACCGTGGCCTCCCTCGGGGCTGCTGCGGGACGCGCAGCGGCTCGAGCGTTGCGTCGACGTTCGAGAACGTCGATGGTCTCAGCCAGTTCGACGAGCGAGGCATTCCGCATCGCCGCGATCAGGTCGAGCACCAATTCATCCGCGAGCTCGCGCACTTGTCGAATCGTGGCGTTCCCGCTGCGGCCCGTGACAAAACGGTCCGCGATCCCATCGACGGCCGACTTCAAGTCGCCGAACTCCCGAGTTGCAGCTGCACTCATAATGTGTAATTGACCATATTTGACACTTCAGTCCTTCGAGTCAAGTGATAACAGCGCAAGGGGCTCAAAGGTTCCCACAGTCTTTTCCCCTTCCGCTTTTCCTTCGGCTTTCCGCTCGCTCTTTGTCGCTCGCCTTTGCCGCTCGCTTTGTGCTCGGCTCCGTTTCGTCGTCTTCTTCCGGCGGCTTTGGTCCGCCCGGTCAGCACATGGCCTTGCGCGGTTTTTTTTTGACTTTTCGCTCCGCGGAGGGCGAGGCGGCCGCGTCTTTCCCCAATCTGCCTTCTCAGCCCTTGGCCACTTGGGCGATGCCGGTCCGGTGGCGAAAAGAACGCAACGAGCACGCCGCGCAGGCCTCAGGTTTTCGTGCTTTCGAGAGCGCACACGAGATCACGGCATGGCGCTCGCCTGGCCAATCAGGCTCACGCGAGAAGGCCACTCTGTTCAAGGAGGGGCTCCAAGCTGGGCCTTCGACCGCGGAACTCGACGAAGAGATCGATCGCCAAACGGCCGCCCCCCTGAGACAAAATGGTGTCTCGGAAGCGCAGCCCGAGTTCCGGCACGAACCCCGCTTCCTTGAAGGCAGCGAACGCATCGGCCGATAGGACCTCGGCCCACTTGTAGCTGTAATAGCCGGCGGCGTATCCACCGGCAAAGATATGCGAGAAGCTACTCGGCATGCGATTCCAGGGGGGCGGTCGCAAGACACTGATTTCGTTCCGTACGGCCTCCAGGACCGAAAGAATCCACCCGGGCGACATGGCGAGGACGTTCGGGTCGAAGTCACGGTGGATACGCAGATCGAATAGGGCGAACTCGATCTGCCGCACGGTCGCGAGCGCCGCATGAAACGTCCGGCTCGCACGAAGCTTGGCCAGGAGATCATCGCGGATGGGCTCGTTCGTTTGCCAGTGACGAGCGAAGCTCCGAAGCGTCGCGCCATCGTAGCACCAGTTTTCCATGAACTGGCTCGGAAGCTCCACGGCATCCCACTCGACACCGCGAATTCCGGAAGCCCCCGGCTCGTCGACCCGCGTCAAGAGGTGATGGAGCCCATGACCGAACTCGTGAAACAGGGTGAGCACCTCTGTGTGTGTCAAAAGAGCGGGTTGTCCCTCCAGCGGAGGTGCGAAATTGCATGTGAGATACGCGACTGGAAGCTGCACGAGCGAGGCGGTTCGCCGGCGGCCGACACATTCGTCCATCCAGGCCCCTCCCCGCTTGTCGTCGCGGGCAAAGGGGTCGAGATAGAAGAGACCTATCTCTTCTCGTGTTTGCGCGTCGCGCAATAAATAAACCGTGACGTCCGGATGCCAGGTGGCCACTCCTTCGACGCGCTCGATCGCGATACCGTAAAGACGTTCGGCGAGCGCAAACATGCCCGCGATGACCTGCGGAGCTTGAAAGAACGGTCGAATTTCGTCATCCGAGAAGCCGAGCTGTCGTTCCTTGAATTTTTCGGTGTAGTAGGGAAGGTCCCACGGTTCGAAGTCGGTCAGTCCATCGCGCGCGCGAGCGAAGGACTTCAGCTCATCGAGCTCCGCCACGGCCCGGCGCCTTGCTCGACCGCTCAGGTCGAGGAGAAAGCGTTCGACCTCGTCGGGCGAGTCGGCCATTTTGGTCGCCAGCGAGCGTTCGGCATAATCGTGAAAGCCGAGCAGATGGGCTTCTTCATGCCGTAATCCAAGAATTTCGTCCATCAGCGGGCCATTGTCGAACTGCCCAGCCGTCGGCCCTCGATCGGAGGCGCGGGTGGCGTAGGCCTCGTAGAGTTCTCGGCGGAGCGCTCGGTCGTCCGCGTAACCGACGACGGCGTCGTAGCTCGGAAAATCCAGCGTGAGACGAAAACCATCGAGCCCCTTGGCCGCGGCCTTCGCACGGGCGGCCGCCTTCCCCTGCTGGGTCATCCCGGCCAACACCGCGGGGTCCAAGACGTGTTTGCTCCACGACTGAACCGAGTCGAGCACATTTTCCTGAAACTTCGATTGGAGCTCGGAAAGCCGAAGGGCGACCGCACGAAAGCGAGCGCGATCGGCCTCCTCGAGGCCGATTCCTGACAACTTGAAATCGCGGAGCGCGTCGCGAACGATTTTCCTCCGCGTCGGCGACAATTGATCGAAATCCGGGCTCCTCGCCAGAGCTTCGTAAGCGCGCCAGAGCGCTTCGTTCTGCGAGAGCTCGAGCTGGTAGCTCGTCACTTTGGGGAGACAGGCGCTGTACGCGGCGCGCCAGGCCGTCGTGCTCGTCACCGCAAATAAATGGGAAATCGGGCCCCACGCGCGTGCCAACCGCTCGCTCAGGTCATCGAGCGGTTCGACGAGCCGTTCCCACGTCGGCGTGCGGTCCGCGAGGTCCGCGAGGATCTCGACCACCCGGGCTCGGTTCGCGGCGAGCACGGCGTCGACGGCCGATTCTGCGTCTTCAGGCCGCATTCGGTCGAACGGGGGCAATCCCTTGCTTTCCGGGGACGCGAGAAAATGAGGGTTGTCCATCGGGGAGGGCCGCCTCGAGGCCTCCTCAGGACTTTAGTCAGCCTGCAAGCGCCCGCCAAGCGTGCGCGTCGCGCTGGCCCCGTCCCTGCAATGGCGAGATCCGCGCAGCGCGGCGCAAATTCGCCCCGGGAGGCTTTGGACGATGAAGGTTTTCGTGTGTTCGATTTGCGGTAACCCGCTCTTTTTCGAGAACTTCCGTTGTATGCAGTGTGGCTGCTCGCTCGCGTATTTGCCCGAGCCAGCCGTGCTCAGCCCGATCGAGCCCGCACCGGATCGACGGCAAGACGCGGCCGGGTCGCTCGAAGGTGTCTTCGTTGCGAAGGCTCCATGTGCCCAGGGCCGGTTCTTTCGACTTTGCAAAAATGGCATCGATCATGCTGCCTGCAACTGGGCCGTCCCGGTCGAAGATGGCAATCCCCTATGCCGTGCGTGTCGCCTGAACGAGGTCATCCCGGACCTGTCGAATTCATCGTACAAGGAGGATTGGCAGCGAATCGAGCGTGCCAAGCGACGGCTCATCTATTCGCTTCTCGAGCTCGGGTTGCCGCTCGAGTCACGGCTCGAACGGCCGAAGGGTGGCCTTGGGTTCTCGTTCAAAGCCGAACGACCGTCAGGGCCGAAGATTCTGACGGGTCACGACGCGGGCCTCATCACCATCAACGTGGCCGAAGCCGACGATCCGGTTCGGGAAAAAATGCGTACCCAGATGGGCGAGCCTTATCGCACGGTTCTCGGTCACTTCCGGCACGAAATCGGCCATTATTACTGGGACAGGCTCATTCGGGACTCGGAGGCCCTCGCCCCCTTTCGCGATACTTTCGGGGACGAACGGACGAGTTATGAAGCGTCGCTCGAACGCCACTATCGCGACGGTGCGCCTCCGAACTGGCCGCTCGACTACGTGAGCGCCTACGCATCCATGCATCCCTGGGAGGATTGGGCTGAGACATGGGCGCACGTCCTTCATATGGTCGATACTTTGGACACCGCGCGTGCGTACGGTCTGGCCCTCAGGCCCGAGTTCGGGCGTGCCGCCGACGACCTCACCGTGGCAACGAGAAAGCTCGATTTCGGCATCTTCGACCAACTTCTGGAGGGCTGGGTACCGGTGACGGTCGCGCTCAACAGCCTGAATCGCAGCATGGGAATGCCCGACCTCTACCCCTTTGTCCTTTCCGAACGGGTCATTCGAAAACTTCGGTTTGTCCACGAGACGATTCATCGGGCGCGTCAACCGGGGGCCACGCGCGCGCCGAGCGCCTGAGCGGGGTGCGCTTCGAGAAGGGGTTGTCTCCGCCTCGGAGTGCAGGGTCGGTCGGCTGTAGAGGTGGCGCAGCGGCCCGTGGGGAGCCGCCCGTGGAGAGCAGGCCGTTGTGGAGCCGCGGCCGTTGTGGAGCGGGCCTGGGGATTCAGCGACGGAGGTCGAGGGTGAACGGAAACTCGGGGTTCAGCTCAACGGGGGGCGGGCGATGCGGTCCGGGCGTGTGACCAAAGGCCCAGAATCGCGACGCCCTGCGGCCCTCGGCCTCGAAGCTATTTCGCGGAAATACGGCTGCAGCCAGGCCGCCGGGGTGAGCCACGTGGTATCGGCACCCCGCGATGGCCTGATCGTTCCAGGTATCGACCACGTCGAAGACGAGGGGCGTGTGGATGCCGATCGTCGGGTGCAGGGCCGAGGGAGGCCGCCAGGCCCGGTAGCGAACTGCCGCGACGTACTCGCCATTGGTCCCAGTCGGGTGCAGCGGAACGCGCCGACCATTGCATGCGACGACGTGTCGAGCGCCGACCATGCCCCGGACCTTCACCTGAAGGCGTTCGACCGATGAGTCGACGTAGCGCGACGTCCCGGCGCCGGTCGCTTCCTCGCCCATGACGTGCCACGGCTCGATCGCTTGCCGGAGTTCGAGAACGACACCCGTGCGCGCTTCAATCTGCCCCAGAGCAGGGAACCGGAACTCTCGATGCGGCGCAAACCAGCTCGCGTCGAAATCGATGCCGGCCCGACGCAGATCGCCGAGGACGTCGTTGAAGTCTTCCTCGACGAAGTGCGGGAGCATGAAACGATCGTGGAGCTCGGTGCCCCAACGAACCGGTGACCGGTCGTAAGGCGCGTGCCAAAACCAAGCAACGAGTGCGCGAACGAGCAGCTGCTGGGTCAGGCTCATCTTCGCGTGAGGAGGCATTTCGAACGACCGAAGCTCGAGCAACCCCTGCCGGCCCGTGCCCCCCTCCGGCGTGTAGAGCTTGTCGATGCAAAATTCGGCGCGGTGCGTGTTGCCCGTGACGTCAACCAGCAAATTGCGAAACAGTCTATCGACGAGCCAATAGGGGACGGCGCGCGCCGAATCGGTGTTCGCGCGCATTTGTTCGAGCGCGATTTCAAGTTCGTACACCGAGTCGTTGCGCGCTTCGTCGACGCGCGGCGACTGACTGGTCGGGCCGACGAACAGGCCTGAGAAGAGGTACGAGAGCGACGGATGGTTCAGCCAGTAGCTCGTCAGGCTGCCGAGAAGGTCGGGCCTGCGCAGGAGCGGACTGTCGGCCGGCGTCGGGCCGCCCAGAACGATATGGTTGCCGCCGCCGGTGCCGGTGTGACGGCCATCCATCATGAATTTTTCGGCACGGAGTTCCGTTTGCCGGGCTTCCTCGTAAAGAATGGTCGTATTGCGGACGAGCTCGTCCCAGCTGCTTGCCGGCTGCACGTTGACCTCGAGTACGCCTGGGTCCGGCGTCACCTGCAGCCGCCCGATGCGGGGGTCCGAGGGCGGATGGTAACCCTCGATTCGAACCGGCTGGCCGAGCGCCTCCGCGGTCGATTCGATCGCCGCACAGAGGCCGAGGTAGTCTTCCACGGTTTCGAGCGGCGGCATGAAAACGTGGATGACGCCGTTGCGCGGCTCGACGCAGAGAGCGGTCCGAACGACGGTGGGATCCGATTTGAATCGTTCCGGCGGCGTCGCTTCTTCCCGCGCGGCGGCCGTACGGTTCGCCTGGTGCGTGACGACCGCGGCGAGCCTTTCACGACGAGGCAGTTCTGCGCGTCCGGCGAATGGGTCCGCGGGATAGAGCTCGGGTGATTCTCCGGGAACGGCCCACGGCAGCGAATCGAGTGGCAGGCGGTAGCCCATCGGGGAGTCGCCAGGCATCAAGTACATCCGCTCGCGTCGGAGAAACCACTCCCCGCTCTGCCAGGCCTTGGCGCTTGCGGCCTTGGCCCGTCGGAGAGGGAGGGCGTACCCGATGATGGCTTTCAAGCCTTGCTCGAAAATCTTCGCAAGGCGCGCCCGCTCGGCTTCGTTCTCAAGGCGCGAATCGTGGGGATCGGTGTTGACGGGAAGACGGCGCTCGCGCCAAAGGTAGTACCAGGTGTCTTCGAAGGCGGGCAGGGCGAACCGGCTTTCCACCCCCAGCCGTTCGGCCAGATCGCTGACGAAGGCATGCGCATCTTTGGCCGTGGCCGATCCGGTCTCCGCCCGCGAGAAAAGCTCGGGGTTTTGCCAGATGGCATCCCCGTCTTTGCGAAAGTACGACGAGAGCGCCCAGCGGGGCAGCGGCTCGCCGGGATACCACTTGCCTTGTCCCTCGTGGATGAGCCCGTTCGGTGTAAACTGTTGGTACAGCCGGCGCAGGAGCTCGGTGGCATACCGGCGCTTCGTGGGCCCGAGCGCGTCGATGGTCCATTCGGGGGCCTCGGGGTCCGCGTCGGCGACGAACGTCGGTTCTCCGCCCATCGTCAATCGCACGTCTCCGGCCGTCAGCTTCCGGTCGATGCTCCGGCCCAACGACTCAATCGCGTTCCACTGGTCGTCGGTGTACGGCAGGGTGACACGAGGTGCTTCGAGGACGCGGCGCACCGACATCCGATAAGCGAACGTCTCGGTCACCCGATCGTGCTCGCTGCGCTTGTGCCACGAGAAGCTGCCGGTCACCGCGGCTGCGGTTTCCGGGTCTGGCGTGCAAGCGAGGGGGATATGCCCCTCGCCGGCCAAGAGACCGCTCGTCGCATCGAAGCCGACCCACCCGGCCCCGGGCAAGAACACCTCGGCCCAGGCGTGGAGGTCCACCAAGTCGGCTGAGACCCCGGCGGAACCGCGCAGGGGTTTTTCGTCGGCCTTGAGCTGAATCGAGTAGCCGGAGACGAAACGTGCGGCAAAGCCCACCTGTCGGAGCGTCTGGACGAGCAACCAGGCGAAATCACGACACGATCCGTGTCCACGCTCGAGCGTTTCTTCGGGCGCGAACACGCCCGGTTCCATTCGGATGTCGTAGCGGAGTGCCTTCTGGACGTGTCGGTTTAGGTCGACGAGAACGTCGATGACCCGTCGACCCGATGTCGCGAACCGCGAGCGGGCGTGCTCGACGAACTCGGAAAAGAGCGGGGTCAGTGGTGCCGTCTGCAGATAGGGCAAAAGGTCGTGCTTGAGCGCGGGCGCATACGCGAAGGGAAAATGCTCGGCCTCTTTTTCCAAAAAGAAGTCGAACGGATTGATGACCGTCATGTCGACGACGAGATCGACTTCCACGACGAGCTCGGACGCGGGCTTCGTGAAGACGAGCCGTGCCTGGTAGTTCCCGAACGGATCCTGCTGCCAGTTGATGAAATGTTCGGCCGGCTGAATGCGTAACGAATGCGAGACGATTGGCGTCCGGCAGTGGGGCGCCGGGCGCAGGCGAACGACGTGCGGCGAGAGGTTCACCGGCCGGTCGTAGCCGTAGCGGGTCTCGTGGTGGAGGGCGACGCGGATGCTCACAGTGGTAGCGAGGGTACGACTTCGCCCGTTACGGCCACGTTTCGTCGTCGCCGGCGGTGAAGTTCGAACGGCGCAGGCTCATACGTCATCTGCAGTCGAATCGCGATCTCAATTCTAGGGGTGCGCCGCGCCGGCGCGCCCGGGGGCGGAGTGCGGGGCCTGCGCGGGAGGGTTCAGGGGTTCGGGGGATCTGGAGTTCGGGGGGGTCTGGAGTTCGGGGGGTCTGGAGTTCGGGGGGTCTGGAGTTCGGGGGGTCTGGAGTTCGGGGGGTCTGGAGTTCGGGGGGTCTGGAGTTTCGGGTTCGGGGGGGACGGAGTTGGTTGCCCTGCTGCTGCCGCAGCGCGAGGCGGTGCCCGGCGGCCCGCTCGAGGCGTTCGCCGCGGAGCGGGTGAGAAACGTGTGGGTATTCAAGGTTCGGCCCGTGCCGCCGTTCCCTCGATCGAGAAGTTCGTCATGCGTGACCCGCGTGCCCTCCATACCGTGCGACGAGCGCTTGATGACGCCCGCGACCGCGCCGCGCCCGCCGTTCTCGGCGGACTCTCGATGCTGCTTCTCGCCGGCGCCGTTCTGGACGCGTTTTCGCTGGGCCCCGCGGTGCGCTGGCCCTCGGCAGGATTCGACCTCACCGTTGCCGTCGCATGCGCGATGCTCGGCGCGAGGTGGCGCCGGGGCAGGTTCCGCAGTGGATCCGGCGACGTCGTGTGGGTGACCGCCGGCGTTTTGGTCGCGGCAGACTTGCTCGCGACCATGGTCTGGACCGATCAGCCGACGCGCGCTGGCTATCTCATGCTCATTTTCGTCGGAGAGGCCGTCGTTCTGAGCTCGCCATTCGCGTTTGGCGTGGTGGTGGCCCTCGTCGTGGCTGGGTGGGCAGTCAGCGTGCGGTCATGGGGACACAAGGCCGCGCTCGGGTCTCAAGCGCCGGAGATCCTGACGGCCTCGCTGACCGGAGGACTGCTCTTCGCGGGTCGTTTGCGATCGCGTGCGCATTGGATCACCCGAGGCTTTCGGGATTGGACCCGAAACGATCGGCTTCGAAGGGCCCTGGCGAGCGCCCGAAGCATCATCGACGAAAGCATCCGCAGCGAAACGGAGCGAGAGCGCCTCCGCGCAGCGCTTGTCGAGGCGCAGAAGCTCGAGGCCGTCGGGCGCCTCGCCGGGGCCGTCGCCCATGACATCAACAACGTCCTCACGGCCATCTTGAGCGCGGCAGAAATGCTCCTTGCCGACGCTGACCTAGACGCCACCGGGCGCGAGGACGTCGCGACCATCCTTGCGTCGGCCCGCCGAGGCGGCGAGTTCACACGCAATCTTCTCGCCGTCGGCCTTCGGGGCAAGTATGCGTCCGACCTGCTCGACCCGGCGGACGTCGTTCGGGCCGCGCAGGAGGCGATCGAACACAGCCTGCCCGTCGAGGTTCGGGTCGAAGTCGAATTCGGGCACGGCGATGAGCGTGTCAAAGGCGATCTCAGCCAGCTGACCCTGGCCGTCGTGAACATGTGCTCGAGCGCGGTCCACGCGATGCCCGACGGCGGAACGCTCACGGTTCGAACCGCGTGCGTCACGATCGAAGGGATGGAGGCGCATCGTCGGGCGGTCGTGCCGGGTGAATACGTCGCGATTTCAGTCTCCGACTCGGGCGAAGGACTGGATTCGGAGGACCGCCAGCGAGCCTTCGAGCCCTTCTATGCAACGAGAGCGGCCCACCTCGGCGCGGCTCTCGGGCTGCCCATGGCTTACGGCGCTGCGCGCACCCATGGCGGCAACGCGGAGCTCGAGAGCATTCGAGGGCGCGGAACCACCGTAACGATGCACCTTCCGCGCGTCGCGGATCGGCCTTCCCTTCAACAGTCGTCGGCGCCCGAGGGCGTCCGGCGGACCGACTTGCGTGGCTCCAAGGTTCTTCTCGTCGACGACG
Organism: Polyangiaceae bacterium; assembly: GCA_050013115.1. Taxonomy (GTDB): domain Bacteria; phylum Myxococcota_A; class Polyangia; order Polyangiales; family Polyangiaceae; genus Palsa-1150. The sequence continues at coordinate 16,053 of JBEKFX010000108.1, forward strand.
AAGCGAGCGTTCGCGCCGTCGCGCGGCGGATCCTCGAGCGGATGGAGCTCGTCGTGCACGAGGCCGAGAACGGTCGGAAGGCGCTCGTTGCGCACTCCTCCGAAGGGCCCTTCGATCTCGTGCTCGTCGACTGGGCGATGCCCGTCATGGGGGGAAGGGAACTCTTTGCGCGGCTTCGCGCCGCAGCGCCCGAGGCGCGCGTGATTTTCGTCGCGAGCGCGCGCGAGATCGCCGACACGCTGCCTCTCGTCGAGGCTGGCGCGATCGGCATCGTCGAAAAGCCGTACACGCCCGCTGGCCTCGCTGCGGCCGTCCAGGCGGCCCTGCGTCCGGCCCCGTCGATCGCCCCGCGCGTTCGGTCCGCGTGAAGGACGACTAGTTATCGGTGCATCGAACTGTTCGCTGCTATAGAGCAGCGAACAGTTCGATCGAATTGATCGATGCTCTAGACAGCCCCCGGGGGCGCGCGATCGATGAACTCCCGAAACCATAGCTCGAGCACGAGCAGGGTCCAGAGTCTGTCGGGTGCGCTTCGATCTCGATCCACGGCGTTGGCCAGCCGATCAACCTCGCTCGGCCGAAACAAGCCCCGCTTACGTGCCGTCGGGCCGAGCAGCACGTCCTTGACGAAGGTCGACAGGTCCTGCTTCATCCAGCGACGAAGGGGCAAGCCGAACCCGCGCTTCGATCGCCGCAGGATGGGCGCCGGGACCCAATCTCGAATCGCACGTCGGAGAAGCCGCTTGCCGCGAAACGCCATCAGCATCGGACGGGGCAAACGTGCGGCGAACTCGGTGACGTGCAGGTCGAGAAACGGGCACCGAACTTCGAGCGAGTGGGCCATCGACGCGATGTCGACTTTGGCGTTGATGTCGTCTGCCAAGTAAGTCTGCCAGTCGAGGTCGATGAGGCGACCGAGCCTCGAAGGTCGCGCGCTCCGCGAGAGGACGGCCTCGAATCGACGCGTCGTGGCGCCGGTCATGTGCACTTGCATGGATGGCTCGTAGAGTCCGCGCTTTTCCTCCGGGGAAAACTGGCACATGATGTACGGGTAGCGGAGCGCTTCGCCTTCGCCCATGTGCCGGGCAAACCCCGCCACGTGGGGGGCCGCCGCTCCCATGAGCCAGGAAACGCCTCGGCGATAGAGCGGTTTCAGAAAGCTCGGAAGCGCGTCGTGGACGTGGCCGACCTGGGCGGTCGTGTACCGCGCATAACCGGCGAACGTCTCGTCGCTTCCGTCGCCCGAGAGGGCCACGGTCACGTGTTCACGCGCGACCTTGGCCAGACAGTACGTGGCGACGGCCGAGCTGTCGCCGAACGGCTCTCCATGGTGGCGCACGGTCTCCAACAGAATTTGAGCCACGTCGGGTCCGACGACGGCTTCATGGTGCTCGGTGCGGTAGCGTTCGGCGACCATTCGAGCCCAGGGCAGTTCACTGTCCGATGCGTCAGGAAAGCCGATGGAAAACGTTTGGATCGGACGGGTCGATTGCTGCGCCATCAAGGCGACGACCGTCGAGCTGTCCATGCCACCCGAGAGGAAGGCTCCGATGGGCACGTCGGCGACCAGCCGCCTGCGCACCGCCTGCGCGAGCAGTCGCCGCAGCTCCTCTGTCAGCTCTTCGCGGCTGCCCGAGAGCTCCGGGCCCGTCGGCTTTTGCCAGTAACGCCGGGTCCGCAAATCTTGGCCCGGTACGAACTCCGCCACGTGCGCGGGTTCGAGCTTGAAGACGTCGCGGAATGCCGTCCGGGGGCTTGGAACGTATTGGAGCGTCAGATACTCGTCGATGGCATCGTAGTCGGGCGTGCGCGGCATGTCCGGAAAGGCCGTCACGAGAGCGCCCGCCTCCGAAGCGAAGGCGAGGCCGCCGTTCGGCATGCGGCGGTAGAAGAGCGGTTTTTTTCCGGCGCGGTCGCGTGCCAACAAGAGTCGCCTCGCACCACTGTCCCAAAGGCCGATGGCGAACATGCCGTCGAGCTTCGAAACGCAATCGGCGCCGTGCTCCTCGTAGAGATGCAGGACGACTTCGCTGTCGCTGTTCGATCGGAACCGGTGGCCGAGGCGAACGAGCTCCGAGCGGAGTTCGGCGAAATTGTAGATTTCCCCGTTGACGACGACCCCGATCGCCCCGTCCTCGTTGAGCAGAGGCTGGTTTGCCTCGGGACTGAGATCGATGATCGAAAGGCGACGGTGTCCGAGCGTTGCGCCGGCTCGAGACCAGATGCCCTCCGCATCCGGGCCGCGATGGCGGAGCGCAGAATTCATGCGCCGGACGGCCCGCTCGGCAGCGCCGTGTTCATCGCTGCCGCCGCCCGGGGCGCCCATCGACACGAGTCCGGTGATGCCGCACACGGGCTTCGGAGTACCACGTCCTCTGGCTGGCCACAGCCTCCCTGACGTGGTAGGCCCCCGGTCGCCGTTGACCGCCCCTTTGCGCGTGATGCACGTGGTTGTCGCAGGGGATATCGGCGGTGCCGAACGTCTCCTCGTCGAGCTGGCGAGCCGTCCCGGCAAGACCGGAGCGTCGCATGCGGTCGCGCTCATCACTCCCAATCGCAAACTCAGCGCTTATCTGGCCTCCGCCGGCCTCGAGGTTCACGAGCGAGGGCCTGCACGCGACGGCCCGTTCGCTTACCTCGCGCTCTCTCTCGGGTCGCGCGACCTGAAGTGGTTATCGGCCCTCCTTTTCGATCGACGAATCGACGTCGTTCACACGCACACCTTTGCCTCCCACGTCATCGGTACGCGGGCGGCGCGTCGTCTGCGGCTGCCGCAGCTTCGCACCGAGCATCACGTCATGCATTACTTCGATCCGAGCTGCGCCGCCTTCACCCGCTGGGCGGCGGCGCGCACGGACAGCATCGTGGCGGTCAGCGAATACGTACGATCGGTCCTCGAGCGAACGGCGCCCGCCGTCGCGCGCCGCACGACGGTCGTGCGCAACGGCGTCGACACGTCGTACTTCGACCCGCGGCCCCGGCCCGCCGGCGGGTTCCGCCTCGGGATTGTCTGCCGGCTGACCCGGTGGAAGCGCGTCCACCTGGCCATTCGGGCGGCCGCGGTCGCGCGGGCGCAGCTCGTCGTCGTCG
>JBEKFX010000109.1:0-18562 GCA_050013115.1 Polyangiaceae bacterium
CCCCGCGGGAGCCTCTGGCTGTGCGTCTGCGCCATAATTGTCTACCGAAAGAGGAATTGACGCGTCGGCTTCGGGCGCTGACGTTCTCGAGTCAGTCCGGTTCACCGACGCGTCTCCGGTGGGAACTCCCGGCGCGCAGCCGCTTGCGCTCATTAAGCCGATGAGGCCCGACGTGATCCACGGCCGCGCGGCCCTTGCGCACATCCATTGCCCGAGCAGGGCCATATTCGGGCAGGAACGGGCGTTTCGGCGCTTCGAGGTCGACCTTCCCGAATTAAGGGGCCTCGGGAAAAGGTTTCCAAAACGGAAACCTCGATCCGGATCCATAATGAACCCAATCGCACCATGAGCTTCGATCCCACTTCGCTTCTCGTTGCGTTCGTCGTCGGATCGGTGGGCTTCGTTTGCTTCGTCTTTGGAAAACGCCAGGGACGCCTCCCTCACATGCTCGCCGGGGTTGCGCTCATCGTTTATCCATATTTCGTCACGAACCCGCTCTTGTCGATCGGGGTCGGAGCCGGAATTCTCGCATTGCTTTGGCTCGGCGTTCGCCTGGGAGCTTAGTTCGCTCGGGCGGTCGACTGGCTTCGTGCAGCCCGGCAGAGATCGGTGTGGGGCGGAGCGTCATTCATCGCGCCGCAGGCAGCCCTGCCGCCTTGGGCGGCAGCCCGTTCGCCATTCCGACCATTCCCTGAAGCATTTGCGAGAGATCGACGGTCTTGTAATCGGCCGGAACGTTAAAAGTGGAAGCCGCAAGCGCCTTCGGATCGATCCTCGTGACCTCGATGCGCGTTTGCTCATGCAACCCGTCGGGGCCAAACCCGATGAAGCGCAGCGGAAAGTGGGTGCCATCGAGGAGCTCGCTCATCCACGCGCGATCCGGGGGCAAGTTGGGCAAGGCCAGGCTCAGCCAGGGGGCTCCGTGATCCGAAACGCAGAGGGTCGCCTCGCGTTGGGCGCTGCGGATGTCCCAATCCTCGCAGCCGTAGCCCGCGACGATCTCGGAACGGCCGGTCTTGACGAGCTTAGTGGGCGGGCTCTTCATCGCTCCTTGGAGCGTAGGTGGGCCGAGGGATGACTGGATGAGGTCGCGGCTCTTCTCGAGATCGAGCAGCATGACCTGCTTGTGTGCATCGGAGACGAGGGAGAGCTTTTTGGCCCGGGAGTCGAAGATGGCGTACGGTGCGTCGCCGGGCGGAGCGCCAAACTTTCGGAGCAGCGGTTCGGGGATGGAGATGCGCAACTCGTCTCCTTTGACGAGCAAATCGAACGAAAACGATCGGTCATTCGACTTCGAGTCGGTCATCGTGGCCACGACCGCACCCTCGAATCCACGAAGGGGCGGGACGCTCGCGGCGACGCTCGGGACTGCGCGCGAGGGCGGCTCGGGGGCGCTCGTCGTGTCCGGAGACGAGGGATTCGCTCGGCTGCACGCAGCAAGGACTCCGCACGCGGCGGGCACGGAAAAAAAAACGAGGGCGAGAAGCACGTTTCGTCGCATGGGGGCTCACCATACTCGCCCGGTGGACACCCGCCCGCGCGGCTGGATGGGGCTGGCGCCGCGGTAGACGCCCCGCTTGTTTGGGGTGGGTGGAGCCTGCCGTCGACCGGCGCCTGCGCGGTGCAAGGTGAAAGGCACACGAAGGTGGTCGGATGGGCCCTCGCGCCGTCAACTGCGGACCGAAATGCCGAGCTTCTTCAGGCGAGACGCGAGCGTGGTGGGCTTCAGGCCGAGAAGCTCGGCCGCGCCGCCGCGTCCGTAGACCCGCCCGCGCGTCGCTTCCAATGCAGCGAGAATGTTTTCTCGCTCGAAGCGCCGAAGGTCGGCCTCTGACACCACGGCTTTGATCGCGCGCAGGCGAGCGGTCGGACCATCGGCGTCGATCCGCTGCTGAAGGCGCTGAAGTTCATCCATGGTGCGTTGGTTTGCGATCCCAGCCGCGAGCTGGCTTGCGACGAGCCGGAGGGCGTCATCGTCCTCGGTCGATATCGTTGTGCGCAGAAAGACGCCGAGCACGCCGAGCATCCTGTCCCGATTCGCCAGGCGGTGTCCCCAAAAACTGCCGACGGCGTGGGCGCGTGCCCAATCCGATGTAAGCGGTGGCATATCGAACGACGCAACGTCGATGGTCACCGCCTCGCGGCTTGAAAGCGCTCGACCGATATCGAATGCCGAGGTCGGCATTCGTCGAAGCGCATCCTCGACGCGTGCATCCACGGGCGACGAGCCCGCGTGTGCCGCGAGATGCAGGCACTCTTCATGAGGGCTGCTCTCGGCGCGCTCGCACGCGTCGCATGCCTCGTCGCGTGCAATAAGCCACGCGCAAGCCAACGCAACGTCCGCCGAGCCGTCGCTGAGGCGCTGGAGTACGAGGTGGAGGAGCGCTTCTGAATCACGCGCCTCGGCCATGTTGAGCAGCAGGTCCTTGAGGGGTCCGAACGCGAGGTGTCCCGATGTGGAGAACAGCACGGAGCGGAAGTTAGCGCGCCGCGTCGGTTACGATCACCGTTGTTCAGCCGTTTTGACGAAAATAAGGAAATGTGAACGAATCGAGATTCGATCGGAAACCTTCCGTTTACGTTCTCGTGCAAGATCCTGAAATGCGGTTGTGCGTCCGATCATCGGATGGCGCTCAGGTGAACCACGTACCAATCGCCTCTCCACGAAATGAGCGACTTGACGTCGATCGTTCCGGCCTTGCCGTCCGCTTCGTAGCGGAGCTTCGAGCCGAACACGCGAAAATAGCCCAGCCTGTTCCATTCTTTCCCCGGCTCGACCCACCGCACGCGGTCACCCGGGACGTCGAGGGCAACGAGTGTCGCGCGGGCGCTCGATTCGCCGAGCTGCTCGTGGAGCGCGTGAATGTCCCGCTCGTAGGCGGCAACGAGTCGAAACTGCCAATCCCGTGCGGGATTGGCCACATTTTTGACCTTTTCATAGGCCGATAGAGGAAAGAAGAACGGCATCGCCCGCTGCGGTTCGTCGTAAACGATCGCTCCCCACAACGACGTGACGCGCGAGTCGAACGCAGCCCCCGAGGTGGCCGGTCGGTCGTCGGTTTGTGACGAGGGCTCGGCCATCCGCGAAGGGACAGACGGCGCTTGGCTGGACATCGAGGGTGCCGGCCCGTAGACGGAGGGTTGAGATGGCGTGGCTGCCCCTCGGCCGATGCTGGTCACTTCCGCACGGGGGCTGGCGGCGTCGACCGGCTGTTCGGATCGCACGACCGAAGGTGAGCCCGACGGGGCAGGGGGATCGCGGCGTTCGCATGAAAGAGCCAGCCACGTGGTCAGTAAGCCGAGCGTGAAGCGCTCCGGGATCCGACCAAGGCGCCGGTGACATTGACGCTCCTGCCCGCCGTCGACGAAGCTACGTGTCATTGAAGGAGACCCGCATGCGAAGATTCTGGGCGTACATGATCCTTTCGGCGCTCGTCGGCGACGTCGTCGCCTGCAAGAGGCAGGATGACTCGCAGCAGCCGCCTGCGGCTCCCCCCGCTACGGCCGCTTACGGGTACCAGGGCTACCCGCCGCCACCGGCCACTTACCAGCCATATCCCCCTGCGCCGACGGCAACGTACACCCAGGCTCCTCCGCCGGGGCCGGTCCAGACGCAGCCGGCGCCCGCGTCGGCCGCACCTGCGCCCCCGGCGCCCGCGAGCTCCGGCCAGTTGGCTGTACCCGGACCGGTTGCCTTTCAGTGCCAAAATGACGTGCCATGTGGCACCCACCATTGCAACGTTCAATATGGAAAATGTGCGTTTCCATGCCAATCGAACATCGACTGCATCTCGCCCAATTCTTGCTTGATGGGTCTCTGCGTTCCAGTGCCCCCGACAACGCACTAGGCGACGCGACCGTGCGATCTCCGCGTACTTGAGGGGCGCGGGCAGGGCATCCGCAGACGCGGTCTTGGCGAAACCCGCTCGCGTGCTTAAGGCCCACCCTTCTTCACCGGCGGGTAAGGGTCGTCGGGCGGCGCGGCCGCCCGACGCTTGCCATTTTCGGTGCGCCGGATGTCGTCCGCTGAAGCAAGCTCCGGCGGCCGGGACCGCTGGGCATGGCATACGACGACCGCCCGTCAAGCGCCGCGTGGTGAATGTGGGATCCGATCGGGCCCCGGCAACGCCGCCTCTTGCTTCTCGGGGCTGGGCCTGGACGTGTCCGTGCAGGCGCGCCAGCCCGGCCCTCCGGCGCGCGGGCGCCCCAACGTCAGTAGTTTGTCGTAACGAAATCGGTCTTTCCGTTCGCGGGCCAGCGAAGGCCCCGGACGGCACGGTCGATGCAGCCGGCAATGGAAGCATTGGGGGGTGTCGTGACGACGGTAACACCCACCGGCGAGCCCATCCGCACAGCGACGCGGACTTGGACCTTCATGTCATCCGGCGCTCCACACGAAACAACGAACGATGCGTGCCGAAGGGGAGCTCCGAGCTGCGCGTTCGTTAAGTCCGGTCCGCCTGCGGCCTCCCCGATGTTTACGGATTCGTTGTTGCCGCTCAAGACGGCCTCATAGCTCATGCCGCCCGAATAGCCGCCTCCTGCGGGGCGGCCACCGGCCAAAGGCCCCCGCTTCTTACCCTTGATGTCACCGTTCACGGCAACGGCGCCTGCGCGATCCTTCGAAACGACGACGTCGTCTTTGCGGGTTCCGCGGCGGGTAAAAAACCACACAGCAAGCACACTGACGAGAGCCAGGACGAAGCTGACCGCGAGAATCGACTTTGCGATCCCCCGTTTCTTGTCGGCGTCCGCAGCCCGGACGACGGCCTTTTGCTCGGCTCGCTTCTCGCGCAGCAATTCGGCCTGCTCGGCGAACGGTGAAAACTCTTCCCACGCTCCGAGCGGCAGACTTTGGCCGCTGATCTCGTCCCGCAGTCCATCCCGGGACGTGAAGGCGTGGGAGGCGATCTGCTGAAGCAGCTCCACGGCACTGAACGGGCCATGGTCCATCTTTTCCTTGTGAACCACGTATCGGGGGCGAGGATCGCTTTCGAGCGTTGCTTTGAGCGCCGCGAGTTTGCTGGTTGCGTCCTCCGTACCTCGCCGGACGGACGCGGCCGCACTTGCGCGATCGATGGTGGGAGCGGCAAAGCGATCCTCGGAAGCGGGCCTACGCGCGTGGGGCGGGTGAGGCACTTCGTTGACCCCGCTCCCCTCGTTTGCTCCGGCCCGTTCCGACGGCGGAAGCATCGAGAACCGCACATCGACCTCGAGCTCCGCGCTCGCGTCGAGATGGGCCGGGCTAATCTCGGGTGGATGGATGCTGTCTTGAGGCGCGACATGATACATCGCGCTCGCGAGGGCTCCGAGGTCTGACGGCCGGTGCTGGCGGTTGCCGATGATGGCTTTGCCGATGAGCACCTCGATGGCCTCCGGAAGGCCCGGGTCGATCTCCCGCGGGCGCCTCATCGCCGGCCCGATTGGAGCACCCGTCAGCATTTCGTAGAGTATGGCCCCGACGGAAAAGACGCTCGAGCAGGCGTCGCCTGGCTGGTCACCTTGGCGCAGCTCGGGCGACAGGCAGCATTGGTCGCTTGGATGGATAGGCGACGTGGCGAGGGAGGGCTCTATGCGCGCCAGACCGTCCGCCCCCGGCGCAATCGCCGACGGATGGACGAACATCAGCTCGCCGCGGACGTGCCTTTGCTGAAGGTCTAGGCAAACTGGGACGATGACAGCCACGGCTTCGGCGACCGACATGCGTCGCCCTTCCGCGTGTCTCGCGTCGAGAAGCGAGCGAAGGGTCGGAGATGGGGAGTGCGTTGGATTCGCGCCCCTCGACGCGGGGGCGTTCGGCATGGCCATGGGTTCCTCGAAGAATACGGTACGGTCAGGGCAAGCCTCAATGGGTCCGAATCGAGCCCTGCGGCTCGGCGCGCTCCACGCCGCAGCTCCTTTCCGACTAGAACGGGTTTTTGCAATGACTCTTCAGCCGTGGTCAGCCGCGCCCGCGCGCGAGTTCGGCGACCACCGTGCGTCCGCCTATGACCTGCCCCGACAGCGCAGCGACGGCTTGATCGAACAATCCCCTTCGAATTTGGAGAAAGCTCATTCGATCGCGCACCCGGATGCCCTGAACGTCGTCAGGGCCAATGCCGGATTCGCTGAGGATTCGCTGCAGGTCGGAGGCCCGCACGCCTTCGCGACCCCCTACGTTGATGAAGAGTTGCGCATAGGATTCCTCGGGCCTCGGATCGACAGGGCCGGGCGAGCCGCCTGCGTTTGCGAAGTATCGTGGAGCCTCGGCTTCGAGAACGGGTTCGCCGTCATCGGTGAGCTTCGGTGGGTCCCATCGGAAGTTCGTCACCCCCGGCGTGCCCCGATGCGGAGCGTCGACGGCGCGCGGCGTGCGACGACCTTCTCGCTCACGTCCCGGCAAACGTTCGTCGCGCTCGATGCGCTTGGACGGCGCCCGCTCTGGAGTCGGCTTCGCTTCATGAGGGTGGTCCGCCGCCACCGGGAGGAGTGCCGCTTGCCCCGGGTTTCGGGCGCGCCTGGCCTCGGCGGCGTCGGCGACCGCGTCGCCCAGGCGCGCCCCCAAGTGATCGCGCAGCAGTCCCGCTACGATTCGCTCGGCATCATTGTGGGTGAGCAACCGACGGGCAAGGGCCCAATCATCGGCGTGCACCGGCCGACTGGCAAACGCATCGACGAAGAGTGAAACAAGGTCCATTTCCGCTCGCGTCTTTAGTTCTCCCGCGCTCGGAAGCTGCTTTTCGATTGGCCTTATCTTGTATGTCAATCGAAGGAGGTACAGATTGCCGATGTCTTTTGGGCCGACGATCGCGATGGCGGTTCCGGTGCGGCCAGCACGACCTGTCCGGCCCGTGCGGTGCACGTATTGTTCGGCTGTGTCCGGAAAATCGTAGTTGATGACGTGCGTCAGGTGGGAAATGTCGATGCCTCGCGCCGCAACGTCGGTCGCGACCAGAAAGCGCAGGCGGCCTTCGCGGGTGGCACTCATCACCCGCTCTCGGTCCGACTGCGGAAGGTCGCCGTTGAGCCAGTCTGCGTCATAGCCGCGAGCCTTGAGCGCCTCCGCCACGCGCTGCGTCTCGTCGCGCGTGTTGCTGAAGATGATGGCGCTCTCCGGGTCCTCGACCTCGAGAATGCGAACGAGCTGACCGATCTTGTCGCCGTCCCGGAGGACGTAAACGAAGTGATTGATCTCGAGTGCGCCGACCTGGTCGCTCGAGAGCGTAATGATCTCCGGTTCCTTCAGGTGACCTTGCGCGAGTCGCTCGATGTCGGGTGGCAAAGTTGCGCTAAAGAGGAGTCCTTGCCGATTTTTCGGCAGTGTCTCGAGGATGGCATTGAGTTCACGTGCGAAGCCCATCGAGAGCATCTCGTCGGCTTCGTCGAGAACGAGGATGCGGATCGAGCTGGGATCCAAGGTCTTCTGACGCAGATGATCGAGAACACGACCCGGCGTTCCGACGACGACCTGCGCACCGGCGACGATGGCGTCGACCTGTTTCGTCATCGATGCGCCACCGTAGATGGCCACGATCCGGATGCCGCGAAACTGCGCGATCTGCTCGATCTCTCGCGAGACCTGAAGGGCCAGCTCACGTGTCGGGCAAAGGATGAGAGCTTGGACGGCCTTCGACGAAGGCCGGACGATGCGGTCGACGATGGGTAGGCCGAAGGCAGCCGTTTTGCCGGTTCCCGTGCGAGCTTGTACGATGAGACTGCGCCCCTCCGCCGCCGGCTCGAAGACCGCCCGTTGAACCGGGGTCGGGTGGCGATAACCCATGGCGTCGAGGGCCCGGCGCACATCGACCCCGAGCGGCAGCAGGTCGAAGGTGGGTTCCGCCGTGGAAGGCGCGGCGGCAGAGTCGCTGGGCTCAATCATGGAGCCTCTTCTAGCGCAAGTCAGTCGGTAAGTGAGCTGCGAGGTCGCGTCTCAGTTCTTCGAGTTCGGCCTGCCCGTGGCGCGCCAGTTGCTCCTGGGCCGAACGGAGACGCTCCAGCGCCGCCCAAGCGTCCTCGCCCCCGGCGAAGGATTCACACCTTTGGCGCACTTCGGCCGCGTGATCCCACTCGGGAGGCATGGCGCGCGTGAACGGTGCGGAGGGCACTTCTCCGCCGCGAGGGTTACTGGCGGCGACCCCTGGGCCGGCGCGGTCGAGCGCATCGGCCAGCTGCTGGATACCGGCTGCACAGGTCCGCGCCGCGGGCGTCAGCGCGGCGCGGGACGGACTGCGGTAGACCCGCGATGGGCGACCGAAGAGAGACCCCACGATCTGCCAAGTGCTCGAACCGATGAAGAGAATGGCGATGACGAGAACGACGGCATGTGCAGCCCGCTTTCCACGCGCACGACCGAGAGCTGCACGCGCGCTTTGACTTTCGGCCGTCATGGGCCCCGTCATGGTCGGCGTCGCTTCGGCTGTCAATGTGCTACGAGGCCGCATGAGCATCGATCACGAGCTCGCCGGGCGTGTCGCTCTCATCACCGGAGGTGGAAAGGGCATCGGACGCGCCATTGCAGTCGAGCTCGCAGCCCACGGCGTTCGGGTGCTCCTGACCGGACGAGACGAGCGTGACCTCGGCGAAGCCGTGGGGGAGATCGTCCACGCGGGGGGGCGAGCGCGCCATGTGGCTGGCGACGTACGCGATGCGACGCATTTGCGGGAGGCCGTCGGACGAGCGATCGATCTTTGGGGTTGCCTTGACATCGCGGTCGCAAACGCTGGCTCGGCCGACGGCGTGGGGTTGGGGGCATCCACCGATGGGGGCGATGAATCGAGATTCGATCGTGTGCGTGCGGTTTTCGAAACGAACCTGCTCGGCACCTACTACTTATTCGACCTGGCCGCCTCTCGCATGACCGGTCCGGGACGCCTCCTCGCCGTCAGCAGCGTGCTCGGCAAATTCGGCGTTGCCGGTCAAGCGGCTTATTGCGCGAGCAAGGCCGGCCTTCACGGCCTGGTTCGGGCAGCCGCATGCGAGCTCGGTCCGCGGCGCATCACCTGCAACGCCGTGTGTCCTGGCTGGGTCGATACCGCCATGGCCCGCACCCGCATCGCAAACCTTGCTCTCGATGCCGGAATGACCGCAGACGAAATGGCCGTTCGCGCACGAAACGATCTCCCCCTGCGGAGATTCGTCGAGGCCGAGGAGGTAGCCAAGCTCGTCGCGTTTCTGTGCTCGCGGGCGGCAGACGCCATCACGGGTCAAGCGCTCTCGATTTGCGCGGGCGCCACATCCTTCGCGGGTTGACGGGCTCGAACGGCCTTGACCCAGGACGGTGTTGCCGCCATACGTCTTTCAAAAGATTTTGAACGCTTCGACGAACGCAGCCGACGCGTCGGTCGCTCTGTTGCGAGACGCTGCTGAACTGGCCGGGGGTCGCGCGGTCGAGCGCCTCGCCGAAGTCCGAGCGATCCTCGGCGAAGATCTTGCGGCCGTCGAGCTCGAGCTTGCGCGTCTCACGCGGGATGGCGTTTCGCCCGCGACCGAGTCCGCCGTTCATCTCTTCGAAGCCGGGGGCAAGCGGGTTCGGCCGCTGACGGTGCTCTTGTCTGCGGCTTGCTTCCGGCAGCCGCCGCCTGAGGCCCGTGACCTTGCCGTCGTGGCCGAGCTCGTGCACTTGGCCACCCTATTGCACGACGACGTGATCGACGAGGGGCAGGAGCGCAGGGGGCGACCTACCCCGCGGCGTATGTGGGGGAATGCGGTGAGCGTTCTGGCGGGCGATCTTCTTTTGACGCACGCGCTCGAGCGCGCGTCGGTGGCTGGCCCACCGCGCGTTCTCGCGGATCTATTTGCGACCTTGCGCCGACTCGTCGACGGTGAAGTGGTGCAACTGCGTGGGCGTACGCGTCTCGACCCGCGAGAGGACGTCTACTTCCGGATCGTCCACCACAAGACCGGTTCGCTCTTTGCCTGGGCGGCGCGTGCGGGCGCGGCCGTCGTTGGCGCGCCTCCCGAGGCCATCGACGCCCTCGGCGAGTTTGGTGCTCGAGTGGGGACAGCCTTTCAGCTCGTCGACGATGTGCTCGATTATGCCGGTGATCCCGGATCAACCGGCAAGGCCCTCCTCTCCGACTTGGTCGAAGGCAAGCTCACCCTTCCACTTATTCGCGCCATGGCCGGTCGGCCTTCGCTGGGCGAGGCCATCGAAGCCGTTCGCTCGGGGGATTCCCACGCTGCAGCGCACGTTGCCGAGGTCGTGCGGTCTTCGGGCGCTTGCGACGGCGTGCGGACGCTTGCCCGTGAGGAAACCGGGCGAGCGCTCGCCGCCCTCGACGCCTTGCCTCCGAGCAACGCTCGGGATCTGCTCGGCGCGATCGCACGGGAGCTGGCGGTACGCGCCGCTTAGCCGCTGGAGAGCCCAGCGTGATCACGCAAGACAAGCCGCGGACGCTCTGGCCGACTGAAGCAGCGGTGAGCGACGTCGTCGGTCGCCTCATCGAGTTCTGGGGCTTCAAACGCAACATGGGGCGCGTCTGGACGGTGCTCTATCTCTCTCCGGATCCGCTGAGTGCCGAGGACTTGCGGAATGCCCTGCAGCTGTCGAGTGGCGCGGTCAGCATGACGCTGTCCGAGCTTTCTCGATGGGGTGTCGTGCGTCGAGTTTGGATTCAGGGCGAGCGCAAGGACTTCTATGCGGCGGAAGTGCAGCTGTGGCGCATGATCAGCCGCGTCTTCAACGAGCGCGAGAGGAGCGAGGTGTTGCTGGCCATTGACGCGTTTGAAGAGTCGCTCAGGCAACTCGACGAGATACGGCAGAGCGCCGTCGATCCGTTGGCGCGTTCGCGCGCCAACCTTCAGCATGAGCGCATTTCGCAGCTGCTCGAGCTCGCTCGGCTTGGACGACGGCTCCTCGATGCTCTCGTATCGACGGCGAAGGTCGACGCCGAGCCTCTCGTCCGATTTCTTCTCGGTCAGCAGCGATCGTAGACTCGCGTCTTAGTCCCGAGAAACGGTCAGCTCGACCGACGCCGCCTCGACGCTGCTTGATGTCGGGGGGCGCGGCTTCGTAATCACGATCCGAACGCTCGTCGCCGGACTCTCCTGAAACAGGCGATCGATGATGCGCCGGGCCAGCGTCTCGAGCAGACGGCAGCTTCGCGCCGTGCCTTCCTCGACGATGGCCGATGCGAGCCTGTCGTAATCGACGACATCTCGCCGCTCATCGCCCCCGGGCAGTCGCGCCGGCGGCAATGAAAGCTCCACGTGGGCGACGAAGTCCTGCGGAAGGCGCCGCTCCGACGCTGAGGCACCGTGCTTGCTTCGGAAGCGCACCCCGTCGAGGCGAATTCGATACTCCTGAACGGTCATGCGCCGTCCGTCAATTGAGCTGGTTCTTGTCGGGTTTCTGCCCCTCGAGAAAGACCGCGGTAATCTCGCGTTCGAGTGCAGCGGCGAGCTCTGTGTCGACTCCCTCCAGCGTACCAGCGGCCCGCTCGACGTTCCGTTGATAGACGAAGATGCGCACCCGCGACGGGGCGCCCTCCTCGGTGGGGGGAGTGTCGAGGACCAGCATGGCGCGCGGATCGACTCCGTCGACCACGAGCTCAGGACCTGGCAAGTCGACCACGTAGACCTCGGCCTCGCGCACGTAGCGAGCAAGCACGAGGTCGAGCTTTTCGACGGCAGACGTGACGAGCGATGCAAATGTCTCGGGACTCGGCGCCCATACGGCAGGCGCGCGAAGTGCGTCGAGCGTGCGCGCCCGAAGAAGGGCTTCGGTCGCGCCCCTTGCATCGCCTTGCTCGTCGCGAACCAGACCGAGATAGTACTGAGCGTCTGCGCTCTGAGGGTCCGCCTTGGCCGCCTGTTCGATGAGCGGTGCCGCTTTGTCGATCTGTCCGAGCTCGTACCACGCCCGGCCAACGAGGAACAAATAGGTGGGACCGCTGAAGGGACCTTCCGGCAACATCTTCATCGCACGCTTTGCCTCTTCGTAGTCGCCCTTGGCCATGAGCGCATCCACTTTGAGAAGGATGCAATCGGCGAGCTCCTCCTCGGTCTCCGCATAGTCGAGTGCCTCTTCGATCTGAATGACCGCAGCGTCGAAATCGCCGAGCGGTGCGATGAGTACTTCGGCCGCGTTGAGCATGGCTTCGAAGTAGGTCTCGTCGAGCGCAATCGCGAGACGATAATGCTCGAGCGCGTCTTCGGCTTCGCCGTCGAGCGCTGCCGCAAACCCCATCAAATTGTGGACCTCGGGCGATTGCGGGTCGATTTCCAGGGCCCGCTTTGCGCATGCGATCGCACCCGCTGCGTCGCCTTTTTGGGCGAGGTCCCAACCGCGGTCGAGGTGTGCCGTGAGCTGGTCTTCCATGGGCGCGCGAGCGAGCGCATTGGTGTGCCGGACCGGGCGCGTCCCGTCAAGCCGCTCTCGCGTGCCATTTCGACCCTTCGGCCGGCGCCTTGCTCGCGCCTGGGTTACGAGTGGTCGGGACACTGTGGCGGTTCGGCCTTTGGGCCCTCGCACGTGCCGGGCCCGCGCTCGTGGACGATGACGCGGGTCCCCGGCTTCTCTTTCGATGCATAAACCGCGTGCCACCCTTCTGGCAACTGAGGCTCAGTCCAACCAAAGAGCGCTTTCGCGTCCCAAGGGGCCAAGTTGACGCACCCATGACTCTTTACGTTGCCGAACGCGCCGTGCCAGAAAGCTCCGTGCAAGGCATACCCGGCGTTGAAGTACTCGATGTAGGGAACGTCTTCGATCGAGTAAGGCCCATCGGTTGCCGTGTCGGAGTCACCATCCATCGTCGCCGAAATATGCTTCTCGCGAATTCGAAAGGTGCCGGGCGGCGTCTCGTGCTCGTTGCGGCCGCTTGAAACGAGCGTGGCGAAGACCGCAGTGGACCCTTCGAACGCGACGAGCGTCTGACGCCGCAGGTTGACGTCGATCCACTTCTCGCGGTCACCGAGCTTCTCCGGCGGGGGTCCTGGCTCCGTCCTCGTGGCGTCGATTGATCGGAGCCAGAACCCTTGGTCCGTCTCCCAAAACTCGTAACCACCGACCCGTGCTTTTTCCCCCGTGAGCCCGAAGGCGTCGAATCGGTCGAGGCTCCCCTCGGCGACGGACACGTGCTTCCGGTTCTCGTCGAGTGTCCAGCGCTTGGCGAAATAATTGACGACGAAGGCGAGAGGCAATTTGTCGATCCGGTGGGCGGCCACGTTTTTCGTGGCAAAGGTCGCGTCGTCCTTGCCGAGCCACACGCCGTGAAATTCGGTTACGGGCTTGGAGACCACGATTCGGTCCGCGGGCGCAGAGAGCCCTGCGATCGTCTTCCACCATTTCGCGCCGGCGGCGTCGATTTCGCGGTCAAGCGAGAGAAAGAACCCCTTGACCATGCGCCGCACGACCGGCCCGCCGGACTCTTGGAGGTCTTCGAGAGTGATCTGGGGCGGCCCCCCGTCCGGAACTTCGCGCTCCCACCAGGGAACGTCCGCATCGACCTCGTCCGCGTTCGGGTCCAGCGCCCCCGCATCGCCCATGAGGTTGAGGGGGCTCGCCGTCCCACGCGGAGCGGTTTCCTCCACCGTCACCTTTCGGGGACGAAAGAGCCAGGGCTCGAACCTCTTTCGCTGCTCGCGCGACGGGACCGATCGATAAAGCGGGGTCCCATTCCAGACGTTGACGCCGTAGACGTAGGGAAGGGACCCTTGCAGATCCGGCGCTTTGGCCATCCGCACCTTGGGATGGTCGAGATCGAGCGTTGCGTATCGACCGCACACGAACCCGCCGGCGAGTAGCTCGTACCAGCCGTCCGGGCAGTTCGACTTTCGCTTGGGCTCGGGAATGACCGCGGCTTTCTCGCCGTACCGCAGATAACCCAGTCGAAGAGACTTGATCTCCCGGTCGGCCTTACGATCGGGAGTCTCCATTTCGCTCCAAATCGGGGCCTGCAGCACTGTCGCAGCGAGCCATGGCCCGTCGTACGGCCCGGCCTCGACGGTCGCAATCGCGCTTGAGCTCGAGCTGCCCGCAACGACCTGCTGCCGGTCGTCGAAGGGGACCTGGGACGCCGCGGGCGCAGGCGACTGCGCACCCGGTGCGGGCGCGTGCTTTTCACCGCAAGCCGCCGTCGCGGTGGCGAGCATCGCCCCGGCGAGTGCAAACGGCAGGCGGAGATGTCGAAACATGGCAAGCGTCGAGGGATCTACTAACGCGTCGTTCGTCTGTCGAACCACTTATCAGAGGAATGGAAACGCCGGGCGACCGGGGTCGAATTCCTCTCGCCGCTCCGTATCGACGGGTCTCAGGTGCTAGCTCTTCACACCGGAAGATGCGTCAATGGGAGTTCGCTTGACCGACGTGCGGATGGCCCATCCGCTCGGTGACGGGGCGGCTGGGGCCGCGCCGACGGCTCCGCACGCCACCCCGCGTGTCGGCAAAGGAAAGGCCACCGGGCCCGAGCGGTTCTGGTCGCGATGGCGTGCTCGTGTGGCGCTGGCGTCGGCCCTCGCGCTTTCGCTCGCAGCTCATTCGTCCATGCTTCCGCTCGAACCGCCCTCGGGGTTGAATTTGCGCGATCTCGAGGGCGAAGCCACGATCCCCGTCGATGTGATGGCGGCCGACTCGGTCACTCCCGCGGCGTCGGCTCCACCCAATTCGCAGGATGAGCTGAAGGATGAGGGACCGACGTCTCGGGCGCTCCGCTTTCCCGACGCGGGCCGCGCCGCTGCGAAAGGGTTCGCCGATGCCGCCTCCTCGGCCGACGGTTTGGCCGATGCGCAGGTCGCCGTCCCGACGGCTGCATCGGCCCAGGCCGATCCAGCCTCCGTTGCGTCTTCGATTCAGGCCGGCGACCCGCCGATCGTGGTTTTCATCAACGCCGACGTCATCCGACGAAATCCGGTTGGAGCGACCATGGGGTACCTGCTCCGGGGCATCCCCCAATGGCAAGATTTCATGGCAGGGACGTCGATCGACCCGGTCCGGGACGTCGATTGGATCATGATAAGCGGCCCCTCGCTCGTGAATACGGCCCGCGACGCGGTGCAGGTGCACTATTCGGCATCTGACGCGGTGGTCGACCGCGCACTGGGGGTCGTCACGCGCAGGTACGCTCGCGGCGGTTCTGTCGATGCAGGTTCAGCGGGCATTCGTGCGAACCTCGTTTTCGCTGATCACGCCGAGCGGGTGATTCTACGGCCAGGGCCTCACCTGCTCGTCGTGGTGCCCCCGAGCGTTGCTCCCGCCATCGCCCGCGCTCTCGCCGGCAAGACCCTCAAGGCTCCGGCCTTCGGTGGAGACGCCGTCTTTTGGCGATTCGTGGGCCCACACCGCATGCTCAGCGAGTTACCTGAATCGATTACGGAAATGCGCTTGCGCGTGGTGCCGCGGTCAGACGGCGGGGCCGACGTGTTGGCCGAGGGAGATACGAAGGACGCAGAGGCAGCGACTTCGGCCGCGGAGGATGTCGCTCGCTTCGCGAGGCGCCACAACGACACCCTCACTTCGCTGCTGACCCACGGACTCTTCGACCGAGTCGAGGTCTCGACGCAGGGCAGACTCGTCAAGGCGCACTTCTCGGCCACTCTCGACCAGATTTCGACTGTAGTCGCGCTCGTCGGCGACCTGCTTGGGGTCGGACCCCCCGGCAAGAGGTCGGTTTCCCCCCACCCCCTTGGCCCAGACCCCCGACTTCGCTAGGGTCCGCCTTTCGATGGTCCGTTCTATTTTCGTTTCATTGGTGTTGGCCATGCTCGCTGCGGGGTGCTCGAAGTCGATCGACGAACCGACGAGCGATTTCAAACCCGCCCAGGGGACGCCCCCGCCCGCGCCACCGGTCGATCTGGAAACGAAGGACATGGTTGTCGGCACCGGACGAGAAGCGAAGACAGGTGACACCGTCCATGTCCGCTACACGGGCACTCTGATGAACGGTCAAAAGTTCGATAGCACCGACGACCATGGCGGCGAGCCCTTCAAGTTCACGCTCGGAGCGGGGGAGGTCATCAAAGGCTGGGACGAGGGGGTCGTTGGAATGAAGGTCGGGGGTAGGCGAAGCCTTCGCATTCCGCCCTCGCTCGGATACGGAGAGACGGGAAGCCCGCCGAGCATTCCCGCGAATGCCGGCCTCATCTTCGATGTGGAGCTCGTGGACGTCGAGGAATGAAGCGTCCTTCGGTTGCGGTTGGCGCCGCGCCACACGGATCGCGAGCGCCATGCCGGCCGGGGGTGGGCCGCGGTTCTCGCCCGAGCGCCGCGCACCACGCGAAGGAGAGCGGCGCGCTGCGGGTTCCCCGGCCAAGTCCGTGGCGGCCCTCTTATCCGGCGAAGGCTTCCTCGAGCAGGAGCTTCTGCTCGAGGTCATGCGCAGCCTTGCTGCCGGTCGCCGGACTCGCGCTCTCGGGCCGGGACACGAGCGAAAGGGGGTGCAGGCCCGCAAAAATGTCGTGCTTGCGGGCGCTTAGAAAGTACCAGGCGCCCATGTTGCGTGGTTCCTCTTGGACCCACACGACCGGAGTGCCTTCGGGGTATCGCTCGAGGGCTTGGGGCAGCGCGCCGCTCAGCGGATAATACTGCTCGAGGCGGACGATTGCGACGTCATCGCGCGAGCGCCGACGCCTTTCCGCCGCCAAATCATAGTACACCTTGCCAGCGCAGAGAAGAATACGCTTGACCTTGGCGGGATCGACCGCATCGTCGGGTATGACGCGCTGAAATGAGCCTTCGGCAATTTGATCGAGCGTGCTCACCGCTTCCGGGTGCCGAAGGAGCGACTTTGGCGTGAATACGATGAGGGGCTTGCGCCAGGGGCGATTGACTTGGCGACGAAGCACATGAAAAAACTGGGCGGGCGTCGTCAGGTTGCAAACCTGAATGTTGTCCTCAGCCGCGAGTTGCAAAAAGCGCTCGATTCGTCCGCTCGAATGCTCGGGCCCCTGGCCTTCGAAACCGTGGGGCAAGAGCAGCACGAGTCCGGACAACCGTGACCATTTGTCCTCCGCCGAAACGATGAACTGATCGACGATGACTTGCGCCGCGTTCACGAAGTCGCCGAACTGAGCCTCCCAGACAACCAGTTTGTCGGGGCGGTCCAACGAATATCCGTACTCGAATCCGAGCACGCCGGCCTCGCTGAGAGGCGAATCGTAAATCTCGAAGCGGCCGACGGGCCCCCCTTTATCGTCCCCGAGATGGGCCAGGGGCGTATAGGGCTCGCCCGTATCCGTATCGAAGAGAACGGCGTGGCGATGGGAGAACGTTCCGCGTCGAGCGTCCTGTCCGCTGACCCGAATTCCGTGGCCCTCCAAGAGGATCGAAGCAAAAGCAAGGTGCTCGGCCGTGCCCCAGTCGAGCGCGTGGCCGGCCACGGCGCGCTCGCGCCTTTGCTCGAGCAGCTTCAAGGCCTTCGGGTTCGGACGAAACTGGGCTGGCATGGTGGTCAGCCGCTCGAGCGCCCGCAGCAGCGCCTCCTTCGGATAGGCCGTCGAGACTTCCGGAACACTTGAATCGGGGCCGCCTCGGTACGGCGCCCACACTCCCCCCATCGCTTCGGGCATTTGGTGGAAGTCGCCCTTGCGAGCCTCTTCGAGCGCTCGTTCGAGAGTCGCTCGTCGCTCTTGTGCGATGGTGTCGGCCTCCTCGCGCGACACGTGTCCCGCTGCAACCAGGCGCGCGACGTAGACTTCACGCACGGTTGGTTTCTTGTCGATGAGTGCGTACATCTGCGGCTGCGTATAACGGGGTTCGTCGCCTTCGTTGTGGCCGTACTTTCGGTAGCAATACATGTCGATGAACACGTCTTGCTTGAACCGCTGGCGAAGCTCGGTGGCGAGTCGCGTGACTTGGACCACCGCTTCGGGATCCTCTCCGTTCACGTGGAAGACGGGCGCACGGAGCATGCGCGCGATGTCCGTGCAATAGCGGGTCGATCTCGAATCGCGCGGGAGCGTGGTGAAGCCGATCTGATTGTTTACGACGAGGTGGATTGTGCCGCCAGTCGTGTAGCCTTCGAGCTGTGCCAGGTTCAGCGTCTCGGGGACGACGCCCTGGCCCATGAACGACGCATCTCCGTGGATGAGGAGAGGCATCGTGCTCTTCCGCTTTCTGCGGTCGATTTTCGCGCGAACGCGCCCCTCCACGACCGGATTGACGAACTCGAGGTGACTTGGGTTGAACGCGATCGAGAGGTGAAGTGGACGCCCAGCCTGCGTGACGACTTCGCTCGAATAACCCAGGTGGTACTTCACGTCGCCGGCACCGAAGAAGCGCTCCGGCTTCTTGTCGTCGAAGGCGGCGAAGATCTCCCTTACGTTTTTACCCATGACGTTCACGAGGACATTCAAGCGCCCTCGGTGCGCCATACCGATGACCAGTTCCTCGATGCCGTGCTGTCCGGCTGACTCGATGAGCAGGTCGATCATCGGAATCATGCTCTCGGCGCCTTCGAGCGAGAAGCGCTTCGCCCCGACGTAATTCTTGTGAATGAATTGTTCGAAGATCTCGGCTTCCGTGAGCTTCGTCAGAATGCGAACGAGCTCCGTTCGATCGAGGGACGCATGGTTGCGCGTCGTTTCCATCTGCTGCTGGAGCCACTGCCGCGGCTCCGGCTCTTCGATGTGCGTGAACTCAACACCGATC
>JBEKFX010000110.1:0-32349 GCA_050013115.1 Polyangiaceae bacterium
TGACCCAGGGAACGAGCTCGTCGATCCCGGCGAGCATAGGCACCAAGCGATCCTTCCCCCAGGCTTCTTCGGTTTTGCGCTTTTGGTAAAGGGTGGCGAGGGCCTGTGCCTGCTGCAAATGGTTCCAGCCCGCCCAGCCATAGACAGGGGAGTGGTCTTCATCGCTCTCGCAGCCGGGGTACGAGATGAAACGTTCCTTGGGGACGTCGAGCTTCCCGCGAAGGCGCCAGGAGACGGGGTCACGGAAATCCTCTTGCCCGTACTTCGGGGGAACGGGAATGGGACCCACGTCCTCGCCTGCGTCTTCGCGGCGTTGGAGGGACCAGGTGTGCTCCCAGGCTGCGCGCTTTTCAAGGCCGGGCGCAGTTTTGCGCAGGGCGGCAAGGAACGGAACTGAAGCGCCTGCCACCAATTCCCCGACTCCCGAAGCGAAGTCATGCCAGGCCGGAAGCACTGAATCCGCAATATCTCGTAATCGCTGATCCGAAGTTACCGTCGACGAGATATCACGGATGTTCAGAACCGTTGCGTTGGCTACAACGGCTCCCTCTGCGGCGCTAAGCAGAGCCTGGTTTGCGGCCGTCTGGAATTCCTGGCTCCAATTTCGGAGTGTCCACCGTCGCTTGTATTCTGGCTGCTCGATCAATCGGATCGACAGATTCCGATCGATGATGGCCACGCGTGCTTCCAGTAGCCGCAGGTAGGACGGCGCGTAGCTCGTTCCAACGTCCGCGGGTGTCGCGCACCCGTTTCGCTCGAACCAGGCCGTCTTGGTGCCGGCCAACGCCGATTCCCGAGCGAGAACGATCTCGAATGGTCGATGCCCGGGAAATAGACCGTGGCGGCGGACGGTTGCGGTCGAAGCCGGTATCTGTGTCGGAAAACCCGGCAAGGCTTCGTCTCTCGCCTGTCGCAATAGCGCCCGATCTTCGCCGGTTAGAAGACCAAAGAGGTCATAGACCATCCAATCGAGCTCCTCCTGCAGCGCACACATGCGCGCAAGGTGAAGAGCCGACTGGGTCTCCAGAATTCCGATTGGGGCGACGCCAGGACTGGACCATGCTGAAATCGCAGCGGCGCCCATGCAACTCTCTCTGTCCGCCGAGACCTGCTGAAGAACCGCAGCTAACCGGGCGAGAGACACTCCCGTCGCTGGCAAAGGAATGGTCGACAGTTTGGATCCGTCGAATTCAAAGCGAGCCTCCCACGCCTCGTCCTGTACGCCACGCCCAATTCCACTCCCGCCCTTATTCATCATGGCCTGCTTCAGCCAAAAGCACGCCGTCGAGCTGTTCAAGTACGCAAGCAGCGCGAGGTGGTCTTCCTCTGTCGCACCTTCGCGCAGCTTGATGATCGGCGCGGACTGCTTGAACACCTTCCCGCCACGGTCGAGGACGAAGTGGTTGTGGGTTGCCACGAAGGCGAAGGCAATGGAGAGCCGACGCCGAAACCGATCGCGCTGAAAACGGCTCCATTCCCACCATGTGAGCCCGATTTCACGATGGTTGCCATTCGGTTCACGCCGAAGCCACAGGAGCGTTCGATACGGCCAAAGGAACCGGTGTACTGCAGGTGCTTCTTCCGGCCGCACTGGATCAAGGTGATTGTTATACGGAAACACAGTCGTGCTCGGATTGATGATTGACCAGTCCCGAATGACCTCTCCTTCTACGTTTTCGATAATGAATCGGTCTGGAATGCCGGCGTTACGGAGGACGTGCCGAGGCGCGAAGTAAACATCGTCGGCTCTGGTTATGCAGCCGAAGCCGATGGCATCGACGACATCCCCCAACCGAGATGACGCCCTGGCTTCCAGAAAGTGCTTTAGCTCCGCGGCTCCACCCCCTCCGAGGCTCCACGGATGGTTTGCGAGCGTCGTTCTTTTTAGCTCGGCGATAGATATGTAGTCATTTTCGAATCCAATTTGCGCGAAGTGGTCTGCAATGCTCCGCCACACCAAGCCATGCTCGGGTTGGTCAGGAGTATTCGGCTCACCGCGCTTCGCAAGCACTGCAAGAACATTCGCTTTTTCAGATCCCCGGTTGCGGCCGAAAAGAAGCACCGTCGGGGTCCCGTGACCCGGGATGTACGCCCCGGAGGTGTTGACGATCAACTGAAGGTCAACGGTCGTGAGGTACTCCTCGATCAGCTTTTTCCCAAATTCGCGCTTCATGAACGAGTTCGCCGTAATCATCCCCGCGAAGCCACCGGTGCGAGCGAGATCGAAAAATCGCTCCGTGAACGGTGCTGCCAGTGAGTACTCGCGATAACAAGAGCGATATAGTTTCCTGTATTCGTCCCTTAGCACCGTATCCTTCACCGTGATGTACGGCGGATTCCCCACGACGGCCGCATACTGCTTTCCGAGCACCTCTTTGGCTGCTCGCTCATTGACGAATGCGTACGTCGAGCCCAGCCAATCCCTTGCGGCCGTCTGCGGCCGCTCCGCGAACGTCGCCTGCCCCGTTGACCCCCGTCCGTGCAAGAGCGAATCGGCAACGACCACGTTCAGCGGCACGGCGGGCGCACTGAGGAGCTTCGCATAGCCGCCTCTCTCGAGAAACGCGAGCGTCAGCCGGAACCGCGCGATCGCCACCGCGTAGGGGTTGATGTCGACGCCGTGCACGGCGTCGAGCGCGCTTCTTGCGGCATCGCGGACGTCCGTCCCCGGTCGCTCGCGAAGGCGGTGGTCGACGAGGCGCTCGAAGGCGCCCAGTAAGAAGTGTCCGCTCCCGCACGTCGGGTCGAGGATCGTCGTCGTGTCGAGCCCGAACTCGCGCAGCGCCGGCTCAAGCGTTTGATCGAGAATGAACTCTTCCACAAATCGCGGCGTCTGAAGGAGCGCGTACCGCTCACGCGTTTCTTGGTCGATGTCCTGATAAAGGTCGCCGAGAAAACGTGTGTCGCTTTGACCGAATCGAAACGAGGGCGCCTCGGCGTCGGGCGTGCGGAATAGCTCGAGCAGGGTGCGCGCCCCGTCGGCGGAAGGCGCGAGCTTCCAGACGGGATTGTGATCCGCGTCGAAGAGGTCGCGGGCGGCGGGGAGGTTCGAGAGCTCGCGAAAGACCGTCAGGAGGTAATCGCGTTCGGTGAGATAGGGGGCCAGATCGAGGAATTGGCGCTGGCTGTCGGTCGCGCCGGGTCCCGCGATCCGGTTGCGGTCGAGCAGGCCCCGGTCTTCGAGCGTGCGCGCAAAGACCACGGACAGCACCCAGGCGGCCGCAACTTGAATGACAACGCGGCTGCGCCAGAGCTCAAAGGCGTCGCCGGTGCGCTTCTCGGCGGTCTCTTTTTGCCATTCAGCGCGGAGGGCCTCCGTCACGCCCGCCGACTGGTCCGCGCGCTGCAGAAGGTCGTCACGCAACGTCGCCAAGACGCGCTGGGCGGATGCCAGAAACGCAGCGCCGTCGAGCGGAGCCCGAGGGTCGGGCTGCGGAACGAGGGAGACGAGCTTCTTTTTCTTGGCGGCCATCGGTGGAAATAGGTCAGCGGACGATCAGGCGGCCGGTGCGGCAGCGTTATGATGGTTTTGGATCCAAGGGCCGGTGACCCGTAGGCGCTGCGACGGCAAGAGTCCGGGGACAGTCAGGCCGCCAAAGAGGGTAGGCCCCGCCTCATCGTGTGCGGGAACGACCAGGAAAATAGCTTCGCAGTCGTCTCGACGGGAAGCCTCGGCGATGGCGTCGAGGAAAGATTGGAGGCGGTAGCGTTCCACGAGACCGAAGTGCGTCAAAACGAGAGGTTCGCGGGCCGGCAGGAGAGCGGCGGAGACATCGGCGATGGCGTCGCGCGCCAGCTCCACCAGGTTGGGCCAATCCGCGGCGGAGCTCCCGGCGTTGTCGGTCTCGTGCAAGACGTCGATCTCGACGCCGTCGTCGTCGGCGCGCCGCTCCATGGCCTCAATGAGAAGGCGGTCGACGCGCCGAACAGGGACGTGAAGGCGTTTGCCGAGCGCAAACGTCGCCCGAAGTACCTGGTCGGCGCGCACGACGAGGATGCGGAGCTGCTTTCGTTCGACGGCCTGAGCCAAGCGATGATCGACGTCCCGTCCTTCGATCGCCTCAGGACTCTCGTCACGCACCTGCGTTGGAAGGGCGGTTTGATACCGCGTGAGCGTGCTGGCGCGCGTTGTGTGGCCTGTACGTACGTCCTCTGCGGGACGCACGTAGCTATTGCCGTTCCACTCGAGACCATACGGGCGGAGCAAATCGTCGAGGCCCGGGCGGTCGGGCACTGGAGAGGCGTTCGGGTAGCGGTCGGCGACCCGCTTTCGGACTTCATCAGGCGTTAGGAGAACGCCTTTGGCGGTGAGAACAGCGGCGGTGAGCTCGACCGCACGCGCGGCGGGCATTCCTTGCGGATACATCTCGAGCCGCGTTGAGATAGCCGCGTGGTCGCTCGCGCGGGCGGCGAGAACGACGAGGCGATCGATCGGGAGCGAGGCAAAGGGAGTCCCCGCCGCGGCTTCTGCGAGCGCCGCCTGCGTTTCGGGGGCGGAGGCGAGCGGTGAGCGCTGGGCCAGATCGTCGGCGGCCCGCCCAAGATCGCGGACAGCTGCGCCGTGCTCGCTCGAAGCGCAGATCCAGAGCAAGTCGCTCACGCGGACAAGCGTCATCGCTGGGGTGCCCTCGGGCGTCTCCCGCTCGCTCTCCGCGACGGCTCGGAGGAGGGCCGCGGCCTCGACGACGACGTCCGACGAGGCTCGGCTTCGGTCGTACGGCAAGCGCAGAAGGAGGCGCTCGGCCGCGTCAGCCAGCGGCAGCGCCCCGTTCGCTTCATTGACGATGGTTTGGGCGACGCTCGACAAATCGGCGATCGCCGGGTGCGCGGCCCAAGCCGTGCGACAGCGCCCGAGGGCCAAGTACACGTTGGCCGGGGACGTTCCTGAAGCCACCGTCGCATCGTTAGCGGATGCGCCGATGGGCAGGCGCTCGCGACCCTCGTGTGCGTCGAGGCCAAAGAGGACGCGAACCACGGCGGGGATGGCGGTTCGCTTCCCCCGCTTCTTCTTGGGTAAGAGCGCTTCGCGCCAGCCTTCGAGGGTCACGGGATGATCGCGCTCCTCGGCGGCCCGGTGCTCCTCATCGAGCGCGGCGCGCACGACGGCGACATCGAGTCCGACGCGCTGGGTGATGCGCGCCACTTGATCTTCGGGTGCGGACGCGACCGCACCGAGGGATCCGAGCCCGGCCGCCGCCAGCGCATGGGCGACCGCATTCGGTAGGGTCGAGACGGCAACCGAGAGGTTTTCGCCGCAATAGCCCGCAAAGAATGGCGGCGTCGAGGCGTCGTCCGGGGGCCGGAGCGCCTCCCAACGCGTGCGAAAATTGTGGATCTCCAGGACGACTCGCTGCCCGACGCCCCGAATCGCCGACAGACGATTGTCCGGGAGCTTCAGCACGTCCAGGGCGCGCGCGACGCCGGCCCGATCGAGCGCGTTCTTGGCGCGAACAGACAGGGGGAGCGTGTCGAGGGGTGCGTCGGGAGCGATTTGCCGAAGCACCTCGTCGGAGATGGGCTCGGGACGACTGGCATCGGCCGATTCGGCAGGAATGTCAGTCGCACCCAGAGCGCGAGACGCGGGATCTTGGAAGCAAGAGCTCCACGCCCGCCGCATGGCCTCGGAAGACCCAAAGCGGTCGGCGGATTCGCGCGCCAGCGCCTTCTGAAAGAAGGGGACGAGCCGATCGCGGACGCCCGCATCGAACCGTTCCGCGGCCAGGACGAGCGGCGCTTGCGGATCAACCGATGTGCCCCCCGGCCCGCCGTAGGCCGGGCGCACACCCGTGAGCATCTCGTGGAGCGTCACCGCCGCGCTCCATCGGTCGGCGGCCGCGTCCCAAGCGCGGCGCACGCGGAGAAACGGGTCGCGGTAGACCGCGGTGCCGGCGTCGAGCGTCGTCCGGTCGGTTAGCACCAACGAGAAATCAAAAAGCGTCAGGTGATTCGCGCGTTTGCCGGTGGCACCGATGCCGAGGTTGGCCGGTTTGATGTCGCGGTGCGTGATCTCTTGCTCTTCGAGGTACTCGAGTGCAGACAAGAGGTCTTCGCCCCAGCGATGCGCGTAGTCGAGAGGAACGGACCCGTTGCGCTGCAAGTAGCGCTGCAGCGTCTCGCCCCCGGCGATGGTGAGGAGAAGGCAGGCCCGGTCGCCGATGTCGAAAGCGTCCACCTTTTCGACGATACGGGGATGACGGAAGCGCCCGAGCGCGTCGCCCTCGGCGCGAATCCGTTCGTCGTGCTCGGCGGAGAGGCTCACTTTGAGGGCGTACTCGTCGCCGTCCAAGCCTCGGCGCACTCGCAGAACGCGCGCGCTGGCTCCCTGGCCGAGCGTTCCGAGAACGACGATGTCTTTCGTCAAACGATCTTCGGCGCCGGCCTGCAGAGGGTCGGCGAATGCAGGCTTTGACCCAGGCTCGGGACTCGTCGCCGCGTCGAGAAGGAACTCGACCCATTCGTCGGCATTGTCGTAACGGAACGCCGGCGAAACCTGAGTGGCGTCGCGCACGAGCTCGGCCACCTGCGGGGGGATGCCATCGTCGACGGCGCGGGGATCGAGCGATCCTTTGGTGCGTAGCCGGTCTTCGAGGGCGATGACGTCCGGAGCCGGCGCCTGCCCCGTGAGCGTGAAATAGGCGAGTGCGCCCAAGCTAAAAATGTCCGACTCGGGCAGGCGCAAGGAAGGGTCGTCGCGCAATTCAGGCGCCCGGTAGACGAGCGCCGGTTCGGCGGCCCACGTGGATACGTGCGATGTGCCTTCGACGCGATCCGCCGCCGAGCCGAGCTGAAAGTTGACCAGACGGGTCTCCAGACGACCGTCTTGACCACGTCCGACGAGGACCGCTTCGGGATTGACGCCGCCGTGCAGGATCTCTTTTCGGTGGCAGAAGGCGAGCGCGCGCCCGACTTGGTCGATGATCTGGATCCGCTGGTCGAAGGGCAGTTTGGGGTTATGACGCAAAAAGGTGTCGAGCCGGAGCGCGCCAGCGAATTCGTCGAAGACCACGGTGGGGCCGAGCGGGGCGTCTTCGACGTAGTCGGTGATGCGAAGGATGCCCGCGTGCTCCCGGACTTCGTGCAGGAGCCTGGCTTCTCGGTCGGCGGCCCGACGGAGAGCTTGCCGCCGTTCGACGCTCGTCTGCTGGGGGACGAGGTAGATGCGCGCTCGCCTGCGCATCGTGGTCATCGTCCGGTGGGTTGCGGTGCGGTCCTGGTACCCGGCCCCCTCCCCGACGATCTCGCCAAGTTCGTACGCTCCCACGTAGAGCTTGCCCTTTCGGGCTCGGACGCCGCAATCGCTGAGCGCCTGCGCGAGGTCGCGCATGACGGGCTTGGCGATGGGCTCTGCGCGCCAGCTCTCGCTCACGTTGGGGAATTCGTGATGCGTGAGGGCACGTCGCAATTCTTTGCGTGTTACGACGGCCGTCCTTCCGTCCGCGCGGAGGTCGATCTTCGCGCTCGGGTCGCTCAAAAAGATGATCGGCTGGACGAAAGGGGTCGCGCGGCCGAGTTTGCGCTGGAGGAGCGACGCGAGCACCTTCGCCTTGTGGTTCGCGAGGCGGTAGGGACACTCCATGTACCGAGAAGGCTCGCCGGGGGCTTCGCGGGACCAATCGACGCTGTCCCCCTTGTACGTGCCCGCTCCACTCTTGATCTCGACGAGATAGAGCGCCGAGTATCCCAAAACGAGAAGATCGATCTCGTAGAGTCGGCCCGTCGAGGCGTCGAGAAGCTCCGTCAGCGCCCACGCGCGATACGGGTCACTGTCTGGTAACTCGGAAAGGACAAACTGGATCCCATCGCGCTCATGCGCGTACGGCGTCTCCCCCACGAGAACGATTCGGTGCGACCCCAGCCCCATACGCCCTCTCGAATCCGTTCAGGATGCCCGAATTGGGGCCGCCGTGTCTGCAGGATCGGCATCCGGCGAGACGACCGTGCGATCAGCGATCAGGTTTGCCGGCACGCCGTCGGGGAGGACGATCCGGGTCGGCTTGGGGCTCTTGAGCAGCGGAGCGACGAGGGCAGCGAGATGCCGGTGCGAGGGCGGCGAAGCGATGCAGATGACCTGGTCTGACCACGCGAGATCGCTCCCCTGAACGAACGCGGCGGCGACCGACACGATGGCGCTCGGCCCGGCGACGACCAATTGCGAGATGGGCGTGATCGGCGCGATGTCCTGAGGTCGAATCGACAACCCCCAGGCAGCGGCGCAGGATGTGAGTGCGGATGGGATATCTGGGGGTGCCGGTTCGGCCGTGACCTTGCGCCAGAGTGCATCGGCCTCCGGCGGTTGCAGTCGCTCCCAATGAGGGCCAAAGGCGTCGTCCTCGCTGAGCCCCCGCAGCGCGAAGGCAACGCGCGCGCCAAACGCCCCGGGATACTCGGTGTCCGCGTCCCGGAGGAGTAGCTCGAGCCGATCCATCGCGCTGAGATGGCCCTGGAAATTGCGCCATCGGGCGTCGGCGTCCGGACCGAAACGCCGGAGCGTGGGGGAACGCGCTTCCACGAAGCGCAGCGCGCGCAGGGAGGCCTCGTAGAACGCGAGGGCGGACATCGGGAATACGGTACTGCAGCGGAGGACAAGATGGCACCGGGACGGTGCGGTTCAGACCGGGCGGGCCGGGCGGTTCGTTACGCGGCGAAGGCGATGAGCGGCCAGGCATTCGAAGAGGTCAAATGAATGCCGTACGACGCCGCCGTAGGGCGGGCCCGTCTCGCAACAGGTGCGAGGCAACGCTGGCATCCTATGCGCGGTTTTGGCGCAAGGAACGAGACAGGGTGGAGTGGGAGCAGGCGGCGATGCACCTCCTCCAAGCCAAAAAGGCGGATCTTCCGCTGGTCCGAGCGCGCCAGAGCCTCCGCGGGCTTGGTGGACGCCGTTGTGAAGCTTTGCGGTCTCAAGCGCGCCGAGGCGATCTCAGCTCCGCGCGTCGACCGCAACTACCGAGCATCGCCGCGAACGCCTGCAGCCCGAACTGGTGTATCGGGCCAAAGGTCGCCGCGTACAAGCGTGACCAGCGGGATCAGCAACTGGATCCACATCGAGGCTTGGCCTTGGGCGGCTTCCTTGGCACTCTTCGTCATGGCGGTTCATTTCTGTGAAAGCACCCCGCGATTCTCTCGGGGCCCAGTGGAACCGCCACCCTCAAGTTTCAGCAGTCAGTGGGAGGAAGCCCCTTACGAATGAACATTCGAGTACTCCTAACAGAAGCCGAACGACTGAAGGAATTACGCCGCTTAGGTGCGTGGGCAAAAGAGATTTACCTCGCGTACGCTTGGGCATCTTCGTCGAAGGGGGAAGCGGTTCACTGGAGAGCGCTGCCCCTTGGGAAGATTACGCGGGCCGTCATCGGGGTCCACTTCGCACAAACCGAGCCGTTCGCCCTACAGCAGCTCCGTGCATACGGCGTTCTTCGCGTCGTCGCCAAGCCAGGTGACCTTTTCCATCCAAAGCTGATTCTCGGTATAAGAAAAGGGCGAGGTCGCGCGATTGTTGGTTCCAGCAACTTCACGGCGGGTGGTTTCGGCGCAAACACTGAGGTTAATCTCGTGATTGAAGGCGAACGCGCCGCAGGCCCGTTGCACGAGCTTTTCAAGTTCGTCGACCGTCAGTGGGACAGCCGTTCGGCTTTCGAGCCCAGTGATTCATGGTTGGCCGCATACGCACGATCTTATGCGTCGCGTCCCCGGCCTGCATCGATTTCGGCAAGCGCCGCGGATGATCGTCGCATTGAGGAGGACAGTCGCCGCCGGACTTTCAATCGGTGGCTTTCGGACCACCGCGACGGGACGCGACTCACAAAAATCCTAAGTCGCTTCACCCGCGCTCTTAACTCACGCCTCCCACTTCGGATGCGGGAGGAGGGACTGTCCCTCGACTTAGCACCGCCTGGTGAGCCATCGTGGCTGTTGATCGTGGAGCGTAGATCGCCCAAGGACGATGCCGTGGTGAATCTAATCTTCAACCGCAATGTCATCCATCTAGTCCCAGCCAGTGGAGCCGTATCTCGTGCCAAACTAGTACTCGACAGATTTGCGCGGACGCTGAGTGCTAGCCTGTCGCCGCAGGAAAACCAATATACAACCCAGCTCGGTTCTTTGCTGGGAAAGGAGTCCGCTGTTGCCGAGTGGCTCGTTATGTTTGCGTCTTGGCTTCGTCAAGGAGCCCCGAGAGCGACACTGCGGGGCGGCTTGGTTGGCCTCTAGGTTTCGGTTTTCGTGCCAAGAGGAGAGCCATCCAGTGTGTTCGGCCGAACTGCTGGCGGCAAGGCGAAGAAGCACGTCGAGGCCGAACTCCGTCGCCGGTGAAGAGGAGAGTGGAAGGGCGACCCACGGCGACGTTGACGACGCGGCCTTGCGGCCATGCGAGTTGCGCGGCCTCGGCATCCACGTTCACGGCGATGCCCCGGTCGGCCCAGTCTCTTCGCACGCGTTCGCTGAATCAAGGAGATCAATAAAGGCTACGTATGAGTCTCGCTTGTCGGCTGCAAGCCGAGATGCGATGTCGTTATTGCCCGAGGTCACGCCGGTTATGGGTACGCGGCGCGAGGGCGAACGCGCTACGCGTTCCTGAAGATGTTGGGCGTCGCGACGAGGTGGCCATACGTAGCGGCTCCGACTGCTCAACTTTGCAAACCTGCCGCCAGTCGCGGTACGCTGGAGAGCGTGGCTCGATTCGAAAGTCTGAGATACTCGCCGTTCGACACCCGACGCATTCTTCGGGATCGGATTCGCCGCTTTCTGCCAATTTCGCGAATGTCGGCTCGGCCCAAGAAGGTGGCCGCCCAGATTAGCGACGACGTGGCCGTTAGGGTGCTTCTCAACGTCAGTATCCGCTCTGCCAGAGACGCGAGAGCGCTCCGCGGGCGGTATGAGCAAGCGCGGATCAAGTTCCCTGCGGCGCCCTCGTTCGATGAACTGGCCGAGACGAGCTGGTTTCGCACAGTCTGGGATAGAACGTCGACGCCGTTCGACACGGTCAATCTCGTCACGCGGCTGCGGGACGACGAGCGGGCAGCGATGTTGGAAGCGTTGCGAGGAGCGGACGAGGATTCAATAGAAGTCAGCGCCGCGGTCGAGCGGGATCCAGAGATCCAAGCGATCGCTGGACAACTCCTGAATCAACCGACGAATCCGGCCATCGTTCAATCGCCGTCACCGCGGTGGGTTGCAGCACGACTATGGGACAGAACTTTGATCGCGATTCCGAGCGAGGCGGACCGGATGCGGCTTTGGTTCGATCGTTGGAGGCTTCTTCAATTTCCCGACCTGACGCCGGGCAGAGACTGGGATCCTGAACCGGCTAGGCTCTTTATTGACGCTGCATTAGCCGTGCTCGCGGCTAAGCCAGGCTTCCTCGGGTGGAGCGAGCTTCGACAGCATCACGTTGCGCGCCTTGCACTCGAGTCCGATAGCCCGGTGTCCGCCGTCCAAGAGATGGTCCAAAAGGTGCCGTCCACGCTGCTGGACGGTGTGCGATGGCTCGACAACTTCGCCTTTGAGGACGTGCGCGACGACTACACCTCTTGCGCACCTTTGTGGGCCCTCGCTCGTCTACTCATGCGCGAAGTGACGGACGAAGACATGTCCGGCGCGCCACACCCAGTCGCAAAGCGGCTCTTCGACTTGGCGGTCGAGAAGCCGGAATTGCTTCACTACGTCTTTCTCTTCGTGCAACACCAAAACCCCCTCCTGCTCGCCGACGTTCTTCTTTACCCGACACTCGCGCCGGTTGCATGCATGTGGATTGCCAGCTGGCCGTCGGTGCCTGGTGCATGGGACCGCGAGGTGATCACACGCGACAACGAATCGACTCGTCTTTGGGCATTCACAGATGCGGTGGCGATCCTGGGGCACTTTCTCGAGACAGGAGTAACGCCCGCCGCGGAATGCGCATCCTTTGTCAGATGGGCGTATGGCGCCGTCGTCAAGTTGCCGACGGTCGGCCGGCAACCTCCCATGGTCACCACAGAGATGCTCGGGGTGCTACGCAGCGAGCTCCTCGCCGCGCCGGGGCCTGTCCTGCGCGGTGTCTTCGATGTGCTTGCGGCTTCGCCAGGCCCTTTGGGGTCACCGGGCTTTGCGGCGGCCGTGGACTTGCTGGCGTCTGGAGCGCTGGTTGACGATGTTGACCCATCCGCCATTGTGGACGCGTACGTCGAATCTATTCGCTCACGGGACTTCTCTATTTCCACAAGCCAAATCGAGCCTTCGGGCGCGCAAGCTCTCGTTCAGCTTGCGTTGCGCGCGAGCCAGGACCGGTTGGACGCCTTCTGGGCACCCGTTGACGCGAGAGCCGCTCTCGCGGCTACGGCCGCCGTCGAAGAGTTTTCCGTAACTGACGGCTTGTCTCGGTCTCTCCGAGCGCACATTCGCATGCTCGCACGCGCGGTTGGCGTTTGGCCTGACGTGCCGCCGGATGCGTTGGTCGCGGCCCTTGTAAGGAGCATTCGCGCTGGCGCGATCAGTCATGCGGAAAAGGGGCGCGTTCCTGCTTTCGGGGCCAGATTCGAAGCAGGCCCGTTTTACGTACCCATTGAACGCCCGATCGCCTTCGACCTCGGTGACGCGATCGCCGCACTGGCCTCGGACGCACGCGAATCGGTCTTGGCGGCGATTCTCGAGTGCGACGAGCCCCTGACGTTGGCACAGTTGCTCACCGTCGCGCCGCCTGCGACCCACGAGCGGCTCAAGCAACGCATCGCCCAGCTCACTCCGCAAGAGGCCGGGACCGTCATGACGTTGCTGGAGGTACAGGCCCGAGTGGAGGCCCTGTTGTCAGCAGGCCTAAACGACGTCGCGGCAACGTTTATGAAGGAGGAGGAGGACGTCAAGACACTCGGCCAGGTGCCCGGGCGTGCACTTGTTCGATTCCGGGCACAGCTTCGATGGTACCTACAGCGCGGGGATCTTGCAGCGATCGATGGCGCGACGCTTCCGGCGAACCTGCCACCCGCCGAGGAGCCCGAAGGCACGGATGCGCTCGACTTCTATCGGGCGTTGGCCCACCTCTATCGGCGCCCGCCCAACCCCGACGAGGCAAAGCGCACGTTCGAGCGCCTTCACCAAAGGCGACCGGACGTCGCCGCTTACGTCGTGAATATGCTGGCGGCAGAAACAAGCGCCGTGCTCGCCGGCGATCTTTTCCGCATCCTTCGAGGTGCGGAGGTGAAGCGGGCGCGCTCGGCGGTCAACGTGGCCGGTGTCGCGATCGCACGGTGTCGTGCCACCAGCGACGAGGACCGCGTCATCCACGAGTGCAACCGAGCGCTTCTCTGGCTGGCAACGGGTGCTCCAGAGCGCGCCCACCAAGGCTTGATAAGCCTCCCAGCGGGGAATCAAGAAGAGCGCGTTGTGGCCTACGATGCCGTGGCTCTGTTCAGAATGGGACGCCGCACGGAGGGGCAGGCTGCCATCGGGCGCGCCGTAATCGCGTTCGGCGAGACGGACCTTCTGGAGGCCGCGCGGGCGCAGATCCAAGGAGGAACCCCCTTTGATGCTCGCCCCGCCGCTTCGTCGGTGGAGGATCCTTTGCCCGGTCTCAAGGCCGCGGTGGGCGAGATCCTGCTGCTGGACCCCCATCGGCAATCGGCGGTGCTTCGACCCCCACCGGACCCGCTCTTCGACCTCATAACCGAATATGTCGGCCTTTCCGCTGCGAGCGTCGTCGCCCTCGTGCCGATGATGAAGAACGTCGAGATCGATTCGTGCGAGGACGACCTTAGTGCGTTCGTTCAGGCCATGTTGCGAGCGCGCTTCGGTTTTCTCGGTTGGAGCGTGACTGATCAGTCAAGAGGCGGCTTTACGGCAGCCGGAAACCCAGGTGAGCGCGATATCGTCATCATGAAGGACAGCGCGGTTCTCGCAGTTTTGGAGGCCGTCGTGTGCAATCGACCGGCTAGTCACGCTTGGACGAGAGACGAGCTGACCAGCCACTTTCACAAGTTGTTTGCTTACGGCCAATGCAGCCTCTTCTTTCATCTGACATATTCCTACGAAGCTAATCCTGCGGACGTCTTGGCGGAGCTCCAGCGGATCGCTGCGTCGGAGACGCCCCCGGGATTTCAATACCTCGACCGGGGCGACCTTCGGCTGACGGACTCGGGGGTCCTGGGTTTCGTTGCCAAATACCAGGGCAATCTAGCTCAGGTCAAAGTCGTATTCTTGTTATTGGACCTCAAACAGAAGGTGCAGCGAGATGCAGCCGCGTTGGCAGCCACCAGTAATCCACGGAAAAAGGCCACCACGTCGTGAGGCGCGGGCCAGCAGTGGACATCTTACGTTCACGCTTTCAAGAAGGAATCGTGACGCGGTCGAGCGCGGACGTCCACGCCTGCATGGTGACGCGATCGGCGGGTAGGAAGCGGTGGCCGACCCGAGGGATCAGCGGATGCCGATGTCCAATGTTGTTAATGAGCCGTTCACTTCGTGACAACGTTCGCCACATTGGATTCAAGTGGCCACGAGCGGGATGGATCGCAATGTGGGACGGAAGCGGTAGGCGCGTAGGCGGTCTTTGGCCAGGGACGCGGCGGAGCCACCGCAGTTACTTTGGAAGGGCGATGCGCGCCCTCGCTGGTCAGCGTCGCCGGCGGGCACTCCGGCCGCGGGGTCGCGCGAAGGCCAGCGCGATGAATCCTAGCGCCGCCGCCATATTCCGGCTGGAGCCGCCTGCAAGCCGTCCCGAGATGGCGCACCCACCGGAACCGCCGCCGCCGCCCGAGGATCCCGCGGCACCCGCCGGGCTTTCTTCGTGCGTCGCCGCGTCCTCGTCCGCCGCCAGCGGCGGGGACGAGTCCGCGACGCCTCGACCGGTGCCGTTATCGCCGCCCCCTCCGCCCCCGACAGTAGACCCACCCGTGGCCGTGCTGGCCCCGGCGTCCACCTCACTGGAGATCCCCGCGTCGACCTCGCCGCTGCCCCCGAAGCCGCCAGGCGCCACACAGGACGCAGTCGAGAATGCGATCATGTACTGCGGCGTCGCCGCGTCCGCGCCGGGGCCCGAGCCGGATCCCGCCCCGGCCCCACCCGCGCTCATGCATGTTCCGCCGGCGTCCCCGCAGGGCATGCCCACCTGGCTCGGGAGGCAATCGTCGGGGCCAAGCTCGAAGCACGCCCCGCACGCGGTCGCCGACGAGACGCCGTTCACCGTCGTCGTGCAAGTTGCGGGGATGCACGTCCCAGGGATCCCGCCGTCGCACGGCTGGTTGATCTGTGAGGTCGAGCACTGAGCCTGGGCCCATGCGCCCACTTCGAACGCGAATGCAAGCGCGGTGGCGGCCAAGGCGACCGGGATCGTCGCGCATCGTCTGGTGCCACGGCTGCCGGTCATAGCCGCACGAGCAGCAAGGACCGGGCCTCGAACCAGGCCGCGCGCATTCCCGCCGAAAACCGCTGTAGCCCAACGCGTGGGCGTGATCGACCGGTCAGGGTCGGCACGTTCTGGCGCGCGTTCGGCCTCGGCCCCGCACGGCGGGACCACCGTGGACTCCGACGGCTACCCGCCTGCCCAGCAAAGTTTTCCTACGCCCCTACTGACCCGTAGAGGGGACAAGGCGCGAAGAAAGCCGGCCACGCAAGTTGAAAGGCACCTGGTGCAGGCAAAGAGCCGTGCGCCGGGATGGTGAGCCGCGGGTTCGTCTCGTTGCCGCTCATTGGGCCGTCTCGCCTTCGCGACGGGCCCGCTTGCCACCGAAGACGTGCACGGTTCGCGTGCGGGCGGCAACCTCCATGCTCTGGCGGATCCCTTTGGGGACGACGAACTCCTGGCCGGCCCGCAGTTCGATCCTCTCGCCTCCGAGGATGATTGTGCAGTGTCCCTCGATGACCAGGACGTACTCGTCGAAGTCGTGGGCGTGTTCCGTCGAGACGCGGTCGGCATGGGCGGTCCAGAGGGCCACCTGGCTGCCGTCAGCGCCATCGAAGACGTAGCCTTCCACATCCTGCGTGTACTGCGAGGACGCGGCGATGCGGTTGGCGTGGTTCTTCGCAAAGGCAGGGAAGTCGGGCATCTCGGTCCTCCTCGATCGGGGGGCGAAGGGATCAGCTTTCCGATCACTCGGTCTCCGTCGTGCCGTCGGTATACAGCTATCCGCTTTGAGCCAGTCGGCGTAGGGCTCGAACCCAGGCTGCACTCGCGAGCACTCGCCCATCAGACGCGCGACGCCGAGCGCCGTACGCCACTTTTTCAAGACCATGTCCCGTCGGCGTCGTGCCGAAGGGCTCGAACCTCAGCGGGAATGTGGGTCGCCTCAAGGGGCGTGGGCGAGTCAACGAGGACCAACCCGGCTACTTCGTCCGGAAAGTGACTGACGTAGGCTCGGATGTGCAAGCCCCCGATCGAGTGCCCGACGAGCACGAGCGGGCCTCGAACTCCTGCTTCGGAAAGGAGAGCCCGGCGATAACGGTGTCAGGAGCTCAGTTCACTCGCTACTGGCTGCACGACGCCGTAGACGACCAGTTCCTCCATCCTTCGGCGGAACCGCCCCGAAAGAGACGAGAGGGCACGGAGCAGCCAGGCATGAGGCAACTCACTCTCCCGACCAAAGCGAAGCGCCTCCCCGAAGAACGGGCGCGTCACGGTCGGTGACCAACCATGCGGACGGAAGAAGTCGAACCCATCCGGGTGCGCGAACTTCCATTCGGCGTTCGCCTGGGCGAGGACGTCGCCCCAGGCTCGCATGTTGCGCTTGAGGACCTCGGGCGCGACGCTTTCGAGAATCCATCGGCGCATCGACGATCGCGCGCGGAGCCCATCGGCCAGGGAGGCGACTCGCGTCTCATCGAGGTAGACGAGGAGACCCTCGGTCACCACGACGACCCGCGCGTGGGTACCGGCGATGCGGTCGAAGAGGCTTGCTGTGGCCTGGTCGTCGGCAAGATCCACCGCAACTCGCTCCACGATGCATGCGGGTTTCGCGTTCGCGAGCACCTCCGTCTTTTCGTCGAGGATCGGCGCGCGATCGGCTTCGATCCAGACGAGAGAGGAGGGCAGAGTCAAGCGGTAGGGGCGGGCATCGAGACCGGCAGCGAGGTTCAGAACTGCATCGGCGCCAATGCTCTGAACGCTGTCGAGGATCATCTCGTCGAATGACTTGGTGCGCACCGCAAGCGCCGAGGCGAGCCCACGCGGTCCTCGATGTGCGCCCGCCACGATGGGCATCTCTTCGGCGATCCTCCGCCCGCGCTCCCCCGCCAATCGTCGTGCGAAAGGATCGACAAACAAGGCGTCGGGGCGCTCGGATTCCAGCGCTCGATGGAAGGCCACCCAGCGGGCGGTGTCCGAGACGTCCTCCATGAGCCGCGTCGCCGCCGCGCTCACGCCACGCCCCGCGATCGCATGGCTGCCCGGAGCAAGGGCACCGGGGACTGAGCGGGGTCCCCATGGCGCCACAATCTCGACGATGGCACCAGCACGGCGACCGACACGCCGTGCATCTCGATCGTGGCGAGCGCGAGCGGAATCCCGTAATAGCAGACGGGCACCAGGTCGGTTTGCGGGGCGGTTGCCGAGACCTGGCGCGTCGCGACGCGAGCGCGCGCCTGCTGGTAGCTTTCACCCGTCGCGGCCATCCTGGCCCGAACCTCGGCGCGCAGTTTCTTGTGGGCATGTCGATTCGCCATGGCTCTCCTCGATGATCAAACTCCGCCCCGGCGCGGAGCGAACAAATGGAGGGAGGTGCGCAACCGAACCCGAAGGGCCAAGCCCTCTTCGCTCTCGATGCTTGCCGTGCCGGGCGGCTTGAATGAGCAGGACTCGGGAGAGCCCGTCCCTACGGTACTGGCTTGCCGTTGGCGGTCAAGGACGACGCGGGCTTGAGCGGGCGACCCCGAAGGGAACTCTCGCGACGGCCTGGCGGTCTGCCGGGCGATGATCGACAAGGGCGTGGCGGCGAGGCGGAGCGACGTTTACGCCTACTTCGGGCTGGCGTGCGGGAGCACGTGAACGCTCGACATGCCTCTGTCAGATCGGCGGGGGTACGCAACGACGGGGAGAGGACGACTGCGATGACCTCATTTGTGGCCGTGCCGTCGATGAAGCCGGCAATCGCAGCGAGGTCGATCGCTTCCTGGATCGGCGTGTAGTAGTCGAGCTTGAGCGGCTTGGTTGAGCTGAAGGAGGTGGCGAAGTCGCATTCGGTGCGCTCATCCGCTGTACCATCTCCGTCCTGAAACTATCCGTGTACACCACGAGGACCGCTGCTCTCGCCCCCTGACTTTTCGGCCGTCATTCCGCTACGCGGAGGGCGACAACTTCCCTGACACAGGGGGGTGCCGGGCGCGTAGTGGAGCTGGTCGAAGCGGGCGAGCGTCGCCGTCACCGCGTCGGGCGTCGGTACGCCATCGTCGCGCGGAGTCTCTGGCCAGCCTTGCTCGAGAGCCAACCGCCATTCGCGATAGAGTGAACGCACGTGGTGGGGCGCGCCCGCGACCTTCACAATCGGATCGACGTGGTCAAAAAACGTAAAAAGATCGGACCTCGGTGGGCAAAACGAGTCGGATCTGGGTGACCGTTAACATGACACCGTTGGAACCGGTCAAGCTCGCCGCGGGCCTTCCGTCTCCGCCCGACGCACGGAGGCCGTGGCCGTCTCGCTGTGCTGGCGCTCAGTCATGCTCCACCTCGGCTTCACTTGGTACTCTACGTAAGCGTGCTTGATCCGCCAATGAGAACCCTTTGCCCATCC
Source organism: Polyangiaceae bacterium (assembly GCA_050013115.1). Classification (GTDB taxonomy): domain Bacteria; phylum Myxococcota_A; class Polyangia; order Polyangiales; family Polyangiaceae; genus Palsa-1150. Next base: position 18,690 of record JBEKFX010000110.1, read on the forward strand.
GCGGCCCCGGGGCAAGCGTCGCCCCCAAGTGCATGGATTTGTTCCATCACCGGCTCGGTTCCCGATCGGGATCTGCGCTAACGACGAGTCTGCCTTTTGAATTGCGGGTGAGGGTCACCGACTTGCCTCGCATGGCGCGAAGCGAAGCCGTGGTGTCGAAGACGGCGAAGCGTAAACCGTCGGAGACGATGGCGTACGAGGCGCCACCGGGCGCCTCGTGGATCTGAACGCGGCCGCGAAACCCATCGGGCGTCTTTGGCACGAAGGCCTGTCCGGTGCGTACGGCGACTTCCTTTCCGACCGCCCGTCTCTCCAGCTCCCGCAGAGCGGCCATTCGGTCCGGAGCATCGGGCGCAACGCCGAGCTGGCGCAGCAAGTCGCGGCGCTCCTGAATGGCGCTCCGAAGTTCAGCTCCGAGGCCGTACGCGGCCATGGTTGCCGGGTCGACTTGGTCGAGCCACACGGGGCCGGGATGGCGGACCTGCTCGGGGATGGAGAGCGGTTCTTTGCGAATAAACAGACGGTGTTTGGACGGCGCCGCTCGACGCTGCGCTTCAAGCTCCTCGAGAAGGTTGGGCGGGAGCGTCCATCGATTTGGACCATTAGGCGTCGCGAGACGGAGACGCTCGAGTTCCCGCAGGCGTCGTCCGGCGGCGCGAGCGGTTGCGTCCTCTTCGGGCTGGAGGACGTAAACGCCGCCGCCGGCGCGGGCGACGTCGGCGAGATGTCTGTCGATCGGTCGAATGGGCGGCTCCGGTCTGGTCGCGACGGACACGACGTCTCCGGGACGGAGGGCCTCTGCAGAGCGCGCGTCGAGGGGAACGTGGTAGGCGTGCCCGGTCGGCGACGACGCGCCCTTGCCCGCCCGAAGCGTCGGGCTCGAGCGCCTCCCCTTCGCGGACGACGTGGTACCGGGCGGAGTCCCCGCGGATGGCGGAGTGAATCTGTTTGATGATGTCGCCTCGGGAGCCGAGATCGCGAAGGCGTCCTTGCCAGCCGTCGGTGAGCGACCAGGATGAGCGGGACACACGCTCGGCAAGCCGCATCGCTTCGAGGTGCTCAAGCCGGGCGACGAGCGTGGACTCGTGGATCCGTCCGGGGCGCCGTCGAGAGGGGGCCTCTACGCGACCGTCGACCGTCCGGCGCTCGATTTCGCGATCGAGCGATGTGAATCGCTCTTGCGTGACTTCCCTGGCGTGGGCGCGCTCGACGTCGAGATCGTGGCGGGGACCGAGCTCCTGGGTCGCGAGCTCCTGGGCGGTCCAGCGCAAGCCGTTCGAGATGTAGCCGCGGTCGAGGCGAAGCTCGCGACCGCTCCGGTCGACACCCCGGATGACGATGTGCGCGTGGGGATGATCGGTATCGAAATGGTTCACTGCCAGCCATTCGAGCTTGCGACCCAAGTCGCGTTCGACGCGCGCCATCAAGCGCCGGATGTAGTCGGTGAGGTCGAGCTCCGCGGCATCCTCGGGTGAAACGATCAAGCGGAATTGGTGTCGTTCGCCGTTCCGCGGCTGCTCGAAGGTCTCGGCACGCGCAGGCCCGTCCGCGGAGTAGGGCATACCCTTCGAGCCGTCTTTCTCGACTCCGTCGCGATCGATGTACCGGATGTGAAGGGCGGCGGCCTTGGCGCCGCTCGCATTCATGCGGGCGACGTGCACTTTGACGACGACGCGTCGCGCCGACGGGTCCGGAAGGCGGACGGCGACACGGGAGCGCGCAGCCGCCCGCCCCGGCCGAGTCCGAGGCATGCTGCGGCCGATTCTTGCCAGCACGGCGCGTCGAAACGAGCCTTCGGCGGCGCGCGATGAACGTTTTCGGCCGCCGCCCATCCGAGGCCTAAAAATAGGGAGATCGTCGGTGTCTTTCATGGATGGCTCTACCTTTTTCGCTTTGGGTTCAATGCCTTATCGCAGTCGTGGAGCTACGGCATACCCTGATGGCTCTATACTTTCATAAGTTGTTCTCCTGACTTAAGACACGCGTAGCTCCACCCCTTTATCTTGCCCCGCGCTTTCGCTTGGGGTTCGCCTTGTTCCTGCGCAAATTGTCTTTGACGAAGTTATCTATCGTAGCTAGGTACTGGTTACCTACCGGAACGCATGCGGAGGCTATTGTCCAATGCAACCGAGGACGAAAATCCGACTCGACGGCATCAGTCGTGCCCAGAAACTTCTTGAAGCCGCGCCTCCACCCGAGCTCGAAGAGGTCACCAAGTCGCATGCGGTCCGTATCCTCGTCCCGCAGATCCGAGATGCACAATCGAAGGGCTACAGTCTTCAAACGATCGCGAAGATGCTCTCGGAGTCGGGCGTGTCCGTGAGCGCGAGCTTGCTCAAAACCTTACTCAGCGAAGCCAGTTCCAAGCGAGTGCGCGGACGAAATACCGGCCACGAACCAGGTCGAAAACAAGGCGGAGTATCGAGTGGCGCACGGGGTGCTCCGCGGCAGGAGCCTGCTCCGGCCGCGTCAATACCGAAGATTCCAACGAATCAGGCCCCGGCGGCGACCCCGGCTGGGAGCCGGACCCGAGACGGAACGGGCGTCCGTACTGGCTCCGCGCCCACATCGCAGTCGACCGGGCAGCCTTACGAGCGACGTTCTTCCTTCGTGCCGCGACCCGATACCGAAAATATCTGAGCAACGAACCCGGACGCGCGCGACCTGTAGCACCGGCTTGGTCCGCGATTCGTCTTGCGGCTGTCCGGACCCGGTCCGCGGCCGAACCCGGGACTGGAATCGGCCCCAAGGAAAGGACAAACTCGAATGAACACAAGGACCACCGCGCAACCAGGCGGGGATGGACGACGGCCCATTTACTGGATTGGCGGCAGCAAAGGAGGCGTCGGCAAGTCGATCATGGCCGCGGCCACGATCGATTACCTGCTCGAGACAGGCGCCAAAGTCGCTCTCGTCGAGAGCGACACGTCGAATCCAGATGTGTGGAAAGCTTACAAAGAGCTCTTGCCGGTCGAGCTCATCAATCTCGACGAGGGCGACGGGTGGGTCGATCTCGTCAACGCCTGCGACACGTATCGAGACAGGATCATCGTCGTGAACACGGCTGCCCGCAACAACGTGGCCGTCACGCAGTACGGTCAGACTCTGGACAGTTGCCTGACAGAACTCGATAGCAAGCTGGTCGCACTCTGGATGATCAACCGTCAGCGAGACAGTTTGGAGCTGCTCACTGAATTCATGGCCGCCGTCCCCACGGCAGACGTGCACGTGGTTCGTAACGGGTACTTTGGCGAGGAGACGAAATTCGAGCTCTACAACGGCTCGAACGTTCGAGAATCCGTCGAGAGTCGCGGCGGCAAGTCCGTCACCTTGCCGGACTTGGCCGATCGCGTCGCCGATGATCTGTCGACGAAGAGACTGGCTTTGGCTGTCGCCGTGAAGGCAATGCCTATCGGCAATCGGGCCGAGCTGAGTCGGTGGCGGAGCGAAGTACGGAAAATGTTGGTTCAGGTCCTGATCTGAGCTGCGTCGCAAGCTCGATTGAAGTCAGGGTGGCGTCAGGCGGGAGACAATTCGCGGTCGCGATCTCGAATGAGCGCGGTCACGACTTGGCGAGGACTCGGGCCAGGACTCGATGACGTTTCAGGGTTGAGGGGCGAGTCTGTGCTGCACGGAGGTGGGGGATGAGCGTCGAGGACGCATTCGCAAAGCTGACGGGGCGGCAGGCGACCCAAGAAGAGCGCGAGCGGCTTTACCGGCTTCGCGATGCGCTCGGCCTGCGCGACAACGACGCATTCTGGAGCATCGTGATGGCGCTCGAATATTACGATTCGTTCTGGCGAGCCTACCCGGCCCAGTTCGCGAAACAGGCTGCCGACACGATCGAGCGCGCGCGTGCCGCCTTCGCCGCCGCAGCAGAGAAGGAGGCCGCCGAGGCGCAGCGCACCCTCTCGGCCCAAGTGGCCGAGGCCAGCGTCGCGATCGCGCGCCGTCTCGCCGATAGGCCCATCGGCGTGCACCGGGTGACGTTGATGTTGGCCGCCGCCGTGGCCTTCGGAGCCTTGTGCGTTCATGCCGGAAGCGATCTCGCGCCAATCGACGAGCCGCTCCGGAGAGGACACGGGTCGGACCTGTCCGGCATCGAACGCGCCGTCGCTGGCGTTCTCTCGGTGCCGGCCGGCTGGATGGTCTTTGCGCTTCTCCTTCCGACGGCGGGGTATGGCGTCAAGGCCGGGTGGGACATGGCCGCGGATCCGCTGGCCGGGCGGGGAGACAAGGCGATCGGCTGGTGCGTCGCGGCCCTCTGCGCGCTCGGAGTCGTGGCGTGCGCCGCACTGGTGGCGAAGTGGACCTGAGTCCAAACAGGCTCGGCCTGGCGTGACGATTTTTTTCGAAACCACGCAACCGGTCGTCGGGCCGGCCGAATGGGCCATTGGAAGTGAGTTCAGTGGATCGATCGAGGCAGTCACGGAGAGCGAGACGGCCCAACCGACCGGAAGGAGCGTGGCCATTGAAATCAGCAATCTCAACGAGATTTCGTGTTCGAAAGCGAATGTCGGGTGCCGACTGGATCCTGCGCGGCGTCCTCGGTGAAGGCCGCGTGGGCGCCGTTTACGGGGCCCAGAAGAAGTCTCAATCCCTGCGCACTCCAAGGAGGACGCCATGAGGATCCGACCGGTCGGCGGAATTGTCTCGTACCATCCACCCGCCGAGGAGCCCTTCGACGGCGAGGCTGCTCGAGTGATTACGGTGGACGCGTATCCCGATTTCGCTCGGGTGCTGCGCTGTCACGAACTCCGCGCGCGCGAGAGGCAGATGAACGCGGATGTGTCGTCCTTGCTCGCAAACCTCGGCCGACGGCCCCAGGGCCCGATGACTGTGCGGGCCACGTCGGACGGAGGCGACTTCGTACAATACAGCGGAGAAGGCCGCCCCGTCGCCGCGCGAAAACCGCTGCCCGAGCCGTCAAGTGTCGTCGTCGCACTCGGGCATCACGGGGCCGGTGCGCGAGATGCGGCGGCGGTGCTCGCACGCGGCGATCGGATGTGGCTGCGCGTCGGGTTCGTGATGACCGCAATCAGCGTCTCGCTTCTGCTCTGCGCGATCGGCTGGATCGCCTGCCAGGCGATCGAGGCACGGAATACGCCCGGGCCGGTAGGAGAGCAGACCACGCTGGAGAGCAGCCGCGCCGATGAAGTGCGCGTCACGATCACGCCCGCAGCGACCGACGTGATTGCGAGCGGGCCGTCAGCGCCTCCTTCTTCTCATCCAGCCCCAACGGTCGGTGCCATGGTGGAGGACGCGAGACCGATGGCACCGGAGAGACGGCGGGCCGTGTCCGGCTCACCGGTCCAAACGGTCGGAAAGAGCGCAGTTTCCACCAATCGGGCAAGTGCGGAATTCACGCCGCAAGCGCCCTCTGGACTTTGAGGGAGTCGACCGTGCTTCGACCGAAAAGGATGCGACTGGTGCTTGGGGCGACGGCCTTTCTCGTTGGGCCGATACCGGCTCCATCGTGGACTTGGGCCGACCCAGCCGTCGCGAGCGCTACGCACGCGTCGAACGAGAGAGCAAGGGCCCTCAGGGCCCAAGGTGTGAAGCTCTTTCACGAGAAGCAATACGAGCCGGCGCGCGACGCGTTCCGTGAGGCCTACGAACTCGACCCGCGGACCACGACCTTGCTCGATCTCGCCCTCGCGGAGCTCGAAGCCGATCAGCCGGTTGAGGCCATCAAGCACCTGAGCGAGTATCTCGCCCGACCCGACGCACCCGCGTCGAAGCTCGATACAGTCCGGACCAAGTGGTTGCCGAACGCCGAGGCCCGGACCGCGCGTCTCGAGGTGTTCGCGCGCGGGGACGCAGAAATTCGCGTCGACGGCGTGGTCGCCGAGGCCGCACCATCGTCGACCCCGGAAGGGTCAAGCCCAGGAGAGCCTCTCACATCATCGATTGTCATCGCCGCCGGTGAGCACGAAGTCAGCATTCGAGAGGGCACGCTCGTTGAGTCCCGGCGCGTCGCGGTGAAGGGCGGAGAGGTCGTTGAGGTGCACTTTCAACGCCTGCCCGATGCGCCGGTTGGGCCCGCCCTGAAGGCGTGGACAGACCTCCCCGTCCGCGAAGCGACCCGTCGAAAGGCGAATCCGAGCGCGAAGTGGATCACGTTCATCGGGCTGGAATCGACAGCCGTTGCCGCAGCAGGCGTGGCGATCGGCTTCTCGCTCTCCGTCGAGCGGACCGCCTCGACCGCGAACGCCCTCGTGGGCCGCGTCGGCGATTCGGGATGCTTGCCTCCGACGCCGGCCGCATCGTGCTCGGCGATCAGCCGAGATCGCGAGGCCGAGCACACCGACGCCGCCGTGGCGAATGGGCTTTATGCCGGGGCCGGCGTTCTCTCGGCGCTCGGCGTCGCGAGCTTCTTTCTTTGGCCTACCGGCCACGAGACCTCCGGAAGGGTGCTCTATCCGATGCCCCTCTTCGGCCCCGGAACGGCAGGGGGAGGACTGACGGCGACCTGGTAGTGCGCGCTGCCGCCATCCGAAATCGATTCGACGATTGAACGAAACACGTAGCCCCAGAAGGGGCAGAGACGAAGGAGTCAAGACGATGGCTTGTTGCCCATTCGGCGCGGTACCTGACCTGGCGCTTCGCGCCATCCAAGGATTCGAACCGAGCACGCTTCGCCGGCCCGGGCAGGTTGCGCCATGAAGCGCGCGGTTCTTTGGATGGGTGTCGGAGCGGGCGCCTTCGCATCAGCGGTCCTCGCCAACGGCTGTGTCATCGTCGACTCGTGCGAGGGCCATGGCGTGTGTCCCACGGAGGCGGCGGGGATTGGCGCCGATGCCGCGGGAGATGCCGGGGAAACCGATGCTTGCGCGGACGACGGATTTTGCGGGACCCCGGGCGATGCCTGGAACGTGGACGTGGCGGTCGACGCGCTGGTGTCCGACGGGGCGGCAGATTCGCCCGATGAGGGATGCCTAATCGAGGACGGGTATGGGGCATTGGATTCCGCAACCGACAGCGAGGCCGGCAGCGACGGCGCGACAAGCGGCTCGGGGGGAGACGACGGGGCACCAGTAACCGCGGACATCGCCAACGCGAATGCCGCGGCCCCATTTGTCGGAACCTGGACGTTCGTGGGGACTGAAACAACGGTGTGCCCTGGCTCGTCATCGATGACCAATCCCGCCGGCGCCACGATGACCCTCACCGCGGGTCCGGGGGCGAGCGACGGGGGCGAGATCGACCTCTTTTTTGACGCGGGGGCAGACTGTGCGCTGGCCATGGTCGTGAGCGGGGGAGTGGCTGAACTCGTCTTCGCGCCTCAGTCCTGCTCGGACGAGGGCGCAAGCTTTCGCGTGTTCACTTCCGTGCAGGTTGGACCGATTACGGAGTCGGCGGAAATCACCGAGACATTTTCGGATGCCACGGGTTGCGAACATCAGCTGGAAGGCGAATTGTCCCGATGAAGTCGCCAATCACCACGCCATTTCAGCTCGGTCAGCGAATTCCCGGCACCGAGTGGGTGCTGCACGGCGCACCCGGACCTTGCACGCGATCGCAAGTTTGCGGAGCGCTTCCAGCGGGAAGTCGCGGTGATGGCGCGCCTCCGGCACCCGAACATCGTGTCGGTCTGGGATTCGGGCTGCACTCCGGACGGAACCCCCTATTTCCTGATGGAGCTATTGACCGGGAGAACGCTTCGGGCCCTGAAGGACGACCCGAACATGCCCCTTACGGCGGAGACCGTATGGAAAGTCGTCGGGCAGATCTGCGCCGGCCTCGGTCATGCCCACAGCGATAGCCCGCCGGTCGTTCATCGCGACGTCAAACCCGAGAACGTCTATCTCCACGGCGGCCGCGGCGGTGAATCCAAGGTCAAACTGCTCGACTTCGGCGTTGCGACGGTGCTCGGCGCGATGGAACCGTTGGATGCGGTGGTGGGAACACCCCGCTTTATTGCCCCCGAGGTGCTGCGCGGCGAGGCGGTCACCGCGAAGGTCGACCTCTATGCCGTCGCCGTGCTCGCCTACGAGCTTTTGACCCAGGCCTTTCCGTGGCGGGTGAACCTTCAGTCTCCGGAAGCGGTGGGCGAAGCGCATTTAAAGCTCGAGCCCATCGCGCCGTCGCGCTGGAAAAGCTGGATCCCAAAGAGCGTCGATGAGTGTCTCCTTCAGGCTCTGGCGAAGGATCCCGAGCGCAGGCAACGGAGCGTCGGCGAGTTTTACCGGCAGCTTGCGGAGCTCGAGGTCGTCGATGACGGATCGGCGAAGTACACGACCGACGCACCCACGATTCCTAACGCGGAAACGATGGCGCACGGGCGCACCACGGCGGGGACCGGTCAGCCCGCCACGGCGGAAGGCCATGGACTGCAGGCGGTCGGTCGTCGGTGGATCGCGATCGTCCATGGAGGACGCGCCAATGCCAGATCGCGTGTTGAAGGGATGGGCGGCACCAGTGACACGATGGCAGTCCTCGACGAGCTTCCGCCTCCTCGCCGCCCAGAATCGAAGAACGCGGACGATGAGGAGACGCGCGATGCTCGCGTGGAGCAGCGCGCGGCACGCGGCGAGGAGCCCGCGACGACCGATGCCTCGGGCGCGGGGGCCACGTCCCAGCGAGCGAAAAAGCGCCGTCATGCACTCTCCGCCGCTCTGCTTTCGAGCGCCACGGCGCTCCTCGCAGCCGCAACGTGGCGTGGCGCTGAGGCGGCGCGCCTCATGACTCGGCGTATGCCTGCTTTGACCGATGAGCACGCCTCGGAGGCGGCAATCGCCAGCCTTCCCGCCGTCGAGCGCGCGGTGCCATCGGAATCGCGAATGGATATGGCCCCGCACGCGAGCGCCGTCGTGGAGAGCCTCGCGGCAGCCGCCCGCGGCGCTGCGGAGACGCCAGCCGTCGTCGAGACCGCTCAAGCCTCCGTGGATGCGGGCCACCGCACCACGGCGCCCCCTCGGCCGACGACAACCGATTCCACGCCACAACCGCCGAACCTCGACGGTCGGCTCTTGGCAATGGGCCACTCCAAAGAACCGCCGTCTGCCCCGAGCGCACGTCGCGAGGGTCGAGGAGATGGGCCGCCCAACCGCCGATCGGTTCAGCCGCCGCCCAATCTGGACGACGTGTTCTTCGGAGACCCCATCGAGCCGGAGCCGGACGACGATCTGAACGACGTGCTCTTCGCAGGGCCAAGCGCGCTCCTGAAGGAAGCTGGCTCCGCGCAAGGACCAGTGCGTGTCGCGCCGCTGGGCGCGGACGGCGGTCCGTCGCAACGCCCCGGAAAGAAGGTCCCGTGAGCGCCGGTACTTCAGGCCATCCGAGCGGGGCGAAGCTGGTTGGGACTTGGTGATCAGGGCTCCGCGTGGACGAAACGCCGGACGGTGAGCAGCGACGTGTCGATTGACGGAAAACGAAAGGACGGAAAGACCCATGGACAGAATCACGGATGTTGACGGCGCGACGGTGCCGCTGACCGGGAGCCCGCATGTCGTCTCGGTACACGGCGGCCGCCTTGTACTCTTCGACGATGGGCCCAGCGTGCGGGTGGGCGCAGAACGCGTTCTTATTGGCCGCTCGAGCCGTTGCGATCTCGTTCTCGACGACCGAACGGTGAGCGCGGTGCACGCGGAATTCCAAGCGACCCCAAAGGGTGTCCACCTCGTCGACTTGAACTCGCTGAACGGCGTATTCGTGGGCACCGTCCGGCTCTGCGAAGGGTACTTGACGGGTCCTTGCGACATTCGCTGCGGAGCCCTGTGGCTTCGATTCGTTCCCGAGCCTCCCGAGCAACTCGCGGTCGACCGGGTGCATCGCTTCGGCGGCCTCGTCGGGACGACGCCGCAAATGCTCGAGCTCTTCGACGCGCTGCGCCGCTTCGCGCCGACCTCGATGCCGATCGTGATCCGAGGAGAGACGGGCACGGGCAAGGAGCGCGTGGCCCGCGCGATCCACGACGCGAGCCTCCGACGGCGGAGACCATTTGTCGCCATCAACTGCGCGGCCATGCCCGAATCGCTCCTCGAGGCCGAGCTCTTCGGCCACGTGAAAGGAGCCTTCACGGGCGCGGACCGAGAAAGAAAGGGCCTTTTCGCCGAGGCCGACGGCGGAACGCTCTTCTTCGACGAAGTCGGCGAAATGAGCCCGGCCATGCAAGCGAAGATCTTGCGCGCACTCGAGAGCAAGGAAATACGGCCGATTGGAAGCGCCCGGTCGCGCAAAGTGGATGTGCGTACCGTCTTCGCAACGCACACGGACCTCAAGCTGGCCCTGAACGACGGGCGCTTTCGGGAAGATCTGTATTTTCGGATCGGCAAAGTGACGGTCGAGATCCCCCCGCTTCGCGAGCGCCTCGTCGACATCGCGCTCCTACTCCAAGACATCCTCGAAGACCTCGGGCGCCCGGACGCCAAGATTGACGATGCGGACATGGCGATGCTGACGGCGCGCACCTGGCCGGGAAACATGCGCGAACTCAGAAATCTCGTGGAAGTCGCCCTCATCGCGTCCACCGGCGATACGCTGTCGCTCGCAGCGGGCTTGCCTGCCATGAGCGACAAGAGAAGCGGCATCTTGGGGGCGGGCGGCTACGAAGCAGCCAAGAAGGAGTTCGAGCGCCGCTTCTATACGGGCCTCTACGCTGCGTGCCGCGGCAACCTCACGCAGATCGCGAAAGTCGCCGGTCGCAATCGGATGACGGTGCGCGAGGCGTTGCGGGAATTCGGGTTGTCTCCGGGAACGGATTCGAGTGGGGATCCGGACAGCGGGGAGCAGCGTGATCCGTAAGCCCCTCGCGAACGACGTCAGGGAGGGGCTTGCACCCTTGTCGGCGTTTGAGGCTCCGCGTTCATGGCGAACCGGGGGGAACTCGCTCGGCCTGACAAGGGCTCGCTCGACGATCTCCCGTGTCTACTACCGTTGGGACTTGTGGGAGGAATTGGCTGCGGTTCCAACACCCTCAAACACGACAACTCCGTTTGCAGTAGGCAACGCAACGAGCTCGACGTTGGGCCGTGTGGCAATTATGTCTGGGACCGGCTGCTCGTCCTCATTCAGCTCTAACTCGTTACCAACGGCACACAGTATTGGGCCTAGCCGGTAAGCGCGAACCATCGAAGCGACCGCCAGTTGCCTGCGGTCTGCCTTGGAGACGCGGTCCGCAGGAATAGCGATGGTGGCGGTGCCGATCAGTCCGCCCAGTGACCAAACGATCGAACCGTCGGCACTTGAACCATCGTCCCGCGGATAGGCAGCGATCACCTGGCCTGCCGTCACATACTCGATTATTTCCTTGCTTGATAAAGGCCATTTTCCGCCGCGTTCCTCAAAATTTCTGACCGCGATCCAGGCCAGGACAGGGGCGCCGAGGACATGCGCCGCGAGGTCAGCCGTCAAATGGCTCAAGTCGGCCTCTGCTTGCTCCAGCTTTGCGCGCTCAAATGCGATCACCAAGTTCACGTTTTCGCCCATCGTTGTCTCACTATGGTGTGACCGGGTAAAGACTACGAAAATGGCCTTCAGGATCGAGCCTGAGAAGGTCATCCCCAAGCTGGACGTGCGTTTCGTCTGAGTAGGGACCACTTGGCCCGAAGGTTGTTCGCGTGGCCGACGGGTCAGCGTATATCTGCTGCGCTCGTTCGGCGTACTCCTGCGGGCTTCTGTAGCCGGCTCGGGTCGGGTCTCTGTGCTGACCAAACTTTTTGCCGAGCTGCGTTGGATCGATGCTTAACTCGCCCCCCTCTGCGGCAGGGTGAGGCTGGCTCACCGTATCTTGCGCAGCGAGCCCCCACGGATCCACCGTCAGGCTCGCCGCCCCGTCAAACGCAAAGAGATTCTTGCCGCCCCCGAGTCCCAGCGGGTCCGGGCTCAGCCACCGCCCGACGGCGGGGTCGAAGAGCCTGAACCGCGTAAAGCATAGCCCCAGCTCGTCATCGGCGATCTGGCCGAGAAGCCGGAATGGGGAGCTCACCGGCCCGCTGCGCGCCGAACGCTCCGAGGCATCCGCGTGCTCGGCGACGACGCTGCCCCAGGCCGAATGCGCGGCCGACCATGCAACGAGTCCGTCGGCTGTCAGAAGCTCCTTCGCTGTGCCCATCTGATCAACCATGTAAGTGAAGACTTGGCCGATTTGCTGCTGGAGCAGGGGCAGGAACGTCCCCGGCGCGTGCACGAACGCCCGCAGTCCCTCGGCCGAATCGACCTGCATCGCGAGGACGTCCCCATCCCAGACGTAGTCGGTCACCCGCGGTTTTTGCGCGCTGCCCCTCGGGGTGACCTCTTTGCGCACTCGCCGTCCGAGCGCGTCGTATGACAGCGACACGCGCGTACCGTCGAGCTTCGTCGCTTGAGTCAGCTGATCGCGGGCATTCCACGCGTACTCGGTGGCCGAGACGACGTCCTTCTTTTCGGCGGAATCGGGCTTGCTGAAGGTGACCTGGCCGATGCGCCGGCCGCGCTTGTCGTAACCGTATTTGGTGTTGCCGGCCTTGAGCAGCACGTTGCCGGCATGGATGTCGTGCTTGGCTTCGCGCCGGGCGCCATCGAGCTGCTCGAGCGCAGACACGATCGAACCGGCCTGGTCGTAGGTGAACGCCTCGACAAGCATGCCCCGTCGCGCCTCGAGGAGTTGGTCGAGCGGATCGTACTTGTACGTCGTCGCGCCCCAGCGCGCGTCGTCGATGCGCTCGACGCGGCCGATGCGGTCGTAGCGCCAGCGCCGGTCGACGAGCACCCGCGGCAAGCCGCCGTCCGCACCGGGGGCGGTGGCCTTCTGCTCGACGAGGCGATCGGCCTCATCGTACCGGCTCGCGACGCGAAGGCCGCCGCGGTGTGCGCGCGCCGTCTCGCGGCCTACGGCGTCGCGCTCGAAGGTGAGCTCGAAGCCGTCGTGGTCGACGGAGACGAGGGCGTCGAGGGCGTCGTAGGCGTACCGAGTCGTCGCGCCATTGGGCAGAACGCGAAGCGTGCGCCGACCCAAAACATCGAGCCCATAGCGGATGCGCCGGTCGCCTTGGGATTCACCGACGAGGCGGCCGAACGCGTCGCGCTCGAAGCGCGTCTCGTGGCGCGCGGTGCCGTCTTCGAGCGTCGCCGACAGCAGGCGACCGAACGGGTCGCGCGCGAAGTGGACCCTGTCCTCGCGCGTGCCGTCGCGAACGAGGCGCCCGGCCCGGTCGTATCCGAAGATTCGCCCGTCGCCATCGGGGTGCACGATCCGGGCGACTCGCCCGGCGGCGTCTCGCTCGTAGCGTAGCTCGCGCCCGTCAAAGGTCTTTTCCGAGACGACGCGCCCCGCCAGGTCGCGCTCGAAACGGTATTCTTCGCCGAGCGGGTTGGTGATGCACCGGACGCGCTCCTCTTTCGTGTGGTCGACCTTCCAGGTCCAGCCGTCGGGGCCGACGACGCGAGAGAGCGCGTGAAAACCGGTGTAGACATACCGGGTCGTGCGCCCGAGCGCGTCGGTGACGCGTGTCAGGTGCCCCGCCGCGTCGTACGCGAAGCTCGTCCTCGCGCCATCGGGGAGCGTGACCGACGTGCGCTGGCCTTTGGCATCGTAGGTCACGCGCGTTTCGCGGCCGAGTGCATCGCGCATCGCGACCGGCCGGCCCAGGCCGTCGTGGCGGTACGTCGTTCGCGCGCCGCGTGCGTCGGTTTCGGCGACGACGTTGTTTTCGGCGTCGTATTCGTAGAGGGCAACCCG
>JBEKFX010000110.1:32363-36029 GCA_050013115.1 Polyangiaceae bacterium
CTCGGTCGTCATGGCGCAGCGTGTACTGCTCGCCCCAGGGGTACTCGACGGCGATGATCGATCCGAGCTCGTCGTGCGAATAGCGCGTGACGTGACCGTCCGGGCCGATGACGCGCACGAGCCGGTCGCCGTCGTACTCGTAGGCGGTGACGAGTCCCATCGGGTCGAGCGCGCGCATGCGGCGCCCGCGCGCGTCGTACCAGTATTGCCAGCCTTCGCCGGCGCCGTTGGCTTTGGCGACGAGCAGCCCGTCCTCATCGTAGGCTGCCTCGTCGAGGCGTGACCCGTCGGGCAAGAGCAGGCGCTCGGCGAGGCCTTTGTCGTTCCAAACGACGACGCGAGGCTCCTCGCCATCGGCGAACGTCGTGCGGTTCTTCTCGTCGCGCTGAAGGTCGACCTGAAAGAGGCCCTCGGGGCCGTAGCTCGACGTGCACCGCGGGCCGCCCCCCTCGTAGACGTACGCGAAGGTCGGACCCGACCGCGTCGTCGTCGACACCATCCGCGAGAGCCGGTCGTACTCGTAGGATTGGGCGTGCCCGAGCGCGTCGCGCACCGACCGCAGCCGCCCGGCGCGATCGTAGTCGTAGCTCACCACCAGACCGGTCGTGCCCGCCGAAAGCGCCAGCGACGCGATGCGCGCGCCTTGCCAGGCGACGTTGACGGCCCGTCCGGCGGTGTCGACGATGCGCGCGAGCTTACCCGCCTTGTACTCGAGAGCGATGGCGTTTCCGTACGGGTCTTCGATGCGGGCGAGCGCGATCGGGCCGCCCGGTGTTGCGGACGCGAAGACGGATTTGCGCCGCGACTCGTGGTCATAGACGCGGTACTCGCCGTCGACCGGGCGCGACAGCGTGAGCCGCTCGCCGCGATGAAAGCTCGACTCGCCAACCTCGATGGCGTCGAAGTAAATCCAGCGCCCTTGCCCGTCGCGCAGCGCGCACGTCTTCGGCAGCGTCTCGATGCGCTGCTCGAAGCCATGCGCCCACCCCGGACCGAGCGTCGCCCGGCTGTCCTTGTGGCGCAGCGATGAATAAACCCGCTTGAAGACAAGCGGGATGAGACCCGGAATGTCGAGGTCGACCTCTTCGTCGACCACCGCACCGGTCACGAGATCCACGGGATGGCCGCCCTGGCACTGGTGGTCCGCGTCGGCGCCGGACGTCTCGCCGGGCCGCTTGTCCTTGTCGGGATGGCTCGGGTCGTTCTTGCCGGGGTTTCCGCCGTCGCCCGGCCCGCCCGCCGCCCCCTGCGCCTGCGCCGCTTGCGCTGCCGCCCCCGCCTCCTCCCCCTTGGCTCGGAGCGCTCGGACCGCTCGGTCCGCCCGCGCTTCCCCCGGCGCCTCCGCCGCCGGCTCCCCCACCCCCGCCGCCCGCATCGCTTGCGTTCGAGCCGATGCCGATGGTGATGCCCTTGTTCATCATGCCGAGGCTGCCGGTGATCGCGAACGCCCCGAGCTCGCAGATCACCGTGAACGCGCCCGTCAGCGGCGCGGTCGGCCCCGACGTATTGAGGCTCAGGACCTCTTTGAGCGTCCCGGGCTCGTTGCCGTGGCACACCTTCGCCACGGACCCCACCGTCGCCGCATTCACGCCGCATACCTTGGTGCGAAGGGGCGAATCGGCGATCCCTTCGGAGACCGACCCCGTCAGCGGATACGGAATCGGCAGCGGCGACGGAGCGGCCGGCGTCAGGCACACGCTGACGGCCATCCCCACGATGGTGTGGCCCGACTGCTCGGTCACCACGTCCATGTCCAGGGCTTTGACGTCGGCCATGGGACCCCGCGCAGCCCCATGCTGGCTTTCGGGCGGCGAAGGGTCAATGCCCGGAGGACGTGATTTCTACGGGGCAGTACCCTTCCCAGTAAAGTCCAACCAATTTCGGAACCGTTACGTTGACTTCGATTACTCCGCGATACGTGTTGAGCTCCATGGCGGCTGGAGAGTTCACTTGGCCGGGCTGCGTAGCCGAGTGAAGTGATTTCCGAACAGTCAGCAAGCTGGGGGGTTCCGCAGCGCCCCGGGATGAGCGTAGAGCCGCGGTCCAGGAGCCATCGACGTAAACCGGAGACCCCTAGGTCCGCAGGTCCGCCACGAGCTAAACGACTGCAGGAAACTTTTCCATCTGGAGAGAGACCACAGCCGGGCCCGAAGCCTCGGGAACCGCGACGGAGATGGGACTGAAATCGCGTCGCCCTGCGAATCCAGCGTAAACGCCTTTGCTCTGGCCGCTGAGCGTCAGCGCGGATTGCCGTCATCGTGATTTATTTGGCAACAAGGACGAAACCTGAATCGCGTAAAACGTGACGAGCTGCGGAACTTCGCCCTTGACGTTCATTGACGGCGCGGATGAGATGTTTCCGGCCGCGCCTGGGGTGATCCAGTCGCGTTCCTTTCGACATTCGGGAAGGACCAGAGCGTGACGCAGCCGGGTGCGGAGCAGCTCGCAGGGGTGCACGAAGGCGAGATCCTTGATGGGAAGTATCGCGTGGACCGTGTGCTTGGCGTGGGCGGAATGGGCGCGGTGGTGGCCGCGTACGACGTACGGCTCGAGACGAAGGTCGCTATCAAGTTTCTGCTGCCGCACGTGCTGGCGAATCGCGAATCGCTGACCCGGTTCTCGGACGAAGCGAAACGGGAGGCCATGATTCCGAGCGAGCACATCGCTCGCGTCCTGAACGTCGGCACCCTGGACAACGGGGCGCCATACAAGGTCATGGAGTTCCTGGACGGAAGTGATCTTGCGGCCTGGCTTCGGCAGCGAGGGCCCCTGCTCATCGACCAGGCTGTCGAGTTCGTGCTCCAAGCGTCGGTTGCCGTTGCCGATGCCCATGGCCTGGGCATCGTTCACCGCGACCTCAAGCCCGCGAATCTCTTTTGCACACGCCGGAGCGATGGGAGATTCATCATCAAAGTTCTCGACTTCGGGATCTCGAAATTGACCGACGCGAGGGGATCCTCCGAGCCTACCGGGATGTCCGTGACCCAACCGAGCGCTGTCATGGGCTCGCCGCTCTACATGTCACCCGAGCAGATCGAGAGTTCCAAGGCTGTCGATGCCCGCACCGATATATGGGCCTTGGGCGTCATTCTGTTTGAGCTTGTGACGGGCTCCGTGCCATTCCCAGGGGAAACCTTTGGAGAAATCACCCGTAAGATATTCGGCGCACCAGCGCCGGCTCTACGCGTTCATCGCCGGGATGCCCCGCCCGAGTTGGAAGCCGTGATTTTTAGGTGCCTCGCAAAGGACCGGCAGCAGCGGTATCCCAACGTCGGGGATCTGGCTCTGGCGCTCCAGCCTTTCGCGCCCAAGCGGGCCAAGGAGTTGGTGGACCGTATCCTCGGCATCATCCGGGGCGAAGTGCCGCTGGACCGCACGCCGGCCTCCCCCCCGCTGCCTCCACCGAGCGAAGAGACGCAAGTGACCCCGCCAGCGGGGGCCCCGTGGTCCGGACCCTCGGACGCCACAGCGAGCAACAGGAAGGTAGCGTGGATCCTCGCGGGGGCCGGGGCTCTCGGCGCAGTCGGCGCCTCCAGGTGGTCTTCCTGGTTCCCGGCTGAGTCGCGGTCGCTCGACGGCGGCCCCGCCGTCTTTGGCCTCGCGTTCTTCGACGCACACGAGCAACTCGGGGTCGACGGGGCGGATGAGCGTCTCGTTACGCTCGCG
>JBEKFX010000111.1:0-18276 GCA_050013115.1 Polyangiaceae bacterium
CCATCCAGCATCGTAAGCCGCCGTTTTGGCGCGAATCCGCCTCGACGCTCCCCTTTTGTGACGCCCCGCGCCCCGCAGGAAACGCGATGCGGACACCCTCAAAGAACACGCTCACGCTCACGAAGGGCATCCCATCGCGAATGGACCGCCGGCGTCCGTCATCTGGCTTTGCCCGTCCAACCCTGCACGCTCGAGGTTTCCCGCCTTAGGCCGCTGCCACCCGAAGCTTTGCGTAAGGGTAGGCTGCGGGGTTTTCGGGCTCCCAACCATCTTCCACGCGCCGGAGATAGACGCGTCGTCCAGGCGCCGCGACCTCGCGGTCCGCACCGGTCAAGTTGACGAGGACAGTGTCCGACTGCGGGAAGCCGCCGCTGCGAGCGAGGTTGATGAGGCCAGCCAACGCCGTGGCTGCCGAGTAGCATATGTCGATACCCTCGTATTCGAGGACCATCGTCCGAGCGACTCGGATTTCGGCCTCCGTCGCAATGGCGCAGGTCCCGTTGCTCTCGAGGAGCATCGAGCGAATATAAGGGTACGAACGCATGGGATCTCCACGCAAAATCGCTTTGGCTATGCCATGGGGTCGCAAAACGATGTGCTCCGGCCTCACCGTCGCGGCTCCTTCGAGGAAAGCTCGTGACACGGGCGCACACGACTCCTGCTGCACGCAAAGGAGGCGCGGAACGCTGCGTGCCTTGCCCATCGCGCGAAGCTCTCGCGCACCCTTGTACGCCCCGTATACGCCCATCGCGCTCGAGATGGCCTGAACGTACCAATCGATCGGGCCGGGAATCTGCTCGGCGGCCTCGATATAAGCGAGCTTGAGTCCCTCCCGCCTGCCTGGGTTGAAAAAGCCGCGCTCCGACGTGACATTGTTGGCTTCGGCAAAGCGGCCTGCGCAGTTGAACGCGCCGACGAACGACTCGTCGCGAATCACGAAATGAACGACCTGCGTTTCATTCCGACTCTCCACGCGGTCCGCAAAATCTTCCGCGGTGAAGATGTAAATGCGACATTCCGGGTAGTACTCGGCCGCGTGAACGAAGGCCGAAGACGAGTTACCAGTCGATGAGGTGCAAAACGCCGTGACTCCGCACTCTTTCATGTAGGACAGGGCGACGGCCGCCATTCTGTCTTTCGTCGTGCGTGTGGGGTTCTTCGTCTCGTCCTTGAGATAAAGCCGCGGCATTCCGAGCAGGCGTCCGAGGCGCTCGGCATGAAGGCATGGTGTGGTCGGCAGGAGCGCACGGACCAGGTTGTCGGGCTCCTCGATCGGAAGGAGATCGAAATATCTGAAAAGTGGATATTCGGAGTCGTAAAACTTTGCGCGGTGAAGCTCGTACTCCGTGTCAATCATGCCATCGCACGAGCAGAAGGCACGGAAGGCGTGGGGATGAATTTTGTGGCAACGAACGCAGCGATGAATGACTTTCTTTTCGACGAGCGACGGTATCATGTGGATCCCCCGGATGTGGCAAGACCAAGGTGGGTGATGTTTCCAAAAGGCACGAAAGCCACGTGGGCACCGGGCCGAACACGCTCTCCGAGCCAGCGCAGGCCGGCCTCCAGAGAGCCGAGAGGGTGGAGTCCGAGTCGTCTTGCGCGATCGGCCGGCATCGCGGTCACCATGCCGACTTCGCACCTGCGCGTCAGGTGCCTCAGCATGATCGAATTGTGACCGCCGAGATTATATGATCTTCGCACTTCTCGTTCAAGAGTCTCGTCGTCTTCAAACGACGCCCAATCGAGAAAGAACGGGGCAACTCCCAAGAGACACTCTGCGATCCAGAGCATCGCGCCTCCAGGACGCACGGCCTCCTGGGTGTTGAAAAGGGCCTTCAACGACTGCATGAAGTTCATGTCGTAAGGCGCGCCTCCCGCCGACGTGATGACCGCGTCGAAGGGTTCGTCCACGCAAACCTGGTGAATGCGCCGTGCGAACGAGCACGCCTGCCGATGCGAGCTCTCCGTCTCGCCCGCGAAAACACCGACGAGACGATCTTGGGCATCGAGCACCGTGCTCAGTGCAAAGGTGGGCCTTACGAAGCGCGACGCTTCGATCATGTCGAGATGAACCGGATTGCCGTCGAGCACACAGGGCGCGACTCCAGGCGCCACACCACGTTCCGCTGCCAGCGTGAGTCGGTGGTTGGCGACGATCGTCTCGTAAGAGGCCACGCCCGGCAAGAGCGCCTTGCGTCCGCCCCCGAAGCCGGCAAAGTAGTGCGGAACGACGCGTCCGGTCAGGACCTTCACCTCCGATTCGACGACGGCTCGAGCGAACTCGACTCGCGTTCCACGTGTCGTCGTGCCAACCTCGACGAAGTCCCGACCTCGGCAATCGTGAATGACACCTTCCGCCGA
This sequence comes from Polyangiaceae bacterium, assembly GCA_050013115.1. Classification (GTDB taxonomy): domain Bacteria; phylum Myxococcota_A; class Polyangia; order Polyangiales; family Polyangiaceae; genus Palsa-1150. Next base: position 2,365 of record JBEKFX010000111.1, read on the forward strand.
TCGGGTGATCGGAAGGCCCAAGAGAGCTTCGAGATCCCGATGACCGTCGTGGGCGTGGGTGCCCGTCGCCAGGCAAAAGCGAACGCGTCCCCGCGGAATGCCCGCTTCATCGAGCTCGCGCAGGAGGGGCATGGCAAACGCGCGAACGGCCGCGATGCGATCGATGCCAGGGATCAAAACGGCCGCCGATGCCGCTCCGCGCGCAATTTCACGAAGACGTGGTCCGACGGGGTGATCGAGGGCTTTCCTGACGAGCGTCGCGGCGTCCTCAGGCTCCTCTCCGTCCGGCAGCACGCGCGTGACACGCGCGCCGCCGAGCAAGGCGACCTCGAGAGGCATTTCGTGAGTACCAAAGCGAACGACCTGCATTTCAATTGCCTCCTCCAGCGCGAGCCGGAATGGTCCCCAACGCCGACTGCGAGGTTCGACGACGCCCAACAGCCGGAGCAATTCTCGAAAGGCCCAAACGCACGTGTGACTCTCGAAAGCCGAAAACGACCTCAGTGCACGTCTTCAGTACACGTCGAAAGCAAAAAGCAGCCCGCGGACGGCCGAAGCTACATCCGCGACATCGAAAATCGCAACTAGGAACTAGTTGTCGAAAGCCAAAAAGCGCCCGGCTCGCGGCCGAAAAGCCGCCAGAGTGCTGGTGTGGATGTCGAAAGCGCCCCGGATGTCGAAAGCGCTCCGGCCGCGGACGATCGGTCAAAAGCCGAATCCTTCGGCGCCGGACTTCGACCGCGGCGGACGTTCTTTCCGACCTCGGGCACAGTACACGGGGTTGCCCGGCCGCCCCGCAATGGCCAATCACCTCACCGCTAGTCGGTTAAGATATCGCTCGCCACGGGTCTTCGGTCAACTGAATTTCTTGAGACTCGAGCTCGCCTGGACCACGGGAATCGTCGCCGCCCATTGCGGCGGGCGGCGGCATCGTTCGCGCGAGCGGCTGGTAGCACGCGAGGCGTCGCTCAATTCGGGCGCAAATGTCTTGAGCCTCGCGCATGGCCACCATCGCTGCGCGCGCGGTGTCCGGAGACGGCTCGTCGTCCGCATCCACCGTCAGATAGCGGTTCAAAGCGGTCGTACACCTCTCGAGACTCTGAACGACCTCTTTGAGCTTGGAACGTCGCTTCCGTCCGCCCCGGGTGGTGCGGGCAGAGGGGTCACGAACGACGAGCGCTTCGACCTCCTCTTCGAGCCGTCGGACGGACCACCCGAAACTTTCGCTCTCACGCAGAAGGCGCTCTTGTTGCTCCGGCAGGAGCGGAAGGACGACCCGCAAATGACTCGTCGACAGGAAGCGACATTGGCGTACGCAGATTCGATCCGAGAGCTCGTACATCGCCACGCTCCGGTAGAGAGCGCCCGGGCTCATCGCGAGGTCCGGATGGCGTGAAAGCTTTCGCAACGATGCGTGCTTGGCGGGATCCCGGCTCCGCCATTGCGCCAAGTCATTGCCATAAAATCGAGTGATCACGAACTCACCGACAGCGAGGGCGAACTCCAGCGTCGCCGTGCGGCAGATTGCGTTGAGCTCGCGAACGGCCCCTTCGACCGTTTCAAAGCTGAACTCACCGTCGTCCGGCTCCGTGGCTTCGGGGGCCAGTGCGATCGGACGCGCGGCACGAATTGTACCTGATTTCATGTGCCCCTCATGATTTGAACCGATGCTGGAGTGGCCGGTGTCCAACCGTTATCACGGAACGTCTCTGTTCCCTCGGGGGACACCCGCCCGTGCCGATCGAGCGATGGCCGCACGGGCAAAATGCAGTGGAACCCGTTCGTGCGTCCGCAAAACTGGAAGGGTCGCCCGGCGAGGCGACCGTGAGATCAACTGTTGCCACGTGGCAACTCCCCCGGCAATGACTTCCTCTCGGATGGCTCGCGAACGGCACCCAACGGGCATCCGCCACGAACTCACCCGCCATCGCGACGGCACTGAGGACGCTCCCTCCGGCAAGATTCGCGGGCTTTACCGCGGCTTCCACGGGCGTGCGTTTTGCTTCTCGCGGCTCACGAGGACGATCGCGCCGTCGATGGAGCCAACGAGTACCTCGTTGGCTGGGTGGTTGCTCTACGTTATCGCGTCCGGCCCGCCCGGCTTTCGGTATGCAAAATCACGCCTGGAGCCGCCTTGAGCGGCCTGCTGGCGCGCCGGCGCGACGTCGCGCGGTAGGCCAGCCGAAGCATGCCCGGGCTGCGGCGCGTCCCAGCCGTCGAGGGGTCGCCATGGTCGCGGGGTTGCCAAGGCTGCGGATCGGGCTAATCAAATTCCCCCAGAGGTCGGCGCAGGGATTGCGCGCTGATTGTAGAGGAGCTTCGTGCGCCGCTCGATCTCTTCGGGCGGAAGCTTCGCGAAGTCTTCCGCAAAATCGGCGCCGACGGCCAACCCTCGTTGCACTCCGGGGCGTGCACTCAGCTCTTCGAACCATCGTTTCACGTACTTGAAGTCTTCGAGATCCTGCTGCTGCGATTTCCAATTAACGACCCACGGATAAGAAATGATGTCCGCGATCGTATACTCTGGTCCGGCCAGATAACGGCGGTCGTAAAGTCGATTGTTGAGGACACCGTACAGTCGGTTCACCTCATCGCTAAAGCGGCGAATGGCATAAGATTGATCTCCCTGCTTTCCGCTGAGACGGAGGAAGTGCCCCAGCTCACCCGTCTTCGGCCCCTGATTGGCCATTTGCCAGATGACCCACTGCGTGATTTCGTACCGGCCGCGCAGGTCCTTTGCCCAGAACTGGCCGGACTTCTCCGCCAGGTAGAGGAGGATCGCGCCCGATTCGAAGACGGCGACGGGGGCGCCACCACCCATTGGGTCATCGTCGACGAGGAGGGGCATCCGATGGTTGGGGTTGAGCGCAAGGTAGCTCGGCTTGAATTGGTCGCCGCGGCCGATGTTGCAGGGAACAATGCGGTATTCGAGGTTCGCTTCCTCGAGAAAAATCGTGATCTTCTTGCCGTTCGGGGTGGGCCAGTAGTGGACGTGGAGCATGGTCTGCCTCGTTTTGCGCTTTTGCGAACGCCGCGAAGTGTAATCTCAGGCCGCTGAGATGACGACGGCATTCCAAAGAGCGGCGAGCCCTTCGTCCGTGAAGCGAACGGCGCCGAAGGCCTCCGTGCCGGGGGCACGTCGAGCAATTACTTGGCGAAATAGGTCGTGGCCCGCTTCTGTCCTTTGGCCGAGAGGCTCTTCGTCGTCAGCCCCTCTTTGAGGATGCGCGGCATTTCCTTTGCCTGCAAACCGAGCTCGGCGCGGATCTGCTCGGCGCGCAGCCCGTCCTTTTGTTTCCTCAGCAGCGCAACGATCTGCTTGAGCTGTTCGGCGATTTCCTCGGACGACCGACGCGGGAGCCGGCCTGACGACCGCGGGGCGGCGTTCGCCCCTCCCAGCGCCTTCGGAGGAGAGGCCTTTGACGCGTTCGCCGGTCGACCGGGACCCGCACGGTGCCCACGGGCCTCGGCGAGAAGCTCGTCGAGCGATGCGGATCGCAGGGCAAGGAGGATCGACTCGGCGAAGGAGGCTGCCAGGTCTGCGATCTCGGATTGAAAGGAATTGGGCATGCCAGCCCACGCTATACGCCTGCCGCTGTGAGGCAAAGAAAAAAGGTGCGCCGCCCGACGAGGCGACCCTCGTCGCACGTCACTTTTCACCCTGCGCGGACACTTTTCACTCTGCTCACTCTGCTCACTCTGCTCACTCTGCTCACTTTGCGCCGACGCGCGCCAAGATCTGCCGGAGGACCGCGACATCGCTGTCTGACAGCGAGCGAAAAGTCGCGGGCGCCCGGTCCACGAGTGTCTTCGCCTGACGCAAGACCCTCTTTCCTTCGGCAGTCAACGAGACGGTCTTCACGCGGCGGTCGTCGCGGCGCGTCTTCCGCTCGACGAGCCCTCGCTCCTCGAGGCCGTTCACTGCGACGGTCGCCGCCGGCGCGTCGGCATCGAGTGCCGAAGCGAGTTCACTGAGGGTGAGGGGCCCACTCGACAGACGCTTCAGAGCGCGCATTTGCGTGAAAGGGAGACCGGTTGCCTCGGAGACCCTCTTTCGCCAGTCACCGCGGCTGTCCATGACGAGCGTGACCATGGCTTGCCAGACGCGATCGACGTTTGCGGCCATCACGAGGCCCCGACGGCGACCGGCCGGCTTCCGCTCGGTCGGTCTTCGGGTGCAGTCGGCTCGCGGAGCAGCGGGCCCAAGGCTCGCACGCTGTCTTGAGCGCGCCGTCCGGTCGAATAGAAGCCAAGGAGGGCGATGACGACGCCATGGGCGGCGACGATCCAGAAGACCGGGTGTGTCGCCGAGGCGAAGTTCGGCGCATGTGCGGTGTGGATGCCTCCACCGGCGACCGTCCCCGCCACGGCGACGCCCAGAGACGAGCCGACCTGACGGCTCGTCGAGGCGACGGCCGCCGCAAGGCCCGCCTGGGCGCGGGGCATCCCCGAGACCGCGGTGTTCGTGATGGGTGCGTTGATCATCCCGAACCCGATGCCGAAGACAGCGTATGCGACGAGGAGCCAGGCCATCGGCGTCGACACCTGCAGGCGCACGAGGAGCGTCCCCGCCGTGGCGATGGCGATTCCAGAGACGACGATTGCGAGCCGAGCGCGACCGGCCCCGACGAGCCGCCCGGACAGCGGCGAGCAGATCATGAGTGCAAGGGCGATGGGCAGCGTCGCGAGACCGGCTGCGGAAGGCCCGAGGTCGCGTGCGTCTTGAAGGTAGAGAGAATTGAGGAACAAGAAGCCCGCGAACGCGGAAAACGCGAGGACCGCAAGGATCGTGGCGGAAGAAAAGGGGATGCTCTTGAAGAAGCGAAGGTCGACGAGCGGCTCCTCGCGACGGCGCTCGTAGACGACGAAGGAAGCAATCGAGAGAGCGGCAAGCGCCAGACCCGCGAGGATGGCGGGCGAACTCCAGCCGAGGCGCCTTCCGTCGATGACCGTCGAGACGAGCGACGCGAGCGCCAATACGACGAGGCCCTGTCCCACCGGGTCGAGGCGTCGGGCCCTTGGGGCGCGTGATTCGGGGACGAAATTCGCGGTGAGGACGACGGCGCAGAGGGCGATGGGGACGTTCACCCAGAAGATCGATCGCCACCCGAGGTGTTCGGTCAGAACGCCACCGACGAGAGGGCCGACGGCCATCGAGACTCCGAACACGCCTCCCCAGATACCAATCGCTCGGGCCCGCTCGCGTGGGTCGAGGAACGTGTTGACGATGATCGAAATCGCCACGGGGTTCATCATCGCGCCGCCGAGCGCCTGGAGCGCACGGAAGCCAATCAGCGCCGCCGTCGTGGGCGCAAGGCTCGAGAGGAGAGATCCGAGGCCGAAGAGAAGGAGGCCTGCCTGAAAGGTTCGCTTTCGTCCGAAGCGGTCGGCGGTTGCCCCAGCCATGGTAAGAAAGCTCGCGACCACGACGGTATAGCCGTCGATGGACCACTGAAGGCCCGCGACCGAGGCATGCAGATCCCGACGGATGGCCGGTAGCGCGACGTTGACGACGGTCACGTCCATCGTGACGAGAAAGAGGCTCAAGCAGCAGGTGGCGAGCACCAACCGTCGGCGCGCAGGGCTCAGTTGGTCGTTCCCGCCGAGTTCTTTATTCACGCGCAATGATTGTGTCGACACAAGGATCAAAACGCAAGCTCGGAGCGCAGCCGTCCGTCGGCGCATCGGGGCGGTCGCCCCCCTCACATGCCTTTTGCGAAGGGCTTACACGGAGCTCGCCGGGCTGCCATGAGCTCACGGAACGTTCACGCCGCGCAGGCTACCTCGACGAAAATGCGCGACCCCAGAAGCTTGGCGAGTCTCGTCGCCGTCGTGTTCGTCAGGCGAGAGCCAGCCGTCACCAAGAGCTGTCCGTTCGCGCTTCGCAGGTCGCAAGTCAGGACCATGCCTTCGCGCAGGCCCGACGCCGGGACGCGCCGCGTTTCCACATGGTGGAGCTCGCCGACGACGGCGATGCGCTCGACTCCGTCCTCGAGCGTCACGGTCCAGCACCGAACTCCGTGGCCCGTCAGGCGAACCGCATGATTGCTGAGGGGGAGACCGGTCGTCAGGATGACGCTCTCCGCCAGCGCCGCGCGCTTCAATGCCCCTCCCGCAACGTTGGCGAGCTCGCGCAGGACGTCGTCCAACGACGCTTCGCTCGCGCGCTCCTCCCCCAAGAGTCGGCGGCCCAGCCAATGGCGTCCGTTTTCGTCCGTCACGACCGATACGTGCGCTTCAATGTTGGCGCTCGCCAAAGACATCGGAATCGTCGCGCCCCGAAGACCGCCTGCGAAGCCACTCGGCGCGCGGTCGCACACGCGAAGCGGCTCTCCGACCATCTGTACGATGTCGTTCACCGCGAGCGCACCCATGTTTTGCCAGGCTTGCAGCCCGCTGACGACGGCCGCTGCGGAGCGATCGAGAGCCGGCGCGGCCATGCGCTGCGCCCGAGAAATCATCCGTCTCGGGGATTGCTTGACGCGTGCCAGGAGCTCCGCCTCCGCAATCGGAGCACGCATGACGCCGTCCGCACCCGCCGCGAGAAGGGTGGGAATGTCCCAAGGTCGGCGATCGCCATCGATCAAGGCCAGAATGTGCGCGTCGCCCGCGTTGCGCAGCTGCCTGACGACGTCCGCCCCACCGCCTGGCTCGATCGACGCGACGATGACGTCGGGCCGTTCCCGCGCGATCGCCGCGAGCGCTTCCTTCAGGCTGCCGACGCCCTCGACCTGGCAGAGAGCCTCTTTGAGCACCCGAATCATCGATCCGCGTTCGGATCGTCTGTCGTTGAGAAGAACGACACGCATGACGAGTTGCTTTCAGCCCTCCCGACTATGCCGCAGAAGCCGTCAGCTTCTTCGCGGTGGCCACCAGCGTTTCTGGCTTGAACGGTTTCACGAGCCACCCCTTTGCGCCGAGCGCTTTCGCTCGTTGAATCAGCTCGGGCTGTCCCTCGGTCGTCAGCATGACGACCGGGACCGCGACGTGGTCTTCGTTCAACCGCTCGAGAAACTCCAGACCGTTCATTTGCGGCATGTTGACGTCGCAGATGACCAGTCTCGTCTCGGGGTTCGCCGCCAGCTGTTCGAGCGCTTCGGTCCCGTTCTCGGCCTCGACGACGACGAAGCCCGCTGCCGAGAGCGCCCGGCCGACTTGGTGACGGACCATCCGCGAATCGTCAATGACGAGTATGGTTACGCTCATTTCGTCCATTAAACCAAAATGGGTAAGACAATAACGTGAAGTCTTCCCGTGCTACTCAAAACGGCCGTTTCGATGGATTCTATAGGGGCCGAGCGACGAGCTTTGCGCGATGTGAGGTCGAGTGGGCCACTCCACGCTAAAGAACACGCCCGTCCTGGTCGTTACCAGGCCGTGGAGGCGAGCGCATGGCACGAGGATGGGGGCGAGCGGCAGGAACTTGGGCTGCGATGCTCTCCGTGGTCACCGGCGGCGGCTGTGGCAAAGCCGAATCGCAGAGCGCCTCCGTGGCCGAAAGTGACACCCCGCCAGCGTGCGCCGGTTTGCCTCCGCTCGCACAGAAGACCACCTATACGGTGGGGTTCGTACAGGTCTATGAGCCGACGAATCCCTATACGATCGCCAATACCGTCGATATGAGGGCTGAGGCAAAAAGGCGTGGATACAAGCTCATATACAGTGCTCCGACGAGCGCCGATGTCGGAGACCAACTGGCGCGAACCCAGGCGCTCGTCGATGCGAAGGTCGACGCGATCATCCTGCGCCCGCTCGCCAGCCTCGGTCCCGCTGTCGTTGCCGCGAGGAAAGCTTGCATCCCCGTATTGACTGAAGGACGCCTCATCGATCCCGCCGGGGCGGCGCCGGGGCAGGACTATGTCACGTACATCGGTACGGATCCGACGATTCAAGGGCAATTGATTGCAGATTGGCTCATCAAAGCCACGAAGGGGCACGCCGCGATCATCGAGATCGAAGGAACAGCGGGCACCTCCCCAACCATCGGACGCAAGAAGGGCTTCGATGAGCGGATCGCCACGCAGCCCGGCATGACGATCGTCGCATCGCGGAGCGGCAACTTCGATCGCACGACCGGACATGACGTCGCCAAGGAGCTCATGGCCGCGCACCCGCTTGCGAACGTGATTTATACGCACAACGACTACATGGCTCTTGGCGCGCTCGACGCCATCAAGGAGCTCGGAAAGACCGCCGGAAAGGACGTCCTCCTCGTTTCCATCGATGGTCTAAAGGACGCGGTGCAACACGTCGTCGACGGCACCCTGGCCGCCATCGAGTTCAATGACCCCAAGCTCGCATCGATCTCGTTTGATACGATGGAGCAATACGCGTCGGGCCAGGCCATTCCGACGAAGATCATCGTGAAGGGCCCGATCATCGACGGCAGCAACGCGGCGGCGATGCTCTCGGAGGCGTTCTGAGAGGATTGAGGGTTCACGGCGACCGACATGAACCGGAACGAAGCGAACAAGTGGCGACGACGGACCTTCGGGCGCGCGGATGGGCCGGGCGACGGTCGCGTGACGCGGGACCCTCTGCGCGACGCCTGCGCCGAGTGGCGGCAGGGGCGGCGGGCTGCTTTGCGGATGACATTGGGCGCCGTCCTGATGTCGATCTCCTACAACGCCGCCGCGCAGGCGATGCCTTCGGTCTCTCCGGGCATCCAGGCCACCATCCTCGCCAAGGTGGCCTCGTACGATCGGAATTTCGCCGCCCGGGCCATCGACAAGGCGAAGCTGCTTCTCGTCGCCAAGTCAGGGGACCCCGAATCGATTCGAGTGGTCACGGAGCTCGAGACCGCCCTCACTTCGATTCCGACCGTCGGCGGCTTACCGCACACCGAAGAGACGACTTACTTTTCGGACGCGCCCACGGTCGCGACCCTGTGCAATTCTCACCGGATATCGATAGTCTATTTTGGGCCTGGGCTCGTCGACGAGATCGACGCGATTCGTCAGTCCCTCACCTCGTCCGACGTGCTCAGCGTGGCCGCCGTGCCCGCTTACGTTCCGAAGGGCATCGTTCTTGGCTTCGATTTCGAATCGGACAACGTGAAGCTCTTGCTCAACCGGAGGCAAGGCCGAGCGCAACACGTGAATTTCGGAGCTCGCATTCTCCGACGAATGACCATTTGTGATCCCTGACAAGGGCCCGTCCCGGCGGCGTGGCAAGCGTGTCAAAGGCTCCTAAGGATGATTCGACTCCGTCTATCGTTGGAAGCGCGGCTGGCGGCGGTGACCAGCATCGTCCTCGTGCTCATGGCGACGACGCTGCTCATCGAGCTGACCGTGCGGGAGCGTGAGAAGCTCATCTCGGCGAAGACGACCGCGGCGCTCATGCTGACGCAACTGCTCGCGAACGAGCTCACGGCCGCCGTCGACTTCGACGACCTGGACGATGCGACGACGTCGTTGAACTTTCTCCGCTCGAACCCGGATATCGTCGGAGCTGCTGTCTTTTTGATTCACGGCTCGGACAAGCCGATCGCCGGGTGGGCGGCTCCCGTGGCACCGAGGACTGTTCGTCCGATGGCGGACGAGCCCGACGGGGCGACGATGTCGCGCGAGTGGCTCGTCGTGACCCGGACGATCTTCGGCCAGCACAACAGGCCATTGGCCCGTGTGAGAGTCGTCTTTACCCTCGACCCCGAGAACGAGGCCTTCCGGGCCAATCGACGTCAGCTCCTCGTTATGACCTTGGGCCTGACCGTCATCGCCGCACTCTTGTTCGGGCTGCTCGCGCGACGATACGTGGTCGGTCCCATCAAGCGTCTCGCCTCCGCGGCGACCGCGCTAGCCGGCGGAGACGGGAGGGCCCGGGTCGAGTCCGACGCCGAAAGCGAGATCGGCGACCTGGCGCGGGCTTTCAACGTCATGAGCGAAGCCGTTACGTCGCGGGCCGCCCAGCTGCGCGCACGAAACGACGACATGAAGCTCGTGCTGGATCACGTGGCGCAGGGCCTTTTCACGATCGACCGCAGCGGACTGATTTCCTCGGAGTATTCAAATGCTCTCGCGGACTGGCTCGGAGCGCCGGCCGCTGCCGACACGCTCTGGAGTTATTTCGGAAGGTTTGACCAGCAAATCGAGGTGCGGTTGCGTCTGGGTTGGGAGGCGGTCGTCGAGGACCTGCTCCCCCTCGAGGTGACGCTGGACCAAATGCCGAAGTTGCTTCATGCGGACGAGCGACATTTCCGCATCGGGTACCTGCCGATCACGGTGAGCGGCGCGCTCGCGAAAGTGCTGGTCGTCGTATCGGACATCACGAACGAAGTCGCGCGGGAACGCGCCGACGAATCGCAGCGCGAGCTCCTTCGTGTCTTCGAGCAGTTCACCCAAGACAGGAGCGGATTTGCCGAGTTCATTGCCGAAGCCGACGCTCTGGTGCACAAGATCATCCAGCTGCGCGGTGTCTCGGCCGACTTGACGCGGTCGCTGCACACACTCAAGGGCAACTGCGCGCAGTTCGGCCTCGGCACGGTCACCGACGTCTGCCACCGGCTCGAGGGCGTGCTCATCGAAACGGGATTGGCGTTATCCGACGCCCAGCGAGACGGATTGCGGCTCGCGTGGGGCCAGACCCGCGAGAGGTTGACGACGTTGCTCGGCGACACGAGGGCCGAGCGCTTCGATGTCGAACAGAAGGACTACGAGCACCTTTTGGCCGAACTCGACGCGGGCGCATCGGCCCGGCGCGCGGCGCGGGAGCTTCGACGTTGGCGCCTGGAGCCCACGGCGCGGCGGCTCGATCGTCTTGCGCGCCAGGCGCAGGCCCTTGCCGCACGTCTCGGTAAGGGACCGATCCGCGTCGTCGTCGAACCGAACGGCCTGAGGTTGGAGGCGCGGGTGTGGGCCCCGTTCTGGAGTGCATTCGTCCACGTGCTTCGCAACGCGGTCGACCACGGGATCGAGACGGAGTGCGAGCGTTCCGACGCGGGAAAGCAAGGCCCCGGTACGATTGTCCTCCGCACCCAATTGGCGGGAGACGAATTCGTCGTCGAGGCGCAGGACGACGGCCGGGGCATCGATTGGGAGGGTCTGGCCGCGCGTTGCCGTGCGCTCGGCCGGCCTTGCGCCAATCGACAGGAAATCGAGGCCGTGCTCTTGGGCATCGGCGTGTCCACGAGAGCGGAGGTGAGCGAGCACTCCGGGCGCGGCGTCGGCATGGGCGCGGCAGCTGCAGCCTGTTCTGCGCTCGGGGGCAAGGTGAGCATCCAGTCTGTGCGAGGGTGCGGGACGCTGGTTCAATTCCGGTTTCCCATGACCGCCATGGGAGGCGACTGGGACGTCGCGGCGTCCACGTCAGCGCGCGAGGCGGCGCAACTCGCCGGGGGCGCGTCCTAGAACCGCACCGCTCAGGCGGCAGCCGGGTTCCGGCTTCAGGGTTCTGTGCAGCGGTTCGGAGGAAGACGAGAGCGAGCGCGCGCCCGTATCTGTGGGCCGGGTCTGCTGACGATTGGCCGCCGCCGAGCGGCAGCGCTAACCTGCGATGGTGCGCCGCTCGCCTGAGGTTGATCACCGAGCGGGCGGTCCGGCCCCCTACGCGCTCGGGGTCGGGCTAAGGGTGCCGCACTACACCCACGTTTTCGAGCAAGAGCCAGTCGTCGACTACTTCGAAATCATCAGCGACAATTTTCTCGGCGCGGCTCTCACGCCGCGGCAGCGGCTCGCCCGCGTGTGCGCGCGCTACCCGATCGTGCTGCACGGCGTCGGCTTGAACTTGCTCGGGCACGAGCCGCTCAACGAGGCCTATCTCGATTCGCTTTGCCGGCTCGCCGACGACGTCGACGCGCCGTTCGTCACTGATCATCTTTGCTGGACGGCCGCCGAGGGCGTGGCCCACCATGACCTCTTGCCGACGCCGTACGCACGCGAGCTCGTCGAATTCGCTGCGGAGCGGGCGTACCACGTGCAGCGCCGCCTCGGTCGTCCGTTTGGCCTCGAGAACCTGTCGAGCTACGTCGCGTTCCGGAGCTCGGTGCTCACGGAGTGGGAATTCTATTCCGCCGTCGTCCGCGAAGCGGGTTGCTGGTCGCTGTTCGACGTGAATAACATGTACGTCTCGAGCCAGAACCACGGATTCGATCCGGACGCCTACCTCGCCGCGATCGACTTTTCGCGTGTGCTCGAGGTGCACGTCGCCGGCCACACGCGCGAGCCCGACGGGACTTTGGTCGATACCCACGATCATGCTGTCGCAAAGGCCGTGTGGGCTCTCTACGCGCGTGCTTGGAAGATCGGTGGACCGTTCCCGACGCTGATCGAATGGGACGCGCATATTCCGGCGATGCCCGAGCTCTTGGCCGAGCTCGAAAAAGCCAAGGAGGCGCGACGATGACGCGTGAGGCCCCACCTTGGCTCGCTGACTTTCAAGCACGTTTCGGCGCCGTCATTCGCACGCCGCTCGACCGGACGAGCGGAACCCTTGCCGCGACGACGTCGGGCTACGACGAGCGGATCGTGGTCGATGCGCTCGACGGCCCGACGGCCACTGGGGCGGACCGACTCGCGGTCTACAATCGCCAGTACTGGTTTCGGCTGTTCGAAGTCCTTCAGAACGCGTTTCCGTTGACCTCGCGCCTCATCGGCTATTGGGCATTCAACGAATACGCGACCCGCTACCTGCGCGTTCGTCCGCCGCGCGGCTGGGACATCGATCAAGTGGGCGATGGCTTCGGCGCGTTTTTCGAGGAGACGCTCGAGTGCAAAGACCCAGCCAGGCGGTGCGGGCTGGTCGAAGCCGCCTGCATCGACGTTGCCTGGCGCGAGGTCGTCCGGGCCCCCAAGAGCGCGGCGTTTCGACCGTCGGCAGCCGATGCGGAGCGGCTCCTCGACGCGCGTCTCGTTCCGTCGCCGGCATGGCGGATCATTCGCGAGCATCGTCCGCTTCTGGATCTTCGCAAATGGCTCCTTTGCGATTCCACCCAGTCGCTCGTCGAATTGCCCCCACCTATGCCGCGCGCACGCTCGTGGGCACTCGTTCGTCGGGACGATGGCATCTTGCAAATTGCGCTCGAGCCTCGCGAAGCCGAGCTCCTCGTGCTCCTCGGGGACACGTCCGTCGGAGATGCGCTCGCACGGGTCGAGCGCGGGTGTGGTCCCGAAGAGCGGGCACTCCTCCCCGCACAGGCGCGCGCCTGGCTCGCACGCAGCGTAAAACTCGACTTCTGGAGTGGTCTTCGCCCGGGCCGCTGACGCACTCAGTCGCAGATGACGCAGGTGTACCCAGCGCAGCTGTTGGTCGCTCGACAGGTGTGCGCAGTGAGAGTCTGCGTTTCGACGTCATAAGACATCCCACGGCACGCGTTCGAGCCGCCACAATGCGGCTGCACCTCCATGATCCCGCTCTGCGCAGCGCACTCGGTCGAGAACTCGCTCGACGTCAAGTTCGCGACGACCATCGTCGAGGTGACACCGGGATCTGCGGACACCCCACCATCGCATGCGATTGCAGGGATAGGGGTGTCGCCACCCGAAATCAGGGCACCCGATTCCGAGCCCGCGCTGCTTGCGCTGTTTGCACTGCACGCAGGAGTCGCGATGCACAAGAGACCACCGAGCGCAGCCGAAAGCAGCGCTTGACTGGCGGGACGGTCGCTTTCGTCGAGGCACCTGGACATGCCTTCTCGAATACCACGGTCGGCCGCGATCTTCCATTCGAACGATGCCGCCGCCCCTCGTTAACAATTTGAAATCATATGGAAAATGGTGTTTCGAGCTCCGGCAGCCGAGGTCGGGCTCGCCGCAGTACGCGCAGCTCGATACCAAAGTAGGTGGCCGGTCACTCCCCCATCGCTTTGACAATCACACGCTTTTCGCGCTGGCCGTCGAACTCCGCGTAGAAGACCCGTTGCCAGGTTCCGAGGTCGAGTTTCCCGTTCGTCACCGGTACGATGACCTCGTGGTGGACGAGGATCGACTTCAGGTGCGCGTCGCCGTTGTCCTCCCCCGTCTGGTGGTGCGCGTATTCCTTCTTGAAAGGCGCCAGGTGTTCGAGCCACTTCCAGATGTCGTCGTGGAGTCCGCGTTCGTCGTCGTTGACGAAAATGCCCGCCGTGACGTGCATCGCGCTGACCAGCATGAACCCCTCGTGGATGCCGCTTTCGGCGAGAATCTTCTCCAGCGCGGGGGTCAGGTGAACGAGCTCCCGGCGCTTGCCCGTGTGAAACGTCAGGTATTCGGTATGCGTCTTCATCCGGGGTTCAGCGACAGACGTCGTCTTTCACGGTCGGCGCCATCGGGCAGGTTCTCCGGACTCGGTCGACTCGGTCGGGCTGGCTCTGGGCGCGGGAGTCGACCTTGATCATGGAGGATCTCGCTTTCGTTTCCGGTTGCGGAGCGCGCCAGTCTACAACGATAAAGGCGGGTGGCGACGGCTCTCGCCTTGCACACTTTCGCTTCGACGCTGCCGCGGCCTGAGGACCGTCGACGCGCGCCATTCCCGCTGTTCGAGGGGATCGGGGGTTCGGAGTGGCGGCGCCATGGTCGATGCCCCATAGTTGTCGGTGGATGCGCAAGCGGCGGGGCGGGCACGTCTTCTTGTGTGCCGCAAGCATTTGGTTCGCGGCGCTTTGCGAGTGTTCGCTCGACTTCGACGAGCTGACGAGCGGCGGACCACTGGGTGCCGACGCCACAGCCGCGGCTTCGAACGCGCCGGGAGACAGCGCGTCGGAGACGGACGTCGACATCGATTCGGCGCCCTCCGCTTCGGCGGTCGATGCGCCGGTCGGCGCGGACTCCGAGGCGGCCCCGCCTTCGGACGCGGCCCGCGATTTGGATCTCGATGCCCTCGACGGCACGGTCGGCAGCGACGACACGGGACTCCAGGCGGTCGACGACGCCGCCAGCTCGGAGGTGACGGTGAGCGCCACCCCGGACGGCAGCATCGATCTCGGTCTCGTGGCTCTCTACCACTTTGACGAAACGAGCGGCACGACGGCAGCGGACTCCTCGGGCCATGGTTACACGGCCACGATGGAAGGAGGGGCGACGTTTTCGCCTGGCGTGCGCGGCTTTGCCGCCACGCTCGACGGGATGAGCCAGTACGTGAGCTTGCCCGCCGGTATCGTCAGTGCCTTGTCGAGCTTTTCAATCTCCGTTTGGGTCTACGTGAGTAGCCCTGGATTCGGGGATCGCGCCTTTGACTTCGGCACTGGAACAACGACGTACATGTTTGTCACGACGGGTGGCGCCCCGGTTCGCTACGGCATCACGGTCGGCGGGGCCGCCGGCGAAGAGGGGCTTGTCACGGACAGCATTCCCCCCGCTGCCAGCTGGCAGCACATCGCAGTCACCCAAGCGGGCACGACGGGCACGCTTTACCTCAATGGGGTCCAGGTTGCTCAAAGCACGACGATGATGCTGAATCCGTCACTCCTCGGCCCGACGACCCAGAACTGGCTCGGGCGATCACAGTATGCCAGCGATTCGTACTTGTACGGAAAGATCGACGAGTTTCGCATTTACGGCCGGACGCTCAGCGCGGCCGAGGTTCTCGAGCTCTATGACCAAGAGGAGTGAGCTCCCGAGGAGCAGCGAGCAGGCGTTTCGTTGTGACGACCGGGGACGTGCGCATTTGACATAACTCGCGCTCGCCCGCGCGCGGAGGACGACCGGAAACGGGGTGACTTCTCGAAGTTGGATTGGGCGCTCTCCGGCCCGATTCCATGGGAGGACCCGGCCTCACGAATTTCGCCTCATGGGGCCGGCCATTGGCCTCATGGGACGGGCCATTGGCCTCATGGCCCCTTTGCAAGCGCAGACGGCATCCCTCGTTCGGTTCAGAAGGAGCCGCTCCACTCGAGCGCGGCACCTCCCCAGCCGAGCGGAGCGATTCCGAGCGAGGCGCCGCTGCTGCTTGCCGCTGCCTCCGGACGCATCATGAACGCGGTGACCGCTCCCGCCGCGGCCA
>JBEKFX010000112.1:0-18233 GCA_050013115.1 Polyangiaceae bacterium
TGCGAATTCCCCACGGAATTCCCCACGCCGACGATCTAATAGATGAACAAAGTGAAGCTAACTATGCGGAGAGAGAGGGATTCGAACCCTCGGTACCCTTGCGGGTACACATGATTTCCAATCATGCACCTTCGACCACTCGGTCATCTCTCCCGAACGGCGCGTGTCGATGGTCCCAACGGATCTGTTCGGCCCGCGTCGCCCTCTTAGCACGGCTGCAAGGACGAACGCCTGCTTGACAATTTGGACCCGTTTCTGCACGTTGCGCGGCGGAGAGCTGTCCGAGTGGCCGAAGGAGCCTGATTCGAAATCAGGTGTACCCGCAAGGGTACCAAGGGTTCGAATCCCTTGCTCTCCGCAAGGTTACGAGCGATCGGCTCCACCCGGACATCGGTTTCGTGGGGCAATCGTGGGGCAATCGCGGCCAGCTCCGGCAGAGCTCGGTCGAAGCGCGCGAGCTCTCCGAGCCCCAATTCGGCCCAGGTGCGAGCTTGCCGCCTATAGCGGTTAATCATCGCACTGGACCGATGACCAGTACGATCGGCGACCCACGTTTCGCTCTTCCCGTTGGCAAGGCTGACGGTGACGAAGGTGGCGCGTAGGTCATGCACCCGGATGGGCTGGCGCGCGGCCGTGCGTTCAAAAAGCTCCGGGCGGGTCACCCCTGCCGTCCGCAAATCGGCTCGCAGGCGCTGGGCCATCTGGTCGACGTAGACCGGCCGTCCAGCTTCACGGAAGACGTGCATCTGCTCGGCGGCGTCGGCTTGAAAGTGGCTGCGCCAAACGCGGAGCGCCGCAGCCACGCCGGCATCGAGCGCCCAAGCGCGCGGATCGTCGGTCTTGTTCTGGTCGAGACGCATCATGCCGCGCTCAAGATCCACGTCGCGCCAGCGTAGGTCGGCCGCTTCCTCTCGCCGCATCCCCTCTCTGTCCAGGACCCCGAAGAACAGCCGGCGGACGAGCGGCACAGCCTGGCACGCCAGGAGATTCGCATCCTCTGCAGGCCACAAGCAGCTGAACGCCTTCGTGCTCTTGGCTCGCGGCAGCCACCCTCGCGGAATGGGGTTCTCCTGGATGTGACGCGCTGGGTAGACCGCGAGGGCAAGGACGCGCCGAACCACTTGGGCAACGTGGCGGCGCGATGAGGGCGCAAGGTGCTCGGGCAAGCTTTCCATCACGTGATCGGCATCCTCGAGAGTGATCTCGTCGAGCCGAAGGCCACCCAAAATCGGCTCAACGTAAAGCCTCAGCAGGCGTTCGTCGTCATCCGCGGTTGCTTTGGTAGGCACGTGATCAGGGCAGCTGCGAGCGAGTTCGCCGCCCGTCCACAGCTTGCCGAACTCGGCGAAGGTGGGTACATGCGCGTGCTGCTCCCGGGTCCGGCCCGTGCAAAGAGCATCCACGGCTCCAAGGACGGACTCCCAAGCGCGTCCCGGACGCGCCCGAGCTCCAATCTTCATCATCGCCTCGACTTCGTCACCGTGACCGGAGCGACGCAGTCGAGCGGCCATCGAGGCGAGCGCCTGGCATCGTTCGACCGCTTCGCTTTCCGTCGCGCACATCGTCAGGAAGAAATCCTTTCTTGTGCGTCCGCGCAGCGTGATGCGCGCTGCGAAGCCCTCGGCAAGCCTGCGAAGTTCTCCTGTTGCTTGTGTCGGCATCGGTGACCTCATTGGCACTACAGCCGTCAGCCGACCCGTCGGATGGCTGGCCGCTGTTCAGCCGGATAGATTCTCGCGGATTCAGTGGCTCACTGAGTGACGTTCGCTTCGCACCTTGCGGCTCGATTTCTTCTTCTTCGGTGGTTGGCCTGCGATGAGCGATTCGAGGGGGATGTCAAAAAGGTCGTGCAGCTTACGAATCATGTTGAGCGTGAGGGAGCGCCGGCCGCTGAGAACCTCGGAAACCCGCGCGGTCGTTCCGAAGACCGGAAGCAGATCCTTGCGGGTGATCCCCTGCTGTTCCATTCGAAACTTGATGGCACTGACCGGGTCGAGACGGGGCAGCGGCTCTTGTGCGCGCTCATAGTTGTGAACGAGCATCGAGAGCAGCTCCAGCTTGGCTTCCTCAGCCGATCCTGGTTCGGCGTCCCAGAGGCGGTCGATCTCGGCCACGGCCTCGTTATAGTCGGCCTCTGTAGCGATGAGTCGGATGTCCATGACAATAAACCTGGTTAGGACTTTGGTTGTAAATAGATAGGACCGCGGTGTGTCATAGTGCCCCTACGTCGAGTGCGTTGTATTCCGTATGCGTGCCGATGAAGAGGACGTAGACAATGCCGTTTAGTGGGGGTTTCGTCCCCGTGTTTGCGTACTTGATGCGAACGATGAGCCTGTATTTGTTGCCGCCGATGTTGAAGATAACCTTCTCTTTAACGAAGTCTGCCTGACCGTGTCTCGCTCTGAGCTGGGCTGGGCTCTCGTAGCGAGCAGCGTCAATCTCCTTCATCCATGCGACGAGCGGATTTTTGGCGTCGGCGTAGCGGCGGTAGAATTTTTTGAGCGTCGATTCCTTGATGATCCACATAGGCTAAGTCCCTTCCAAAGCGTCACTAATGACCTCGATTCAAGTGGCTCCCACCTTGGGAGCAAGGTCAATGTACGTCGCTCCCACGGTGGGAGCAAGGCCTCTGGTCGTCTTTCTTGCGACTGAGCCGCCTAGGAGCGGCAAGATAAGCTAGCGATGTCATAGTGATAGGGCCTGCCCGCGAGCAAGCGACAACGTTCGCCCCCTTGCGACAGGCGCCCGGACCCGTTCACACCCGTCTTGACCCGGCCCGCCGACCCGTGCTCGCCGCGGACGCTGATCTCAACGTACCACTCAACGCTGAGCTGTGCGCCGCCCCTGCCAATCGTCGGGGCTACCGGCTCGGGTGGCCCCAGGCGCCTGATGGGCCCGAACGCCCGCAGGCAGTTCGCTCTGGATTCCCGGCGCCTTGAAGACTGGTCTTTCGACCTTGGCCACGGCAGCCAGTTCGGGGACGGCTCGGTCGAGCGGCGCGAGTTCCCCGAGGCCGAGTTCAGCCCATGTTCGGGCCTGCCGCCGGTATCGGTTGATCATGGCGCTCGATCGGTGGCCGGTGCGGTCGGCGACCCAGGTCTCGCTTTTGCCATTGGCCAGGCTCACCGTCACGAACGTCGCCCGCAAGTCGTGCAGACGAATGGGACGCCGTACCGCCGTTCGTTCGAATAGCTCCGCGCGTGTAACGCCCGCGGTCTTCAGATCCTCCCGCAGGTGGTTGGCCATTTGGTCCACGTACAGTTTGCGGCCCGCCTCTTGGAAAACATACTCGTGGTCTACGGCGTCGGCACGAAAGTGGCTGCGCCAAAGCCGGAGCGCGGCCGCCACGCCGGCGTCCAGCGCCCATGCTCGCGGGTCGTCCGTCTTGTTTTCGTCGAGGCGCACCAGGCCGCGCCCGGGATCGACGTCGCGCCAGTGCAGGCGGGCTGCCTCCTCTCGCCTCATCCCTTCCCTCGCGATGACCCCGAAGAACAGGCGCCGGACGAGTGGTAAGGCCTGACATGCCAGGAGGTCCGCATCCTCCGCCGGCCACAGGCAGGTGAACGCCTTGGTGCTCTTGCCTCGCGGCAACCACCCTCGCGGAATGGGGCTTTCGGGAATGTGCCGCGCGGGGTACACCGCAAGCGTCAGCAGGCGCCGGACAACCTGGGCGACATGCCGGCGCGATGACGGCGATAGGCGCTCCGGAAGGCTTGCCATGACGTCATCGGCGTCGGCAAGGGTCAGCTTGTCGAGTCGAACGTCGCCGACGATCGGCTCAATGTAGAGCTTGAGCAGCCGCGCGTCGTCCTTCGCGCTGGCTTTGGTGGGAACGTGATCGGGCCACCGACGAGCAAGTTCACCGCCCGTCCACTCCTGCCCGAACTCCGCGAAGGTCGGCACGTCACCGCCGGCTTCTCGCGTTCGACCGGCGCAGAGTGCGTCGACCGCGCCGACGACAACCACCCAGGATCGTCCCGCTCGCGCCCGAGCCCCGATCGCCATCATGGCCTCGAGCTCATCGAGATGACCGCAGCGGCGTAGCCGAGCGGCCAGTGAGGCGAGCGCGGCGCAGCGCTCACTTGCTTCGCGTTCGGTCGCGCACGTCGTCAAAACATAGTCCTTGCGGGCGCGACCGCGCAGGGTGATGCGCGCGGCGAAGCCCGTGGCCAATCTGCGAAGCTCTCCTGTTGCTGCTCTCGGCATGGCCATGCGCTTTCTCGTGCAAGGTTGGTCCAGTATCCGAATCAACTTTCGTACGGGCTAGTCTGGTGTCCGTCGCCCACCGTCTCGGGCCCGTCGGGGCCGAAAAGCCCTTCAATGATCACCGGCATGCGTTTGCTTTTTCCCGACCGTGCGCAGCACGTCATCGATCGATCGCGGCTGGTCGTCCTCCTCGGGGACCTCTTCGGCCGATGGTTGAAGGGCTTGGCTCATCGCCGCCATTTGGCGGAGCTTTTCTTCGGCTACATCGAGGGGAGTCAGCCGCAGCCTTCCGAGCGAGACCACGTGCTCACGGCAGAGGGGTACGACCCGATCGAGGTAGCGACGTGGATCGACACCAAGCACTGCGAAGCAGTTTTCCTGAGACACAAAGGACGCGCGAAGAGCGAGCACCTGGCGCGGTTTGCTTTGCCGCTTCATGACGACACCCACCGTGTAAACGAGTGTGGAAATGACGAAAACGTTGCTGGACGTGGCAAGTGTGCCTCGTTGAACCCAAGAATGGACTTCGGGGCGATGAGGCAGCCGATGTTCAATTGCAAAACTCCTGGGATCGGTGAGAGGTGGCCGAAATACGTCAATCCGTCCGACGTGGCCTGCGCTCGGCGGATCATCGCGACGCGGCTCGCTCGCCGCGGCTTCGAAGCTTGAGTACGACGGCGCCGCCGGCGGTCTCGATCAATCGTCTCGCCACTCCCGCCCCGTAGCGGGCAACGAGCTGTTCGACGGTGAGACCGCTCGTCGCAATCGTCGGCTTCGCGCCGTCGTAGCGGTGCAGAATGACATGTGCGACGGCAGGGATGCCGAGTTCAACCTCTTGTCCGATGTCGTCGAGGACGATCAGCGGAGCGCCCATCGCCTGACGAATGATGTGGGGGTCACTCTCGCCCAGGCGATGCTGCTGTCGGGCCACGCCGATATCGACGGCCGCGACAAATACCGCGGGTCGAGCATGGGCAATTGCCCACGTGTTGGCGATCGCCACCGCAAGCGACGTTTTGCCGGCCGTCGCCGGTCCGAGAAGCGTCGCTCGATCGAGGCGGGTGAGGTCAAGAGCTCGGGCTTGCTCCACCGCCGCAAGGTCCGCGCGGCGAAAGAGTTCGGGGGCGTCCAAGGCGAACGCCCACGCGTACCGTATGGGCATGGACGCCGCCGTCGCCCGTCTGGCCTTTCGCTCGGCCTGCTGGGCGGCGTCGCACGCGAGGCATGTGCGGGGACGCGTCGAGGGTGTACCGCAAGCCGGGCAGACGCAGTCGAACGCCGGAGGCTTCATCCCCTTCAAAAACTCTCCGAGCGACTTCATGACAGGTGCTCGCGCAGCCAAGGCTCGTCGCCGGCGGCCTGTTGCTGTTCGCGCTGGCCGTGGGCTTTCTTTGGCGCCGCGCCGCGAAACGTGTCCGCCTTGCTTGCGATGTAGCGGAGCGTGGTGTTCTCGCGAACGACGAAGTCGCTTTCGAAGGCGCGCCGGACGATGCTGCACGCCTCGTCGGCCCCAAACCGTTTCGCCAGCAGGAATGCCTGGGCGTGGTCCGCCTCGACGATGGCTTTGGGCGCGACTTGCTTTTTGGCTTGGAAGCACTCGATGAATGTCCGGACGACGCGGTTTTTGGCGTCGACTTCCTCGGGCGTGTGCTTCGCCATTCGGGCATTCGACTTTCTCCTGCCGCCGGTCTCGGGAACTGCATCGACGCCCGTCAGCGCAAATTCCACCACCGTAGGTGGTGGAGACAGAGACGGAGACGGAGACGGAGACGTAGGCATGCTTTTGCCATGTGCGTTGCCATCCTTTGCGACCGCCGCCGATGGCAAGTTGCCATCCCGTTTGCCATGATTTTTGCCATCGGGCGGTTCTCGCACCGATGGCAAGGTGCCATCGGGGACCCCCTGCGCGCTTGGCAAGTTGCCATCGGCCTTGCCACGGCCCCACCGGACCGCGGCGCCTTGATGACCGGCCTTGGATCGCTTCACGCGAAGCTCTTCGCGACGCGCAGCGAGTTCCTCGCCGGTCGGGTTGTAGTCGCCGAAGTCGTGGAGCGTGTAGTTGCCGCCGTGACGCTCGAGGAGGGCGACTGTGACGAGCGCGTCGATGACCTTCCGATCTCTCGCGATCGTCAGGGCCATGGCAGCCGAGATTTTGCCGCCGGTCATGTTTTCGGCGGACCAGGCGATCATGCGTGCAAATGCGCCCGACGCCCGGCTCTTCGTGAGCAGGTCGGCCTCGAGCACTTTGCGATGGAAGCAAAAGGATCCGCAGAGCTTCGCCCAGGTCATGGCTGCTCCCTTCTTGCGCCGAGTGCGACGAGGCGAATGGGGGCGTTGACTGGGCGCTTCGCGTCGCGAAACGCGCGAGGCGCAATGCCCAATACGACCCTGTCTCGCCACGCGAATTGTGGACGCACGACCCGCGACGGTCGCGGCTTGCGGATACGCATCTTCGAATGAGAAAAACTCATGGTGACCTCGTGGGCGAGCGAGCGCCGATCGGCGAAGACAGGAGCGACGGTAAGATCTTGTGTTTGGGCAAACGGCCCCCGAGAACGACCCCGACACGCAGATAGAATCCGTCCGGCAAAGCGGTGGGGTCGGGGCCCGTCTCGTTGAGATAACGAAACATGTTGCGAACGAGTCGCGCGCGCCCTTCCGAGCGGACATCAAAGAGCAGGTGCACACGAGGGCGGACGCCGAGAATCGATGCCGCGTGCCAGTTGTCGACGACGAGGGTTCGAAAGACGAAGGTCCTCGTGCGACGACGGTGGCGAATGCGATAGGCGACGAGCGCCCCAGATGAGAAGAGAGCCACCGGGCCGAGCTGGCCGGCGACCGTTGTGCGCGGCGTGCCGTAGACAAGGTCGCTTTGCGGCGCATCGTCGCCGGCGTGCCGCAATTGCACGGCGGTGTTCATCGGCCGCGGTCCGGGCTGCGGCCGCGGGGGGCCCGATGGAGAACGGCGCCGGCGCACTCGGGCGGCGGCGTCCAGTCGTAGCGACGCCGCCCCGGCGGGATCCTTTCGGTGATGGCGTCTTGGTTCCGGTCGTTGCGAGGCCCGGCGGGCATGGTCGCGCTGTCGACCCCGCGGCCAACCATGTCACCGGCTCGGTCGGGTGCTCTCGGTGTCCGAACGACACCAGGCGAGAGGTGGAGCGGGCCCTCGAAATCGAGTGGTCGGCCTGACTCGCGATATCCGCGAAGGCGCGCGCGAACGACCTCGAGGGGGACCTCGCCGTGGCGAGCGGTGCAGTCGCGATTCCGCACGAACTCGACGATCGAGCCCTTGTCCTTCGTGCGCAGGACGCAGTCGCGCATGCGACGGGACGCGTGATCTGGGGACTCTGCCGGACTGCGAGGTTCGTAGGAGTTGACCGAAGCGTAGATCCACTGCCCGCTCGGATTTCGCGCGACGACAATCCGGTCTCGACTGGGATGCTCGAGAAACATGAAGTCCTTGCTTTCTCCAGGACGAAGCTCGTAGCCGGTCTTCTTGGCGTACTCGGCCAGATCGATGGAACGTTTGAATTGTTCGATTTCAGGGTCAAAGGCAGACATGGGCGGCTCTCAAGGTGAGAAGGACGGGTGGAGGGGTGAATGCGGTCCTTGGCCAACACGAACGGCGTGCCGGCCGCATGTCGGCCGCTCGCGCGGTCGACAGGGTTATGGCTTTCGCGGCGGCATCGTGCGGAGAGCCCGGAGGCGTGGGCCAACGGCTCTTGTCTCTCGACGGCCGCGGCGGCGGCATATTCGAGAGTGAGGAGAAGCGAGCGACACATCTCGTCGAGCGCCTCGCAATGGGCTTCTGTGGCGACCCCTTCGAGGTGCATGGCACGCAGGCGCTTCTCCTGGTCGCTTTTGAGGTTTTCCAAGTCGCGCGTCAGTCGCACGCACTTGGCGTTGAGCCGCGCGGCGAAGACGCTGTGCTCCTGACGGCGCTCGGCGCTCTCGGCCTCGAGTTCCGTGAGCTTTTCCTCGAGCTCGGCGCACCGAGCACGAGCGGTGTCGGCTTGCTCGAGCGCATGAAGCAGCTCGAGCTTCAGGGTCGTGATTTGCTCACGCTCGGGCAGATCGGACAGAGATTGGATGACGCGATTGAAATCGGAGAATGCAACATGGGGGGCGCTCATCGACAGAGTCCTTTCGCTGAGAATTCGCGGGCACGCGCTATTCGGCCGGCTGTCGTCCCGCGGTGTGTCTGGCGTGGCGAGCAGGCCTGTGAATGGCGGATTCGGTTCGGCGTCCGTTCGGCTGGGCGCCACGTGCGGACGTCGCGACGGAAACGCGACCGAGGGCTTTGCCGTGCTGGACGAGCTGTTCGAGCTCCGCCTCGATGCGTTCGAGAAATGTGGAGAGCGACTGCTCGCGATCCGTGATGGCGCGCATCCCGAGCTCCCAGAGGGCGGTCATGTCGGGCGTCGTGGCGACTTCGGGAAGGGCTCGGATGAGCGCGCGCCCGGTCTCGGTCGACACGATGGTCTTCTGGATGCGCGTGACGTAGCCGCGCTCGAACAGGGTCTCGATGATGGCCGCGCGGGTGGCGGGCGTTCCGATTCCGTCGGATTCGGTGAGGATCTTTTGGATGTGCGGACGGGTCACGTACCTTGCGACGGCGCACATGGCAGTAACGAGCGACGCGTCGGTGAAGGGCTTTGGGGGCTCCGTCTGCTTGTCCTCGATCGAGGCTTCTGTGACCGTCATCCGGTCGCCCTTGGCGAGACGGGGCAGCGCTGCGTCGCGATCTCCGTCGCTCTCCTTCACGCGGTCGTCGTCCAGGCTTCCTCCTGGGTCGTCGCTCGAGCTCGAGGCCCCGAGAGCCCTCCAGCCGACCGCAAGGACCTGCCGTCCGGTCGCCACGAACCTCTCGCCCCCAATATCGATTTCGACTTTCGTCCGCAGCGTTTCGTGCGCCGGATAAAACTGCGCGAGGTAGCGACGGCAGACGATCTCATAGACGGCGAGCTCCGGCGCGGTGAGGTGCGCCGCGGCGGCGCCAGCGTGGGGCGTCGGAATGATGGCGTGATGCGCCGTGACCTTCTTGTCGTTCCAGGCCTTGGAGCGAAACGACAGGTTTGCGCCAGCCGCCGCGGCCGCGAGCGACGGCACGCGCGCGACGATGGCGGCGACAACGTCATGGGCCTGTGCGTGCTGCCCCTCGGGCAAGTGCGAACAGTCCGACCGGGGGTAGGTCACGAGGCGGTGGGTCTCGTAGAGGCTCTGGCATGCATCGAGCACGGCCTGCGCGCTCATGCCGAGCCGCCGTCCCGCGTCGACCTGGAGACCGGCGAGCGAGTGGGGCAGCGGCGGCGGCTCGCTTTTCTTCTCTTCAGTTCGGGTGGAGACGACGCCTTGCTGCCCGTCCATGCGGCGGCAGATGGACTCGGCAACGGTTCGACTCAGGAGGCGCCGTTCGTCATCGAAGTGCTGGACGGCGCCGCCGGCCAGGCCCGCGGCCGGCACCCAGCGTGCGCGAAACATCTCTCCCCCCGCCGTGCGAATCGCCGCCCGGACGACGTAATACGGGACCGGCTTGAATTCGGCGACGGCCCGGTCGCGGGCGACGATGAGACCGAGAAGGGGGGTCTGGACGCGCCCGACTGAGAGCACGCCGTCATAGCCGGCCGCGCGGCCGAGCAGCGTGTAGAGGCGGGTCATGTTGATGCCGTAAAGCCAGTCGGCGCGCTGGCGCGCGAGGGCGGCGTCGGAGAGCGGGCGATACTTGCCATTGGGCTCGAGCACGGCGAGCTGGCGGCGCACGGCTTCGGGCCGCAGATCGCGGACGAGCAGGCGATCGACCGGTCCCTCGTAGTCGAGGAAGTCGAGCACCTCGTCGACCAAGAGCTGTCCCTCGCGATCGGGGTCTCCGGCATGCACGACGCGTGCAGCGCGTTTGAGCAGGGCCTTTATCTCCCTGAGGAGATCGGGCCTCAGCACGTCGAGCTGCCACTCGCGCGGTATCATCGGCAGATCGCCCAAGCGCCAGTGCTTGTAGCCAGAGCCGTACGCTTCGGGGGGCGCCGTCTCGAGGATGTGCCCGGCGCACCACGCAACGACGTTGCCGCCGCCGCAAACGATATGCGTTTTGGTGTGCCGCTGCGGTCCCGGCAACCCGTCGGCGATGGCGCGCGCGAGACTTGGCTTTTCGGCAATGAAGAGACGCATGGGAGTCTCGGCGGAGGACGTCTTGCGCATGCGCTCGGGGTTCGATCGGGGCGAAGCGGGCACGGACGGAGCGAATTCGGGTTTCATAGGAGCGTGGCCTTTCTGGTGAGGGGTTGGGAGCGGGGCGCGGACGGACTTCGCCCGCTGGGCGCGCAAGCGAGCGCACCTCGGGTTCCGAGGCGAATGAGACGTGGCGAACCTTGGAGAAGTGGCGACTACGGATTCGAAGCGGCGTGGGACTCGGAGAAGGAAGTCGGTCCGGAGAAGGAAGTCGTGGGCACAAGGATCGATGCGGGTCCCGCGTTCTCGCGCGGAACCGGAACAAGGATGGGCGCGTCTGCGACGGGTGACGGAATCGGCCGCTGGACACGGAGCTCGAGGGTCGTCGCGGTCGCGAAATCGGGCAGTCCGATGGCTTCTTCGTACTTGCGCAGGATGCAGCGGCGCCGGGCGGCCGAGGGCGCGTGCGCGCTCGTCGCGGCCGAGGGCGCATTCTTTCGTTGCGCGACGTTTGGTGGCGTCACGGCAGCGCACTCCACGTCAAACGCGGAGATCATGGCGGTGCCTACGGCGACGTTCGTGCACGGATCGAAGGCGTCCGCGAGATCGCGCCCGAAGGCGTCGAGCCACACGGGCGGCACTTCGAGGAGCCCGAGCAGGGGTCGCCCGCCTTTGGCGAGAATGTCCCTCGTACGGGCGAGCGCATCGGCGGCTGTCTTCGGAGCCGGCGGCGGATCGACCTGGGTCCAGTCGACCGACGTGTCGAGCACGAAGTAGGGATTCCTTTCGCTCGTCGACTCGGCGATCGCGCGAACGAGCGCGTCGTCTGCGAGGTATAAGCTGCACGTGAGAATGGTGGTCAAAACGTCCATAGCGGCGTCACCGTTCCTCGGATGTCGCTCGTCCGGACCGGTCCGAACGTGCGGGAATCGAAGCTTTTCGCGTAGTGCGATGCGACGTAGACCGAACCCTCGGGCAACGGTCCGCACCCTTCGTCGTGGGGCAGTGGCCGGCCGGCGGTGTCCTCGGTCCGAATGGCACCGAGGGATTGGCCGTTTACGGTCAGCGTTCCGCCGCCCGTGCACACGCGATCCCCCGGCGTCGCGACGACGCGTTTGACGAGCAGCGCGCCGGGCGGCAGATAGCGTCGCTCGCGCACCAGATCGCGGACGTCGGCCGGCACGGGAAAGGCGATGAGCGCACCGGACAGCGCGGTCGGCGCCTGGGGCCCTCGCGAGAGCCAGTAGAGGCCGAGCGGGAGGCTCGGCGTCCAATTCCAGATGAGGTGTGATGCGAGCAGGCACGCGCACGCCGACGCGAACGCCGTGGCGCCGAGGAGGCGAAGAAGGAGGCGCGCGAGATCGCGCACGCTCATCGCCCGGCGGTTGCAGGAGGACGTGGCGCGGATCATCGGCGCACCCCCACGGCCAACGAATCGGGGTACGGCGGGAGGACGATGTCTTTCGTCACGATGACGTTGATCGCGTAGCCGGGCCGCACGGTGATGGTCGGCTGGACGTTGAGATCGCGGCGCGTCAGCTGCTGGCCCACTTGATTGATGTTGCCCGCGGCGCCGCCGGCCCACATTTGCGGGACGGTCGGATTCACGCTGACGACGTTTCCGGCGACGCCTTGCGCCGTCGCCGCGAGGAGCGAGGCGACCGCCGCTCCCTTGATGATGCGAAACCAGTGCTCGTCGACCTGGTCGGTCAGGCCCGCCGCGCCGGCGAGATCGGCAGCCGGCATGCAGGGAAGGTTGAGGGAATCGCCGTTTGGAAGGATCAGCCTGTTCCAGCAGAGAAGGACGCGCTCCTGGCCCCACGAGACCATCGAGTCGTATTGCGCGAGCAGGCGACTGCCCTGCGGGACGAGCAGCCAGTTGCCGCTGACGGTGTCGTAGACGTTCTCCCTGACCTGCCCGATGACAGGCCCAGGCAAGTCGCTGTTAATGCCGGTGACGAGCACGGTCGGAAGTATCGTGCCGGCCTTGAGCTCGTACGGGCTCCGAGGATGCTGCAAGGTGGCCGTCAGCGCAGTCGCAGTCCTTGCGCCCGGCCCGTCGAGAAAGGCGTTCTTTCGGAGCTGCAGGTTGGGATCGGAGTCGGCGCTCGCCATACCCGCAGCGCTGGGCAAGAGCGCCGCCCCTGCGAGCGAGGGCGCGTGCGCCGGCTCGACCTCCTGTTCGTGTTCGCCAGCGCCCCCGGGCGTGTCGAAAAGAATGCCCGCGCCCTGGGCTTTGAGGTTTTGGTCTTCGACGGCGCGACGCTTGGCGTCTTCTTGGCCGGCCATTCGCGCGTCGCGGTCTACGCGAACGGTGCCGGCCTCGGGCCATGGGTGTGCGGCCGTCTTGGGGATGGCGGACGCGTTGCGGATCGCTTCGGGCACGATCGGCGCCGGCGGCGCGCCACTCGGCTCGGTCTTCGCCTTCCCCGCGCTCGTCGGAGGCTGAAACGCGAGGGCGATGGCGAGCAGGATGGCGCCGAGCAGGCACGCCAGGAGGACGACGAGGGGGGCCGTCCGAAGGGTGCGCGCAACCGGGCGGCGGAGGCGCAGGCGCGGATCCTCGGGCGAGAGCTTCGAGGCGTGCACGTCGTCGGGCATCGCCACGACCGGGGCGCACTCCGGAGGAGCGGCGGTCATAGCCCGGCCCTCCCATGAACAACCGCCGCCGGCGAGCCGATGCCGCCCCGCGCGATTCGGACAATCTCTTGATCGTGCTGACCGACGCGGAGCTCCGCGGAGTCGAACAGCCGGTCGATGACATACGTGTCGCCTTTGACACGGTAGTTGACGAGCTCCGTCTCATTGCCCCGAAGAACGAAGAGCGCGGGGGCTTCGCGCTCGAGCATCGCCTGCGGGAATCGCACGAACGTCCGCCGCCCATCGTCGAACGCCTGCACGGGCGTCCATGCTGGCGACCCTTGAATGACTTCAATCGTGTAGTTGAAGTTGAGCGCGTCGATGCCAACGACCGGCGCGGTCGTTTTCTCCTCGGTCGCGAGATCGGCGGCCTCTCTTTGCAGGCGTGCGAGTTCCTCCTCGGGATACCGCCAAACAACCGCCGCCATGTACGTGTCGGCGTAGCTGTGAAGCTCGAGCATGTAGCTCCGCCGGTCGGTGTTGATGGCGAGATTGGTCTCGAGATCGGGCCGGGTGGGTTTCAAGTAGACGTGCCACTGCTCGACGCCGTGGTCCATTGATTTACCCATGGCGAGCAGCCACCGGACGACGTCGCCGGAGGCCGGCTGTCCGAGGATCTTCTCGCCCGGCTCGAGCGCGATGTCGGTGATGCGCATCGGCGCCGCAAACACCTGAAAGAGCGTGCCCGCCTCGTACGAGTACTGAACGATGGCGTTGAACGTGTCGCTCGACGCGGGCGCCTGCGACGCTTTGCGGTTGGCGTCGGCGACGACCTGCAGGGGCGAAGGTCTCGTCAGGTTTGGAGCGCCCGGCGCAAAAGCTCCAGTCGCCTTCGGTCGCCCCGGCATGGGCCTGAGCTGCGAGCTCGCCGGAACGGGCTCGGAGGCGCGTACGATGAGGGCCGGGCTTGGCGCCGGATCGGGCGCCACCTTCGCGCGCACGTAGACCGCCGCCCCTTGGGGAGCGTGCGTCGCGCAGCCGCCTGGAGCGGCCGCAATCAAAAGAACCGTGCCGATCGAACGTTGTGTGTGAATCATCGAATCACCCCCCGACCTTGTCCCAATGCAGTTCGTCGACGTAGAGGCCAATCGGGTTTTTGCTCATGGCCTCGGCGCTCTTGGGCGCCTGAAGAAGCGTGCGGAGCATCGCGCGCCAGATGGTGGGCGGGCCGCTGGGGCTGCCGTTCTTGTCCCAATCCGATTCCCGCCAATCGACCTGCCAGGTGTCGCCCGAGACGCGCACGGCCGAGAGAAACTCGACCGTCACCTTTTCTTCTTGGGCGCGACGGAACGGATCGTTTTCCGGGGCCTGGACGAACGCAGAAAGCATGTTGCCGCCCCGCGACGTGACGAGCGTGTACGCATCGAGCCAGTTGCGCCTAAGGACCGCAACGTCCGAGGAGATCTCGCGCGTGTCCGCGATGAAGCGGCGCAGGTGGTAGGTGACGACGGCGTCCGATGGGACGTAGTCAGTTTGGCCGACCGGTCCGCGGTAGCTTGCCGCACCGAGCCGATCGACTTCGATGACATGCGGGACGGCCTTCGGCAATCGCCCGAGGTAGACCAGGCCACCGATGGCCAAGGTCGTGGCGCCCAAGCTGACGAACGTCGCCAAGCGCCAGTTTTTCGCCTGGACGGTGGCGTTTCCCATGCGCAGGTCCCATTCCTGGCGTGCGCGCCGATAGGGCGTATCGAGAGGGCCTTCGGGAGTCCATTTACCGCTCATGAGGGTTGTCTCCTGGGGTGGTCTTTCGAATGCCGCTACGCGGCGTTCGGCGGCTCGGGGGGCGCGGTGGAAGGCGAAGTCGAGGATCCTGCGGGACTCGAGCCCTGACGGAAGCCGCGGGGCGTGCGCTCGGGCCCCGTCGTGGCCGATGCCGCGAAATTCGCGACGCGAGGACCAGCGTCGGCACCCGAGAGGATGTCCACGGCCGTTCCCCTCGCCTGGGTCGCGCTCGGGCCCGCGCCGGCTGCGGGGGGCTGCCAGCTTGTGGTCTTGCCCATCGCGCTCTGCACGAGCGTGGAGCTCGCCCCCGCGTTCAACGGCGTCGACGCGGCGGCCGCCGCCGCTCCTTCCTTTCCTGCTGCCCCCTCTGCCCCAGTGCGCTCTAAGGGCGAGCCTGCCGTGCCGAGATGGGACGCGGCCGAAGACGTGGGGGACCGTGAGCCGCTCATGGTCTGCCCCGCGGAAGCGGCGGCACGTGTCGCGGCCACACCGGCCATCGCGCTTCGGCCGATGGCGCTCATGGCCATGCCCGCGGCGATCGGTGCCCCGGCGGCCTGCAGCAAATGGTCGGCGCCGAGGTGGGGCGTTCCGCCGAGCAGGCTGGCGGCGAGGTGCGGCGCTTTCCAGCAAAAGAACATGAGCGCGCAGACGGTGAGAAAAACCGACCAGAGCTCGTTGAATGTGATTTCCGGGCCCGCAAAGTGAATGTTCGAGAGGACCGGATTGATGACCGCCGTGACGAAGGCGAGCACCATGAGCTTGACGGACGCCGAGACGACGGCGCCGACGGCTTTTTCGGCAAGAAACTTGGTCGGCGTCAAAAGACCGAACGGAAGGAAGATGCCGACGAGCGCGGCAAAGAGGTAGTACTCAAGCACCGCGAGAAAGACGTTGATCGCCATCATGAGAAAACAGGCCAGGATGGCGAGGTAGCCGAAGCCGTAGACGAGCATGTCCGACAAATCGGTCATGCCGAGGTCGCCGAGCTTCTGGGTGAGCGGCGCGGTCGCGTCGAGGCCGTACCCGGCGAGCCGGGACGGATCCATGATGAGGGTCACATCGCCGCCCCCGCCCGCGAGAAGGCCCGCCTGAACGAGTGAGTCGACGAAGGCCTTGCAGAGCGTCGGGTACGACTGGACGATCCAGACCCACGCGCCAATGTGAAGGATCTTCTTGAAGACGCCGACGACGTTGTCCCCGCCGCCGAGCGCCGTCCACAGGCCGAGCAGCACGACCTCGATCCCGACAAGAATTCCGAGCAGACTATTCGCCGAGCCCTGAAGGCGGCTGTACCCGCCTGAGAAGGCCGCAATGAAGTTTTGAAGTGTCAGAGTCAGCGTGTTGAAGTTCATGGGCGGCCTCTCACGGCAAGGTGGTGGGGACGACGACGGACGGGCCGCGGCTGGTGTATCCGGCGCGGCTATCGCCCTTTTTCGCGAGCGACAGCTGCTGCTCGGAGGCGCCCGACGCGGCCATGTCGGAGAGGACTCGTCCGGTCGTCGAGAGCGTCTGATTGATGAGAACGAGCTGGGCGTTCGTGATGCCGATCATCTGCGCGATGAGCTGCAGCTGCCCGACGACGCCCTCCTCGGCCTGCGACTGCTGCAAAATGGTTTGCGTTTGCTGCGCATGGCCGTCGAGCGTCGCGAGATCGGTTTGCTGGCGCGCTGCGATTTGGGACGCGCCGACGATCTCTTGATTCCACGCTTGGTATTGCGCCGTGTGCTGCGCGACGGTCGTACCCGGCGGCGGCTGGTCACTCGGAAAGAGCTGCTGATACTCGCCGTCGATGCGCGAGAGCGAGTAGCTCATCGACCGAACGCCGGACGTGAGCGTGCTGTAGGAGGCGCGCGCCGCGCCGATGAACTGCACGAGTGCGGGGAAGGACCCCGAGCCAATGGCTTTGAGCATCGTCGTCATCAGCCGCACCTGATTAACGATTTGCGTGAGCATCGACGCGAGGTTCGAGACCTGCATGATCGACTGAACGAGAATGCCGCCCAGAATGGGCAAGTCGCCGCCGACGAGATCGGCGCGCGCGGGCTCGGTGCGCGCCGCGTCCCCGGTGACAGCCGCGCAAGCGAAAGCGCCTGAGAAAAGGCGGCGTCGAGTGAGGGCTCTCATGGCGCATGCCTCCAGTGCACCAGCTGCCGGGGCGCGGGCTGTGGAGGCGGCGCCAGAGGAACGGGAGGCGGGGCAGGCCTGCCGATGCGGATCGTCACGGCATCGTCGTCGTCGTCGTCCGCCTCGAACGCTTTCTTTGCGACCGCGGCCATGTCGGCCACGACGACCGTCGGCGCCTCGGCGGCGAGGTGGGGGAGGACGACGGTGACGGCGTCGGGGATGGGATGGGGGCCAGGCTTCTCGGTCTCCCGGCGAAGCGCGGCGACCGCCCAGGTCACGCCGCGGCGCTCAAGGAGGGCGCAGGCGACTTCGGGCTCCGGACGCGAGCCGACGAGCTCGTCCAAAAAGCGCTGGTCGGTCTCGCCGGAAGCGCCGACGAAGGCGAGCGCTGCGGGGCCCAGGCCCAGCTGAAAGAGCCTCCGGCCGCTCGCCGATCGGTAGTAGTAGTCGCGCTTCTTCTGCGCCTTGGCGAGAATGTCGATCTCGGCCGTGGTCAGGCCCACCGCCTGGTACGCCTGCGTCATGGCGGGCGTCAGCGCCTCGTCGTCCGGCAAGAAGATCTTCGTGTGGCAAGCCGACAAGATGGTCGAGAGGAGCTCGGGCTTGCTCGCCGCGTCGGCGACTTCTTGCGTCGCAAAGACGACGTACACGTTCTTCTTCCGGAGCGTCTTCAGCCACGATTGAAGACGTCGCGCAAAGACCGGATGGCCGAGAAAGAGCCACGCCTCGTCGACGATGAGGAGCGTGGGCTGGCCACGAAACTGCCCCTCGACCCTGTGAAAGAGGTACTCGAGCGCGGGGATAAGGGCCCCCTCCCCCATGCCCATCAAGTGCCCCATCTCGATCATCGTCCAAGGCGCTTCGTGGAAGTCGTCCCGGTCGGCGTCGAAAATCTGGCCGAAGTGGCCGTCGAGCGTGTACGGGCGGAGCGCGTCCCGGAGACGCCTCTCGCGCGACCCGATGTGACTCGCAAAGAGCGTGAGCGTGCGCTCCTTGCGCGGCGCGCTCGCCAAGCCGAGCAGCGTCTCGTCGATCGCCGACTGAATGGCGTGGTCGACCGCGATGCCCTGCGCGGAGAGCAGCGTCCCGATAAACCCTGCCGCCCACGTGCGCTCGGCGGGCTGGTCGATGTCGGCGAGCGGTTGGAACGCAACGGGGGCGCGCTCGCTGCCGGGCTCGTAGCAGGCGCCGCCCACGGCGAGCGTCGCGGCTCTCGCCGACCGGTCCTTGTCGAAGAGGATGACCTGCGCTCCGGGGTACTTGAGCCACCCGAGCGCCAGCATGCCGAGAAGCGTCGACTTGCCCGCACCGGTGGGGCCAATGATGAGCGTGTGGCCCACGTCGCCGACGGCGAGGTGCAGGCGAAAGGGCGT
>JBEKFX010000113.1:0-19121 GCA_050013115.1 Polyangiaceae bacterium
AGCCCTTCTTCGACTGCACCTTCACCAGCGCCGCCGTCAACGTCGTCTTCCCGTGGTCGATGTGACCGATCGTGCCCACGTTCACGTGCGGCTTGCTGCGTACGAACTTCTCCTTGGCCATGACGCTCTCTCCTTCGATTGCTCGGAATGAAGTCGGTGTGCTCGATTCAGCGGCCCTTGACCTTGGCGACGAGCTCTTCCTGAATCGCCGGCGGTACGGGTGAGTAGTTGGCAAACTGCATGGTGGAGGTTCCGCGTCCCTGCGTCATCGAGCGCAAGTCAGTCACATATCCGAACATCGTCGCGAGCGGAATCTCGGCATCGATGACCTGGGCATTGCCCCGCTGGCTCATGCCGAGAATTCGTCCGCGGCGCGAGTTGAGGTCGCCGATGACGTCGCCCATGTACGTCTCAGGGACGACCACTTCGATCTTCATGATCGGCTCGAGCAGGACCAATCCAGCCCGCTTGGCGCCTTCCTGAAAACACAGGGATGCCGCCACCTCGAACGCCTGCGCGCTCGAGTCGACCTCGTGATAGCTGCCATCGTAAAGGCGGCACTTCATGTCAACCATCGGGTAGCCGGCCAGGACACCGCGGCCCATCGCTTCGCGAACCCCTTTTTCGATCGCGGGAATGAACTCCTTCGGGATGACGCCTCCGACCACGTCGTTTTCAAAGACGAAGCCGGACCCGCGCTCACCCGGCTCGATCTCCATGAGTACGTGTCCGAACTGGCCGCGCCCGCCCGACTGCTTGGCGTATTTGTACTCGCAGGCTTGCTTGCGAGTGATCGCCTCGCGAAAGGCTACCTCGGGTTTGCCGACGTTCGACTCGACTTTGAACTCGCGCTTCAGACGATCGACGATGATCTCGAGGTGGAGCTCGCCCATTCCGCTGATGATCGTCTGACCGGACTCCTCGTCCGTGTGGGTGCGGAACGACGGATCTTCCTGCGCGAGCTTTTGTAGGCTGACGCCGAGCTTCTCGACGTCGACCTTCGTCTTCGGCTCGATGGCTATCGAAATGACTGGTTCCGGGAAAATCATCTGCTCGAGGAGAATCGGCGTCTTTTCGTCGCAGAGCGTGTCCCCCGTCCGCGTGTCTTTCAGTCCCACCGCCGCGTAGATGTTTCCCGAGTCCGCCTCTTGGACTTCCTCGCGCTTGTTGGCGTGCATGCGCAGAATCCGCCCGATGCGCTCGCGCTTGTCTCGCGACGAGTTGAGCACCATCGTGCCGCTCGACACCTTGCCGGAGTAGACACGAAAGAACGTCAGATTGCCGTGCGGATCGTTGATGATCTTGAAAGCGAGGGCGCTAAACGGCTCATCGTCCGACGCTTTGCGGGTGATCGCAGGCCTATCCTTCTTCGCCGGGTCGACCCCCTGGACGGGCGGAATGTCCTGCGGCGACGGAAGATAATTGACGACGGCATCGAGCAGCATCTGCACGCCCTTGTTCTTGAATGCAGAGCCGCAGATGACGGGTACGAGCTTGAAGTGGATGGTTCCATAGCGAAGCGCGCGATGGATCATCGCATCCGTGACTCTTTCGGGGTGGCCGTCGAGATAGAAGGCCATGATCTCGTCGTCGCAATCGGCGCACGACTCGATCAGCTTGTCGCGCCACTCGTTGGCGGTGGCTTTAAGCTCGTCCGGTACATCGACCCAGTCGTACTTCTGACCCTTCGATTCCTCATCGAAAACGGCGGCCTTCATGCGGATGAGGTCGATGACGCCCCGATGGCGATCTTCTTCGCCGAGCGGCCACTGGATGGGAACGGGATTCGTCCCGAGGCGCTCCTTCATGCTGTTGACGCACATCAAAAAGTCGGCGCCGGTCTTGTCCATTTTGTTCATGAACGCGATGCGCGGCACACGGTACTTGTCCGCCTGACGCCAGACGGTCTCGCTCTGCGGCTCGACGCCATTGCCACCATCGAACACCGCCACCGCGCCGTCCAGCACCCGCAGAGACCGCTCGACCTCGATGGTGAAGTCGACGTGGCCCGGCGTGTCGATGATGTTCACGCGGTTCGTGACTCCGCCCCACGGACCGTCGAGCGGTCGCCAAAAGCAGTTGGTGGCCGCCGATGTGATGGTGATGCCGCGCTCTTGCTCTTGGACCATGTAGTCCATGGTCGCGGCGCCCTCGTGGACCTCACCGATCTTGTAGTTTACGCCGGTGTAGTAGAGGACACGCTCGGTGGTCGTGGTCTTGCCGGCATCAATGTGGGCCATGATGCCGATGTTTCGCGTCCTCTCCAGCGGATACTCACGAGCCACGGATACCTCTCCAATCTGCTCCGTCGAAAGCCGTGCGCGGCAAAGTGCCGAAGCCAGGGCTCGGCTCGAAGGTGCGCGCGCGTTTGTTCGGCGGGCCCCGAAATGCACGAAACCCTCTCTGGCCGTTGTTCCCCGCAGTTTGGGGAAGTGCGTCGCAGGCGACGCGGATCCAGAGAGGGTTCCGGGGCACGGCCCTCTTGGTGGCTGTGACCCGGTCCTTATGTCGGCCTCATCATGATCGGTCGATTTGACTCCTCGCGCCTCTCACCAACGATAGTGCGCGAAGGCCTTGTTCGCCTCCGCCATCTTGTGGGTGTCGTCCTTCTTCTTGACGGCGTTGCCGCGGCCGTTGGCCGCGTCGACGAACTCGGCCGCCAGACGCTCGCGCATCGTCTTTTCCCCGCGGTCGCGCGCGTACGCGACGAGCCAACGCATCGCCAGGGTGACCCGGCGCTCGGGCCGAACCTCGACCGGCACCTGATAGGTCGCGCCGCCGACCCGGCGACTCTTGACCTCGAGCTTTGGCTTAACGTTGTCGAGCGCTTTGCGGAAGACTTCGAGCGGCTCTTCTTTGAACCGGTCGCGGATGACGTCGAGCGCCCCGTACAGGATGCCTTCCGCCGTCGACTTCTTGCCCTCGATCATCAGGGTATTGGTGAACTTCGAGACGAGCTTGTCCTTGAATTTGGGATCCGGAGTGATCCGGCGCTTGGGCACTTCGCGGCGGCGGGGCATGGGAACTTTCTCGCAGCTGGTTCGAGCTGGGGTCGGCGGCGATCAAGCCTTGGGCCGCTTCACGCCATACTTCGAACGTTTGCGGTTGCGGTTGACCTTGTTGGTGGAGGAGGGGCCGACGGCGCCCGAAGCGTCGAGCGTCCCGCGGACGACGTGGTAGCGGACACCTGGCAGATCCTTGACGCGACCGCCACGGATGAGCACTACCGAGTGTTCCTGTAGGTTGTGCCCCTCGCCGGGGATGTACGAGGTGACCTCCATCCCGTTCGTCAGCCGGACGCGGCAGACCTTACGCAGCGCGGAGTTGGGCTTCTTGGGCGTGGTCGTATAGACGCGGACGCAGACGCCGCGTTTCTGGGGACACGCGCGGAGGGCGGGCGACGCGGTCTTGACGCGTGCCTTGAGGCGGCCATGGCGAATGAGCTGATTAATCGTGGGCATCGGTCGATAGCCGCAAGAGGGGCCGGTGAAAGGCGCACGTGGGCGTGGCCCCGGCCGCGGGGGAGGCGCACTTTACTTAGGAACCCATCTCTGTCAAGCCTATGCCTCACATGGCGCTCGAGAAGCCGCTCGGTCTTGCATCCGAGGACGTCAAACGGGCTCTGGCCCCGCTGCGAAACGACTTCTCGGTGGCGGTCATCTCGCCGGGCAACGCGTTCGCCGTCGGCGCGATCATTCGCGTCGCGCACAGCTTCCTGGCGCGCGAAGTCTTCGTCGTAGGCAACACGGGGTGGTACCCCAAGGCGTCCATGGGGATGCAAAAATACGAGACAATTCGGCAAGTTTCGGATGTGGCGCAGCTCTGCAAAACCATTGCGCACCGACCTCTCTGGGCGGTTGAGAAGGACGAAGCGCGTCGGTCGATTCAGGCGGTCGCAACCTTTCCGACCGGCGTCGTGTTCGCGTTCGGAAATGAGCGGTTCGGGTTACCACGCGAGCTCCTGGATCGAGCGGATGACGTGATCGCGATTCCCATCTATGGGGTCAATCATTCGCTCCCGGTCACGGTGGCTGCGGGCATCGTCATGCACGAGTGGGCCCGCCGCCGATACGTCAGCGGCGCGTGTTTGTAGCTGAAAGCCGGCGGTCCTTCTCGCTCGTGGGGCGGCGGCGCCCGACCCATCTCGGCCCCCCACGCCCCGACCTTCGGTCCCTCCCCAGCGGCGTCACGCGACCCATCGACCCGATTGCCGCGCGCCCCCGACCCACACGCCGGTCTCTACCTTCCGCAGCTGCGTCACGCGACCCATGGGACCCGATTCCCGCGCGCCCCGACCCGCCGGTTTCTTGTGACTCTCGCGATGGTCCGCATAACATCGCACACTGTGGTAGAGAACACCGACCGACCTGGGCCGCCATCGGGCGAGTTTGTCGACGACGACGTCGAGCACGGTCCGCGAGCTTCCTTCCCGGACGCCGTGCACGCGGGGGCGATATGCGATGTCGCGAGCGGCGGTGACGGCACGGCCCGGCCATGTGACCTCCCGGTGGGCCCGATGACGGCGCTCGACTGGCTGGACTTCCGGGACGTGGCGATCGCCACCATTGAAGTCGTGGACGATCTGGCGTTCGAGGCGGTTGACGAAGGCCCCTTCGTCACCGAGCCCGCCGTGGCGGCGCGAATCGATAACGACCGGCGAGCGGAGCGGGCGTCCTCGGTGCTAGAGACGGCAGACTCCGGAGCGTCACCCCATGGGATGATGGATGCGATCGACGCGCCTTGGCTCGGCGTTGCCTCGGAACGGACGGGGTGTCTCGACCCGTTTGCAGCAGTGAGCGCACCGCCCGAAGATCCGTTCACGGATTTCGTGCGCATTCTCGAGCGGGTCGCCCTTTCAGCGGGTGGATCGCACGCGGGTGTGGCCCTCGTTCGATCGCTACTTGGCCTTTCACGCGTCAGCGCTGCGCCGGCCGGACCGGAGGCGCGCTGCCTCGCTGAAGCCCACATGGTCACGGCCGGGCACCGAGGCCTCGTGCGAAGCACTCAATTCGGAGCGCAGGTCCACGCATGGCAAGGCATTCTGCGTGGACAAAGCAGTGACTTCAGCGGATGCGGCGCGATGACCCTTGACGAATGGGCGGCCGATCTCGTCGCGCGCTGCCTCGGAGACCCCGCGCGCGCCGGGGTGCTTCGACGCGATCTCCGCCAGAGCGGCGTCGCGGCGTTCGGGCTGGTGTCCGCCGCCGCCTGAAGTCGCTTCCCACCGAGTGTCGTCGTCCGCTTTGGGCTCTCGCCGCCGCTTCCGGCTTCTCATTCTGGCTCCCGCCGCCCGCTTCTGGCTTTCTCAGCAGCCGGTTCTGCCGTTGAGCCGGCCGTCCGCGATGACGCGGCGAAGACAGGCGCTTTGCAGCAGCGCCTGTCTCTCGCCCTACCCTGCCCCTGACGCCTTCCGTCGGCCGAGGCTTGCTATTATTCCTCGTTGACAGCTGTCAGCGGGGTCTCAGCAGGACGCGGCGCGGGCGGCGCCGAATACCGCTCTTCCTCGCCCTCGACCACGAGCTTGAGCTGCTTGTACGCAGACAGACCCGTCCCGGCCGGAATCAAACGTCCCATGATGACATTTTCCTTCAGGCCGCGGAGGTAGTCGACCTTTCCTGACACCGCCGCTTCGGTCAGCACCTTCGTCGTCTCCTGGAACGAGCTCGCGCTGATGAACGATTCGGTCGAAAGGCTCGCTTTCGTGATGCCGAGGAGAAGCGGCTCGGCCACCGCCGGACGACCACCACGCTCGATGACGCGCTGGTTCTCGCGCTCGAAAATGTACTTTTCGACCTGCTCATCGATGAGAAAGTTCGTGTCGCCGACGTCCTTGATGCGAACGCGGCGGAGCATCTGGCGAACGATGACTTCGATGTGCTTGTCGTTGATCGCCACGCCTTGCAGACGGTAAACTTGCTGGATCTCGTTGACGAGATACGCGGCAAGCTCCTTTTCGCCTTTGACCCGCAAGATGTCGTGGGGGTTGGCCGGGCCGTCCATCAACGGCTCGCCCGCACGAACGCGATCGCCCGGTTGGACCTGGATGTGCTTGCCCTTCGGGATCAAGTACTCGCGTGCTTGGTCGGTGAGCAGCGCGCCATCGGGAGCGAAGGGGGTGATGACCACCTTGCGCTTTCCCTTCGTGTCCTTGCCGAAGCTCACCTCGCCGTCGATCTCGGCAATGATGGCGTGGTCCTTCGGCTTGCGGGCTTCGAAGAGTTCGGCCACCCGCGGTAGACCGCCGGTGATGTCCTGCGTCTTCGTCGTTTCGCGCGGGATCTTCGCCAGCACGTCGCCCGCGCTGATCTCGTCGCCGTCTTGAACGACGATGTTGGCGCCGACCGGAAGCAAGTAACGGGCATCGAGCGTGCTTCCAGGGAGTTTGAGCGTTTCGGCGCTTTGCACGTCCTTGAGCGTGATTCGCGGACGAAGGTCCGCTGCACGCGACTCGACGATCACCTTGCGGGACAAGCCCGTGACCTCGTCGAGCTTCTCGGTCATCGTGACGCCTTCGACGATGTCGCCGAACTTCACGATGCCACCCACTTCGCTGAGGATCGGCACGGCGAAGGCGTCCCACTCCGCGAGGAGCTGGCCGGCTTTCACCTTGTCGCCCTCGTTGACCTTCAGCATCGCGCCGTAGACGAGCCGGTGATGCTCGCGCTCGCGACCAGTATCGTCGACGAGGACGACCTCGCCGTGGCGGTTCATGACGATCAAGCCGTCCGGCTTCCGGGCGACGTTGGCGTTTCGAATGCGCACATGGCCTTCATTGCGCGCCTCGAGCGAGCTCTGCTCGATTTTGCCGCGCGCCGCGGCGCCTCCGATGTGGAAGGTCCGCATCGTGAGCTGCGTTCCGGGTTCGCCGATCGACTGGCTCGCGATGATGCCGATCGACTCGCCGATGTTCACCTTGTACCCACGCGCCAAGTCGCGGCCGTAGCATTTTGCGCAAACGCCCCGTTTGGTCTGGCACGTGAGAACCGAACGAATGACCACCTCCTCGATGCCGGCCTCCTCGATGACGTGCACGAGGTGCTCATCGAGCTCGGTGTTGGCGGGGACGAGCACCTCGCCCGTGAGCGGGTCGACGATGTCCTCGAGCGCCACGCGGCCGAGAATGCGATCACCGAGCGGCTGAATGACCTCGCCGGCATCCTCGAGCTTGGTCACCCGAATTCCGTCGAGGGTGCCGCAGTCGAATTCGGCGATGACCGCATCCTGCGCCACGTCGACCAGCCGACGCGTCAGGTAACCCGAGTTGGCCGTCTTGAGGGCCGTGTCGGCCAGCCCCTTTCGCGCGCCGTGGGTCGAGATGAAGTACTGAAGCACCGTCAGCCCTTCGCGGAAATTGGCGGTGATTGGGGTCTCGATGATTTCGCCGGACGGCTTGGCCATGAGACCTCGCATGGCGGCGAGCTGCCGAATCTGCTGCGTCGAGCCTCGCGCCCCGGAGTCGGCCATGATGTAGATCGGGTTGAAGCTCGGCTCGATGATCTCTTTGCCGGTTTCCGGGTCGACGACCTTCTCTTTGCCGATCTCGTTCATCATCTCCTGCGTGACTTTGTCTGCCACGCCGGCCCAGATATCGACGATCTTGTTATAGCGCTCACCGTCGGTGATGAGTCCCTCTTGGTATTGATCGATGACGCGCTGGACTTCCTCCTGCGCTTCGCCGAGCAAGATGCCCTTGGCCTGCGGAATGACCATGTGGTCCATGCATATCGAGACGCCCGAACGCATGGCATAGTCGAAGCCGAGCGTACGAAGTCGGTCGGCGAGAAGCACCGTCGCCTTGTTCCGGTGCTTGCGGTAGCAAGCATCGATCAGCGCCGAGAGCGCCTTCTTGTCGAGCGTCTTGTTGACGAGATCGAACGGCAGCCCCTCCGGGAGGATCTCCGCGATGAGGCACCGGCCGACCGTCGTGCTCAAGGTCCGGGTCTTGCCGTCATCGGCCGGCACGCGCACCCGAATGCCGGAGTGCAGCGTCACCTCGCCGTGGTCGTAGGCCATCCGCACTTCGTCCACACTTGAGTACACGCCGCGCAGATAGCCCTCCGCGTGCCCCTTCTTGTCGACCTGAAGCGAGCCCTCTCGGTAGCAGCCCTTGGCGAACTTGCGCTCGCGGGTTGCGTAATAGAGCCCGAGAACGATGTCCTGCGTCGGATTGATGATCGGACGACCATTCGCCGGCGACAGGATGTTGTTCGTGCTCATCATGAGCACGCGGGCCTCCATTTGCGCCTCCACGGACAGAGGCACGTGAACGGCCATTTGGTCGCCGTCGAAGTCCGCGTTGAACGCGGCGCAGACGAGGGGGTGAAGTTGGATGGCCTTGCCCTCGATGAGCACCGGCTCGAAGGCCTGGATTCCCAGCCGGTGAAGCGTTGGTGCACGGTTGAGAAGCACCGGGTGTTCGGTGATCACTTCTTCGAGAATGTCCCAGACTTCGGGACGTTCCTTCTCGACCATCTTCTTCGCGCTCTTGATGGTATTGACGTATCCGCGCTCCTCGAGCTTGTTGTAGATGAAGGGCTTGAAGAGCTCGATGGCCATCTGCTTCGGCAGACCGCACTGATGGAGCTTGAGCGTCGGACCGACGACGATGACCGACCGGCCGGAATAATCCACCCGCTTGCCAAGCAGGTTTTGGCGGAAGCGCCCTTGCTTGCCTTTGAGCATATCGCTCAGACTCTTGAGCGGCCGCTTGTTCGGCCCCGTGATCGTCTTGCCGCGCCGTCCATTGTCGAACAATGCATCCACGGCCTCCTGGAGCATGCGCCGCTCGTTGCGGATGATGATCTCCGGCGCATTGAGCTCGAGTAGACGCTTCAGGCGGTTATTGCGGTTGATGACGCGGCGATAAAGATCATTGAGGTCGCTCGTCGCGAACCGGCCCCCGTCGAGCGGAACCAGCGGGCGGAGATCCGGCGGCAAAACCGGGATGACCGTCAGCATCATCCACTCGGGGCGGTTGCCGCTCTCGCGGAAGGCTTCGCAGACCTTGAGCCGCTTGACGATCTTCTTTCGCTTCGCTTCGCTCGTGGCCGACCGCATCTCCTGTCGGAGATGCTCGCTCAGCGTGTGAACGTCGACCTGCTTGAGCATTTCGAGAATGGCCTCGCCGCCCATGCCCGCCGTGAACTTGTCGTCGCCGTACTCCTCGGCGAGCTGCATGTATCGCTCCTCCGT
Organism: Polyangiaceae bacterium; assembly: GCA_050013115.1. Taxonomy (GTDB): domain Bacteria; phylum Myxococcota_A; class Polyangia; order Polyangiales; family Polyangiaceae; genus Palsa-1150. The sequence continues at coordinate 9,193 of JBEKFX010000113.1, forward strand.
CAAGAGTTCGGCCTTCGTGAGACCGGTCTCCTTCGGATCGATGACGATGTAGCTCTCGCAGTAAAGGACCTTCTCCAGATCCTTCAGCGAAATGTCGAGCATGTTCCCGATTCGGCTTGGCAGCGATTTCAAGAACCAGATGTGCGCGACGGGCGTCGCCAGATTGATGTGCCCGAGGCGCTCGCGTCGGACCTTCGACTGGATCACCTCGACGCCGCACTTTTCGCACACGATCCCCCGATGCTTCATGCGCTTGTACTTGCCGCAATTGCATTCATAGTCCTTGACCGGTCCGAAGATCTTCGCGCAAAAGAGGCCGTCCCTCTCTGGCTTGAACGTTCGGTAGTTGATCGTCTCGGGCTTCTTCACCTCACCGTGCGACCACTCGCGGATCTTCTCGGGCGACGCGAGCGAAATGCGAATCGCGCTGAAAGACAGCGGATCCTTGGGCTTCTCGAAGAAGCTGAAGATGTCGCGCATCGGGTTCTTCCTTTTCCTAACTGCCTGCCAAAAGTCGATAATGTAGAAATTGCGAGGGACGTTCGACGGATCGCAGTACGACGAGGTGCGGAGCGCCTATGGTCGACAGCCGTCGCCAGTCCCTCCGGGACGGAATCACTCCTCGGCCGCGTGCTCGACTCGCTGTGCGCCAGGCTCGATGAGCTCGACGTTGAGGCAGAGCGCCTGGAGCTCCTTGATGAGCACATTGAAGCTTTCGGGCAGACCCGGCTCGAGGTTGTACTCGCCTTTGACGATGGCCTCGTACATCCGTGTGCGCCCCTGGACGTCATCGCTCTTCACAGTCAGAAACTCCTGCAGAGCGTATGCGGTCCCGTACGCTTCCATGGCCCAGACTTCCATTTCGCCGAGTCGTTGGCCACCGAACTGCGCCTTCCCGCCGAGAGGTTGCTGGGTGACGAGCGAGTAGGGGCCGATCGATCGTGCGTGGATCTTATCGTCCACCAAGTGGTGCAGCTTCAGCATGTACATGACCCCGACGGTCACTTCTTGGTCGAATGCTTCGCCGGTTCGGCCGTCGAAGAGGACCGTCTGACCGCTCGTCGGCAAGCCGGCGAGCGCGAGCGTGTTCTTGATTTGCTGCTCCTGCGCACCGTCGAACACGGGGCTGGCGTAGTGAATGCCTCGCCGGAGCTTGACGGCGAGTGAACGCACGTCGTCGTCGGAAAGCTTCGTCAGAAGCTTCGCGATGTCTTCGTCGCCGTCGAAGATCTTCTTGACGTGATCGCGCATCGCTTGCACGCCGAACCGCTGTTCGAGCATGTAGCGGAGCTGCGCGCCGAGAACGAGCGCTCCCCAGCCGAGGTGCGTCTCGAGAATCTGGCCGACGTTCATCCGGCTCGGGACGCCCAGAGGATTGAGCACGATGTCGACCGGCGTGCCGTCCTGTAGGTACGGCATGTCCTCCTCCGGCATGATGCGAGAGATGACACCCTTGTTGCCGTGGCGGCCTGCCATCTTGTCGCCGACCTGGAGCTTGCGCTTGATGGCGATGTAGACCTTCACCATCTTGATGACGCCCGGCGGAAGCTCGTCGCCTTTCGACAGGCGATCGATCTTGTCGCGGAAGTGCTCTTCGCGAAGGGTGACGATCTCCTCGAGCTCGCGGACCTTGTCGGCGATGGCCTCGACGCCGTCGACCGGCAGCTCGGACCAGTACTTGCGCGGAACCGCTTCGAGCGTTTCTTCGTCGAGGATGGCCCCTTTCTGGATGAGAACCTTGCCTTTGTCGTCGACGAGCTTGCCTGTCGTCGTGACTTTAACCAGCTGCTTTTTGATCTGCCTGTAAAAGGAGTCGCGAAGGATTTTGATTTCCTCGTCGCGGATCTTTTCGAGGCGTACGCGCTCCTGGTCTTCGATGTCCTTCGACCGCTCGTCCTTTTCGGTGCCCTTGCGAGAGAAGACTCGTGCATTGATGACGATGCCACCGACGCCGGGCGGAACCCGAAGGCTGCTGTCTCGCACGTCGCCGGCTTTCTCACCGAAGATCGCTCGAAGCAGTTTTTCCTCGGGGCTGAGCTGCGTTTCGCCTTTCGGGGTGATCTTGCCGACGAGGATGTCCCCGGGCTTCACCTCGGCGCCGATCCGGACGATGCCTGACTCGTCGAGATCCTTCAGGGCCTCTTCGCCGACGTTCGGAATGTCGCGCGTGACCTCTTCTTTGCCGAGCTTCGTGTCGCGCGCGACGCACTCGAACTCCTCGATGTGGATCGAGGTGAACACGTCGTCCTTGGCGATGCGTTCGGAGACGAGGATGGAGTCCTCGAAATTGAACCCCTGCCAAGGCATGAACGCGACGAGCACGTTTTGGCCGAGGGCGAGTTCGCCCATGTCCGTGCTCGGGCCGTCGACGAGCACGTCGCCGGCCTTAAGCCGGTCCCCGGCGCGGACGATCGGCATTTGATTGTAACAAGTCGATTGGTTGGAGCGCTGAAACTTCATCAGCGGATAAATGTCCGGGATTTCCGGCTTGTCGCTGTCGGGGCGGACGACGATGCGCGTCGCGTCGACGCTCTCGACGACGCCGTCGCGCTTTGCGAGTGTACAGACGCCGGAGTCGCGCGCGAGCTTGCCTTCCATTCCCGTACCGACGAGCGGCGCATGGCTGCGAATCAGCGGCACCGCCTGCCGCTGCATGTTGGCGCCCATGAGAGCGCGGTTGGCGTCGTCGTGCTCGAGGAAGGGCACGAGCGCTGCCGCGACGCTCACCATTTGGTTCGGCGAGACGTCCAGCAGCTGGATCATGTCCGGGGTGACCATGTGGAAATCGCCGTTCAAGCGCGCGCTGACGAGCGCCTCACGGAACTTCCCCTTCTCGTCGACGGCTGCCGAGGCTTGGGCGATGTATTTGCCCTCCTCTTCGAGCGCGGAGTACCAGGCGACCTCGTCGGTGATCCGGCCTTCCGATACGCGTCGATAAGGCGTCTCGACGAAGCCGAACTCGTTCACCCGGGCGTAGGTCGAGAGCGAAGCGATGAGGCCGATGTTGGGCCCCTCCGGCGTCTCGATTGGGCAGATGCGGCCGTAGTGCGTCGGATGCACGTCGCGCACCTCGAAGCCCGCGCGTTCCCGGGTGAGGCCGCCCGGGCCGAGGGCGCTCAGGCGACGTTTGTGCGTGACTTCACTGAGCGGATTCGTCTGATCCATGAACTGCGACAGCTGCGAGCTGCCGAAGTACTCCTTGACGACGGCGCTCACCGGCTTCGCGTTGATGAGATCGTGAGGCATCAGCGTATCGATCTCCTGCGACATGCTCATGCGCTCTTTGATGGCGCGCTCCATGCGCACGAGGCCAATGCGATACTGATTTTCCATGAGCTCGCCCACCGCGCGAACTCGGCGGTTGCCGAGGTGGTCGATGTCATCCACCGATCCCCGGCCGTTCTTGAGCTCGATCAAGTGTCGAACCGTCTCGAGAATGTCCTGGGGCGTGAGCACGGCCGTATCGAGTCCCGGTCGCTGATCCTCTGCGAGATCGCGATAGAACTTGTAGTTGAGTTTGAGTCGGCCGACCTTGGAGAGATCGTAGCGTTCCGGGTTGAAAAAGAGATTGTGGAACAGCGTCTTCGCCGTCTCGAGCGTCGGGGGATCACCGGGCCTGAGGCGCCTGTAGATCTCCATGATCGCATCCTCGGTCGTTTTCACCTTCTCGGCGAGGAGCGTGTCGCGAAGATACGAGCCGACGTTCAACCCATCGATGAAGAGAATCTTGAACTGCTCGATCCCAGCCTCGCGCAGTTTCTCGAGCTTGGCCTCCGTGACTTCTTCGTTGACCTCGAGAACGACTTCCCCCGTCTCCTTGTCGACGACGTCGTGTGCAGCGACTTTGCCGACGAGCTCCTCGACGTCCACGGGCAGTCGGTCGACCTTCGAATCGCGGAGCTTTTTGATCGCCGCCTTCGTGAACTTGGTGTTCTTTTTGACGATCGTCTCGCTACCGACCTTGATGTCGCGTGTCGCTCGCTGGCCGGGGAGCAGATCGAACTCAACGCTCTTCGCGTACTTGCCGCCCTTCTCGAGATACACTTCTTCGGTGCTATAAAAGTAGTTGAGTAGATCCTGCGTCGAATAGCCGAGCGCGCGCAGGAGGACGGTCGCATGCATCTTCCGGCGGCGGTCGATGCGCACGAACATGATGTCTTTCGGATCGAATTCGAAGTCGAGCCACGATCCTCGGTAGGGGATGATTCGCGCGCTGTAGAGCACCTTGCCGCTCGAATGCGTCTTGCCCTTGTCGTGATCGAAAAAGACGCCAGGACTGCGGTGGAGCTGGCTGACGACGACCCGCTCGGTGCCGTTGATGATGAAGGTGCCCGTGTCCGTCATCAGCGGGATCTCGCCGAAGTAGACCTCTTGCTCCTTGATGTCGCGGACGATGCGTTCGCCACCCTCGCGCGTGTCGTAAATCATCAGCTGCGTCGTCACCTTGATCGGCGCGGCATACGTCATCCCCCGCTGGCGGCACTCCTCGACGTCGTACTTCGGCTTCTCGAGGTTGTAGCTGACGAAGACGAGCTCACTCGTTCCGTTGAAGTCCTTTATCGGGAACACGCTCCGGAACACGGCCTGGAGCCCGACTTCCGCCCGCTCACCTTGAGCGACGGTGGACTGGAGAAACTTGTCGTATGACGTTTTCTGAATGTCGATGAGGTTGGGCACCTCGATGACCTTCCGAACACGTCCGAGATGCTTACGGATACGGAAGTTCGACTGGATGACGCTCGCCATCGCTGCTCCTGACGTTTTCGTCGGCCACGATTCCCTCGGCACCGAAGGCCTTGGGTCCGCGGCCGACCACCGCGCAACGGAAATCTTTCGACGCGCCGGGCACGCGCACGGGCCCGACGTGATGCCTGCATGACGACTGAGAAAGCGGAACCTTGGCCCCTAAATCGGGCCGCGCAAAGCAAAAGGCACGCCGCCGGTGGGTCGCAAGCCTACCCGGCGGGAAAAATTGTGCAAACGCCTCAAGCGCGCGGCGGACGGTCCGACGCGCGTAGGGGAATGGCGGACGGGCGCAAAGGGATCTGCTCCCTCCGCGCCGTCCCCTCGAGCCGCTCGGCTCACAAATGGCTGTTGAATCGGGCACCTACTACTTGAGCTCGACTACTTCAGCTCGACCTTCGCGCCGGCGTCTTCAAGCTTCTTCTTCATTTCCTCCGAGTCAGCTTTGGAAACCCCTTCCTTCAGCGTTTTCGGGGCCCCCTCGACGAGGTCCTTCGCTTCCTTCAAGCCAAGGCCGGTGATCTCGCGAACGACCTTGATGACGGCGATCTTGTTGGCGCCGGCCTCCTTGAGTTCGACATTGAACTCCGTCTTCTCCTCCACGGGCGCGGCCGCTGCTGGGGCTGCACCCCCGGCGCCTGGCGCGGCCGCAACGGCGACAGGAGCTGCCTTGACGCCCCACTTGTCTTCGAGCGTCTTGATGAGGTCTGAAAGCTGGATGACCGGCAGGTTCGAAAGGTAATCGACGACCTGCTCACGCGAAATATCTGCCATGGGAATTCTCCGTATCTCGAATCGAAAATCTTAGAGTCGGTTCACTTCGAGCCCTCGCGCTCTTTCGCCGACAGCACGTAGACGAAGTTTTGCGCAGGGGCAGCGAGCAGGGCAACGAAGCTTTGCAGCGGCGCTTGAAGCGTCGCGAGCAACGTGGCACGAAGCTCGTTTTTTCCGGGCATTTGGGCGAGCTGGTCCTCGACGCCCTTCGGGTCGAGCACCGCACCCTCGATGAGGCCCGCTTTGATTTGGAGCTTTTCACCCGCGGGGTCCTTGCGGAAGGCCTTGACCACCTTGGCCGCGGCGCTCGGGTCCTCGTAGCTCCAGGCGATTCCTGTCATGCCGACGAGCGCATCGTTCAGTTTCGTCTGAAACGGCGCGCCCTTGAGAGCATGCTTGACGAGGGTGTTTTTGCAGACCTTGTACTCGACGCCAGCCTTGCGAAACTCGGCGCGGAGCTTCGTCACGTGTTCGACGGTCATCCCCTTGAAGTCGAGGAAGACGGCGGCGGTCATCTTGTCGAATCGGCTTCGAATCTCGCCGATTTGGGTTTCTTTGGTCGAGCGGTGCATAAAGGTGCCTATGTCTCTTCACCAGCCGCCATGAACTGCGCGGGATCGATCTTGATGCCGGGACCCATGGTCGAGCTGACGGTGATGCTCCGCAGATAACTGCCCTTGGCCGTGGACGGCTTTTGGCGCACGAGTGCGCCAATCAAGGCTTTGGCGTTGTCCGTGAGGGCCTGCTCGGTGAAGGAGACCTTGCCGATGCGAGCATGGACGATCCCGGCCTTCTCGACCCGATACTCGATTTTGCCGCCTTTGGCGTCGCGTACGGCGGCTGCCACGTCGAACGTGACGGTGCCCACTTTGGGGTTCGGCATCAGGCCGCGAGGACCGAGAACCCGGCCGAGCTTTCCGACGGCTCCCATCATGTCGGGTGTTGCAATCACCCGATCGAAGTCCAAAAATCCCTCGGAGACCTTCGCGACCAGGTCGTCGCTGCCGGAGAAGTCAGCGCCCGCATCGCGGGCCTCACGCTCTCTTTCGCCCTTTGCGAAGACGAGGACTCGCACCGTACGGCCCGTCCCGTGCGGTAGAACGATCGCTCCGCGAACCATCTGATCGGCGTGCTTGGGATTCACGCCGAGACGAACCGCGAGGTCGACCGTCTCGTCGAACTTGGCGTATTTGACCTTCTTGACGAGGGCACACGCCTCTTCGACGCTGTATTTGCGAGCCTGCTCGATCAATGCGAGCACGGTCGCGCGCTTCTTCGGAATCTTCGCCATTTTCCTCCTTGTTCGGCTTCTTTCGCCTCCCACCGTGGCTCCGCAAGCTGCGCGGAGGGGGTGGTTTATCGCTCGCGAACGGTCACTTCTCGTCGGAAAGTTTCGGGGCTTCCTTCTCAGGCTTCGACGACGTCGATGCCCATCGAACGAGCTGTCCCAAGGACGGTCTGGACGGCCGACTCGATGTCCGTGCAATTCATGTCCGGCATTTTGAGCTCGGCAAGCTCGCGCACTTGCTTGACCGTGACCTTGCCGACCTTGAGCTTGTTCGGCTCCTTCGAGCCTGAACCGGGTTTTTTGCTCGTCGCGAGGCCAGCCGCCTTCTTCAGGAGAACGCTCGTTGGTGGCGTCTTCAGGAGCATGCTGAAGCTGCGGTCGGAGTAGACCGTCAAGACGACGGGGATGATCATGTCGCTCCCCTGCGTCTTGGCGTTGAACTCTTTGCAGAACGCCATGATGTTGATTCCGTGCGGACCGAGGGCCGGACCGACCGGGGGCGCGGGGCTCGCTTTGCCGGCCGGAAGCTGCAGCTTCACCATCCCAGAAATTTTCTTCGCCATGACTCAGACCCTCTTCTCGACTTGACTGAAGTCCAGTTCGACGGGCGTTGCGCGGCCGAAAATCGAAACTTTCACGCGGAGTTTTTGTTTGTCGGGCTTCACTTCTTCGACCGTCCCAGAGAAGTTCGCGAAGGCGCCGTCGATGACCCGGATTTCGTCGCCGGCCTCGAAGGTGACCCGAGGCTTCGGCTTCACGGCGCCTTCGACGATGCTCTTTCGGAGCTCGTCGATCTGCGGGGGCGTCACTTCCTGCGGCCGTTGCTGACCGATGAAGCCGGTCACCTTCGGGGTGTCCTTGACGAGATGCCAGACGTCCTCGCTCATTTCCATTTCGACGAACATGTAGCCGGGGAAGCTTGTCTTCTGTCGTGTTCGGCTCTTTCCGCCTCCGCGCTGCTCGGTCACCGTTTCGGTCGGGATGAGGACTTCGCCAAAGCGATCCTCCATGTGATGCTCCTTAATGCGCTGGAGCATCGCCTCTTTCACTTTGTTCTCGTATCCAGAATACGTCTGGATCACGTACCACTTCTTCATGACGCCTCAGGTCCCCCCGTACACGAGGTTCGTGACGAACCCCCAGAACTTGTCCATGAGCGCGAAGAATACGGTCGACACGATTGTCGTCACGATGACGACCACCGTGCCGTTCGTCACTTCGGTGCGGGTCGGCCAGGTGACCTTGGACATCTCGGCCGCTACCTCTTCCGCCAGCTGCCGAGCGCGCGTTCGATACCAGTAATAGAGAGCGGCGAGCACGCCGATGAGGCCGGCGACAGGCATGATGATTTCGTCCCTCGGCTCGCCGACCGAAGGACTGTAGGACTGGAGCTTCAGCCAGCCGAACGCCGCGAGCTTCGAGACAAGAAACGCGATGCCCATCGCGCCTGCGAAGTACGCGGCATAGACGAAGCGACGAGCTCCGAGCTGCGCGGGCGACGCCGAGCCGACCGGCGCAACCTCGTCGAGGCCGGAGTCATCCGCCGGCGGCTCGCTCGCGCGCGTCGCAAGACGCTCGTCGGCCGCAGATTCGACCTCGCCGCCTTCCGGCGCGACGCTCGTCGAGTCTTCTTTTCGGCCTTCGTCGCCGGCTTGTTTCTTTGCGTCTTCCTGGACGGACATTCGTATCGCTCTCGGCGCTATTCTGGCAGGGGCTGAGGGGCTCGAACCCACGACCTGCGGATTTGGAATCCGCTGCTCTACCAGCTGAGCTAAACCCCTAATTCTCTGCGGATTGCTGCGCTCGTTTCAACGGCTCGAGACTTCAGATGGTCGGAGTCTCGGAGCCAGATTTTCACTTCGTCTCCTTGTGGACCGTGTGCCGCTTGCACGCGGGGCAGAACTTTTTGAAGGACAGTTGGCCCTTGCGGTCGGGCTTGCGAGTGGTGCGGTAGTTTCTCTTGTCGCACTCGGTGCACGCGAGCGAGATCGTCACCCGCTCGGCCATGGGTCTTACTGCAGGATTTTGGTGACGATGCCGGCACCGACGGTGCGGCCGCCTTCGCGGATCGCGAAGCGCTGCTGCTCTTCGAGTGCCACCGGCGTGATCAGCTCGATCGTCATCTTCGTGTTGTCGCCCGGCATGACCATCTTGGTCCCTTCCGGCAGCGCCACCGTTCCGGTCACGTCCGTCGTGCGCATGTAACTTCGTGTGCGGCGTTACGCTCGAAGGCTTGGCCAAAATCTGACCCCGCTCGATCTCGTCCTTCTCGATTCCCCGCAGCAAAACCCCGATGTTGTCGCCAGCCTGACCTTGGTCCAAAAGCTTGCGGAACATCTCCACCCCCGTCACGATCAGCTTGCGCGTGTCGCGGAAACCGATGAGCTCCACCTCTTCCTGGACCTTGACGATCCCCCGTTCCACGCGGCCCGTCGCGACCGTCCCCCGACCTTTGATCGAAAAGACGTCCTCCACAGCCATCAAAAAAGGCTTGTCGATGTCGCGAATCGGGTCCGGTATCCGGCTGTCCAGAGCACCGATCAGCTCGTCGATCGACTTCTCCCACTTCGCGTCCCCGTTGAGCGCCGGCAGCGCCGCGCCTCGGATCACCGTCGCGTTGTCGCCGTCGAACTTGTACTTGTTGAGAAGCTCGCGCACCTCCATCTCAACGAGGTCCAGCATCTCCGCGTCGTCCACCGCGTCGCACTTGTTCAAAAACACCACAATGTGGTTTAGCCCCACCTGCCGCGCCAATAGAACGTGCTCGCGCGTCTGAGGCATCACGCTGTCCAGCGCGCTCACCACCAGAATCGCGCCGTCCATCTGCGCCGCACCCGTGATCATGTTCTTGATGTAGTCCGCGTGGCCAGGGCAATCGACGTGCGCGTAGTGCCGCTTGTCGCTCTCGTACTCCACGTGCGCCACCGCGATCGTCACCGTCTTCGTGTCGTCGCGTACAGTCCCACCCTTGGCGATGTCCTTGTAGCTGATCACCTTCGCCAAGCCCTTCTTCGACTGCACCTTCACCAGCGCCGCCGTCAACGTCGTCTTCCCGTGGTCGATGTGACCGATCGTGCCCACGTTCACGTGCGGCTTGCTGCGTACGAACTTCTCCTTGGCCATG
>JBEKFX010000114.1:0-17906 GCA_050013115.1 Polyangiaceae bacterium
GGAGGGATCGGCAAGTCGACGACCTCCCAGAACACGCTGGCCGCCCTGGCTGACCTCGGGCAGAAGATTTTGATTGTCGGGTGCGACCCGAAGGCGGATTCGACCCGGCTGATTCTGCACGCCAAGGCCCAAGACACGGTGCTCAGCCTGGCGGCCGCCAGCGGCACCGTCGAGGACCTCGAGCTCGAGGACGTCCTGAAAATCGGCTACAAGGGCATCAAGTGCGTCGAATCGGGCGGACCCGAGCCCGGCGTCGGTTGCGCCGGCCGCGGCGTCATCACCTCGATCAACTTCCTCGAGGAAAACGGCGCGTACGACGACGTCGACTACGTCTCTTACGACGTGCTCGGCGACGTCGTCTGCGGCGGCTTTGCCATGCCCATCCGCGAAAACAAGGCCCAAGAAATCTACATCGTCATGTCCGGCGAGATGATGGCCCTCTACGCCGCCAACAACATCTCCAAGGGCATCTTGAAGTACGCCCACTCCGGAGGCGTTCGCCTGGGAGGCCTGGTCTGCAACGAGCGTCAGACCGACCGCGAATTCGACTTGGCCGACGCCATGGCGAAGCGCCTCGGCAGCAAGCTCATTCACTTCGTCCCGCGCGACAACGGCGTGCAGCACGCCGAGCTGCGACGCATGACGGTGCTCGAGTACGCGCCCGACTCCAAGCAAGCCGACGAGTACCGCGCCCTCGCCAAGAAGATCCACGCCAACTCCGGCCAGGGCACCATCCCCACCCCCATCACGATGGATGAGCTCGAGCAGATGCTGCTCGACTTCGGCATCATGAAGACCGAGGAAGAGCAGCTCAAGGAGCTCCAAGCGAAGGAAGCGGCCAAGGCCGCCGCCGCGGTCGCCGCGGCCAACTGAAAAGCACGCCTGCGCCGCCGGCCGGCCCGATTCATCGGGCCGACCGGCACTGCGCCCAATCCCCATCCTTGGGACGAAAGAGGAAAGCGCCATGGGTCTCGACTACACGAACGATTCTGAACTGCACAAGCGCCTGATTGCGCAAGTCCTCGAGGCATACCCGGACAAGCTGAAAAAGAAGCGGCAAAAGCACCTGAACGTCGCCGCACCCGGAACCGCCGCGGCGGGCTCAGAGCCCGATGACGAGCAAGCGCACGCGGGTGGAACCGAGTGCGACGTCAAGTCCAACATCAAGTCGGTTCCCGGCGTGATGACGATCCGCGGGTGCGCCTACGCGGGATCCAAGGGCGTCGTGTGGGGCCCGGTCAAAGACATGGTCCACATCAGCCACGGCCCGGTCGGCTGCGGGCAGTACTCTTGGTCGCAGCGGCGCAACTACTACATCGGTACGACCGGCGTCGACACCTTCGTCACGATGCAGTTCACGTCGGACTTCCAGGAAAGAGACATCGTCTTCGGCGGCGACAAGAAGCTTGAAAAAATCATCGACGAGATCAACGTTCTTTTCCCGCTCAACAAGGGAATCACCATCCAGTCCGAGTGCCCGATCGGACTCATCGGAGACGACATCGAAGCGGTGTCCAAAAAGAAGAACAAGGAGACCGGCAAGACGATCGTTCCGGTCCGCTGCGAAGGGTTCCGCGGCGTCTCCCAGTCGCTCGGACACCACATTGCCAACGACTCGATTCGCGACTGGGTATTCGACAAGCGCCCCGTGGAACACGATTCGACGCCGTATGATGTGAACGTCATCGGCGACTACAACATCGGCGGCGACGCCTGGTCATCGCGCATCCTGCTCGAAGAGATGGGGCTCCGCGTCGTGGGCAACTGGTCGGGCGATGCGACCCTCACCGAGATCGAACGAGCCCCGAAGTCGAAGCTCAACCTCATTCACTGCTACCGGTCGATGAACTACATCTGCCGGCACATGGAGGAGAAGTACGGCATGCCCTGGATCGAATATAACTTCTTCGGTCCTTCACAGATTTGCGATTCGATCCGCCGCATCGCCAATCTTTTCGACGACAAGATCAAAGAAGGTGCCGAGCGGGTCATCGCCAAGTACCAGCCTCTCGTCGACAAGATCGTCGCCAAGTATCGGCCGCGTCTCGAAGGCAAGCGCGTGATGCTTTATGTCGGGGGCTTGCGCCCGCGACACGTCATCACCGCGTACGAGGACCTGGGGATGCAGATCATCGGCACGGGCTATGAGTTCGGGCACAATGACGACTACCAGAGGACGGGCCACTACGCGAAAGAGGGCACGTTGATCTACGACGACGTGACCGCGTTCGAGCTCGAAAAGTTCATCGAGACGCTGCGGCCCGACCTGGTCGGCTCGGGCATCAAAGAAAAGTACCCCGTCCAGAAGATGGGCATTCCGTTTCGCCAGATGCATTCGTGGGACTACTCGGGCCCCTACCACGGCTACGACGGCTTCGCGATCTTCGCGCGCGACATGGATCTCGCCATCAATAACCCCGTCTGGAATTACTTCAAAGCGCCCTGGAAGTCGCAGGCGACGACCGCGCCCGCCGCCGAGTGAGCGCCCGCCGCCGAGTGAGCGCCCGCCGCCCGAGTGAGCGCCCGCCGCCCGAGTGAGCGCCCGCCGCCGAGTGAGCGCCCGCCGCGCACCGAGCGCGCGTAGGAGTAGGGCGCGCAAGCGCCCTGCCCTCGGCAGGGCTCCCCGATGCGGCCCGCATCGCCTCCCCCCCCTTTCAACGTCAACCCCATTCGACGAACACGAGTTGGACGGCGCCCGTGCGGGCGCGCGCGCACCGCATTTTTGGAAAGCCGAGGAATTTGGTCATGCCGCAATCAGCCGACAAGGTGCTCGATCACGCGCCGCTCTTTCGCGAGCCGGAATATCAGGAAATGCTCGCCCGCAAGGGGGCGACCGAGGGAATGCCGCCCAAAGACGAGGTGGCGCAAGCCGCAGCCTGGACCAAGTCCTGGGAATACCGAGAGAAGAACTTCGCTCGCGAGTCGTTGACGGTCAACCCCGCCAAGGCTTGCCAGCCCCTCGGCGCTGTCTTCTGCTCGGCCGGCTTCGAGAAGACCATGAGCTTCGTGCACGGCTCCCAGGGCTGCGTCGCGTACTACCGCTCGCACCTGGCCCGTCACTTCAAGGAGCCGTCGTCTGCGGTTTCGTCGTCGATGACCGAGGACGCGGCGGTCTTCGGCGGCTTGAACAACATGGTCGACGGCCTGGCCAACACCTACAAGCTCTACGAGCCGAAGATGATCGCCGTGTCGACGACGTGCATGGCGGAAGTCATTGGCGACGACTTGCATGCATTCATCAACACGGCGAAGACCAAAGGCTCGGTCCCGCAGGAGTTCGATGTCCCGTTTGCGCATACGCCCGCCTTCGTCGGCAGCCACATCACGGGTTACGACAACATGCTCAAAGGGATCCTCGACAACTTCTGGAAGGGCAAGGAGCGGACCCCGGAAGAGCGCATCAACATCATTCCCGGTTTCGACGGGTTCGCCGTCGGCAACAACCGCGAGTTGAAGCGCATGCTCGACGCGATGGGGGTCAAGTACACCCTCTTGTCGGACGTATCCGACCAATTCGACACCCCGTCGGACGGCGAATACCGGATGTACGCCGGGGGAACGACGATCGAGGACACGAAGGCGGCCCTTCATGCCAAGGCGACCGTGTCGATGCAAGAGTACTGCTCCACGAAGACGCTCGAGTACGCGGCCGGTCATGGTCAAACCGTGTCCGCACTCCACTACCCGATCGGCGTGGCAGGGACCGACGAATTCTTGATGAAAATCTCGGAGCTGACGGGCAAGCCCGTCTCTGCCGACCTCGAACTCGAGCGTGGGCGCCTCATCGACGCGATGGCCGACAGCCAGGGGTGGCTGCACGGAAAAACGTATGCGATCTACGGCGACCCGGACTTCGTCTATGGGATGGCGCGCTTCATCCTGGAGACCGGAGGCGAACCCAAGCACTGCTTGGCGACGAATGGCAGCAAAGCGTGGCAGGAGCAGATGCAGGCCCTCTTCGATTCGTCTCCGTTCGGCAAGTCCTGCAAATCGTGGGCGGGCAAAGATCTCTGGCATATGCGATCGCTTCTCGCGACGGAACCCGTCAACTTGCTCATCGGCAACAGTTACGGCAAGTACCTCGAACGCGACTGCGGAACACCGCTCATTCGGCTCATGTTCCCCATCTTCGACCGCCACCATCACCATCGCTTTCCGGTGTGGGGATACCAGGGCGCTCTCCGTGTGCTGGTCGTTCTGCTCGACAAGATTTTCGACAAGCTCGACGATGACACGATTGTCCCGGCGGAAACCGACTATTCCTACGACTTGACGCGGTAAGCGTCGGGCCCACGAAAGCTGACGATCAACATGGTCGATCCCCATGGTGGAACGAACATTTTTTACCCCTGGCTCCACTACAAGAACAAGCGCTGGACCGGGCTCGAGGCGTCGACAAGTGGTCAAGAAAAGTGGAACGAACATTTACCCCTGGCTCCACTACAAGAACAAGCGCTGGACCGGGCTCGAGGTGTCGACAAGTGGTCAAGAAAAAGGGTGCTTTCTTCCACAACATCATGCCGCTCATCTCCGCGCCGGAGCATGGGACTATGGCCTCACCGGGCAGAGAGGCCCGCGCGCCATGGAGCTCAAGGCACTGCAGGACAAGCTCTCGCACGGCACCAAACTGATGCGCCACTGCCGCCAGTGCCGAGCCGACGCCGTGGGTCTGCTCGGAGAGGGCACGCCAAGGAGTTTCAGGTCTATGAGGTCTCGCGCAAGGGCGTCGAATTCATCGGCCACCGCAAGGTCGACGAGTATTGCAACGGAGGCTGGGGCGAGGACGCCTCCCTCGACGGCGTGATCGCAGCCCTCGAAGGCATCACGGTCGCCCTTTATGCAAAAATCGGCGATTGCCCGAAGGACAGCCTGACCAAGGCGGGCATTCAGGCGACTGACACGTACGCGCACGACTGGATCGAGGGCGGCATCGTGGCATGGTACGAGGCCACGTATGGCGCAGCACCGGCCCGGACGCCTGCCCTGGCGAGCGAGGCGCCGATCCCCGCAGCCGCTCATGTCGCATAACGCGGCCAGCGAAGCGGGTGGCCCGAGAACGGCATCCCCGCTCGAGGAGGCCGACGAGACCGGTGAGAAGGTCGATTGGCTGGGTCACCCTGTCCGGTGCGGGGACTGCCCGCACCACGCGCTTCGAGATACGGGCGGTTGCGAAGAGGGCCGCGCATGCGTGCGCGACCGCCGCGCGCGTCGAGTGGACCGCTTTTTCGCAAGCCAGCCTGAGCTTGCAGACGAGTATCTCGACCACCCGTACTTCGAGGTCCGGACGGTCGCAGCGAAGTACGCGAGTGTCTTCCGGTTGCGCGCGCTGTTGCATGATCCCGAACCGGAGGTCCGGGCCGTCGCCGTCCTGCGGCTCCCTGAGCGACATATTTCCAACCTGGCCGGCGAACCGGATCGCCGCGTGCGCTTGGCCATCGCGAGCCGGATATCGGGCGAAGCGCTGGTCGGCATGCTGTCGGACGGAGACTACGCCGTGCGCGCCATGGTCGTTCGGCGCTTGCCACTTGGTTGCCTCATTCTGGCCGTCGACGATCCGGAGCCCGAGGTTCGCCGCTGGGTGGCCCGCCGAATCCCGGAAGGCCAGCTCGCCACCCTCGCCTCGGACCCGGATCCGCTCGTGCGCGTCGAAGTCGCGCGCAGACTCCCGCCCGAGCGGCTCCGGGGACTCGCGCGGGACGAAGATTTGCGCGTTCGCTTCACGGTCGCCGAGCGGATTGAATGCAAGTATCTGTCGCTTCTGGCCTTCGACCCGGACGAGGCCGTTCGACAGGCCGTGCATCGGCGTCTCGAAGTGGCACGCAGTCAGTTCCACGACGCATCGCGAAAGGAATAGTCATGGGCCTCGGCAAAGAAGAAGAAGTCGAGACACGCGGACAGCCGCTATTTATGCCAGGGACAAAGGTCGTTTCGACGAAGTACGTCAAAAATGACGGAACATACGCCGGGCGGGACGTCGGCGAGGTACTCGTCCGGAAGGGGGACGTCGGCTACGTCCGCGACATCGGGACCTTCCTCCAGCGCTACTACATCTACGCCGTCGAATTCATCGAGACCGCCGTCGTCGTCGGGATGCGCGGCAAAGAGCTCGCAGCACTCGATGCGAACGGTCAACCAATCAAGAGGCCCAAAACGGCCCACGCCCAAGAGGAGTTCGAACCCCAATGAAAGTACTCATTCGCCGCTCGGCGGCGGGACTGTCGGCCTACGTCCCCAAAAAGGATCTCGAAGAAGCCATCGTCGCCGTCGAGCACGAGGGGCTCTGGGGCGGTTGGGTGCGCCTGAAGAACGGCTGGACGCTCGAGCTGCCTGTCATGGCTGAAGGGACGAAACTACCCATTACCGTGAATGCAAAAAAGCGCGGGGGGCAATCCGACGAGACAGAAGCCTGAGAGATCGACCGCAGACGTTCTACCGATGAATCCGACGTGAATCGGACGCGAGCTGGAACCGGTGAACGAGGCGCCGCTCTCGGACGAGTCGACGCACGAAGGCATTTTCAATCTGGAGCAATGACCATGGCAGCAACGAAAGTTTCACTCGATAGCGCAGGTTCGATCGTCATCAGCGAGGGGGCCGAGAAATTCATGCGCCGGATGACGCGCTTCGGCGGCCTAGGTGCTGGGGCAGGCTTCCGACTCGTCGTCAGCCCGGGCGGTTGCTCGGGACTGAGCGCCGAATTCAGCATCGAGCAAGAAGCGAAAGCGGGCGACGAGGCGGTCGTCGTCAACGGACTGCGCTTGTTCATTCCCGCTGAGAGCGCGAAGCTCTTGGCGGGCGTGACCGTCGACTTCGTCGACACCGCGATGCAGCAAGGCCTCACGTTCTTCAGTCCAGGCGCTCCCGCATCCTGCTCGGACAGTGCGCGGCCGGCCATGGTACAGCTTTCCGAGCTACCGAGGGCCCGGTGACGAGCCCGCAGCTTCTCGCCTCCAAGAGGCGAGTTCTTGCAGTGATCGCGACATAGACGCCAGGTTTGCAAGCCATGACCCCAGTTTATCTCGACAACAACGCGACCACACGCGTCGATCCTGAGGTCGTCGCCGCCATGCTCCCGTTCTTCACCGAACAATACGGGAACGCGTCGTCGATGCACGCGTTTGGAGCCTCGGTGGGCGACGACCTGAAGCTGGCTCGCAGGAGAGTCCAGGAACTCCTGGGGGCGGAGTTCGACCACGAAATCGTATTCACCTCCGGCGGTACGGAGTCCGACACGACCGCGCTCCTCTCCGCCCTCGAAGCCCGAGGGGAACGCGATGAGATTGTGACGACCGCCGTCGAGCACCCGGCGATTCTCGCAGTCTGCAAGCATTTGAGTGACACGCGCGGTGTGAAGGTCCACCTCGTGCCCGTCGACACCTCCGGTCGGTTGGAGGTCGATGCCTATCGCCGCGCGCTCGGCTCCCGGACCGCAATCGCTTCAGTGATGTGGGCGAACAACGAAACCGGGACGCTGTTTCCCGTGGAACCGCTCGCCGAGTGGGCGCACGAGGCGGGGGCCCTCTTCCACACCGACGCCGTCCAGGCCGTCGGCAAGGTTCCAATTGACCTCAAGAACACGAAAGTCGACATGCTATCGCTCTCGGGGCACAAGTTGCATGCACCGAAGGGCGTCGGCGCACTCTACGTTCGACGCGGAATACGGCTGTGTCCACTTTTGCGGGGGGGGCACCAGGAACGCGGACGGCGCGCGGGAACGGAGAACACGGCTGGCATCGTGGGACTCGGCAAGGCCGCACAGCTCGCCGCGGACCGTTTGGAGGAAATGGGGACGCGCGTTCGCGCATTGCGCGACCGACTCGAAAAAACTCTGCTCGGTCGGATCGAAGGGACCTTCTCGGCGGGTGACAGAGAGCATCGACTGCCGAATACCGCCAACATCACGTTCGAGTTCCTGGAAAGCGAGGCCCTCCTTGTCCGCTTGAGCCGCGTCGGGATTGCCGCATCATCGGGCTCGGCGTGCACATCGGGCTCGATGGAGCCCTCGCACGTGCTCCGTGCGATGAAGGTCCCCTACACGGCAGCCCAAGGCGCCATTCGGTTTTCCCTTTCCCGCGACAACGACGCGTCGGACGTCGACCGCGTGCTCGAGGCGATGCCGGGAATCGTCCAAGAGTTGCGCGAGACTTCTCCTTCACGAAGCCGTCAAGAGGTCATTGCGCAGTCCTTGGCCACTTCCGTTTGAGTCCGAGCGAGGCCGCGCCCGCCGACGCCAACCCCGTTTAGCTCCCCGTGCCCGTCAGGCAGCTTTGGTATACTTGCCGCGCTCCTTCGGATGTTCGTTCCCGTAAGACTCGAGGCTTTCGCGTGGGATTTCCACCGCCACCAACTAAGGCGCTGTCCGTCAATAAAGGAATGCTTACACTGGCCAGTACGCCCGGCAAGCTCTCGTTTTCAAGCCCATCCACGTCTTCCATAATTCCATAAATTGCGGACGCCGCCTAAGACGAAGAAGGTGGCCATCCGACCGCCTTGCCGAGGCCGCAGCGCGACGAGTCGGTCGATGGTGGTGGTGCTTCTTCGTTCAGACGACGCATTGTCCGATTTGTCGCAATGATGACAGCCGCAGCGCACCGGGCCGGGACGGCACCGAAATTCTCGCACGAATGGTCGGAGCGGAGCATTGGCATGCGACGTGCGATGCAGGAGCGAACGGGGCCAGGCGCAACCGATGGCGACGATAGTCCGAACCCTGCGACTCGTTGACGGCGATGCCGGCAAGCCGGTGTTCGCCAGACGGTCTACCGCTTTTCGCCTGCGCATCGCCATCGCGAGCCGCGACGGCAAGGGTCTCAACGCGCACTTCGGCTTCGCCGAGAAGTTGATGGTGTATGACGTGACGCGAGAGGCCCATCGCCTCGTGCAGGTGGTCACCTCGGTGTCCGATGACTCGATGTGCGACAAGGGCGGCGTCGAGGGGGGGATCGCGGCCAAAGTTACTGCGCTGGCCGGTTGTCATCTCCTGTTCGTCCTCGCGATAGGGCCACCCGCGGCCGCGCGGGTCATTCGCGCGAACATCCACCCCATCAAGGTCGCGACTCCAGAGCCCATCAGCGCCGTCATTGCCCGGGCACAAGGCATCATGAATGGCGAGCCGGCGCCATGGCTCCGGAAACTTCTAAAGGACAGTGAGCGACATCGATGACATCGACGCCAGGGGCGGATTGAATCATGAGCAACCGAGGAGGGCTCCCTGCGCCGGAGAAGGGACTCCAAGTACAAACACAACGATGCGTTGCGGCGACCGAAGATCCCTTCGTCGTCAGCCCATACCTGGGCGTCGCGCGCGTCTCGCCTGCCACCGAAACGCCATGAACCACGAAGACATGCATGCCTCGACCGCGGTCACTTACGGGATTCGCGTCATTGTTCGATGCCGCTACGTTCCGGAGCTCTCCTTGCCCATGGCCAAGCGTTATGTCTTTGCTTATTCGATACGGATCGCGAACGAAGGCAAGCGTCCGGCACAACTTCGCAACCGCCACTGGATCATCACCGACGGCCTCGGCAAGGTCGAGGAGGTGCGCGGGCCGGGAGTGGTCGGCAAACAGCCGCTCCTCCAACCGGGCGAGCACTTCGAATACACGAGCGGCTGCGTGCTCGAGACGCCGACTGGGCAGATGCACGGCACCTACCAAATGCATTGCCTCGATGGGCAGGTCTTCGACGCGGTTGTCGCACCCTTCGTACTGGCGCCCCCCCATTCGCTCAACTGAGCCACCGAGGACCGGCCCGACAGCCAAGAAATTCAGCGCGGACCTCCGCGCCTCAGGAGTCGGCGCAGCCGTCCTGTCGGACTCTTGTCGTCGCCGGTGACGGCGCGTGGCTGTGATGGCAGGTCGGTGGTGCCTCGCATGTCCCGGACGACGCAGGACGGCTTGACGAGTCGGGGTCCGGCGCGTATGTAACCTATGGGTTAAATTACATGGTTGCTTCGACATGACGATCGACGCCCTCAATGCCACGTTCGCCGCGCTCGCCGACCCCACCCGACGCGCCATCCTCGCTCGCCTGACGCGGGGCGACGCATCGGTGCAGGAGCTCGCCGAGCCCTTCGACATGAGCCTCCCCGCGATCTCGAAGCACCTCAAGGTCCTCGAGCGCGCGGGGCTTGTCTCGCGGGGCCGGGATGCCCAGCGCCGCCCCTGCCGCATTGAGGCGGCCCCGCTCCGGGAGGCGACGGAGTGGATGGAGCGCTACCGGCGCTTCTGGGAGGGGAGCTTCGACCGCCTCGACGACTACCTGCGTGAGATGAAGACGAAGACCTCGGAAACGAAGAAAGAGAAGAACAATGCCCGGCAGAAGTGAGCAACCCGGAGACTCATCGAGTCGCGAGATCGTCACGACGCGTCTGCTCGACGCTCCGCGCGAGCTGGTTTTCGCCGCCTGGTCCCGGTCCGACGCGCTTGCGCGCTGGTGGGGGCCCCGCGGCTTCACGACGACGACCCACGCGTTCGCGTTCCGAGTCGGCGGCGGCTGGAGCCTCACGATGCACGGGCCGGACGGCAAGGACTACCCGAACCGCCTTGTCTACGACGAGATCGTGAAGCCGGAGCGGATCGTCTATTCCCACCACGGCGGCGTCGACGGTGTCCCCGCGCAGTTCCAGTGCACGATCCGCTTCGAGGCCGATGGCGAGCAGACGCGCATCACGATGCGGCACATCTTCGCCACCCGCGAGGCGCGTGACGCGGTCGTCGAGAAGTACGGCGCCGTCGAAGGGGCGCGGCAGACGCTCGAACGCCTCGGCGAGCAAGTCGCGGCCTCCCGCGCCGAGCTCGGCAAGCTCGCGACCGTGATGGTGCGCACGTTCGACGCCCCGCGCGGCCTCGTCTTCGAGGCATGGACGAAGGCCGAGCACGTGCGCCAGTGGTTTACCCCGCGGCCGCTGACGACGCCGGCGTGCGAGGTCGACTTCCGGCCCGGTGGAGCCTTCCGCGTGACGATGCGCTTTCCCGAGGGCGGCGACCACCCCTTCGACGGGACGTTCGGCGAGATCGATCCGCCGCGGATGCTCACGTTCGACGGCAAACTGGGGGACGGCAACGTGATCCGGACCCGGGTGACGTTCGAGGAACGCGGCGAACAGACGACGGTGACGGTCGTCCAATCGTACGCCTTCAGCTCCGACGCGACGCGCGGCGCGACGGACGGCTGGACGGCGACGCTCGACCAGCTCGCCGAAGTCGTCGCGAAGCTAAGAGGGCGCTAAAGGGGCCGCGGCGCCGGCTCATCTTGTACCCGCATTCTTTTTCCACGCCCCCGTCACGCTCTCGGAGGTTCCCATGCAACTCGTCCACGTCTATCTGAACTTTGCCGGAAACACCGGAGAGGCCTTCAAGTTTTACGAGAAGGTGTTCGGCACACGCATCGCCATGAAGCAGACCTTCGGCGAGACGTCCTTCATGAAGGGCGTTCCCGAGGGCGCGAAGAACAAGATCATGCACATTCAGCTTCCCAAAACCCTTCCACCGCATCGCTGCCCATCAGGTGCACCGCCTCGGTGATCTGGGTGGAAACGGCGGCCCAAGACACGATTCGCGCCGTCTTCGCGAGCGATGACTTGATTGTTGTGTGCGCCCCACCCGCCCACGAACCCAATCGAAGACCCGTTGGCTCACGCGCGGTTCGCGGAGCCCGCGACCGCCCCGCGCGCGGACGTTTGGTGAGTTCGAGCCGGTCCCGGCCACCCCGTGTGGCGAGCCGATCCGATGCGTTCGGGATCGACGCACGGCCATGGCCTGCTCACGCTTGTCCTTGCGGCTCCCGTCGACGACAATGTCGCACCCATCGGAGAACGGAATGAACAAGTCACTCAATAAAGCGTCGCGGCAGAAACTCGAGGGCCGGCGGGCTCGTACGACGGCAACGCCCAACGACCTCGGTGAGCGCGCTGCGAAAGATATCGGCGGAGCGATGAACGCCATCGTGGCAGACGTCTTCGCGCTCTACTTGAAGACGAAAAACTTTCACTGGCATGTGACCGGACCCCATTTCCGCGACTATCACCTCCTTCTCGACGAGCAAGCCGACCAACTCTTCGCGATGACCGACCCCATCGCCGAGCGGGTCCGAAAGTTGGGCGCGCGAACGTTGACGTCGATCGGTCAGATTGCAAGCATGAAGCGCATCTCGGACAACGACGCCGACTACGTCGAAGCAGCCGACATGCTGGCCGAGTTGCGCGAGGACAACACCGCCCTGGCCGCCAGCTTGCGCGCGGCCCACGGCGTGTGTGACGAATACGGCGACGTCGCGACCGCAAGCCTCATCGAGGCATGGATCGACGAAACGGAACGCCGGGCGTGGTTTCTCTTCGAATCCGCCCTTCGGCCCGATGCGACGGGCCACTGACGGGCCTCGGTAGGCCCGCGATCGCGACGGGCCAGGCCGAGACGTCGAGGACGCCGGCCCTTGGCGCGCGGCTCACCCGCGCTCGGGGGTCGGCTCGCCGTCGGTTACACGCTGCCCGTCATGACCCGTCATGCGGCTGCGGCTGCCCTGCGACGGCCGTGTACGGGCACCCGAGCGGGCCGCTTGGCCGGCCCGGGCCAACGCAGCCCTTTCTTCAGAGCGACAGACGGACTCCGCCGTAGACGACCCGACCGATGGATCCGGGCAACGAATCGTGGACCGTCCCCCCCCACTCGGGAACGTAATACTTGTCGTCCAGCAGATTGTTCACCTGGAGCTGCACTGCGACTCCAGGCTGGAACCGCAGAGCGAACCATTTGTTGATGTCCATCACCGCGTGGAGATTGAGCTCATTGTGCGGTTTGGGCGCTGGGTTGAGCGTTCCCTGGAACTGGCTGGCGTAGCTGCCTTCGAAAATGTCGAAGAGACTCGCGTTGAGGCCGCTTTCGGACATGTAACTCACCCCGGCCTTGGCGCTGAAGGACGGGATGGGCGTCACGCCGACTTGGCCCTGGTCATTCACGCTCCTCTGATAGAGGGCCGAGGCGGTCAAGTAGATTTCCTTGTTGACGTAAGCCTTTCCTTCGATTTCGCCGCCCTGTATCTCGACTCCGCTCGTGTTCGAGTAGATCTGCAGCGCGTTCGTGCCCGACGCACCCGGCGCGACGGCTGGCCTGATGATGTCGATCTGCTTACTGTAAAAGTAACTGGCCCCGAGCTGAACGCGCTCTCCCCGGTAACTGGCCCCGACATCGAATGTCGAAACCTTTTCGGGTTTCAGGTTTGGATTTCCATGGAGATTCGGGTCTTGCAAGAAGAGCTCGTCGATGGCCGGCGCTCTGTAGGCCTGGCTAAAGAGGCCTTTCACATCGACACGAGAGGTGGGCGAGACGACGACGCCGACCCTCGGAACGGCGTCGACCGGCAAGCTTCCAACCTTACTGGTCTGGACGCCACCGATGAGCTTTGCGAACGCCAGCGGCCGGACGTCCATCTGGGCGTAGGCCTGGAAGCCGAGTTGGACGGCGTCGTCCGTCACGGTGGGCGTTGGCGCCGTGCTCGTTTCCTTGCCGGACCGGCTGGTGAGCAAACCGCCCACCACGATCCGAGCGTTCTGAAACAAGTCGACGAAATTGGTCCACTCCGTGATGAATTCGGAAGAATTCCGTTTTACGAAGGGTCGGTTGTTACTGAAATTGAGCTGCGAATTGGTGTAGCCAACGTTCAAGTCGGACTTCCAATGTTCCGCGAGCTTGTAGCTCGAGCCGAGGTTGACGAATGTCTTGGCCCACGTGCCGTCGGAGATATTTCCCTTCAGCTGGTACCAGTAGTTCCAGTCCGCGTACGCGGCCATGAGACGCAGACCCTTGTAGTTCGCATCGAAGTAGGCTCCGCTGCCCTTGTCCGGCCCGTCGATGGGCAGGGTCTGGACCGAGCTCGTCGGGGTGCTTCGAAACAGGTAGTCCGCTTGCCACCGTGGCTGCTGCAAGTATCGACCCGACACAAGAACGTTCAGATCCCCCGCGTTCAGAGTCGCCGTCCCGGACGGGTCGAAGGCGGCGGTGTGGCCGTCGGTTCCGATGAGGCCCGCCGCAGAAGCCCCGGTGCCGTCGGCCTTCTTGGTGACGACGTTGATGACACCTGAGAAGGCATCGGACCCATAAAGCACCGAGCCGGGCCCCTTGATGACCTCGATGTGGTCGATGGCGCCGACGGGAAAGCGCTCGAACATGTCGCTGCTCAGGCCACCCTCCATCGTTTCTCGGACCGGCCTGCCATTGATGAGCAGCAAAATGTGGCCCGAATTGAACCTGACTTGATCTCCCCGAGCCGCGATCGTGCTTCGGTCGGTCAGGTAGCCGCTCGAAGCATTCAGGCCCGGGACCCGGGCCAGGATGTCGCTGAGTGTCGTACCGCCGAAGCGCTTGATGTCATCGGCGGACAAGACACTGACGATGCCGGGAGCGTCCGACTGCTTTTCCGCAAACTTGGAAGCCGTCGTGACGTCGACGTCGAGCAGCTCCTGCAGCGACAAGTCCTGCGCGGCCGGCAGGATGGCGACCGCACTCTCTTGGTCCCCGGCGTCCGTCGGCGTTGCCGGCTGGGCGAACGCCGGTGACTCGAACGCCGCGATCGCGGCTGGAACGATGACGGCGATGGCGAGGCGCGACCGGCACCGAAAAGTGAACCGCCGTTGGCGGCGGGCCATGGGCCTGCACGCGCTTCGCTCATCAAAAGGAAACGGCATCGTCCACCTCCTTTTGCCCCACCCACCCCCAGCTACGGCCACGGACCCGATTGCTTTAGGTCCGCGCCGCTTCACGTGGACTCGGGGTGGGCCGGGGTGCGCCCGTTCGCAACGACTCGGGTCTCTCGAAATGCCGGAGAGCGGGTGTTATCGTGCGGCTTAAAAGTGGACCCTGACGGTGGCAGGAAGCGCCTGGAGACGCGGCGGTGACCGGCCGTGCAAAGTCGGGACGTCGCCGGGCGCTGGCGATCGCCGCGGTCCTCCTGGCGTTGGCGATGGGGCAGGTGGACGGACCCGTCGAGGCGCAGCCCCGCAAGCCGGAAGTACACGTATTTCTGCAGCTGGACGCCAAATCGAGCGCCGTGGAAAAGGCACTTCAGGAGCACCTGCCGGCCCTGACGATTACCGTATTCGGGCGCTATCGCGACTTTGAGGAGGCTCTCGGGGTTCACCCGGATGCGATCCTCAGCATCACGCCCGTCCTCGCGTATCGCGGCGCGAGCGTGACGCTCCAGGGAATGCGCGGAGCAGACAAGGTCGAGGCCTACGTGCTCGCGTCGGCAGACCGGCCGCTCGAAGGCCCGCTCGCAGGCAAGACCATCGGCGTGGTCGATTGGATGGGAAGGGAGGGGACTCAGGCATTCCTGAACAAATTGTTCGACGGCACAGACATGAAGATGAAGCGCGCGTCGAAGATGGAGGATCTCCTCTCGCTCCTCGAATTTTCATCCGCTGACGGCGTCGTCCTTCCAGCCGCCGCGCTCGCGCGTCTCACGGAGCGAACCCGCCTCGCCATCAAAACGCGCGAGCTGCCCGCTGGCTCGGTCGGCCTGCCCGCCGTCGCAGTTCAAAACGCCGCGCTGCGCGGGCTCATCGTCAAGTCCTTTCAGGACCTGGACGATGCCACGAACCGATTGCTGGGTGTCGACTCTTGGAGCGTACCGTGAGCCGGCTCCCGAGCGGCGGCCGGTCTTGGGGCTGGCTTTTGCTGGGCATCGTGAGCCTCGGCTGCGTGACCGCCGGGGGCCGCTCCGGTCTCCCGTCCGAGCGGCCGGTCGACATCGTCGATCCACCGGCTCCGGCCGGCGGACGGACCATTTTTATCGCGATGCCGAATTCGCCGAATTTCCTGGAGGTGAGAAAGAGCCTTGTGTCCGAACTCCAAAAAAACTTTGGTATTGTCACATTCGTCGTCGGCGCGACGACGGTGCCGGACGAGCTGGGGTTGGCCATTCGGCGCGCGAGGCCCGCGTGCGCCGTGCTCATGAACAACGCGACCATCGCCCTTCTCGGCAAGTATGAACTCACCCATCCCGCGCAGATCTTCCCTCCGACCGTCCTTCTCATGGCCTCGCTCATCGAGGAGATGAAGGACGCGGTGCAACACGCAACGGGTATCGCTTACGAAGTGCCGGGTGTGACGGCGTTCGTCAATCTTCGCACCATCATCCGGGCGCCCGTCAACCGCGTCGGTGTGATCTACCGGCCGACTCTGCGCAAGTTCGTCGAGCGGCAACGCGCGCTCGCCACGGCCGAGCACATCGATATCGTCGCGGCCGAGGTGACGAGCGACGTCACCGCCGAGGGTCTGCGAGAAGCGCTCGAAAAGTTGGTGCGAGACCACCCCATCGACGCGCTCTGGATGCTAAACGACAGTGCCCTCGTGCGTGACGCCCAGTTTCGCGACGACGCGTGGCGGGCCGAGCTGCGCGAATCGAATCTACCGCTCGTCGTCGGGGCGGCCAATCTCGTCAACCCGGCGTCTCCTCTCGGGACACTGGCCGTCGTGCCCGATCACGAGGCCCTCGGTCTCCAGGCTGCCAACTTGATTTTTGAGCTCGCCGACGACGACTGGCGGACCGAGAGGCACCCGGTCGAGCTGCCTCTGTCGGTCCAAACGGTCGTCGACATCAAAATGGCGCGGGCCCACTTCGGCCTGCGTCCGGAAGCGTTGCGGCACGTCGACCGAGCGCTCGAATAGCCACCGAGGGCGCGGCCTCGGCGTCGTCGCGTGCAACACGGTCTGCGTGCGGCCGAAACCGGGGCCGTCGACGGACGGCTGCCATCACCGCGTTTCGGAAGCGGGCGATTGCGTGCGAGCCCGTTCGCGGTCGAGCGCCGCCGCAGACGGACGGCCGCCATCACCGCGTTTCGGAAGCGGGCGATTGCGTGCGAGCCCGTTCGCGGTCGAGCGCCGCCGCAACTTCACGGTATTGCCGGCGCATGGCCCCGACGAGTTCGATCGAACCGTCCAGGCGACCCGTCTCCGCCAGCTTCTGCAGCCTTTCGGCGGTGCGGGCCATGACGGTCGCGCCGAGCGCGAGGCAGCTTCCCTTCGTCTTATGCGCGCACGAGCGGAGGTCTGCGGGCTGCTGTCGTCGGGCCGCCGCTTCGATGGCGTCGAGCTGCGCGGGAACGTTGGTCAAGAAGAGAGCGATCAGTTTGCCCGAGCGCAAGATGGTGTCGTCGAGGCATGCGTCGCCGCCCGCGGGCTCCGCGGTAGACGGGGCCGGAGGGCCCCCGTTGGAGGCCAGGGCTGCGTAACGGCGAATGATCTTGTCGAGCGACTTCGGCCTCACCGGCTTGGATACGTAGTCGTCCATCCCCGCGGCCAGGACGCGGTCGCGCTCGCCCGACAGCGCATGGGCCGTCAGCGCAACGATTGGCTGATGCCGTCCTCGGCCTTCTTCATTGCGGCGGATCTCTCGGGCGGCCGCGTAGCCGTCCATGACGGGCATTTGGCAATCCATCAATACGACGAGAAACTGCTCGGAGCGCGCACGCTCCACGGCCTCGGCACCGTCTTTCGCGGTCTCGACTCGGTAGCCCAGCTGCTCGAGCATCTCGACGGCGACGAAGAGATTAATTTCATTGTCGTCGACGACGAGGACACGCTCCACCCCGGCGAGGGGCAGTGCTTGGGCCGACGGCATCTTGCCGACTGACACGTGCTTGCCGATCAGGACCTCTTGCATGGCGTTGTAGAGCTCCGAAAACCGGAGGGGCTTCGGTAGTTGAGCGGCCAGCTCGTTTTCGACCTCGCTCAGGAACGAGCCGGTGCCGAGCTGGTACAACGCCACGATCGGAAGCTTGGCGCCGCCGCGGAGCGACCGCAACCGTCGAACGAACCCGTCGACGGACAAGTCACCGGAGTGCGTGCCGATGATGAGGACGTCGAATGGATCATCGGAGCCCTCGATCCGCTCCAAAGCCTCCTCGGCGCGAT
>JBEKFX010000115.1:0-21964 GCA_050013115.1 Polyangiaceae bacterium
TTTGCGCCGGGCGACGATGCCGATCGGCTGACGACGGCTCGCAGCGCGAACGAACTCTGCGCTGCGCTCGCCGGCAAGACGGGCGTCGAGCAAGTGCGTGCCCTTGCGGCGTTCCGCCCGGAAACGAGCGCCAAGGCGGTGGGAAAGAGCCTCGCGACGGCCGAGAGTGCGGTGCGTGCGCTCGACGATCGGCTCATTTTTTCGGCCTTCCTTCCGCTGCTTCAGCACAGCGAAGGGCAGGAGCTTTTGAAGCCGCTGGCGCGCCTTCTGCGGCAAGACGAAATTCACGAGTCGCTCGCGCCAGGGCTCCGGACGCTCGCGGAATCGGCGAACGAGTGGCTCGTTGCCACCGACGAGGAGCTTCCTTCGACGAAGCGCCACGAGCTCGAAGGCCCGTCCTTCTCGTACAACGTGCCGAAAGCCAAGGCCCTCGCCGCACTCGCCGAAGCGACGCAAAAACTCGCGGCCGCGCTCGAGAACGAGCACGACGACGTCGAAGTGAGCATCGCGATTCGCATCCAACGGAGGCGCCCGTGACGGCTGCACCCCGTCTCTCCAGCGCAGACGTCAAACAGCGGATCGAAGAGATTCAGCCGCGCCGGCCTTTCGTGGCCTTCTTCGGTTCGGGCGAGCCAGACCAGGTCCAGACCAGCGCGGGGATCTTCGAGGTGGTTCCCGTGCGCAGCGAGCTCGACTTACGCAAGAACCTTCCGGACGCGCCGGACGGGGATACGCGCATCGCATTTCTCGTCCCATGGTCCGGCGCGCTGCCGCTCGACATCGGGGCGGCGTTCGCGCAGGACGGGCGCATTCTCCCGCTCGGCCGAGAGCTCCGGCTCCGCAGGCTGTTTGGAGCCGCCCAGGTGGAAGCCGCGGCACGCGAGTCGGCGCTGGCGAAGTACCTGCTCGAGAAACCGCCGGCTCAACCCTTCGCATTCAGCGGTGGCCGGCTGACGCTCGATGCGCTTTGGGCAACGTGGCTCGCGGCTGTGTGGGGTGTGCCCGACGAGGGCCTCGCGTCTCTCGAGGCGCTTCTCGCGTGGGCGGTTTCGAGCGAGCGAGGCCCGAATTTTCGAGCCGTGGTCCCTGACGAGGTCCGGCTGGATCTTCTCGCGCATTTGCGGCGCCGCTACGACGCGGCGGCACCACTTGTCTGGAGGGCTTGGGAAAGCGGGGAAGAACGCGCAAAGCCGCTCGAGCTCGCGCTCGTCTTCGAGGCGCTTGACGAATCCGGCGAGCTTCGGATGTGGCGGCTGCTGAAGACGCGAGAGCTTGGGGCATCGGACGCGGACCGAGAGATCGCCTCAAGGGCTCTCGCGAAGGCCGCGTCGGGCGCTTTGCGGTTGGTGGAGGGCAGAGAGCCGGACCGTGTCGATCGACTCCTTCGAACGGCGGAAGACCGCGCCGACGAGGAAGTCGTACGCTCGGCGATGGCGGCGAGCCGGTCGCTTCCGAGCGGGTGGCATAAGAGGCTCGACGCACTCGGGAACGCTCTCGCGCAAGGCGCCCAGACTCCGAACGCGGACGCATTGAGGCAAGCGATCGCCGCGCAGCGCGATCTCGAAGCGCACCGCTTTTTCAAACATGCCGCGCACGCTGGGGTCCTCAGCCGTGCCGATATGGCGGTCAAGCTACTCGCCTGGCTGGTCGCCCGTCCCGACCGAGAGCTGCGCGGCGGCAACTCCGTCTACGCAGACGTCGAACGCCTGGCGCGGTGGTATGCGGCCGAAGGGGGCTTCGTCGACTGGGCTCGCCGGCGCGCGCGAGGAAGCGGCGAGCGTGCCTTTGGCGAGGGCGTGAACGCCGTTGTGGCAGCGGCCGACGCGGTCCGCGTCGAAATCGACAGAACCTTCGCCCGCGCACTTCCGCGGTGGATTGAAGCGGGAAAGCCTGCGACGCAGGTTCTGCCCATCGAGTCCGCTGTCGATCATTTCGTGTGTCGCTTCCTGGCCGCGCGCGGCGACCGCAAAGTGCTCGTGCTTCTCCTCGACGGCATGGCGTGGGCGCAGGCGGCGGAGATCCTCGAATCGATCCCGAGCTGGGGGCCGCTCGCATGGAACTTCGGGGCGGGTCGCATCGGCAGTACGCCGTCCATCGCGCCCGTGCTTGCGTCGCTGCCCACGGTCACGGAAGTGAGCCGCGCGGCCTTCTTTGCTGGCAAGGCGATGCCGGCGGGACGACTCGACGGGACGGACAAGGACGTCGACCGGTGGGCATCGTTCGCGAAGCTCCGGCCGTTCGTGCCGCCAGGCGACCTGCCGCGGCTTCTCCTCCGCGGGGAGGGGCACACACCCGACGGAGCGGCCTCGCGAGAGGCCCTGAACCTCGTCCGCGACGAGCGGCATCGCGCCGTCGCGATCGTCATCAACGCCATCGACTCGTCATTGAAGGGTGACACCCAGCAGGATTCGCGCTGGACGTACGAGACGATTCGTCCCTTGCGGGACCTTCTCGATGCGGCGCAAGAGACGGGACGGGCGGTGCTTTTGGCCGCCGACCACGGCCACGTACCGGCCGACCGATTGCAGAGCGTCGGATCGCCACCGGACTCGAAAGCCCGATGGCGCGTTTGGAAACGGCCGGATGAGCCCATCGCCGACTACGAAATCGCGATCGAAAAGCAGTACGCGTGGGCGCCGGCGGGGGCTCATGGGGTGATCCTGCTGGCGGACGATGCCCACCGTTACGGGGCGGCCCCCCATGCGGGGGAGCACGGAGGGGCCACTCTTGCCGAGGTCGTGGCGCCGACGCTGCTCGTGGCGTCCGAGCAGCTCGAGCAACGCGCGCTCGCGAGCGAAAGAGACCCCGATCTCCACGTCGAGCCAATCCCGCGCCCGGAGTGGTGGTTCCCCTCGGTACCCGCCGAGGCAAGGTTGCGCCCGCCTTCCCCTACGCCGCGCAAGAGAAACACGCCGGCGCCATTCGCCACCCCCGCGCAGCTCCCGCTCCTCGCCGTTCAAACACGCCACGAGCTGCGCGCCTTGCTCGAGCGGTCGCCCGTGTTCAAAGAATCCCATGTCCCCGATCCTTTACGCATGCAGATCCTGGACGCCGTCGAGTACCTCGCCCGGCGCGAGGGCGAGCAGGCTCCGATCGGCCAGTTTGCAGATGCCATGCGCAAACTTCCGACCCGGGCGATGGGGTTTGTCGACACGTTGTCGAGGTATCTCAATCAGGACAGCTACGCGGTGTTGAGCTACGACGCGGCCGCGGGCCTCGTGAAGCTCGACGCTGCGAAACTCCGCGTCATCTACGGTTAGAGCCGTGAGCACCCCGGAAGCGACCAAGCTGAAACGCCAGGAGGTGGTGGACGCCCTCCGGCGGGGAACGGTTCCGAGGCGCGGTCTCGAGCTTTTCGCCGTTGGAATGAATCGTTACGAGAAAGCGGTAGACCAGGAGCTCGTGGCCGCGGCCATCGGCCAAGGCGCCTTCAAAGCGGTTCGGGGCGACTACGGCACGGGCAAGACCTTCTTCGCTCGCTGGCTCGAGCACCGCGCCCTTGCCCAGGGATTCGCGACTTCGGTGGTGCAGATTTCCGAAACGGACACGCCGCTCTACCGAATGGAGACGGTCTACCGGCGGGCGCTCGAAAACCTTCAGACGCGCGAGTGGGAGCAGGGGGCCTTTCGATCGCTCATCGAAAGCTGGTTTTACGCGCTCGAAGAAGAAGTCTTGGCCGAAGGCCGCATTCAGGAGACCGACGTCGAGGGACTCGCACGCGCGGTCGCCAACTTATTGGAAAAACGGCTTGCGACCGTGAGCGCGATTCAGCCGCAGTTCGCGGCTGCGCTGCGCGCTTGCCAGAAGGCGCGCCTCAAGGCCGACTCGGCGACGGCCGAGGGCCTCGTCGGTTGGCTCATGGCGCAACCCAACGTGGGGGCCGATATCAAGCGCGCTGCGGGACTGAAGGGCGAAGTCGACCATCTCGGAGCCGCCGGCTTTTTCCGCGGTCTCCTCGAGCTCCTCCGCCAGACGGGACGAAAGGGCCTCCTTCTCGTCTTGGACGAGTGCGAGACGATTCAACGCGTCCGTGCGGATTTGCGCGAGAAGAGCCTCAACGCACTTCGCCAGCTCATCGACGACCTCGACGGCGGTCGGTTTCCTGGTCTTTACGTGCTCATCACCGGGACCCCCGCCTTCTTCGAGGGACCGCAGGGGATCCGCCGACTGGCCCCCCTCGAGCAGCGCCTCCACGTGGACTTTTCCGGCGATCCTAAATTCGACAACACCAAGGCCCCTCAAATCCGCCTCCTGCCCTTCACGCTCGATCGACTGATGGAAGTCGGTGCGCGGATTCGAGCTGTGTACCCGGCCGAGCATCCGGAGCGGGTTGCCGAACGAGTCGACGACGAGACGGTCGCAGCCCTCGCGCGCGGCGTCGCAGGCAAGCTCGGCGAAAAGGTGGGCGTCGCGCCGCGCCTCTTCTTGCGAAAGCTCGTGGGGGAACTGCTCGACAAGGTCGACGAGCACGAAGACTATCTCCCCCGGCGTGACTTTCAGCTCGTTGTTTCCGCGTCCGAGATGTCTCCCGAAGAACGTGACGCCGCAGGCGTGACGCGGTCGGTCGATGACATTTCGCTCAACCTCGGTGGCGGATCTGGAGAGGGGGCACCTCGCGGATGAGCGCCTTTGAGCGGCTCACCCCTGCGCTGCAATACCAAATCGCGCAGACACTGGGCTTCTCGTCATTGCGGCCGGTCCAAGAGCTGACGATTCCTCATGTTCTCGAGGGCCGAAACTGCGTTGTCTTGGCCCCCACGGCCGGGGGCAAGACGGAGGCAGCCTTCTTTCCCGTTCTGTCGCTCATGGACGCGCGCGACTTCAAGCCCGTATCCGTCTTGTATCTCTCGCCGATTCGCGCGCTTCTCAATAATCAAGAAGACCGCGTTGCCCGCTATGCGGGCACCATCGGGCGACGCGTCTTCAAGTGGCACGGAGACGTGGGCCCCACGCAGCGGCGGCGCTTCATCGAGGATCCCACCGACATCCTCCTGACGACTCCCGAGTCGCTCGAAGCGATGCTCATGAGTACGCGCGTTCCGCCCCATCGACTGTTTAGCGGCCTCGAAGTGGTCATCGTCGACGAGGTGCATGCCTTCGCGGACGACGACCGCGGCGCCCACCTGGCTGCGCTCCTCGAGCGATTGTCGCGGTATTGCGGTCGCGACGTGCAGCGAATCGGCCTGTCGGCCACCGTCGGCAATCCCGACGAGATCCTCGCCTGGCTGCAGGGCCATTCTCATCGCGACCGCGTCGTCGTCTCACCGCCACGCGCGGCCGACTCGCCGCAGATCAGCCTCGACTACGTCGGCGGAATGGAGAACGCCGCCCTCGTCACCCAACGCCTGCACCCGGGCCGAAAGCGCCTCGTCTTCATCGACTCGCGCCGCGGCGTCGAGGAATTTGGAAAGAATCTCGCCGGACTCGGTGTGCCCACTTTTTTGGCCCACGGGTCCCTATCTGTATCGGCCCGGCGCGACGCCGAGCGTGCATTCGCCGAAGGGAGCGATTGCGTCATCGTCGCGACGAGCGCTCTCGAACTCGGAATCGACGTCGGCGATCTCGATCACGTCCTCCAGATCGACAGCCCCAGCTCGGTCGCGAGCTTCCTCCAGCGCATGGGCCGCACCGGCCGGCGACCCGGAACCGTCCCCAACTGCACATTCCTCGCGACGAAAGAGGCCGCCGTGCTCCAAGCCGCCGCCGTCTTGCGATTGCACCAACGCGGCTACGTCGAATCCGTCCGCCCCAGCCGACGCGCATCCCACATGCTGGCCCACCAGCTATTGGCACTGTCCATTCAGGAGCAAGGCATCCCACGCACCGACTGGTGGGCATGGCTCGAGGGCGCCACGCCGTTTGCCGACCTCACCGAGACCGATCGCACGTCGGTTCTCGACCACATGCTCGAGGAATCCATCCTCACCCTCGCCGATGGGCGCCTCCTCCTCGGACCTCGCGGCGAAAAACTCTACGGACGCCAGCACTTCGCCGAGCTCTACGCCGTCTTCTCCGCGCCCCGAGTCATCGTCGTTCAGCGCGGCGACGAAGAAGTCGGCACCGTCGATGCCGCATTCATCCACGGTCTCGGCGCTGACGGCTCGAGCGCCACGTTCGTCCTCGGAGGCCATGCCTGGGAGCTCGTCCGAGTCGATTGGCCCCGCGGCACCTGCCAAGTACGGCCCGCCGAAGGCGGCGCCGTCGCTGCCCGATGGTTCGGCGGCCCCACCGCCCTCAGCTTCGAACTCTGTCAGGCCATTCGCGACGTGCTCGTGACCGACGACGAAGACGCCTGGTGGTCGAAGCGAGCCCGCGCCATCATCGCTCAATTGCGCGAGCAGCACCGCGAAGTCCGAGACGTCCGCGCGCCCCTCGTCGCCGAAGGCTCGAGCGCCATCCGCTGGTGGACCTTCGCCGGCACCCGAGCCAACCAGCTCCTCGCCCGAATGATCGAGACCGGCCTCGGCGGACGCTGCGTCGTCCGCGACACCTCGATTACGTGCCGCGAGCAAGCCGGAGAAAGCATTGTTGCGCTGCGTCAGCTCCTCGCGTCGCTCGCCGCCGAGAAGCGGCCCACCGCCGACGATGCGCGGAGGTACGCCCCCGGATCCGGTCGCGAGCGCCTATCCAAGTTCGAACCGTGTTTGCCAGAACCGTTGCTTCTCGAGCTCGCGGCCGACCTCACCGTCGATTGGGTGAATGCGCAGTCCGTGGCTTCGTGGGGGGCCGAATGATCACGATTGCCGGACCAACGCGCGTGCAGGCTGCGGGTGAAGTGTCGGTCGCCGCTGGCGAACAGAGGAAAATCGCCGAATCAGTTCGGGGGCCGGACGCTGGGGCCAGGCGCCGACGCGCTGATCGGCACCCCGGCGGGGGCGGAGGACACGGCCGGTGCCGCCAGCTGTCCGCACTCCCATTGCGGCCAGATATCCCAACGCCCGGGGCATGGCGTAGCCGAGCGCGACCCCGACATCTGCTGGCCGGGCGCGAGTACAAACGGTGGGTTCTCTGAGATTTGCGTGGCTTTGTCCGCACACTCCACGGTCCAGTTTACCGTGCAACGAAACTTGGCCGCGCAGTGGTTAATCAAAGTCGACGTCATCCGCTCCGCACCCTGATCGACATCGGAGGTCATGGTCACGCAGGAGCTGTATTCGTGAGGGATGGACAGCCGTGGAGTTGGCCTCCCCCCGGGATGGGAGGGCCGCCCGCTTCCGGCACTCGTCACGGTGGTCGCCGGCCGGGCTTCCGCGCAGGCCTCGGCGGCCCCCGCGTCGCACGCCTCGGCGTAGAAGGCGGCAAGCTGCGTGCGTTCGCCCGCCTCATATCGACGAAGCGCGTCGGCCAGAAGGCCGCACGACCCGGGAGTGCGCACACAAGCGGTCCGAAGGACCGAAATCGCCATCGCGGTGTCGCGGGCAACACCGACCCCGGTGTCGTAGTACTTCCCAAGCTCGGCGCATGCCTCCTCGTCCCCACCTGCGCATAATCGCCGAGCGACATCCGCTTTGCTCTGTGCACCGGTCAAAGGGAAATCTCCGCTACCCGCGCCGGCGTTATCGGGTGTCGGTCCGCCGTCGTCCGGCGACGCGTCGTCCGCGCGGGTGTGGCATACGAACGCGAGCGGAACACAGAGGTCGCCGCAGCGGCCTTCCCCCGCACGGCACGCGCACACGCCGAGCCATGCCAGGTCACACCGGTTGTCGGCGCGCTGACGTTGACCCTCAACGTAGACACCGAGGGCGAGGATGACCACGCCTGCCCCGAGCGCCACCAGCGACAGCGCGAGGAATCGGGTGGCTCGCCACGCCGGCGCCTCGATAGTCCGAACGAGCGCGCGTCCCAGGATCGCGGGCGCGGTCGAGACTGCGGCGAGCATCTCGCGAGCCTCGAGCACCGTCTCTCTCACTCGGGCCTTGAGCCTGGGCGTTCCCGCCTGAAGGCGCAGCTCGGCGAGCGCCGCGTCTCGTTCGAACTTCGTCGCCAGGGTCCCGCCGAGCTCCCCAAGCTGCAACGTGGCGAGGGCTCGGTGCCGGGCGAGGACAGCGGCGGCGAGGCTCTCCGGTCGGACGGCGACGCGGTCGATCCGCTCGAGGTGCCATTTGAGAAACTTCTCGACGTTGCGATGACCGGCTCGCTCGGCGAGCCACCGGGTGGCAGAGGGGTAGAAGCGCAGCGAGGTCCAATCGGGCACGACCTCGTCGAGTGCGGCGATGCGCTGGGCGGCGATGAGCGGAACACCCGGCGTGAAGAGCCGCCGCAGGGCATCAACCCCTCCGAGGTCGCAGGGCTGCGCCACCGCACACGCTGTGGCCAGGCGCATCGTTGCCCCCAGGGCGAACAGAGTTCGGGGCGCGGGACTGTGGGCGGACGGCGGTCTCCATTTACCCGAGAGGGCTGCTTGCAAGGCGAGCGTGAGTCCGCATGCATCCAGCGGCAACGGTTCGCGCGGGAGGAGTGTCACCTCCTCGCCCCAGAATGCCGGGTCGCGAACCTCGACGAAAGCGACCGTCCGGGCGAGCGCGAGCCGATAGAGGTTCCTCGGCCGAAGGTGGCTGCTATCGACGAACACCACGGTCGCGTCCGCGACAGGGTCGGCCGACAGGGAAGCTCGCGACACCGTGACACTTCTCTCGAGCGCTCGAACGAATGCGTCAACGCAGGCGGAGGACACCGGGTCCAGGTCCGCGGCCACGACGATCGCCACGTGAAGGCCGCGTTTCCGCGGGCGGTACTGCGGCGAGAACAGACCGCCTCGAGCGGTCGCCTGAACAGTCTTGCGGACATTGAGCGCCTTCTTCCCCGCCCTCTCGACCCTCCGGTCCACAGACCGCGAGAACCGCCGCTCCTCCTCGCGTGTGAACGGGACGACGCGCTCCCTCGGCCACGGCACGTCCGCGGTGTCGACAGGATCGACCGGGCGAGCGGGCGCCGCTCGGAGCCTGCGCGCTCCCCAGCTTCCAGCGAAAAGAGCCATCCCCACAACGCCAAGGATCGCCTCCGTGCGGAGCGCCTTGGCACCGTCCACGAAATTGACTGGAGGGGCGTCAGTCACCCGAACATCGTTCACGGCGACGTCTGGCTCCCAATCCGGAACCGAGGGGCCCGTGCCATGAGCTCGGCCGCCGTCCCGCATGAACGTGAGCGCCAGCACCGCCGCACTGACCAAACCGGCCAAGAGGAGCGCCCGTCTTCTCACCCACCGGCGGCTCCACGGCTGGCGTCGCTGCGGCCACATGGGGACACCCGCCGGATCGACGGCCAGGTCGCGGAGCAGCGGCGGCGCGAGAATAGGCGGAGCCGCCCGGCTGACGAAATCGGCCACCACGGCGTCGAACAGATCCGACGTCCGCTGGTCGCGCGATAGGATCGCGCGCAACGTGCTGTGGAGCCGCTCGGAGGTCCACTCGCCGTTGAGCTCGAGCGCCCGGTACACCCGCATTCGCAGGTCCGCTCCATCGTCGCCGCCCGCCGCGGCCCAGGCGTCGAGTAGCGGGTCGATGGGATGCCCGCTCATCGGTATCGTTGCCTGACGACCTCGAGATCGGCCGCGTTCTTGATCATCGTGCCGGCGTGCAGCTCGGCGAGCTTGGCGACCTTCAAGGTCTCGAACGACGTTCCGGAGAACTCGAGCGCCTTCAGCCAGGCGTAGAACTCAGAGTACGCCGGACGGTGAGAAAGGCCCTGGACGTTCCGAAGCTCCTTGAAGCGTTCGAGTGCGAGGCTCACGAGGTTGGGCGCGAGCCGGAGGTTGCCGTCGCCCAGCCGCCTCTCGACCGCCTTCCCGAGAATGTCGAGGTCGAAGTCGAGGTGATGGTGAAGGCAGCGCCGGAGGAACGGGTCGGGAAGGCTACGCTCTTCGTTCGAGGTGATGACACACAAGAATCCACCCTCCCGTTCCGGGCTTCGCCGGACCTTGAGCGGGGGCTGGCGCGTCTCTGGGTCCGGCAGCTCCACGACGTCGAACTCGAACGCGTCGAGCTCGTGCAAGAGGTCGTTGGGGAACTGGGGAGGGGCTTTGTCGATCTCGTCAAAGAGGAGAACGACCGGGTTGACTGGGTTGGTTCCGCCCGAGCTCGACATACCCAATTTGCTCTTCGCCGGGTCGGGCTGGAACGCTCGCCACAAGGGACCGTCCATGACATACGGCACCTTGCTCGGCTCTTCAGACTCGCCGCGCGCCGCCGACACCTGTGCCTCACGAAAGTACCCGATCGCGTCGAATTGGTATCTCAGGGAGGACGCCTCCGACTCGGAGTTCACTTGAACGTGGATGATCTCCTTCGGAGACAGGCCGAGGCGCCAGGCCGCCCAGTACGCAGCGCTCGTCTTGCCGGATCCAGGAGGGCCGGTGATGATGAGGGGTTGTCCCAGGGCCATCGCCAGCTCCAGCACAAGCTTTAGCTCGCGCGTCGGCTGGTAGTACGGGGCGTCCCGCCATTTCAGCGACGAGCCGGGTGGCGAGGCAGCGGGGGTGCGACAGTCGTCGAACCGGATGTATTTGCGGGGAACCATGCGCTAACTCCTCAGTCGCGACACGTGGCCCTCGATCCATTCGATCAGCTGATCGTAGGAGTCGAGCGGTGGCTGTTCGACGTCGGTCGGGAGCGAGAGGTCGTGGCGCTCAAGCCAGACCTCGAGGTCGTCGCGGCCGACGGTCGGCGCCATTGGAGGCAGGACTATGACCTTGAAGGGTGAGCCCACGTTGGGCACGCCTTGCTTGAGCTCCCTCAACACCGTCGCATCGCCGGCGGTGGCCACTGCGACGTGGACCACGATCCGACCGCCTTCACCGAGCCGCGTGGCGAGCTGCCAAAGCTCGTCACGGTAGGCTCTGAGGTCATCGATGGAGACCCGTCGAAAGCCGTCCGGTGCCTCCTGCACCAGCTTCAGCACTGTTGGCGGATGCGAGACCCACAGCACGGCCGGCGTAACGCCCGAGCCAAGGAGCTGCTGAAGGCTGCGGGAAAGGTCGTCGACGTCCGACGCGCCGACGGCAGCTGGCAGCCGCTGAGTCGTCCGGCAGAACTCCTCCGACCACTCGATGTCGCGCGGGACGATGCGTACTTCGCTGTTCGCGATACGACGGCGCACGAAATAGTGCAGACCCGATAGCATGGTTCCGGGAGTCACCAGCATCAGGACCTTGCGCACCGGGAAGGTATGGATGGCGTTCGAGAGATATCCCTCGTGCAGGGTCCGGTCGACGCGCGTCTTCCAGTCGATCGGCAGACGCGTGGCTGCCGGCGACGATCTTCGAGCGACGAGCCAGCTCCCGAGGCCTCCGCGGAACCAGCGCTTGCGCCGGTCGTCGTTGTCCGCGGCCGCGAGCGAGCGTGCGAACGCCCGCGCCGGCGTGTCCTTCTCTTCCGTCAGAGATTCGAGGAGCCGGCCCAACCAGCGATGGGCGCGTTGCGGATCCGAAGCCCCGCCGGGGACGTCGCTTGGCGAGGTCACGACCTCGTGCACTCCTTTGGCCAGCGTGGTCGGCGAGGCGTTCAGCCAGACGATCATTGCGGACTCGTCCGTCACGGCCTTCTCCTGAAATGCCCTCGCTTCCTTGGGCGAGACCGCGTCCGTCACCACTAGGAGGCTGTGGCGCCACTGTGCGTTGGGAAGCTTCGCGTCGAAGACGCGTCCGAACGCCGACTGGAGCGCTTTGAGTCCTGAGCCGATCACTCCGACGGACTCGGACCAGCGCACCAACCGGCTCGCGAAGGTCACCTGCTGCAGGGCCCATCCCTCGTCGAGGAGCAGCATGTCGGTTTTGGGATGGCGAGCCGTCCACAGGCTCGCCCACGTTTCGCTGGGAAAGCTGTCGAGGGACGCGTACGCGAGGAGCCCATTCTCGGGCTCGAGGCACACGTGACAGGGCTCCGCCAAGAGCTCCTCGTGGTCGTCGGTGAAGATTTTCCAGAAGAGGTCCGCCCCGCCCTCCTGGAAGGGCCGCCAGTCCTCGTCCGGCGGCCGTTCCCTCTTCACTCGCACTTCCCAGGAACCGGTACCGCTCTTCTTTTTTCGGAACTCGACCCGGATCCTGCGCATCGCTCGCTAGCCCGCCCCGTCAAAGCCCGTAACCGCGGAGCAGCCCGTCGATCTCCCGGAGCGACACGGCACAATCGGCGGGGCGTTCGTCGCCATCTGCACGCTCGCGCAGCACGGCGTCGGGAGGTCGCCCCGCGAGCCCGAGGCCGTGGTAATACGCGCTGAACCCGGGCAAGGACACGGCGGCGAACAGGTTCGGCCCGAGCGATCCCTCCTCGACCGGTTCGCCCTCCATGCGCAGACAGAGGGAACGGATTTCGGCGTCGCTCGCGTCGACGAAGGCTGAGCGGAACGAGCGGAAGCGTTCGGCCCCGGCGATCCAGACGAGAAGTCGACGCACGTCCGCCTCGGGCCAGTGGCGAACTCGATCCGCGGCGTCGGCCTCGCTCACGAGGAGGACGAGACGGTTGAGCACGCGCTTAATGACGCGAGGGTTTGCGAAGTTCGGCTCGGCGAGCACAGACGCGACCACCTGGCTGCCACCGACGGGCGCATAGAGCTTCTCGACGAGGGGCGCGAGCTGCCGCGCCCATAGGCTGTGAACGTATTCGGCGATGACCGGCAGCGGCACCGGTGGGACCTCGACCGATGCGTCGAAGATCTTCTCGAGGTAGTGCTCGCCGCTGTAGCGCCGGCTCGACGGGTATCGCTTGGAGATAGCGTCGCCGACCACCGAGCGATCGAGGGCGCACACAAATAGAACACGAGCGGTGGTGCGCGCGCATAGCAGGAGCTTCATCCCCTCGAGCATGGCCACGACGTTGTCGGGCATGCAGCGATCGAGGTCGTCGACCAGAACGAGGAGCGTGCTCGTGGACCGACCTCCCAGCGTGAGCTCCACGAGCGCGCTGAAGTTCTTCTTTGTCTCCTCGACCTCCGAATGGTACTTCGACCACTCGGAGAACGCGGCCTTGAAATCGTCGAGACTCGTGCCGATGGCCGTCTCCTTGGACGCTCCGAAGAGGTACTTGGCCGCGGCCTTGACTGAGAGGGCCGCCAGGGCCTTAGCGATCTCGACTGCGACCCGCTGCAACCGGTCCTGATCGACCGACTTGTGCGTCCGGACATGCTCGACGATGGCGTGCAGCAGTGGCGAGATCACATCCGACCGCTGCTCGTGCTCCCAGGGGTCGAACCACACGACCGGGCCACGCGATTGCCGCTCCCAGTCATCGCCCAGCTTGCGAAGCATCGTGGTCTTACCGGTCCCCCAGGCTCCGTAAAGGGCAAGGCAGGACGGCTCCGGCAGTAGCGTCGCCGCGCGAAGCAGCGTGCGGCTCGCCGGTTCTCGGCCCAGGACGTCCGCATCCAGGTTCAAGTCGCGGAGCAAAGGCAGCTGATGCATGACCGACCGCGCTTACTCCTCTCATGAACGCGCCACGATTGCAAAGGCACACGACGGCCGCGGCGACCCCGTGAGTTTACGTGTAGTGCGATGCGTGACCGCGCCACGGTTGAAATCCGCGCTACGGGCCACAGTAGCGCCGCGCGTGGCAGCGGATGGGCTCTGCCGGGTGCCGGCTGGACGGGCTCGGCCGGGCGGGTACGCACCGCTGCATCAGCTCTGAATTTTATGAGCTCATCGCATCTCAGTCCTTTCAGACCGGCCTCGCCGGGTCGCAATGCATCACCTATTCGCCATGCTACCGTCTCCGCTCTGCGTCTCCGCAGCTGTGCGCAGCGCGGTGAGCTCTCCGCCATGGCCCATCGATTCCCCCGGTAGCTCGTCGAGGAACCGGCGGCCGCCAGAGAATTGCTCGG
Source organism: Polyangiaceae bacterium (assembly GCA_050013115.1). Lineage (GTDB taxonomy): Bacteria > Myxococcota_A > Polyangia > Polyangiales > Polyangiaceae > Palsa-1150. The sequence goes on from JBEKFX010000115.1 coordinate 13,807, forward strand.
CCACATGCTCGACAAACTGTCGGTACCGGCTCTCGGCGCTCTCTCTCGCTGCGTTCCTCCCGCTTTCGGGAACGGTCGGCGTATGCGCAAACCAGACGCGCACGAACACCGCAAAGGCCTCAGAAAGAAACTCGACGTCCCGGTGGATACGCTCCACGGCGCGACCGAGTCGATCCAGGCGTCTCAGGAGGAGCGTCGCATCGCTTGTACCGTCGAGGTACTGCCGAAGGGCAGCCGCGACGACGGCGCTCTCGGTCGCGCCGCTCGCCGCACAGTACTTCTCCATGCGCCCGGCGAGTACCGGTTCGAGGTAGGGCTGCAGCCGCACGCGTCCGCCACGGACGATCTTGCTCATAGGGGTACCTCCTTCGCATTGCCGCAAGCATCGCCGGCCACGATCTCGTTCCCCGTCTCGATCGACTCATTCTTGGCTGCGAAAAGGTCCTCCCATACGCTCGCGCGGTCCCGGACTTGGTCGCCCGACTCAAATCCGGAATCGACCTGCCCGATGGCCGGCGCACCATTCACCGCCCCGCTGGCAGCCATCGTGCGCACGGGAGTGGGTGAAGTGGCGACCCCTCCCAATCGCTGGCGACGGGCGCCAGCAGTTCCCGCGCCTGTTCGGCGGCTCCGTTCGGGGGCGCCCATCCGTCACGCCCCTCGAATCGCGGGTCCAGAAAATACCGCACCTTGCGGGCGCGATACGGGCGAAGTCTTCCCCACCAAAAGAATTCCATCGTCCTCGGGCAGCTGGTTCACCTCCGCCGGCGTGAGCAATGGCCGTCCGAATTCTTCCTCGCTCTCCGTGCGATTCCCAAGAAACAGCCCCGAGCCCGAGTGGCTTCGACGCAGCCTCTTTTCGGTCGCTTGGCCAAGGAGATCGGAAATTCGCTTGGCAGTCCTGTCGTCATTCGGGGCGCACGCGAGACGGACGTGGCAGTTATCGAGGATGGAGTTGTTCGGGCCGTACACCTTCTCGAGCTGATTGAGCGACTGCGCGATGAGAACGGCCTTCATCCCATAGCCAGCCATGAACGCGAGCGCACTCTCGAAGAATTCGAGCCGGCCGAGCGACGGGAATTCGTCGAGCAGAAGGAGCAGCCGTTGCTTGTTGGCAGCCTTCGACCCGGCCTGCATCGACTCGGTCAGGCGCCGACCGATTTGGTTCAACATGAGGCGGACGATGGGACGGGTTCGGACGAGATCGCTCGGCGGCACGACGAGGTAGAGGCTCACGGGCCCGTCGGCGTTCATCAAGTCAGCGATCCGAAAGTCGCTGGTCGACGTGCTCCGTGCGACGACCGGGTCACGATAGAGGCCGAGCGAGTAGCGAGTCTTTGACCAGTGGCGCGACCAAGCCCCGGAAGTCTACGTAACAGGTAGGCGATTGCGCTACTGCGCCCGTGGCTGGAGGGGTAAGCGTTCGCGGGGAGAAGGCGCAGTTGCGGAATCGACCGCTTGGACGGAGCCGGTGCGCGGCAGCGACAAGGCGCTTTTCGGAGGCGCTTTCGGGAGGCGCTATGGGCAAGAAGGGCGTTGGGGATGGCCCGAGCCGCGTGCGATGGAGGTCGGGGGGCGCGCGAGCGGCGGAGTCGAGGGCGAGAGGGGGCCAGCCACGCTCGCCGGCTGCGACAAGCGGGCGCCCCCTGCGAGCGCACGCCCGGCCAACAAGGCAGGGCCCCGTTGGGCGGACACACGTTTCCCTATCCATGCCGGGAGCACGGCTTTTTGAGTTGGTTGCGTTCGCCGGACGTTCACGCGGCCTCCGGCGGCGCGCGCGCAAGCGTGTTGGGGTCATCGAGGGGACGACGCACGACGGCGAGGGCGCCACAGGCTGGGCATCGACGCACGTCGATGCCCGTCAAATGGAGCAGAAGCTCTTGCCAGGATGATCCGGCGTGGGCGGAGCTCAAGAGTGGCGCTGACACGGCGTCGCCTTTGCCCGACCTGTCCAACAGAGCGCGGGCGACTTCGAGTTTGGTCGTCGCGTTGCTGGGCGCCATGAGCCCGTAATGACGGATCTTGACGAAGCCCGGCGGCAGGACGTGCTGAAGGAATCGGGCGAGGAATTCGTCGGCGCCGACCGTGATGGCTTTTCCATTCTTGGTGCGAAACGTGACCTGTCCGTGGTCGAGCGACACGATTCGCTGGTTGCTGATGCCGATTCGATGGGTGTACCGGCCGAGATAGCGCACGACCTGCTCGGCACCGCCAAAGGGCCGCTTGGCATACACAATCCAGTCGCGGCGCTGCAGACGGTCGAGCAGAGTCGGTAGGCTCTGGGGGTCGACTGGGTCGAGCTGCCCACGGCGGTGCGCATCGCGGAGTTTGGCGCACATCTTTCCGCGAAACAGCGCACCCATAACGTAAACGGGCAACAGGAAATTGCGCTTCGAGCTTCGCCACCGCGTCCCCTCGGGGGTCAATCCCCCACCGGTGACGATGCAATGGACATGCGGGTGGAAAAGCAGCTCGCGCGTCCAGGTGTGCAGCACCGCGGTGACGCCGAGCTCCGCGCCCAGCCACTTCGGATCGCGACCGAGCTCGAGCAGCGTCTCGGACGCCGCGGCGAACAGCATGTCGAAAAGCCGACGGGGATGGCGTCGGGTGAGCGCGCGAAGCTCGGCGGGAAGTGTAAAGACGACGTGGAAGTAGTGTGTCGGCAGGATGCGCGCCATGCGCCCTGCGACCCAGCGCGCCTGCGCCAGCGATTGGCACTTGGGACAATGCCGGTTTCGACACGAGTTGTAGGACGGCTCTGTCCGGCCGCACGCGAGACACACGTCCAGATGTCCGCCCAGCGCGGCGGTGCGACAACGTTTGATGGCGCGCAACGCGGCGCGCTGGTCGATGGTCAGGGCATGGGTGCGTCCGAACGCCTCGCCGTGCTCGCGCACGATGTCGGCGAGTTCCACGGCAGGACGCGGCGGCGCACCTCTGGGGGCGCAGCCGTGCACGGGCCGGGGCGATTCAGCGTGCGGTGGGGGTCGGCGCCGGGGCGGGTTGCGCGGGTGCGGCCGGGAGCCGGTCGAGGGGACTGACCACGTGTTTGACGCGCGCGGTGGTCACGTGCACATAGCGGATGGTGCTGCTGATCGAGGCGTGTCCCAACAGCACCTGCACGGTCCGCAAGTCCACCCCTTGCTCGAGCAAGTCGGTGGCAAAGCCATGCCGTAGCAAGTGCGGCGTGACGCGCTGAGCGATTCCACACTCGCGCGCAGCCTTTCGCAGAGCCTTGCAGACCGTGGCTCGAGCCATCGTTTCGTTACCGCAGCGTCCGGGAAAGAGCGCCGGCCCGACCGGGCGCTGCGCTCGCCAGTACGCCCGGAGCGCTTCGAGCAGCCGCGGCGAGAGCATCACGTACCGCTCGCGTCCCCGCTTGGCCTCGCGAATGTGCAAGACCATCCGGCGGCTGTCGATGTCGTCGACCCGGATCCGGCAGGCCTCACTGACGCGAAGCCCCGCGCCGTACGCCAGCATCGCGACCGTGCGCACGGCCATCGAACGCACCGCGGCGATCAACCGGACCAGGTCCGCGGGCGACAGCAGCACCGGAAGCTTCATCGGTGCTTTGCGCCGCGGCACACGAGCCATGACCTCGGGCCGTTCGAGCACGACGCCGTAGAGAAAACTCAGCGCGCCAGCATACACGTTGTGCGTCGACGGACTGACTTTGCAATCGCGAACAAGGTGAAGCAGAAATCGTTCGACATCGCGGCGCCCGAGCTCATTGACCGGTCGGCCAGCAAATCGCTCGAATTTGCGGATGCACCAGCCATAGGTCCGTCGCGTATTCGACGGAGTGCCCCGTAGATCGAAGGCGCAATCGAGCTTCTCTTGGATCGTCATGACGCTCTCCTGGAGCGCACCGTCCGACTCTCGGACCGTGCGGAATTCCAGGCTGGCGGCCTTCATGTCCGGCAGGGGACCTCTCCGCGCTCGCGCGCGCGCCACAACGTCAGGTCACACGGCTGCCGCGCAGCGGCTTAGTCCAACGGGCCGTTAGCACGCGCCGCCCATCCGCCCATCATCGGTATTGGAGAGCGACCTCGGACTCCGGCCGGCCTTCGCTCATGGGGTGGACCCGACTCGGGTCTTCCGCTGCGCTTCCACCGCTTCGTGCTTCGCCGCCGGCTTACGAAGGTCACTACGAGCAGTTTCGTCTCGCTCTGGCGCGGTTCGATGACAGGTCGGCGGAGCTCATGATCGCCTCGCAGCGAAACGGTTCCGATTGAATTACGGGGTTCGTGCAGTCCGCGTCCTGGAGGTTCGCCAAGACGTACCCGGCGACGAGGCCACACGAGTACGTGGTGCGCACGCCAGAGAACTCTACGATGTTGGTCGCCCTTGCCCGCCACGTCTTGGAGCACGGGAGACGGTCGTTTCTGCGCCCAGATCCGAAAGTACCATCACGATGAGGGAAGGTGCACTGGTCGATGGACCCGACTCCGGAGGTCACGACGCTGATCAACCGGTGTGCCGAAGCGTAGACATACGAGGCCCGACTGGCGGCGGGGACCCCCTCCTCGATTGCCGGCGTTGTCGGCTTCATGGTCGACTGCCTGGTGATCCTCCGACTACTTGGACTCCAACCTCCGTCCATGCCCGGCCTGCGAGAGCCCCATAGCCGTAGAGCTGTAGCCACGTACAACGCGGCCCCCTTACACCTTGGTCGAGAAGGCGCTGCCAGTCGGGCCGCCGGCTCCGAGCCTCAAATGCCGACTGCAACGACCTCCCGCGCCGACGCACGCGCGCTAAACGCGTACCTCGGCGAGACCCCAGCTACGACCTTCCATTCCAGGAGCTGATCGCTCGTCCGACTGCGGGGCGGGCGGAATCTGACGCGGGCCGCCAGCTCGTCCGAGATCGTGCTCCGGACAGCAGGAGGCGTACATCCGGCTGGGCGCAATTTTTGCGCATGATTGGCGCTTTTCCGAAGTTCTCAGATCCTGAACGTTTGGTAGTCTCTGCGCATGCGCAGCATCGCGGGGGCGTGTCGCGACGATCTTGGCGTCGAAGGGACCGGGAAGAAACATGGCGCTGTAGTTCTCAGCATCCGTCAGCCATGGGTCGAACTGATCCTCTCAGGGCGGAAGCCGATTGAGGTCAGGACATGGCGGACGAAGCATAGGGGGGCCCTGTGGCTGCACGCCGGCCTACGCATTGACGCCCACGCCTGTGCGGCCTACGGCGTACCGACGACCGGCCTCACAATTGGGGCGATTGTGGGCAGCGTGGATGTTGAGGACTGCATTGAGTTCAGCGAGGAAACTTGGCGAGAGCTCCAGCATGACCACTTGAACGTGGTCCCGTTCGATCGACCGTACTTCGGGTGGCTGCTGCGAAACCCAAAGCGTGTGCAGCCGATCCCTATTCGTGGCGCACTCGGACTGTTCATCGTCCCGCACGCGACGTTCACTTCACGGATTCGGCATGCCTGACCCGATCCCGCTCACGCCTGGCGTCCTGGCCAACGACCAGTTGGATTTCCTCATCCAGAAGGAACACATCGGAAGCTTGGAGCGCGTGCCAAAGGTCGGCGCGTCCGCAATCGACCTGCGCCTCGCATCCAAAGCTTGGAGGCTGCGTACCGGGCAAAGACCGACGACGCGAGAGCTGAGCAAGATTCAGGCGCAGTCGGAGGAGATGGCGCCCTCGAATGGTTACTTCGAGTTCCAACCGAAAGGCATCTATCTTGTTCATTTGGATCAGCACCTCTCGTTGCCCTCGAACGTGAGTGGGCGAGCAAGCGGGAAGAGCAGCGTCGGCCGCCTTGATGTCATTACGCGGCTAATAACGCAGGGAAGTCGCGAGTACGATCTGGTGCCTGCCGGCTATGAAGGCCAGTTACATCTTCTGCTCATGCCCCAAACCTTTGCGATCCGTATCGCACCGGGAGCGAGCGTGAACCAGTTGCGCCTGTTCTCGGGAGCACATAGCGGTTCTGTTATAACACGCGATCAGATTTACGATTACGGCACCTGTTTTTGGTATGTCCTGAAGGAGAAGAGTGATTCTGAGTACGAACCGTCGGGCGAGCCGGAGCGCCTAAACCCAACGGACGATCCGCTTCTGTTCGACCTTACCGTCGATCTCGGGGACTACAAATTCCCGTATGTCTACAAAGCCAAGCAAAATGTTGCAGAGTCGATAGATCTAGCGGGCGATGCCACCCACGATCCAACCAAATATTTCGAGAAAGTCGATGTGAGGGCTGAGGGACGAGATCGATCGGTGGTGCTTGAACAAGGCAGCTTCTACATCATGAAGTCGCGGGAGCGGTTGCACATCCCCGAGGATGTTGCGGTCGAGGTCGTAGCAATCTCGGAGCGCATCGGAGACATCCGTATCCACTATGCCGGGTTTGCTCACCCTGGATTCGGCCTGGGAGAGAGGGCCGAGCGCCGCGGCACGCCGCTCATTTTCGAAGTGCGGGCGACTGACATGGACACGAAGCTATATGACAAGAGCATCTTGGCCCGCATTCAGTTGTTCCGAATGTCCAAGAAGGCGAAGGCCGATCCATCCAAGTACGAGACGCAAGAGCTTAAGCTTTCAAACGTTTTCGCCGACTGGCCAGCAGGGTAGCTATGAATACGGCCCTGGGATTGTCGGCGTTTTCTGAGTACCTAACCGCGTTCTCAACGTTTTATCCGTCCATTGACTCGTGGTGCTCGAAGGTTCTGCACGAGTTACCCTCGGGAAGGCGGACTGTCCTCGCGCTCCTATCCGCGACCGGAACACTTGAGGGGCTCGCGATCACCAAGAATGGGCCACGGGCGAAGCTCTGCCACATCTCGATCACCGAGCATGCACGCGGTAGCGGTGGCGGTTGGGCACTGATGCAGGCAGCTGGAGCGGAGATGCTACGCAAGGGGGCGCGCCACATCCATGTCACGACAGGCGAGGAAGTCGCGGATAAGTATGGCTACTTCTTCACTCGATCTGGATTCACGAAGAACACCTACCGAAGTGGTCGGTATCGTCGTGGTTCCGCTGAGTGGGTATGGTCTGCGAACTATTACGATCTAGTGGGTCGGCTTTTCGGATCGGGCTCGGTTTGCGTGCGCCGTATAGGGCCCACAGTTTTCAGGGCTAACGATGATTTGTCGTGGGTCCAAGTAGTGCCGATGTCCATGAACTCGTCGTCGGCCCCGTGATGTCCGAAAAGCGTCGCCGCCCTTGATTGAAGCTCCGTCGCAGATCGACCCGACCGCCGTCCGGATGTTTGACAGCGAAGCGGACCTCGTAAGCGGCCGGTGAAGGACGTCAGGACAGGCGTTTCGCGCAGCCGTAAGCTTGGGAGGCTGGGGGGAATCTACGGGTTGCGTGCGTAAGGAGCGCCGACACGCAGCGTCGCTCGCGCCCGAGTCAGGAGTGGGACGGAGGCGGATCCTTGGCCATCGTCGACGGGACCTGATCAGGAGGCTTCCATCGGTCGGGCAGCAAGTCGTCGATGCGAGACGCCGGGTGCGTTTGCACTCGCATCAGGACGTCCTCGAGATAGTCGAGCGCGTTGATGTGATGACGTTCGGCGGTTTGAACAAGCGAGTACAGGATGGAGAAGTTGCGAGCGGCCTGCTCGTGGCCAAAGAAAAGCGAGTTCTTTCTCGCCAAAGCGATAATCCGCAACGCGGATTAACTGGCGTTGTTGTGAATAGAAATCTTCGGATCGTTCGTAAACACCGTTAGCGGCTTCCACTGATTGCCGATGTAGCGTAGGGCGGCTCCCATCGGGCCTTCAGGCAAGTGCTTGGGGCGTTGCTCGTCGATCCATGTCTTGAGCTGCTCGAGGACGGGCTGGCTACGCGCGCGGCGCATCTGCGCGTGCTCGTCGGTCCCGAAGACACCGCGGTCGAGTGCATCGCGCTCGACTCGGAACAGCTCGAGGATCAAGTCGAGCGCGTCGCGTGCTTCGGGGGCCTGCTCGAGTGCGCGAAACAGATAGCGCCTTGCATGCGACCAACATCCGGCGCGTGTCCGTCCGTCGACGTCGGTTACATCATTGTATCCGGTATAGGCGTCAACGACGAGTGATCCGGTGGTACCCCCGAGCACGCGCGACGGGGTCTGTCCACTGCGATCGCCGCTGAAGACGTACGCGATGAGCGAGCCGGTGAGGAACGTCCAGACGAAGCCGCGCTTGTCGGGCCGATTC
>JBEKFX010000116.1:0-17290 GCA_050013115.1 Polyangiaceae bacterium
ATGACAAACCTCCAGCGGCGCGCGCCGCGAAGGCGAAAAGATCATACCCAGAATCCGAAGTCGATCCCCTCGCGCAAGTGATCGAAATGATCAGACAAACCGAATTGATCGATGCTCTAGCCGATCTCCTCCTCGCGTCCAGCTCTGACAATCACGTCAACCAGGACCCTGGTTTTCGTTTGGTCGTTGCGATCGAGGACGGTGACTTTGCGCAGAGCCGTCATCCCTTCTTCGCCACGCCCGCATCGCAGCAGCACGTAGCCGTACGCCTGAAGAGCGAAGAGCCAGAACCGAATGCGCGAATCGGGGTCGGCGAAGTCCGCGTGCGCGCTCGTGACGAGCCGAAAGTCCTCGGGAAATCCGAGTTCCGCGGACGAGAAAGACAAGCACTTGTGCGCGAACCTTTCGGCCTCTTGAAATCGGTGCTTGTAGAGACGATATCGATACTGGGCCACGACGACGGCCATGTGCCTCGGGGCAATCTGCTCGGCCTCCCCGAGCAGTCGTTCGGCCTGCGCCTCGTCGTACCAGCTCATGCCGGCCGCGCGAAGCGCACGTTCGGCCCGCGGATCGAGATCGGCGTAGTGGCGTTGATCGAGCCACGTCGCCGCGTTCTCGGCCATCGGTGAGGACGGGTTCATCCGAGCCCTTGCGCCAAGTCGGCCACGACCTGCCAGCCCACCAGGCCTGATGGATCCAGGACGGCGAGGGTGTCGAGCGTGCAGCGAGCGCGGGGGCCATCCCCCCGCTTGAGATGAATGAACGCGATGGCCTTCAGAGTGTAGAGTGCGAATCGCGCGGGCCCTTCGCCCGCGAACGCCGTGCGCGGCCACCCAGCCAGGTCGTCGCCCCATCCCAGTTGGCGGGCAGCCTCCCTCAGGCCTTCTTCCGCGACCGAGAGCGCCTCGTCGAGGTGGCCTTGGTACGCGTGAACTTTGTACAAGCAAAAGTAGACCGCGAGCTCCTCAGGTGCCGCGGCCAGGGCCTTTCGAAACAGCCCCTCCGCGGCCTGCCGATCGCGTCGGTAGGCCGCGACCCCCTGCTGGAGCAAGCGGTTGATTTCGGGAGGGAGGGCCCCAAAATTCACGCCGTCCTCGGCGATGGATTTGGTCATGGTGCGTAGATTAAAAGTTGAGCTGGCCGAGCTGCACGAGCTTGGGACCGCTGCTGGTTTGGCATCCGCCGCTCCCCTTCGCGCGGAGAAATGTCAGTCCCGTCTGCGCCAGGCTGTCCGAGAAGTCGATCGTTGCGCCGTCCAGAAGTGCACAACTTTCGTCGGGCAGGAATACCTGGATGCCGTGGACCTCGAGAACCCGGTCGCCCGCTCTCGGTGTGGATTCGATGGTGAACTCGGAGCTCAATCCCGAGCAGCCGCCGGGACTGACCACAAGTCGAAAGCCAGCCTGCGGGCCGGCGCCTCCGAAGCGAATCATGCGCCGCATGAATTGCTCGGCAGCCGCGGTCACGGCAGGCAACGCGGAAGAAAGCACGGGAGTGTTGTTGGTCATCGGGACGGCGCGCCCTGAGAGCCAAATGCGTGCCAAGCTCGATTGCGACGGAAAGCTCACCGGCTGCGTTTCCCGTCTTGTCGTGGTTCCGACAAACCTCACATCCCATGCTGAGCGCAACGTGGCGCAAGGACGTCCTCCCGGCCTACGGGCTGCTGGCGCAAACCTTGCGACCCCCCCCCCGTGCCCAGGAGGACTGTCATGCCGAATTGGTTCGAAGACAACGCGCTATCCATCGGGCGCACCCCGCTCGTGCGCCTCAACCGTCTCCTCGAGCATTCGCGAGCGCGCGTCCTCGCCAAGATCGAGAGCCGAAACCCGTCGTATTCGGTCAAATGCCGCCTAGGCGCCGCCATGGTCTGGGACGCCGAGAAGCGCGGCGTGCTCGGTCCCGGCAAGGAGATTGTCGAGCCGACCAGCGGCAATACCGGCATCGCCTTGGCCTTCGTCGCCGCGGCACGCGGCTATCCCCTGACACTCACCATGCCCGAAACCATGAGCATCGAGCGACGCAAGATTCTCGCGGCCTACGGCGCGAAGCTCGTTTTGACCGAGGGCCCGCGCGGGATGAGCGGTGCGGTCGCCCGAGCCGAGGAGATCGCCGCGACCGATCCTGAGCGGTACGTGCTCCTGCAGCAGTTCAAGAACCCGGCCAATCCGGCCATTCACGAGACGACGACCGGCCCTGAGATCTGGGAGGACACCGGTGGCGAAGTCGACATCTTCGTGTCGGGGGTCGGGACGGGAGGAACCATCACGGGGGTTTCTCGCTACTTCGAGCTGATCCGCAAGCGGCCGCTCTGGTCGGTGGCTGTCGAACCCGCGGCGAGCCCCGTGCTGGCGCAGCAGCGGGGCGGAGAGCCTCTCAAGCCCGCTCCGCATAAGATCCAGGGCATCGGCGCGGGGTTCGTCCCGCAGGTGCTCGATTTCTCCCTGGTCGATCAGATCGAACCGGTCACCAACGAAGAGGCCATCGACTACGCGCGCCGCCTTACCCGCAAGGAAGGAATCCTGTCCGGAATCTCGAGCGGCGCCGCCGCCGCGGTCGCTGCCCGCCCTCGCGGGAAAGCCCGAGCACGAAGGCAAGACCATCGTCGTCGTGCTGCCGGACTCGGGGGAACGGTACTTGAGCACGGTCCTCTTCGAGGGCATGTTCGACGGGCAAGGGTTGCCCGTGTGAGTGCAGCGTCGGTCGCAGTCGTCTGCTCGTCGCCACCCGATACGTCGGTCGGATCGCTCGGCGGGGTGGTCGATGCGCTCTGCGCGGCGAATCGGGGTCTTTTGCGGGGCGGCTCTCGCAAGCTCGGACGTCGTGCGCTTCCCTCACGTGAACGGGTCGCGTCGGTCATTGGGGAGCTGCGAGCGGCACTCTTTCCGTGGCACTTCGGGACCGCCGACGTTTCCGAACAGGGGCTTGCCTACTACATCGGCCATTCGCTTGACCGGGCTCTCTCGAACCTCGAAGAGCAGGTGCGCGTCGGGCTCCTCTTCGAATGCACGCACGGGATGGATCCCTGCGACGCGTGCGGGCGGCACGCCATCGAGGTGACCGCGGCGTTCGCGTCACGACTGCCGACCGTGCGCGAATGGCTGGGCGCGGATGCGCGCGCCGCGTTCGAGGGGGACCCGGCCGCGACCAGTCCCGACGAACCGCTCTTTTGCTACGCGGGGGTGACCGCGGTCATTCACCACCGTATCGCACACGAGCTTCACGTCCTGGGCGTGCCGCTCATACCGCGGATTATCTCCGAGCTGGCGCATGCCGCGACCGGCATCGACATCCATCCGGGAGCGCAAATCGGCGAGAGCTTCTTCATCGACCACGGCACGGGGGTCGTCATCGGCGAGACGTGCATCATCGGGCGCCGTGTGCGTCTCTACCAGGGGGTCACGCTCGGGGCGAAGAGCTTTCCGACCGACGAGCGCGGCCGACCCATCAAAGGCATTGCGCGCCACCCCATCGTGGAAGATGACGTCATCGTCTACTCCGGGGCGACGATCCTCGGTCGCATCACCATCGGGCGAGGTTCGGTCATCGGCGGCAACGTGTGGCTGACGCAGAGCGTTCCCCCAGGGACGACCGCGAGCCAGGCGCAGCTCCGTCACGAGAGCTTTGACGGAGGAGCCGGCATCTAACATCTATCTAACATCGAAACGATGCCCCTTGGTGTCTCTTGCGAACGAGACATGCGCTCGTATCGTCGTTTCGTCCATATACTGAAAAATACTGGAAACATCCTGAAGCAGATCGGTGAACCCTACTACCTGGCCCAGCAGATTCGCGCGTAGACGCGGTTGCGGTCGTCGCTCCCCCGGAGTGCCGTTGCTGACGCTCCGAGCAAGTCTGAAACACGCTATCCGCGAGGCATGCCTATGAACTCTACGAACCACCGACCCCGCCCGGTCGTCCTCGTCGTCATCGATGGCCTTGCGGAGCGAGACGATGCCGTGGACGGCGCCGTCCGCCCCTCGCAGACGCCCAAGCTTTCGTCGCTCGAGCCCCACCACCTGCGGGGCGCCATGACGGCGAATGGGTCCGACAGGGGGCTTGTCTCCGGACTGGCGGGAAAAACGGATTTGGGACTTATCGGCCTGAGCGCGGGCCGCGAGATATCGACGGAGCTCGCTCGGATCGACCGCGCCGTCCGCGACGACACGCTGGCCGCCAATCTCGTTATCCGTCGCATCATCGGCCAAGCCAAGGACTTCGGCGGACGCTTGCATCTCATCGGGCTCCTGAGCGACGGGGGAGTTCATTCGTCGCTTGCGCATCTTTTCGGGCTGATCGAGGTGGCCAAGAAGGCACGGGTTCGCGTTGTCGTGCATGCCTTGCTCGACGGCCGTGACGTCGCGCCGAGGACAGCGCCCCAAACCATCGCGGAGCTCGAAAGCAAGCTCGCGAACGGCATCGGCCGCATCGGCACCGTGGGCGGTCGGTTTTGGGGGATGGATTGCGACAACCGATGGGAGCGCGTCCAGAAAAGCTATCGCGCAATTATCGCAAGCGAGGTTTACCGCGCCGACTCCGCCCTTCGCGGCATTGAGCAGAGCTACGAGGCGTGCAAGACCGACGAGATCGTGGAACCGTTCGTCGTCTTCGATTACCCCGGCGTCAGTCCCGTGGACACCGCAATCCACTTCAACTTCCGGCCGGAGGGCGCGCGCGAATTGACTTGGGCGCTGGCCAGTTCGCGCTTCGACCACTTCGCGCGCAAGGGCGGACGCGCTCCGTTCGCGGGCCGCTATGCGTGCTTGACGACGCACGACGCGTCGCTGGACCTGCCGGTTGCCTTCCCGCATGAATCTTATCCCAACCTCCTGCCGGAGCTTCTTGCACGCGCCGGCCACAAGCAATTCCGCTGCGCCGGAACGGCGAAATACGCCGATGTCACCTCTGTGTTCAACGGCGGCCGGGAGGAGCCGTTCGTGGGCGAGGACCGCAAGATGATCTCATCGATCGCAGACATGCCGCTAAAGGACAAGGAGCGCGGGATGGCCGCGTGCGTCGCCCAGGCGACGGAAGCTGCGATCCGAACCGGCAAGTACGACTTCTTCCTCGTCCATCTGGGTAGCCTGGGCTGGGCGGGGTGCTCGGGAGCTTCAAGTGCAGACACGGATGCGGTCGACGCGGCCCTCGGCAGGGTTCTGGAGGCCGCCCGATCGGTGGGTGGCGCCGTCCTCATTACCGGGGATCCCGCTGGCCTCGACTGGAAGGCCGTTGCGACGACGGCTCAGCCGCCGAAGTCGGTTAGACCGGAGCGAGTTCCGGTGATTTGTATCAATGACTCCGACCCTGGCCTGCGCATTCGCGAGGGGGGGCGGTTCTGCGACCTCGCGCCGACGTTGCTCGACTTGCTCGAGCTGCCGCAGCCCGCGGAGATGACCGGTCTTTCGCTGCTCGACCGGAGATAAATCCGCGACTTGCGGCCGCCACTCACTGAGCTGGCAACACTCGCCACCGACGCCCGAATTGCGCGCGGAGGCAATGCAGCGAATTCTCCGTCTGCCCACGATGGCCGCCAAGCTTCGCCGCCAGGGCGCCGCCTTGAGCGACGCCGCGACGATCTCAATCTTCTGCTGCCCGGCCGGGGGGGACGCCGGATCACTCCGGCGAATGTTTCCCCACAATTTCGAGGGACCTCCTTTTAGGATATCGCGGGGGCGGTCACGGCACGAACGCGCCGGCAGGTGCGTGCTTGCGAAGCGTGCTCGAGTACCCCTCCTCGGCGAGCACCTGTCGCACCGCGCGCCGACCCAACATGGCGCCGTAGTGCGCCTGGCAGCGCGGGGGCAGCGGGATGCCGATCCGGTCGGCCCAGAACTCGACGTAGAACAGTGCGGCGTCGGCGATCGAAAACCGCTCGACGACGTACGCCGCCTCCGCGAGCCACGAATCGAGGCGGGCGAATCCACGCTCGACCATGCTGCGCCCCTCCCGCTCGACTTCCCCCCGCTCGTCTGCGTCCACCGCATAGCGTTCGGAGACGAAGACGCGCGTAAAGCCCTCACCGTGCACGACTCCGAGTACATACTGCATCACGTCCAAGGCCCGCGCGCGCGCGTCGCCCGCGACCGGCAAGAGGCCCATCTTGGGGTGCGCGTCGGCGAGCCACACGGCGATCGACGCGAAGTCGGTGAGTGCGAGCCCGTCGTTGGTCACCAAGGTGGGGACGGTCGCCCTCGGGTTGATGGCGAGAAAGTCGGGTTTGAGATGGCCGCCGGCCATCAGGTCGACGACATGCGCCTCGAAGGAGAGGTCGAGCTCCTCGAGCAAGATGTGGATGCCCGTACTGCACGATCCAGGTGTCATGTAGAACTTCATCGTCTTGCGCCCTTCAGCCCAGTTCGATCTGGGAGCTCGCCCTGCTCCTCCCGCAGCGCGTACGGCTCGAGCTTGCAGCTGCGAGGTGCCGCGGGTGCGGCGGCCGTGCGCCTACGGCTCGTCGCGCTCCACCATCTGAACGTCGGCGAGGCAAATGGAGCCGTCGATGACTTTGATTGATAGCGGGGGGAGCCCTTCGCCCACACACGGCCCGTCGAGGCACAGGCCCGTGTCGACCTCGAACAGCGCGCCGTGCCGGTCGCACATGAGGTGCGACCGCTCTTGATTGAAGAACTGACCCGGCGCTCGCGCATCGAGCGCCGTCGGCGTGTGCGGGCACGCGTTGATGTACCCGTAGAACTGATCATCCCAGCGCACGATGACGAGTGGACAGGTCTCGATCTCGCCTTTCGCGTTGAGGCCTTTCAGCGCGATAGGTTTCGCGGTGCGATTGGGGACGTCGTCGACGCTGCACAGCGCAAAGTGAGATTTGGCTTCGGCGGTACCTTCCGGGGTCACGGCAAGCGACTGAGCAACGCCCATGCCTGAGGGCGGCCCCACCGAAAAAACCGCAGTTCTCTCGAGCTCCGGGTGCTCGGCGGCCCGTGTCGGGCGTGCTGTTCGCGACAGCACTCCATACGTTTGTCGACCAAGCGACAATCGCAACCGTCGATACGCCCCGCCTGCCGCACGTACGGTGCGGGGCCCGCACCGTCGCGCGCGACGGCAGCCATCGAAGCCTAGAACTGCCCCTTGCAGTCGCGCGTCGGCGCGTCCGCGTCGTCAGATTGACTCCGACCAACCGCACACCGAACGGCGCCTCGTGTCCGGGCGACGGTGCGGTGCCGCCCGAGGGACGGCCAAGAGGCATCCTTCTTGCTCAAGCGACGCCGTCAGCGGGTGTTGTGATCATGGCAACACGAGAGAGGAGGCAATCAAGGCCGTGAAGTTGGAGATCGAGCGCCCTTTCGTCGAGACGATGATCGGTGCCTTTCCGCGCCTTGGACCCTGGAGGGATCAAGCGCGCCTCGGACGAAAGATCGAGGTCCCGTTTCACCAGCTTTCGACCGACGAGCTGACGTTCCTGGCGCGGCTCTACGCGGACGCGGGACCGGCGATGCACAAGCAGGCGGCTCATATCGCATCCCTGCAGCGGGCCTTGAGCCGCGACGATCCGCGGTTTGGGCCCGCCGACGACCTCGAGATGCTATTGCCCGCGATGGCGCGCTATCTGGCGAAAGACGCCATCCGCGGCTGGCTCTTCAGCGCGAATGTCGCCGGCAAGGCTCTCGCGTACGTCGTCTACCGGCTGGACTACGTGCCGGCATCGTCCGAGGAGACCGGAAAGGTGCTCGTCGACTTGAGGGCCGACGCCAAGGGGGCCCTCATGACCCTGAGCCTGCGGGTCACCGCCAGCGACATCGCCCATAAGACTGTGGCCGAGATCCTCGCGGCCAAGGGGTTACTCAAGGAGACGCCAGAGCTCATCGCAGCGTACGACGAAGCGGCGGAGCGCTACGTGCGTTGGCGTGCTCGCTACGGAGCCCAGTTCTCGGCCAAGGGCGTTGGTTTCTACGCGGAAGATCCGGCCTCTCCGCGTCGGGACACCGACTGGTCGCGAAAGGATGTCGTTGTCCTATCGACGGGTGGCGGCTCGGGCCGCGTCGTGAATGACGAAGGCATTCTGCCCGCCCGCAGCGTCACGGTGGATGCAACGGGAGACATTCTCGGCCCCTACTTGCGCAAGGCCGGCAAGAGCGATCGCTACAACGCCGAAGACGAAGTCGAAGAGTCGCGCGGCGCGATCCCGGCGGGGCTCTTCACGCAATGTCCCGTGCACGGATACATCTTCGTATTTCATCTGGAGCTGCATCACTACCTGTGGGTGCACGTCGACGACATCGTGCCGTACGAATACCAGCCAGACTTGAAACAAAAACTCGTCTTGCCCCCCGAGCAGACCGACCTCATCGACATCCTGACGGCCGAGATGGACCTGCTGATGGACGACATCGTCGCGGGAAAATCGGGGGGAACGACGGTCCTCTGCGCAGGGCCTCCCGGCGTCGGCAAGACGTTGACGGCCGAAGTGTACTCGGAAATCATCCGGCGGCCGCTCTATCGAGTCCACTCGGGACAGCTCGGACTGAACGTGGCGGCCATGGAGATCGCGCTCAAAGACGCACTCACGCGGGCGCAGCGCTGGGGTGCGGTCATGCTCATCGACGAAGCGGACGTGTACATCAAACGGCGCGAGGACGACATGACGATGAACGCCGTGGTGGGGGTGTTCTTGCGCGTTCTCGAGTACTTCAACGGTCTTTTGTTTCTCACGACCAATCGGGTCGAAGACATCGACGAGGCCATTATTTCCCGTTGCATCGCGCTCATCAAGTATCACCCACCCGACGCCGAGGGTCGGCAAAAGCTCTGGCGGGTCATGACCGCGCAATTCGCCCTTGCCGTCGCGCCCTCGCTCGTCGATACCCTGGTCGACGCCTTCCCGAGCGCCACGGGCCGGGACATCAAGGGACTGGCCAAGCTCGTGGCGAAGTACTGCCATCAGAAAAATACGTTGCCAACCATCGAGGTGTTCGAACGCTGCGCAGTCTTTCGCGGAATGGACTTGGCCATCCGCAGCCGGAGAGAGCGACAGGAACCGGCGTTGCTTCTGCCGGAACCGACATGACCCCCATCGATTGGCCGTTCCACGAAGGAGCCCAACGCGCGGCTTCCAATAGCGCGATCCGGTCGATGCGCTCGACACACCGTTCGCCGTCGAACGCACGCGTCGTCGAGCGTTCGGCCAGGAGGGGGTGAATCGGAACCGAGGTCGATGCGGCTTTCGAAAACATGGAAGACAGCTCAGGACTTACACGTCAGCTTCGAGCATCCGACCCGCTCGCGGGCCCGGTCGGCCGCTTTTCGGCGAGCCGCTCCCTGGCCTGCGGGCCACGGTCGATCGGCTCTGCGGCACCTGCTTCGCGTATGGGCGGGCAGGGAACTGAGGTTCAAGAGGGATTTGCTTTCGGGGGGCATGGCAACGCACTCAAGCGCTTTGCTGCGCCAACTGTCAGTACGTACGACCTGTTCCCCGCGCTGCTGACGCAATCCATGGGCCACCGGCAACGCACACAGCACACTGACTCCCCGGCCCATTTTGCTCGGACGCGAGGCGCGCATGCGCCGGGAGCGCAAGAAGCGCCATGTCAGCTTTCTCCCATTGTGTGCATTGTCTGGTTCGTGGCGGGCCTTGAGGCCGAAAGCGAGCAGCGATCGCCACGTGAGGCGCCTCTCCCAGCAAGCCGTGTTCGGCCCGTGTTCGGCGCGTGCCGGGCGCGCAGCGGTGCTGTCAACCATCCATCCCCCAGCGCCGGCACGAAACGTGATTGCGAGATGATGAAAGGCCTCAGCACGCGTCCCACTGTTAGGATCTCCACCCCATGCCTACCCTCACGATCCAGCCCAGCGGCAAAAGCACAGATGTGGCTCCCGGCACCACCCTCCTCGCGGCGATACGCGCCGCCGGAGTTCAATGGACGACCAAGTGCGACGGCAAGGCCGAGTGCGGCGAGTGCCACCTCTTCGTGAACGAAGGGAGAAAAACCTTGTCCAAAGTGCAGCGCAAGGAATACGAGAGGCTGGACGCGACCATCGGAGTCGGCACGAAGTCGCGTCTTGCGTGTCAGGCGCTTATGGGGGCCGAAAAGGTGACCGTCGAATTGCTTGATTTTGCGTCCGGTTGATGTCTTCTTCATTCACGAGCGCGCACCGACTCGCTTGTGGGTCGTCGCGCAGCCGGATTTCCTTGACGGGTGGGGGCAGCCTTCGCTGCGACGACCGCGGTCGCGGCAAAGAGCTTCTTCGTAACTACGCGTTCCTCGACGAAACAGGCGATATTTGGCGGTCCTTCCAGGCCACGCTCCTACGGGTGCAGGTCGCCGATGCCCAGCTCTTTGTTCCGGGAATCCCAAACAAGGTATTTGCTCCACGCTCCCCACGTGCGCGCCAGTCGCTCGCGGACCTCCTCGAATCCCCGAATGAGCCTGTCCTGAGTCACGCGTTGGACAGACGCGTCGACGGCCGGGAGCATGGCGTGGAGCTCCGCCCGGCTCTGCGACGCGACTTGGTCGATCGCAGCCTCCGCACCCTCGGGCCGAATGCGATCGAAGGCAGGCGGGCCGCCCTCGGCTTCGTGGGTCGCAAGAAGTGGATTGGCCATGCGCGTCGCCTACCGATCAACGGATCCATCGGCGACGGCGGTGCCGAATTGGCCGTCATGGGCCGGCCCGACTGCGGGCTTCGCGTCCGCAACGAAGAGGTTGGCTCGATACTTCTCGAACCACTGAATCGTTTGGCGCACGTTCGATTCGAACGTGCTTGCCAAAAACTCTTCCACCGATCGGCCCACGGGCTTCGCGAGGAAGGACGGCACTCCCGGGAACCTTCGGGCGTCGACTTCGACGGTCCCACGGATCTCAAGCAACGTCGCCTCTCCCCCTTCGTCGACGAACGAATTGCGACCTCGGCAGCGGACCGCTTCGGGAAACTTGTGTGATTCGATTTTCCAGTCGCAACAAAAAGACTTCGGGTCCCAAGTCGCGTAGTCGGTCCACACGAGCATGGACTCGGTGATGATCCCGCGCACCGCCGCGGGTACTTGTCCTCCTCCGTGCCACTCGTGGACCAGATGGACCGCCGCTTCGTCCTCCTTGCGCCACTTCACCTCGACTGACCGGACGTTGGGCAAGAATTCCAGTACCCGGGTGATCGCGTCCCGGTACGCGGCAAAAACGGTTTCACGTGGCAGGGGCAGGCGAAGGTCGGTGGTCAATTTCATGGGCTTGGGGCGAGTGTCGGCGAGGTTTCGACGGCGCCATGCGTGGCGGTCCGCGATGATCCAGTGGCGGTTCTTCAGCTGCGCGGAGCGCTTGCCTTCGTTCGCGATCCGCACCGAATACGCGACGACGTAGCGCTTCGCCAGGGGCAGCGACTGCTTAGCCTGCCTTTTGCTCGAGCTGCGCTTCCAGAGTCTTTAGGCTGGCTCGCTTGGCGTCGAGCTCGGAGAACGCATGGTAGGCGGCCTTCGCGACTTCGAGGATGTTCTGCCAATTCTGGGGCAGCTCCTCGGATAAGTCGTGCAGATCCATCTTGAGCTGCATCGCCCTGGGCGAGAGCTTCCTGATCTCGGCCTTCAAAGTGTCTACATCGCTCACGGTGGGACTCCTTGCCTTTGGACCGCTCAGGCCCGAGCGAGCTCGGGATATTCGTTGATGGTGGCGATGCCCTGGTCGATCGCCTTTTCACCCTCGCGGCCGAGGGCTTCGAGCCCATCGAAGCCGAAGCGGTGTACGTCGCGCAGGGTCTTCGCGTAGGCAACCAGCTTGCCGACGGTGAGAATGACGCGCCCGAACCCCTCGTGACCCATGGCCATCATGGGCGAAGCCATCAGTCCGATTTTCTGCTCGATGGCGAGGCCAACGGCCTGGTAGAACTGCTCGACCCGATGCAGCGTGTCCGGGTCGGGGTCTCCAGTGATGGGGATATTCAGGCACGCTTCCTTCGTCACGATAAATGGTATCAAAAGGTCGAGGTCGCTCTTCTTGTCCCAGGCGCCGAAGGTGTCCACGGCGCGAATCAGTCGCACGAGCGACTGGAGAAATGGTGAAGCGAGCGCCCGCGCCTCGTTCTGGGGTGCCGGGAGCACTTCTTGGGTGGTCATGGTTTCTGTCTGCCTTTTTCGTGGATGTCGGGGACAAGACTTCCGTTCGCCGCGCGTTGCGCGAGGGGTGTCCCAATCGCGGGTTGCCGTGCTGCTCAGGAGTCTGTTTCGTCGGAGTCGCCACTCCGCTTCTTTGCATTGACGGTGATCGGCAGCTTCGTGCCTTCGGCCATCACGGGGAGGTCGAGCGTCCAGCCGTTCTTCAGGCGCACCCAGCCGCCCCAGAGCCCCTCGTGCTCGACGGCGACGATGGCTTCTTCGAGATCCTTTTTGGGGACGTACGCGGACAGGCCAGCCGCTGACCGACGAATGAGTACCTTCATTGGGGCTCGAACTCCTCAGGGGGATGGGCTGCTTTGAGTCTCTTCAAGGCTTGACCGTTGGCGCCTGGGCAGACCCGAGGACGGCGCCATTTCGCAGGGCCGTATTAGGCGACATGGGCGACTGCGGCGGAGGCCGTCGCGGTGGATGCCGGCGCTGTGACCGCGGGGGCGGTCCCGTAGGTGGCCTCGTACCAGGCGACGATGCCGCCCTCGATCCAGTCGTGCGCGTACTGGTCGGTCGCCTGAATCCCGGCCTGGGTCAGGCTGTCCTTGGGGCAGTCGCCGATCTTGGCGCACAGGACGACGGTCACCCCTTCCAGGGCCGCGATGACGCCGTCGAGCGATGCGTCCTCGCCCCAGCCGCCTTTGCAGTACTCGTCGACCTTGCGATGCCCGATAAACTCCACGCCTTTGCGTGAGACTTCGTACACCTGAAACTCCTTGGCGTGTCCGAAATGCTGATTGATGCGCCCGTTGCCCTTGGTGGCGACCGCCACGAGCACCGAAGCTCCCAGGGCAAGGCCAGCGAGCTGCTTGCCGGCCGCTTGCCGCGTGGCGACGTGTTCGCCTCGCTCCTGGGCGACGAGCTCGCGGTACTTCTCACGCTTGGTCGGATCGTAGGACACCTCATCCGGCACCTGGTCCATCGTGAACTCCTGGCCGCGGTCTTCGCCCAGCAGCCCCACCGCGTCGGCCCGGCACTGACGGCAGTGGCGCATGAGCTTGGTGCCGTGCGCGAGCTTGTCCTGCAGCGCCTTGAGCTCCATGGCGCGCGGACCGCGCTGGCCGTTGAGACCGAAGTACGTTCCGTGCTCGGGGGCAGAGATGAGCGGCATGATGTTGTGCAAGAAGGCGCCCTTTTTCTTGACGACGGCATTGACCTCGACGAGATGCTCGTCGTTGATGCCGGGAATCATGACCGAGTTGACCTTGCAGAGGATCTTGCGCTCGGTGAGCATCTCGAGGCCCTGCATCTGGCGCTCGTGGAGGATCTTGGACGCCTCCAGACCGGTCCAGCGCTTGTTCTTGTAGTAGATCCAAGGGTAGATCTTCGTCCCGACCTCGGGGTCGACCATGTTGATCGTGAGCGTCACGTGGTCGATGTTCATCTTGGCGATCTCATCGACATGGTCGGGGAGCGCGAGACCGTTGGTCGAGATGCAAAGCTTGACGTCGGGGATGTGCTTGACGACGTTGTCGAAGGTGGCCTTGGTCTTTTTGAAGTCGTAACATGCGTCGCCGGGACCCGCGATCCCGAGGACCGAGAGCTGAGGGACCTCGCTCGCCACTGCGATCACCTTGCGCATCGCCTGCTCGGGGGTGAGCTTTTCCGAAACGACGCCGGGCCGGCTCTCGTTGGCGCAGTCGTACTTGCGATTGCAATAGTTGCACTGGATGTTGCACGCCGGCGCGACGGCCACGTGCATGCGCGCGAAGTAGTGGTGGGCTTCTTCCGAGTAGCACGGGTGGTCCTTGACCTTGTCCCAGATCTCGGCGGGCATGTCGTCCTTCGTGTCGGACGTGCCGCAACTCGAGGTCGACTCGCAGCCCGACGTGGACGACAGGGCCTTGCGCATGTCCTCGGAGGTCACGGGAGCCTTCAAGGCATCCAGAGCCACCATGGGAGCGGCGGCCTTGGCCATCGCCTGCTGCATGCCGGTGCCGGAACCGGAGGCTTTGAGGCTATCGAGTGAAATGAGATGAGCCATGGGTTTCTACGCCTTGGGTTTGGGGTGCGTGAGAAGACGGGGGTAACCAAAAAAAGAGCCATCCGTGCGCCGTGCGAAAACATGTGCCCCGGCCGTGCATCGTCGGCGTTCGTCGGCGACTTCAAGCCGGTTGAGGCGAAAGGCCATAGCGGGTATCCTCCACAATC
The DNA here is from genome assembly GCA_050013115.1 of Polyangiaceae bacterium. Classification (GTDB taxonomy): domain Bacteria; phylum Myxococcota_A; class Polyangia; order Polyangiales; family Polyangiaceae; genus Palsa-1150. The sequence goes on from JBEKFX010000116.1 coordinate 14,252, forward strand.
GGATCGGGCGGCGCGGCCGCGGCGAAGTCGTCGGGCGCGTGCTCGTGCATCTGGGCCATGAAGAGATTGGCCAATTCGTAGATGAGCTGCCGGGTGCCCCGGTACCCCACAGTGCAGCGGTGCTGCACGCCCAGCCGATCGAAGATGGGAAAGCCGACGCGAAAGAGTGGAATTCCCAGACGGTCCGCCGCTTGCCGGCCATGGCTGTGGGTGACGAGCAGTTCCACTTTCGTAGTCCCGGCCGCCTCCTCGAGGTCGGCCAGGTCGCCGACGACGACGTCGCACGGCAGCTGATCGAGCAGCGGCGAGGCATCGGTGGACGCGATGGCGGCGGCCACTTCCGAGCCCAGTCCCGCGAAGAGCTGAACCAGCGTGTAGAGAAGGTCCGGGTCTGCCCCAATCGCGACGCGCTTGCCCCCGAAGTGAAAGTGACTATCGAGCATCGCGTCGACCAGCTGGCTGCGCTCGCGCCGCAAGCGCGCCCCCGCCGGCCGTCCCGACAGCTCCTGCAGAAGCGTGATCAGACGGTCCGACGGTTCCAGCCCTGTGAGAGTCGGAAAGACTGTGACGGGCACGCCTGTGCGTTGGGCGAGCGCCTCAGCGGGCGCTCGCATGTGCTCTCCGATGGCGACGGTATGCACTGCCCCGCCCATTGCAGCAATCTCCGCGAGACGGGCTCCCCCCATGCTGGTCCCGACGTAACCGTTGGGCACGTGACCGTCGAGCGACCCGGACACGTCGGGAAGAAACATGGGCTCGAGCCCGAAGCTCCGAATCACCTCCGCGAGCTCGTCGATGTCGGCCGGCGTCTGATGGACACCAGGCAAGACGTTGACTTTCGGCAAGGCCGCCGCGCGCCCCGTCGAGGGGCTTTCGGCCACGAGGCCTTCGATGATGGCCGTCGTCGCCTTGGCCCACCCGTCCTCGAGGGCGCCTTTGAAGTCTGGGGTCGACGCGTAGACGACGGCCGTGCCTTCGAGCTCGGCGCCCCGCTTCTGCCGGATCGCGACGACTTCCCCCGCAATATCTTCCCCCCGGGTCTCCACGAGAGCGGTCGAGGCGATACCGATGAACGTGGGCTTCATCCGGTTTTTGATGACCATGATGGCCTCCTCCAGGTTGTCGGCTCCTCCAAGTACGGTCGCCGCCTCGTCCATGGCGGTCGTCTGCAAAGGAATCGCCTCTTTGAAGTGGCGAACCGACAGCACCAGCGCGAACGACGTGCAGCCTTGTGAGCCATGAAAGAGCGGGACCGCCCCCTCGACCCCGAGGTACGCGAGCGCTGCGCCGAGCGGAGTCGATGACTTGAGCGGATTGACCGCGCACGCTTTCTTCGAGGGGGTCACGCGGCTCATGGCCCTAGCTCCGAGCGGCGCACAGGTTGGACACGGGACTGTCGGCCTTCGCTTCTTGCGGGCAAACGCTTCTTGCAGCCGGCACGGTCACCGACAGCTCCCAAGGGGCGGGCCGGCGCACGTCCTGCCAGATGGGACTATTGATCTCGAGGTCAAGCTGCCGCACAAGCTCCACCATTCCGTCGTATCCACCGTAGGCGTGATGGCGCTCCTGGTTGATGTCGAGCCACGGCATTTTCGCTTTGAGGGCCACGAATTGAGTACGGCCGCCCGACAAGAGGATGTCGGCATCGCCCTTCTTCAGCTGCGCGTACATCTCCCGGGGGGGGATGGACTCGACCAAGTGGGGGTCACCCTTCATTATCTCCTTGATGCGTTCCTTGTCTTCCTTGGTCGACTTGCGCACCGAGGTGCCGACGACGACCATGCCCATCTCCTGCAGAGCAGACACGACCGACCACGACTTGACCCCGCCCGTATAGAGCAGCACGCGTTTGCCTTGGAGGCGCTCTTTGAACGAACCGATACGCGCCCAGGCCCGAGTCTCCTCGGACACGATGAGCGCTTCGGTGCGGGCAATGAGATCTGCGGGAGCTCCCCGTTCGACGAGCATGCGTGCCGTCGTGCGCAGCGAGGTGGACGTGTCCTCGATCCCGTAAAAAGAACCCTCGAAGTAGGGAATCGCGTAGCGCTCTTCCATTTTGCGGGCCAGATTGATGAGCGCCGTCGAGCAGACCATCATGTTGACGCTTGCTCGATGCGACGAGGCCACGTCCTTGTACCGGGCATCGCCGGTGATGCACGCCCGCACTCGGATCCCGAGCTTCTCGAAGAGGGGCAGGACCTGCCAGAGTTCCCCCGACAGGTTGTATTCGCCGAGGATATTGATATCGAGTGGTGTAACGTCCTCGGGCTCGACCGTTCCGATGACGTGATCGAGCAGCGCCTCCCCTCCGAGCTTATTTCCGAGATTCTTCGATCCGACGAATCCCGGAGCGTTGACGGGGACGACCGGCGTTCCATATTTCTGCGCCGCATGCTTGCACACGGCGTCGATGTCATCGCCGATGAGCGCCGTGACGCACGTCGAATAGACGAAGATCGCAGGCGGCGAGTACTTGGCGACGATCTCCTTGATCGCGCGGTAGAGCCGCTTTTCGCCGTTGCCCATTACGATGTCCATCTCGGAGACGTCGGTCGTGAACCCCTGCCGGTAGGTGGTCGGCCCCGAGGTCGCGGCGTGCCGGTTGTCCCACCCGTTTCCCTCGCAAGCGAGCGGCCCGTGCACCAGGTGCACCACATCGGTGATCGGCTGAAGCGCAATCTTGGCTCCGTCGAAGGCGCATCCCCCGGCGGCCGCCCCGGGGGTGAGCGGCTTGGAGCAGCCCTTTTTCTTCTCTTTCGCGCCTTTGCCCTTGTTCTTTTCGCACCCAGGCTCATTGAAGACATCGGCGATTTTGGACTTCAAGGCATCGCTCATCGCGTCCTCCTCAAAAGGGAAAGTGGCAGACCAGGCTGGAGCCCCCCGGGGGCCGCCGTTCGGTAGGAGCGGCCGAAGAACCACTCTGACTACCGCGTCAAGTCGTACGAGTAGTCGGTCTCGGCCGGGACAATCGTGTCATCGTCGAGCTTGTCGAAAATCTTGTCGAGCAGAACGACCAGCACACGGAGAGCGCCCTGGTAT
>JBEKFX010000117.1:0-16299 GCA_050013115.1 Polyangiaceae bacterium
AAGCGCCTTCGACTGAGAAGCGCCTTCGACTGAGAAGCGCCTTCGACTGAGAAGCGCCTTCGCTCTGAGAAGCGCCTTCGACTGAGAAGCGCCTTCGACTGAGAAGCGCCTTCGCTCTGAGAAGCGACTTCGCCTGAGCGAGGAGCTCAAACGTTCCGACCGATGGTCGCCCAATTGCTTACATTGTTCGCTCTCTTGGCGGCGTTCGCTTTCTCGGCCGTGTTCACTCTTTTGGTCGTGTTCGTTCTCTCGGCGGCGATCGCTCTCTCACCCGACTCCGCTACCGATTGACGCGTGGATGGGCACCCGTGTGCCGTTCGACCTCGAGTGCCCAGTGGGTGCCCGGATACTTGTTCACCATGACTTCGGCGGCGCCACGCGCCTCGGACAGGCGCCCCTCGCGCGCAAGTGATTTGACCTCGATCATGGCGCGTTCCGCTGAATCGCGACCGTTTGGGAATCGACGATCTCCATCGCGCGCCAGATCGAGAGCCTGCGACGGGTCGGAATCCTCGAGCGCGCGCAGGCGCAGCATGAGAGACGCTTCGTCCAATGTAGGGGCTGCCGCGGATTGGGCGGGCAAAGGCGCCGCTTTCGTTGCGAAGAGGTCGAGAGATGGCACCGGCTGAACATCCGGGGCCGAAGGCGGCGCCACTTCGGCAAGCGCGGGGCGAGCGGGTGCTTGCGGCTGCCGCCGCTCGGTCAGGCACAAGGCCAGCACGAGGCAGAGCGCCGCCCCGCAAACCAGCGCGATCCAGATTACCGCTCTCTTCGTCACGCCTCACTCCTCATCGGCAACCCACCGGCAAAAAAGCGACGCGGTCACGCTCATCGGCAAGGCGCGACTTCATCACGTTCATCCTTCATGGGCCCCCTGTCCGGACATCATGGACTCACGTGTGGCTTTTTGCGCGTTCAACGATCGTCGGCAAAGCACGGCGGCACGCTCATCCATGGCCGAGCACGGCTGCCCTGGGCCACGGCACGGCAGCCTGCGCGTTCATTCGTCATTGGCAAAGCACGGCCGCCTGATCTGCATTATACAGGTTTTGCATGGCGGTTTGCATGAGCGGACCCCACGTCGTCTGCTCGGAGTCCGTCGGGTAATCCGAAGGGCCAGGGTTGTCGGCGTTGGCGTACTGCCACGCCCAGGCGCCGCCATACCCTTCCGTGTAAAGTGTCGTATAAAGGTTTGAAGAAAGAACCTTGCTGCTCGTACCGTCCGCGTACGTATCAATCGCCCAGAACTCGCCAATCACAATGGGCTTGCCGTCGGTCAGCCCCCAGTAGGATGCTTTGTTCTGGAACGGTGAGACCGATTCCGCCCCGCCCGGGGTACCCCAATTGTCATAATAATGAACCTGGTAGTAGTCGAGCGTTCCCTTGGAGCGGCCTCCCGCAGCGAGGAGAGCGCTGTCGGAGTAGTAGTTCGTTCCTACGACGTTCGAATTGGCGAGGAACGTCCAAGCGCCGTTCGTCACCAGGGCGTTCGGATCCGCGGTATGGATGGCGTCCGCGAACCAGTTGACGCATATCTGCACGTACTTCTCGTCAATCTCCTGTCCACCGGCGGGCGTACCGCACGACGGATCGGTCGACTTGCACGTCGTCCACCCGTTTTGCGTGGTCATGCCTTCTGGTTCGTTGAAAACCTCCCACGAATAGAGCCCATGATAGCCCTTTAGCGCCGTCACGAGCGGAGTCAGCACATTGGTGATGTACGCTTGGCGGTCGGTATCGTTCGTGAGAAGGTTCAGGTTGTTGGCCACCGGGATGTTGGCATTGCCCCCGTTGAGCATATCGAAGGACCAAATGCTGATGTTGACGGCCACGCCGGCACTGTAAGCGGCGTCGAGAATGCTCTTCACGGCGCTGATGTCCGCTTGCGAAATCGGCGTCGCTTCACCGTTCGTGTATCCCGGTGTGACCGAGCCGTCGGTATGAAACCACCAGCGGATCACACGCCCGCCCGCGTTGTACACGTTTGTAAACAGCGTCTTGAAACTGCCGAGGTTGGGGTTCGGGACGTCGCTCGCGTAGTTGATCCACGCGACGTTCGCGCCACTCGCAAACTTCGGCCTGCAGGCGCCCGTGCTACCGCCGTCACCCGATGCAGCCGTGGACGAGGTCGATGTGGTCGAGCTGCTCGATGAGGAGCCGGAACCGCTGCCCCCGTTGTCCGACCGCGAGGCGCTCGAGCTGCTCGGACCGCCCGTGCTGGAGCTCTCTCCGTTGCTCACGCCGGAGCTGCCGGAGCTCCCCGCCCCGCCCACCGAAGAAGAAGCGGCGGACGACTCCGACGACGGGGTCGTCGATCCTGAATTGCTCGAGGGCGAGCCGTTGGTGTTGGACGGCGAGCCGTTGGTGCTGGAAAGCGAGCCGTTGGTGCTGGACGGTGAGCCGTTGGTACTCGAGGACGAATCCATGGTCGACGGCGGCCCGACTTCGTCGGTTCCCCCGGACCCGCAGCCGATGACCAAACCCCCAAGCAGGAAGCCGACCCTGACGAAGCATGTGCGCACGAGAAATACCTCTCTTCCGACCCCCGCCGCGCTCCACGTGGAGCGCTCAGCTCCACCTTTTAGCATGTTCCGCAACGTGCCGACGCACCGCGAAGCTCTACGTCATCATGCTGTTGGCTACGGAATCATGCTGCCGGCTAAGGATCGCCGTCGAAATTCGGCCATAAATGGACGATTCCGCCATGAATGGCTCGCCGACCCCTGCTACGGACTCGCGCGTGTACGGCGACGACCGACTGGCGCGCCCCGCCGTGGTGCTCGCCCTCGTCTTCCCGAGCTCCGTTTTCTTGTCGTGCTTTTACGCCGATGGAATCTACTTCTTCGCAATCGCCGGTGCGCTCTGGAGTTACGAGCAGCTGCGGTTCGATGCCCCGGAGCCTTTGGCTTCGCGGCGGCCCTCGCGCGTCCTACGGGGGTACTGCTCTTTCCCGCACTGGCCATCGGCCTGCTTCACCGGATGCGGTGGCGGCTGCCGGATCTCGATCTCCGCGCCCATGTGGGGAACTCATCGAGTCGGACCTGCCGGCCGTGACCGTCGTGAGCTTTGCCGACGACAGTGGTGCGACGAACGGCAATCGTCGGGATCAGCGCCGCGCTCCTGGCGCTTCACGTCGTCTTGCTGGGCACGGCCCTCGTGGCCGGCTGAGGCGCATGCCGTGCACACGCGCTCGGCGCCGGGGCGTCCGACCGTACGTCGTTGTCGGCGGGGGTTTGATACCGCGGTTCGGCGCGCCTCTGAAGGCGCGGGCGCCGGCCTTCCGTGTCACCATCATTCGCAGCAAAAGTCATCATGCACGCCGTCTGTGTCCGCCACGGGCGAGCTGCAGTTGAGCGAAGAGTCGAGCGTGACCGGATTGTCGCCGGACTCGCATTGGTACCCGTATGAAGGGTAATGGCAGGCCGCCGTCAGGTCGTCGTCCGGGCTGCAGGACGTGCTCGAGTACGTCCAGGCGATGCAGCAGAAGTCGTCCTCGTTCGCGTTCGCGCTGTCGGCTTGGGGGACGCTGCAGGAGAGCCCCGACTCCTCGGCCTCCGGATTGTCACCCGCTGAGCACGTCCACCCGTCACCGCCGCCGGAACAGTCGAGTGCGCTATTGGGGGCGCACCCGGCCGGCGGCGTGATGGACGGGCCGGCGGCGACCGTCGTGCTGCAGCCACAACCCGTCACGACGATAACGAACCATGCACCGCTGACAACAACATCGGCGAATCTCATGTCGATGGCTCCATCTGGAAGCGAACTTCACGGCAGCGATCACCCCGCGCGATCACGCGGCGCCCCGAGAGGGGACGAGAACACCCGAAAGAGGCCGCGTTCGCCTCGGTCGCAAGGTCGGTCACGCGATTCACGCAGGTTTGCTCTTACTCGATCGTATGCGCTCGTCCACCGCTGACCTGGCCTGCGCTTCACCCGACGACGCCGTGATCGTCGCAGTGACTTCCATGGGCGTGATGCAGGTGATCGCCCACGACATAGTCGACGTGATTGCCGTGCGGTATGCGCTCATGACCGCATTGCGGGCCATGCTGGTGAGCCCGGTCGTGCCCACTACACACATGGGCAGGGGTGCATCGGCTCGGATTCGCGGCCGTCACCGCAATCGCGTGTTCGTCCACGCGATCGCCCTCCGCGTGATGGAGATGCCCGTCGTGAAGATAGTCGGTATGGCCTTCGTGAGACAAGGCCTTATGCCCACATCCGGGCCCGTGTCGATGCCCATGGTTTTCATGCGTATCCACGTCGGTCATCGAAAACCTCCTCTGCGACGATTCGTAATCGCCGGACGCTCGGCGGCAAGCGGCCTCTTGCCGCTCGTTTCGACACCGTCCCATCGCATCGAGCCCGACCTCGTACACGTTGGTCGGCGAAGGTTCGCGGCCCTTCGTCTCGCGGTCGCCGCTCTTCGTCTCGCGGTCGCCGAGCGCGGCGCGGGCTCCCTCCGGACCGCAACGGTCATCGGGCCAGGACGGCAGGGCGCCGAGGAGGCCGGCGTCGGGCGAACGGCCGCTTGCCCGCACCGCTCCCCCCACCTAGCTTTTGGGGATGGCCGCCCGCTGGCTGCTCTGCATCACCGTCTTTCTCGAATTTGTCGACGAGAATCTCACCTTGTACGGCCGGCAAATGGCCCCCTTCGGGTGGTCGGACTTTCTGTTTCAAGCCGCCCCTTGGAAAATTCGCGGCTTTGACCACTTCGTCCTGCTTGCCCTGCTCCTCGCCGGGGCCGAGCGTCGCGGGCCGCGCGTTCCGGAGATGCGAAATGCGCTCCTCTTGGCCGCCGCAACGACGACCTTTTTCTTCGTCTATGGAATCGCCACGGGCGGCGGCGCCTACGAAGCATCCTGGCAGACCTATCTCATGATGAGCGGTCTTCTATTCGCCGTCACCGCGGCTTCGGTCTTCCGCACTCCAGAGCACTTCGCGATGCTCGCCAAGACGATTCTCGCGGCGGGGGCCTTTCGAGCCCTGATGTGCGTTCTCTTCTGGCTCATCTACGTGAGAACGAACAGCGTGGGGCCACTCGAACTCTATACGTCGCACGACGACACGGTGCTCTGGTGCGTCTGCGTCTTCATCCTTCTCGACTCCATCATCGAATCACGCGCGATGACGTCGTCTCTCCGCGACATACTTCTCATGCTGCTCATCGTTTTGGGTATCGTGCTGAACAACCGGCGGATCGCATGGGTCAGCTTGGCGATGGCGAGCGTCGTGTGGTTTGCGCTCTTGCCGGCAGGCAGGGTCAAAAGACGGATCGCGCGCAGCGTGCTCGCACTGGCCCCGGTCCTCCTGCTCTATGTAACCATCGGGTGGGGCCGGTCTGGGCGTCTCTTCAAGCCACTGCAGTCCTTCGCGACAGTGACGACGCAAGAGGACGAATCGACCAAAGCCCGAAACTGCGAAAACCTCGGCCTGATCGCCACGTCCAATGCAAGCAGCATGCTTTTTGGAACGGGCTGGGGTCACCCCTATATCGAAGTCTCGAACAAATACTCCATCGCCTTCGCCTTTCCGCTTTGGCAATACGTCCCGCACAATAGCATTCTAGGCCTCCTCGCCTACACGGGCGTGCTCGGCTTTTCGGGCTACTGGATGTCATTTCCGACCGCGATGTTTCTCAACTCCCGTATGGCCCGTCTTTCCAAAGCACCCCTCGCGCGCAAGGCGGGTCGACTGGCGGGCTGTTCCATGGTCATTTGCGCGAACCAGTTCTACGGCGACCAGGGGATTTTTTACGTCAAGTCGATCTACTTCTTGTCGTTGGCCTATGCGGTGGCCCTTCGGCTGCCACTCTCGGCCGGTGTATGGCCGGGGAGGGCTGCGGCGTATGGTCGGCATTCGACCCGACCCGCCCCAGCGACTGCGACCGAGCTCGCCGGCTGAACCTGCGGATGCGCGAAGTTCACCGACCGCCCCGGGCATGACACCGGCCGGCGACTCGGCCGAAAAGCGCCCTCGGCGAGGCGACAGCTCGCCGATCGATGCCCAGCCCTCATCCCGTGACCGGCGTTCGGAAACCCGTGCGCGTCTTTTTCGACCACCGCGCCGGCAGGGTGGCAGCACGTCAGCAGCAGCCGCGCGCGATGACCAAGGCAGAGCAGCATGGCGAATGGTCGATGAGCTATTTCTTGCGAATACTTCTCGCTGACGCACTTCGGGCGAAGAAATACCTTCATCGTTGAACGGCGAACTGCGGGGATGTGACGACGAGGACCGTTGCTTCGATGACGCGCTGCGCCGCGACCGCCGTCGCCCCGGCATGCGGATTTTGCGGGATGGTCGATATCGGGGCAACGTAACTTACGATCGTGCCTTTCATCGCATTCGACATCTCGCCGGCCATAAAGACGAGGTCCAGCTTGTCGACCAACGTGGCCGGCGCGGACGCGAACGGCTCCCACGCGGAGGTGTGAAGGAGGACGCTCTCTTTCGGCTCGAGCGGCGTCGGATAATTTTGCCAGCCAGAATGGCGTTGGTTAGCACTGTCGAGAAATTGATACGACGATGCGACGATTTGACTCAGCGTACGTGTCACCGTGCTTTCGTTCGTGATTTGAAATTCCGGCCCGACGAGCGGGGGGGAGGTGCCCGGCAGCTCGTAATCGGGACGGAAAAAATTGAATACGCTCGGCGAGTACATGGGTTGCTCGTCGAACTTCAGGTACCCGGTTTCGACGACCGCACCCTCGCCGATGCTGCCGTCACCCATGTTCGAGGCGGAGAACGCGCGGTACAAGTTCGTGAAGGCCAAGATTGGCTCTCGCAACTTCGCCGCGGAACCGGCGACGACCGCTTCCGGATCGGTCAGCACGGCCTCGACGACCGCGAGGAGGTTGCCTCGCACTCCATGGCCGTCGTTCGCAAAGGCCGCACTCACTCGGCGGACATAGGCCGGCGACGGATTGCTCGTGACCAGTCGCTCGATGAGCTGCTTGCCGATGAAGGGGCCGACGTTCGGGTGGGCGAATAGCGTGTCGAGCGCAATCTTCAGATCCGACTCGCAGGTGCCCCCCGCAGGGATGACGACCCCCCCGATGATGGTCTTCGCCCGCAGGTCATGGTGGTCCAAGTAGCAGACCATGGGGTTCATTTCGTCGACCGAGTAGAGCCATGCGGCCGCGCGATCCATCGGGGGAACGGGGTTCGACCCCCAACCCGTGAACACGCGCGCCAGGCCTTCGACGTCGGAGAGCGCGTAGGTCGGAATCGGGTGGCCGATTGCATCCCGCATCTGCGAGCCGTCGGCGTTCAGCATCCACAGGCCGACGGTGAAGAGCTGCATGATCTCGCGCGCATAATTTTCGTCCGCGTGGACGCCGGCCGCCGGATCGTCCGTATTTTTGAAATAAGAGAGATAGAGCCCCATTTCGATCGAACGAGAGATTCGGTCCAGAAGGTCGCGGAAGTTGCCGAAAGCGCCCTCGGTGAGAAGATCCTCGTACCGAGCGGCGGCTCGAGTCTTGCCAACGAGCGATGCCGTCTGGTCCGACACGACGAGGATCTCGGACAAAGCGAAGGAGACGCGCTGTCGGAGCTGATCCTGGGCCTTGACCGCCGTCGTCCACCAAGGGACGTACGGGTCGCTGTTGGCCGCCGGGAGCAAGGGGACCTGAAGTGTGGGCCGGGCTGCGATTTCGGCGGCAAACCACTCCGCATACGTTTCGGTCGCCGCCTCCTGGATCCCGTCGAGGGTTGCGCCGAATGTGCCCTGCGCCATCAGCCTCGCGGCGCCGACGGTCCCGATGGGACCCGTGGGCAAGCCCGGCCAACGCAAAGGCCCGAGCCCGGCCAACGGCGCGTCGGCCGGCGCGGCGCCGGCTGATGGCGCATCGATCATCGGCGGAGACGAGACGTGACTGCCTGTCCGAGTGCTGCACGCGAGGGTGGCCACGATTGCAGAGCCAACGCAAAGAAAACTGTGGCCTCGACGCATGTTCGGCTCTCGGGCTTCGACGAGTGACAGCCTATCAGTTCCGCTGCGATGGAGAATCGCGCGTCCGACACATGTCGGGGCGAGGTCGGCGCTTCTGCCCAGGGCAGTCAAGAGGACGAATCGCCCGACGCCTGGCTCTCTGCTCCGTTCGTAGAGCATTCACTGCCCGTCGTGACTGCAAGTGCGCGCAGTGCCTCAACACGTGGAGCCCGTCGCGAAGGCCTTCCGGGAGAGCCTTGCAATCGCGACGGCTCACGGGTCCCGCCGACCATCGGCCGCCTCGCCGTTCCTCGATGACCGGCGCAAACCCTCGCAGCCTCGACCTGTTGCCAAGCCGCCGAGCGACTGTCACGAAACCGCCCGACGCGAGACGCACGATAACATGGACAAAACTCCACAATTGTGGACAATCGGCCGCAGATGAAATGCGGGGGGCCGGCTTAATTGGGCCGCAGCCTGTCCGTTTTACGAAACCGTTGATCCGGACGGGGGACTTGCGTGTCGCAGACGGTCGCACATGGCAAGAGAGACGAACGCTTGGGGAGGTACCGCTTGCTCGCGGTGCTCGCCCGAGGAGGCATGGGGGACATTTACCTTGCGGCCGCCGATGGGATGGACGGCTTCAGCAAGCTTCTCGTCATCAAGGAACTGCGACGCGAACAGTCCGACGACGAGCTTTACGTCAACATGTTCATGGACGAGGCGCGGCTCGCTGCGCGGCTGAACCACCCCAACATCGTCCAAACGATCGAAGTCGACAGCGACAATGAACGCCGTTTTCTCGTCATGGAGTACCTCGACGGGCAGTCCTTGCAAAGGGCGCTGCGCCGGGCGAGAAGAGACGGACAGCCGTTCTCCGCCGAGCTTCAGGTGCGCGTGCTCACCGACGTCCTCGAGGCCCTTGCGTATTCCCACGAGCTGACCGACTTCGGCGGAAGCCCGCTCGGCATCGTCCACCGCGACGTGAGCCCCCAAAACGTCTTCATAACGTACGAGGGCCAGGTCAAGCTCATCGACTTCGGAATTGCGAAAACCCGCATCGCCTCGCAGCAGACGAGCGCCGGTGTCCTCAAGGGAAAGATTCGCTACATGGCGCCCGAGCAGGCCACCGGACAGTCCGTGGATCACCGCACGGACATCTTCTCGTTGGGGGTGATGCTCTGGGAGGCCCTTGCCGGCCACGGTCCGTGGGAGAACCTAAGCGACCTGCAGATCCTTCAGAGCTTGATGTCGGGCACGGTCCCACGGCTATCGGAACGGGCCCCGAACCTCCCCGTGCACCTCGTCGCAATCGCCGATCGCGCCATGAGCCCCGCGCCCGAGGAGCGCTACCCGACTGCACGCGCGATGCGCGACGACCTTCTGCGCTCTCTTCGGCCAGCCCCCGGCGGGGGTCACGCGAACGAGCTTCGCGACCTCGTCTCGCGCCTCTTTGCGAACGAACGCCGCGACCTCCGTGCCGTCGTCGACGCACAGCTTCGGGGGATGGGCGTCGACGCTCCGTTGCAGCTCGTCAGCCTCACGAGAGTTCGCGCTCAAACGTTGGCTGGGGCGGACGCCGCAGCGCTCGAGCCGGCCCGTTCGAGCCGCCCATCCGTGGCGGGGACCTCCTCTGGCGCGAAGAACCTAGGTCCGGCGTCGAGTCGACCGTCAATCGGCTCGCCGCGGGGATCGTCCTCGCTCGCGCGACGAGCGGCCATCCTCGCCGCAGTCGCCATCGCCGGAGCGGTGGTGCTTGAAGCCGTCCGTGCCGAACGGCGACGCGCCGCGCCCGTCCTGTCCGCGTCGACGCCGGCGGCGGGTGGACCAAGCGCCCCACCGCTCGCGCCCGAAACAGCCGCCCGCAAAACGGCACGGCTCACCGTGCGGGCCTTACCCCAGGCGGCGAAGATCTACGTCGACGACGTCCTCGGTGAAAACCCGGAAGTCGCCGAGTTCGTTCGCGGCGATTCAGTCCATCAGCTTCGCATCGAGGCCCCCGGGTACGTCGCCAAGACTCGAACGGTCACGTCGGCGACGGACGTCGAACTCGAGGTCTCGCTCGATCGCGAGCAAAGCCATGGGCACGACGCGGAGCCAACGGCGCCGCGCCCATCGGCAGCGAGCCCGAACGTCGCCATCGATCCCTTGCGGACGTCGCCGGCCAGCCCCCTGCGCCGCATCGCCGAGCCCGCACGAACGACCCCAACAAACTTGAGCCAAACCGTCGAGGCCACAGCGCCGCCGCGTCCAGCCGACGTCCACGTTCCACGCGGTCCTGCCAAACGAGAGATCGACAAAGAGGACCCATACGCCCAATGAGCCGCCCCACGTCGGTCGCAATCGGCATATTCCTACTTTGTCTTTGCATCGGGCGCCGTTCCTCGGCGGCTCCGCCGCCAAGCGTCGCGGGGGAGGCCTCGAGTCACTTCGAGCGGGGAATCAAGCTCACCGACGACGAGGACTGGCGCGCCGCGCTCGTCGAATTCGAGAGGGCCTACGTCCTTGATCCCAACTACCGCGTCCTCTTTGACATCGGGCAGTGCCGCTACGTGCTCCACGACTATCCCGGTGCGCTCGACGCCTTTCGCCGCTATCTGGCGGAAGGAAAGGACCTCGTGCCGCCGGACCGCAGAGCCAAGGTGGCATCCGATATCGAAGTCTTGAAGGGGCGCGTCGCCTCCGTTCGCGTGCTCAGCTCAATCGCAGGGGCCGAGGTCACCGTGGACGACGTGGTCGTCGGGACAACTCCGCTGCCGTCGCCCGTCATGGTCAGCTCCGGGAGGCGCAAGTTCACGGCGACCAAAGATGGAACGGCCATCGCAACGCGGTTTCTCGACCTGGCTGGCGAGGAAACCGCGAGTCTCGCGCTCGACCCGGTGGTGTCCATCGAGTCGCCACCGAATCCGTCTATCCCCCCTTTGACGGCTGTCGGCGGGCCTCCGGAGTCACAGTCTGCCCGGAGACCCATCGCCCCAGCGTGGGTCGCGCTCGCCTTTGGAGCGGCCGCCGTCGGCGTCGGGAGCTACTTCGGGGTCACCGCAATGGACGACAAGATGGATCTCGACCGCCAGTGTGTCGCGAAGACCTGTCCCACGTCGAGCCAATCGCTCATCTCGGCCGCGCAACGCAACTCGCTGTTCGCGACGATCGGGTTCGGAGTCGGCGGTGCGGCCTTGGCCGGTGGGCTCATTTATTACGCCATCGCCGCCGCCCCCGTTCGCACGCCTTCGAGCGCCCCCCGGCTCGGCTTCTTCATCGATCGCGCTTCGGTCGGCGCGGCAGGAACGTTTTGACCACAGGAACGCTTTGACCATGCTCGCTCGATTTCGTCCGAGGTCGCTCCCGGCCTGCGCCTGCCTGTGCGTGATGACCGCGGCCCTGATCGGCGCCGGCTGCGGAACCGTCCTCGGCCTCGACGGCTACACGACACGCGGCGGACCTTCGGACGGCGGCCACCTCGGGACCCCCGAGCAAACCAACACCGACGACCTCGCCGACGCCCGGGCCGTAGACTCCGCCAACTGCGACGTCGACCTGACCAGCACCTGCTACGCATGTGCGCCGAGCGACACGCTTCAGTTTTTCAATGCGTGCACGACGGCGACGTGCGTACCGTTCGATGACCTGACACGGTTGACGGCTCTTCTGCCCGACGGGGCGGTCCCTCCGCTTCCGCCGCTCGACGCGGGGACCGATTGACTGATTCGCCAAGCAAGATCTTTTCGGGACGAGAAACCGAACGATGTGCCCATACCCGATGGATATGACATGAGCCGAACCGGATCATTGCTCGTCGCTGCGGGTGCCTTCTTGCCCCCGTTGGTGTCCGCGGCGACGGCGCGCGCGATCACGTGCGACGCCATTCCCAATGCGGCCAACCCGACGAGCGCGACGTTGCCTCCCGTCGTCTACATCGAGGGTGCGAACGCCGTCGGACCGTTCATCGCCCCGCTGCAACAAGCGCTCTCGGTCGATCCGAACCCCCTCAACGTCGTCTACATCGGAGATGGCGGCTGCGTGGGGGCAAACAACTTCTTCACGAACACGCCGATCTCGTCCAAGCCCA
Source organism: Polyangiaceae bacterium (assembly GCA_050013115.1). Lineage (GTDB taxonomy): Bacteria > Myxococcota_A > Polyangia > Polyangiales > Polyangiaceae > Palsa-1150. Next base: position 12,003 of record JBEKFX010000117.1, read on the forward strand.
AGCCCATTTACTACGCCGCGCAAATTCAAGAGAACTGCGATCTGCCGACGACCGGAGGTCCGAACAACGACGGTCCGGTGGCCAACATTGGCACCTCCGACGTGTACGCACCGACTTGCGGCACGTTGCCCGGCGGCCAGTTGCCGCCGAACATCGCCGACTTTCTCGGCCCCATCCAGCCGATGGTTTTCGTCGTGCCCAAGGCCTCCTCGCAGCTGTCCATCAGCGCGACGGCCGCCTACTTCGTCTTCGGCTTCGGCGGCGCCTCCGGAGTGGACCCTTGGACCTCCAATGATTCGATTTATCGCCGCAACGCGACTTCCGCCGTGCAGGCGCTGCTCGCCGTCGCCATTGGTGTCCCGCTCTCGCGCTGGGCCGGCATCGACGCCGGCGTGCTGAGCGCCAATACGGCAGCGGGCCTTTCAGGGGCGGCCGCGGTCATCAATGCGCTCGAAGTCGACCCGAACCCCGCCGGTGCCATCGGCATTCTGGCCGACACGAATCTCGATGCGGCGACGACCGAGCATATTACGACGCTCGCCTACAAGGATTATGGCCAGTCCTGCGGGTACTATCCTGATTCAACGGCAGCCGCCCACGACAAGTCAAATGTACGCGACGGGCATTACTCGCTCTGGGGACCGATTCACTTTTTTACGTATGTTGACGGGAACGGGACGCCGCAAAATCCGAACGTTCAGCGGCTCATTTCGTATATGATCGGAACGGCCACGGCACCCGGCGGCGTCGATCTCTTGCAAGTCGAGGCGCAGAACAACCTCATCGCACCGTGCGCCATGCGCGTCTCGCGAACCGTCGAGCTCGGACCGCTTGCGTCGTATGCCGCACCGGGGTCGTGCAACTGCTACTACGACTACGTCGCGACGGGCCAATCCAGCTGTACACGGTGCGCCAAGACATCGGACTGTCCGGCGTCGGCGCCCGTCTGTAACGTGGCGCTTCCGATCGCATTTTGCGAGACCCAGTGAGTCGCTTCTCTTGCAGCCTTTCGGGGGCGAGCGCGCCCGACCATGCGCCCCTCTCGGACGATGGGCCGCACGGTTCATCGTCCGAGCCGTGTTCCTCGAATTTTCCAAAGATCCCCGAGAAGCCCGGCTCAAGCCCCGCTCAGAGAAGAAGCCAGACATCACCGTCGGCCCGACGATCATCCGGATCGCCCCACCCCTCGAAGGCTCCCGCTCGTAAACTCGTCCGGCTTGATCCCGACGACGAACCGGACGACCATCGGCGGCCGAGGGGATGGCAGCGCGCAACGCTCAGGCATCATGTTGTGTCATTGTGAGCCTGCATCGGGCGGCTCTGTCCTGAAAAGGGGACCGGACCGACGGCGGCTTCGCCGAGCCATCGGCGGTTGAGCATCGGCCCAACACGTGCATTGGGCGCGGCACCGCGAACGTAGAATTCTTTGTGACGGAACGGCCAGCCAACGATCACTCTCCATGGACGCGTTGCGTCCTTGGAGAGTGACCAAAACGACGAAACCTGGTCCTCCGACGAAATCTGGTCCTTTTTCCCGCCGTTCGGCGGCCTTTCTCGGCTCGTTGCTTTACGACGCGATGGTTTTTTACGCTTTGCGAGCCCTCGGGCTCTTGGGGAGGCTGTGATGACAGACATGATTCACAAGATCATTCGGGTAAGTATCGATCGCTTTTTCACGATAGGAGGCATCGTCGGAGTCGTCGCTTTGGTCGGGTGCGCCAACGGATCGACCCCGGAGGACACCCGCTTTGCGGCCCAAACCGAAGACGAGGACGTCGCGCATCTGACCAATGCCGTCATCGCCAGCCCCTCGGGCACGGTCAAGATTGGCTCCGACGGCATCGCAACCGCGATCGACGCCGGGACAAGCGCGTCCGCCATCACGGGGGCAGTCGGCTCGAGTCTCAGCGGATCGAGCGGAGGGCGTTCGACGGCCGGGCTCGGCGTCAGCTCGAACGGCATCTCGGCAAGCAGCCTGAGCGGCGGGAGCAAAGCGGGTGGCGTCAGCGGAGCCGCCTCGAGCAGTGCGATCGTCGTCGAGAGCAGCACTGAAATCGTGGGGGCGTCCTCGGGGGGCGGCGAGTCCTTGAATGGTTCCACATCCATTGCCAGCGCGACCGCGTTTCCCGGCAGTTCGGCCAGCAGCGGAAGCTTCAGCGTGGGCGTTGCCGACGGGGCGGTCGGCGAAGACGGCGGAACGCAGACCGGCGGCTTCGGTTTCTGGCATTTCGACGACTGCTCGCCGGAGTCCCACTTTCTCATCGATTCGTCGGGCGAAGGGGCGAATGCGGTGCACGCGTTGGGTGGAGACTGCGTTGCCGGAATCAGCGGTCTCGGTGTCCGGTTCCGAAGCGCCAAGGACATCGTGCAAGTTCCCGACGAACCTCAGTTCACCGTGAGCACGCGGGTGGCGGTCGCCGCCTGGGTGCGCCCTGACACGGTTGCGGGCGACCAACCGATCGTTCTCAAGCGTCTGAACGACCAGACGTCGTTTTCCCTGGGTCTTCACAACGGCGACGTCCAGATGTCGATCGTGCTCGACAATGGGACAACGTTCGTTTCCGAAGCGCCCATTCCGGCAGGCTCGTGGTCCCATGTTGCAGGCATGTTCGACGGCGAGTTTTTGTATCTCTTCATCGACGGACAGCTCTTCGGACAGGTGTATGCAGCCGGCACGCTCCGGGACGTGTTCGCGCCGATCCGCATCGGCGCGACAACGCAATCGCAGTACTTTCACGGCGTGATCGACGAAGTGTTCGTGTCGACCGAGGACATCACCACGAGCACGCTGACGGCTCTGGCGTGTATTTCGGCGCCTTCCACGTTGACCGTTTCGCCGGCGACGAGTCCTCCGGTTTCGCCCGACACGACCGTGCCATACACCGTCTCAGTCCAGGACAACGATATTGGATTTTGCCAATCGAGACAGTATTTTTTTGGAACCTTCGGCTCTTCGAGTTTGACGGTGACGTTCGACTCGTCGACCTTTCAGACCGCGACCCCTGGCACTTCCGCCGTTTTCGATGTGGGGGTGACGGGCGAAGACGGCGACGATCCCGGCGTTTACGAAGTGCCGTTTTTCGTCGAGGATTTTTCCAGCTCGAATTTCGAAGATCTGTCGGGGCAGCTGACGTACGTCATCGCCCAGCCGACCGGCTGCTTCGTCGTCACGCACAGAGAGCTCTTCATCACGGACACGAGCGTCGTCGATGATCCCGTGCGCTCTCCGAGCTCGGTCCCCATCTCCGGCGTAGACGGCGGTTTCGCTACGCCGGACGGCTCCGTTGTGCCTCCACCCATTCTCACGCCCGGAGGCCCCGCGACTGCGTCGCCGGGAAAGCCCGCGGCGATCGCAGCGGCGACATCCTCCGACGCGGCCAGCGCGGACTCCGATGCGGGGGCCGGAACTCCTGGCATTTGGACGTTCGGTCACCTCATGGAGGCGCTCGCGCCCACACCCGCCCAGGCACCTGCGCTTGTCGAGCAACTCTTTGACCACTGGCTGACCGCGCAGACCGTCAATGGATTCACCGTCGCGGCGCGGCCGGCCATTCAGAGCCTCTTGCTCGACATCTGGCCGCGCACGCCGGACGGAGGGCTCGACTTGAGCCAATCGCCGCTGACGCTGCAGGCGATCGTGAACCGGATCGACCTGCGGAATCTCTCGGCGGGCTCGGCTGGCGAAGGCCGCTTCGTCTTCGCTGTCAATGACGCCTTCGGCAATCCCCAGCAGTTCACGGTGATCCTAGAGTACAACCTGCCCGCGGAGACCCAGGCCGACGTACTCGGATGGGCCAATGCCTGGCACGCGCTCGGGTCGCTTCCGTTCCCTTCCGAAACGTTCAATGCGGCGCTCGAAGCGATCACGACGCGATTCGCGGGTGCAGGCGCATCCCCGAGCGGCGTCAATGGAAGCGCCCTGCTCACGCTTCGTACGAACGAAATTGCGCTCTCCGGTGGACTCCAGTGGGAGCTCCGCGAGTTCAAGCTCTCGGCGAGCACGGGCTTCTTCGACGAGGCGCCCGACGACGAAACGCCCGACCTCAGCTTCAACGGCACGAGCACATTCGCGGATTTCGTGAACCAAAACGCGGCGGCCATCATTGCCGAGGTTCCCGGCGCCACGGGTGTTCTGCCGCTGACGTTCGAGGGCACGAATTTCATGGCCGGGTCGGTCTTCAACAACCTCATCGAATGGTCGGCGCCGGGCATCGCCGACGACGACGCACGCTTTCACGCATCGATGAACACGTGCAACGGTTGCCATGGACCCGAAACCAGCACGACGTTCCTGATG
>JBEKFX010000118.1:0-16238 GCA_050013115.1 Polyangiaceae bacterium
AGCTCCCCGTAGACGAACATCTGCCTCAAGTCCGACTCGTTCGGACCGCCTGCCTCGAGCCGCTTCCACTTGGTGTCGAGAATCAGCGCAATTTCGCCAGGTCGAGTCTTGTTCCGAAGAATCACGTCGGGACGGATGGTCCGCGTGCTGACGCCGGTTGCCCTCCAGAAGGCGCTCGCCCCCTGCGCGTCGACCTCGAGCGACGTGCCTCGGGCAGCTCGCCGCAGGACGGCGACCACGACCGCTCCCACAGGATGCTCACGTCGAACATGAGCGCCCAGGTATCGATCAGCGACGAGACCCCGAGAAAACCTTCTCTGTCGCACCGTGCGGCGACTTACGCACATCGCGCATCGTCGCCCGGCACTGAATAAGGAGAAAGATCGCCGAGAGTCCTAAGTTGCCAGTGTCCGGGAATGTAGTCTGTTCAGCCGTGAACTTTTGAGGTGACGGCTGAAAGACAGCCAGCTACGATTGCCGATCGACGTTCAGCACGTCGGGCGTTCGATGGACGGGGGAGATATGTCGTCGAAATCGCACATGGCCGTTTCTAGTCAGCAGTGTGAGAAGCCTCGGGCGAGCGATCGGGATGCGGTGCCAGGCCGCAAACCCCTGCGCGTACTGCTTGTCGAGGATTCCGAAGACGACGCGCTCCTCGTCCTTCGAGAGCTTGAGCGAGGCGGATATCAGGCGGACTGCGTCCGGGTCGATAGCCAAGCAGGCTTTCGGAAGGCCCTCGACGAAGGAACGTGGGACGTGATCATTTCGGACCACGCCCTCCCGCAGTACAGTGGGCTTGCGGCGCTCGCTGATCTGCGCACGAGCGCAAAGGATATTCCGTTCATCCTCACTTCGGGGACGATTGGCGAGCCCGCGGCGGTGGCGGCGATCAAGGCGGGTGCGCAGGACTACGTGCTGAAGAGGGACCTCACGCGACTGCCCGTAGCCGTCGAGAGAGAGGTCCGGGAAGCGATGGTTCGAGCCGAACGCGCAAGGATCCGGGAGCGGCTCATCATCTCGGAGCGGATGGCTTCGGCGGGAATGCTCGCGGCTGGTGTGGCGCACGAGATCAACAATCCGCTGGCCATTGCGGTCCTCAGTCTGGACCACACAACGGATGCGATCGGCCGCATCGCCGAACAAGCGAGCGAGTTGAAGGCTCGGGGCAGCCGTGCGGCCGCAACGATCCTTCGACCGTTGAGCGAACTCGAGGAGCCTCTCAGCGATCTGCGCGAGGCCCTCGTTCGGGTTCGCGACATCGTGCGTGACGTGAAGCTCTTCTCGCGACCCGAAGACGAGCGCCCGGCGACGGTCGACGTCCGTTGCGTTGCGGATTCGTCCGCGCGCATGTCGCGTAACGAGATCAAGCATCGTGCGCGCTTGGTCAAGGATTATCGCGATGTTCCATTCGTTCAGGCAAACGAGTCACGCCTGGGACAGGTGTTCCTCAACCTCCTCGTCAATGCCGCCCAGTCGGTGCCGGAAGGCCGGGCGGACCAGAACGAGATCCGTGTCGCGACAAGAACGGGAGCTGACGGCTCCGCGATCGTCGAGGTCGCGGACACCGGTTCGGGAATCGCCAAGGAGAACCTGGCTCGGATCTTTGACCCATTCTTCACGACCAAACCGGTGGGGGTGGGAACCGGACTGGGCTTGGCCATCTGTCATGGAATCGTCATTGAGTTGGGCGGGCGGATTGAGGTCGAAAGTGAAGAGGGGCGCGGGAGCCTCTTTCGCGTCGTTCTTCCGGCGGCGCGCGAAAGCCCGCTCATGATGAAAGCCGCTGTCGTGCAAGCTGCAGGGCCTCGGTCCCGCCTGCTGGTCGTCGATGACGACGTGGCAATTGGACGAGCCCTGAGGCGTACCCTCTCGACTCACCATCACGTGACCGCCATCACGCGCGGAACGGAGGTCCTCGCGCGCGTGGCTCAAGGCGAACGCTTCGATGTCATCCTGCTGGACGTGATGATGCCGGATCTAAGCGGCATGGAGGTACACGCGGAGCTCCAAGCGCTGGCTCCAGATCAGGCGCAGCGCGTCATCTTTCTGACGGGCGGAGCTTTCTCGGCGGCCGCCCAGGCGTATCTCGACCGCGTTCCGAACCCGAAGATCGGCAAGCCCATTGAGTCGGCAGCCCTCCTTGCCCTCATCGGCGGCCAGTCGCCGCAGGCCCCGTCGCAGGTTTGAATATCTGCTCTCGAACATCGTTGCCGGTCACGAGAGATCCCGCTTGCCTTCCGCCGACGAGGTCCAGCGGAACACGGCGCCGTGACCGACCGCGGCTTCGGCCCAGACGCGTCCACCGTGACGCTCGACGATCCGACGTACCGTGGCGAGACCGATGCCGGTGCCCGGAAACTCTTTGTCTGTGTGGAGCCGCTGGAAGGGAGCGAAGAGCTTGTGCGCGTATGCTGGATCGAACCGTGCCCCGTTGTCCTTGACGAAGAAAGTAGTCATCCCATTTTCCTCGACCGAACCGAACTCGATTCGAGGCATGTCGGCTTTGCGTGTGAATTTCCAGGCATTGCCGAGCAGGTTCTCGAGAACGATTTCGATGAGATGCGGGTCGACTTGAGCGAAAACGCCTGACTGAACGACAAAAGTCGTTGGGCGACCGCGCTCCGACGTTTCGAGCCGCTCCACGATGCGATGCGCCATAGCCGACAGATGGACCGGCGCCCGAACCATCTCGGCACGATCGATCCGCGAGAGGTTGATGAGATCCTCGATAAGCTGGGCCATTCGATGGGCCGCGGCGCGGATGCGACGCAGGTGGGCGTGGCCGGCTTCATCGAGTTGACTGGAATGATCCTCAATCAACGCCTGGCTGAACCCGTCGATGCTCCGGAGTGGTGCGCGCAGGTCATGAGATACTGAATAGCTGAAGGTCTCGAGCTCGGCATTCTTGCGACGCAGTTCCTCGGCGAACGCGGCTCGAGTCTCCGCGAGCTGGCGTGCCACACGCGCTTCGGCGGCCTCAGCATCCCTTTGCAACAGTCGCTCGCGGATTTGTCGGGTCTCGTCTTCGAACTGTTTGCGCCGAATCTGCGCGAGCACGCGCGCTTTGAGGACGGTAAAGTCGCTCGACTTGGAAATGTAGTCGTCGGCGCCCGCTTCGAGACCTCGGATCATCGTCTCGTGGTCTTCGAGCGCAGTCAGTAGAATTACCGGAATTTCCCGAATGCCCTGGGCGCCCTTGATCTGGCGGCACGTCGTCTCGCCACCGAGACCCGGCATGATGAGGTCGAGAAGGACGCAATCGACGGGTTGGGCCGCCAGGAGGTCGAGCGCCTCCTCTCCAGACCTCGCGAGCGCCACCTCGAATCCCGCTTGACGCAGAACGAATCAGAGCATTTGCAAATAGGTGTCGCTGTCGTCGACGGCCAGAATTCTCTTGGGTCCGGCCAGGCTCGCAGGCGAGGTATCTCGAACCTGGGTGGGCGCCGTGCGAAGGATCGCCGCAAGGCGGGCAAGTATGACGTCGACCCGTTCTTCCTTACGCACGAATCCGTCGGCGCCGGCGTCAAGGGCGCGCAGCTCAGCGCCACGCTCTTCTGAGGCCGTAAGGAGCAGGCACGGCGTGTTCCTCAGCGCCGCGTCGAGGCGAATCCTTCGAATGACGGTGGCGCCATCGATGCCAGGCATGACGCCGTCGACGATCATGGCGTCGGGCCGCGCCGCCGCAGCTGCCCGCAGGCCCTCCTCGCCCGTCTCCGCACAGAGCGCGCGGTAGGCTGCAGACTCGAGCGTGCTTCGCAGCATCTCTCGGAACGTCGTGCTGTCGTCTATGACAAGAACCACGCGTTCAGTCGAAGGAGCTTTTCCCCGGCGCATGAGGTCGAGCGCGCGCGCAACGACGTAGCTCGCCTCGTACGGTTTGCCAACGTAGTCGTCCGCGCCTCGGGCGAGGCCCCGGATGCGATCCTGCACCTCCGCCTCCGTCGAGAGAAGCATGACCCCCATCGCCGCGGTCGCCGTCGACGTTCGGATTTCGGCCAGGAGGTCCACACCGTCGCCGTCCGGCAGGAGAACATCGAGAATGGCAACCGCAAACGGTTCGGTCCGCAGCGCGGTCCGAGCCTGCGCGGCAGTCTCACAGGCCACGACGCCGAGACCCGCCGCGCCCAATGCGTCGCGCAGGCGGTCGCGTCGTCGTCGATCTGCAGCCCGAGCTTTCGCCCCAGAATCGAACGGAATCGCTCGACGTTGGCCTCGAAACCGGAGTTCATGCGCGCTCCGACCCGCAGAGTCACCCAGCGCGTCGCTCCAACGCCGGCTGTGCCGAAGAGCAGGGCCAACTCGACGACTGGTACCGGCGCGCCGCGGACCAGAGCGATTCCTTGGACGAACGCTGGGCGAGCGGAACCGATTCCACGGCCAAAGGCCGCATCGTCTCGACGACATGGCCGAGAGGAAGCGCAACGCGACTCGTACCGTGGCGGCAGACGAGCCACCGAGCAGCAGCTCGCGCCCCGTCGGCCGATGGGCCCGTTGCCGGAGGTGTCCCCTCATCCACCACCCGCCATTGTCCGTGACTGGGGAGCCGGCTGCCAGACCGATCGCGTTTGGCGCGAGCCAGAAAAGAGAGATGCGGCCGACTGCCCGGGATTCGTCCTCGAGCGTTTTGGGCGACGACGATGGGGGCGCAGGGCTGGTTTCGCGTCGCGATTCGGGTTCATGCCTTAACGGCGCTCAGGTCAAACCCGTTGTGAGGACATGTCGAGCTGTCCGATGTGCGGGGGTGAGCGCATCGTCCGTTCGGAATATGGATATTCGGGCGGTCGCGCTTCGGGCCCGGCGCTCACCTGCGTCGACTGTGGCGCCGTCATTCTTGATGCGAGCTCAGCCAACACCGGCCGGGATTCGACTTGCCTCGGCGTCGCGGCCTTTGCGCTGACCGCGGCTCGCGCGTCTAGCGTTGCAGCGTGGGCCGCTGAGGAATGGCCGACCTCTCGAATGGACCTCGAATAATCCTCGCCATTCAACGCCTATCCTTCCATTTTCGAGTGCGGTGCGACCGACCGCTCGGTTTTGGTTCAAGAGAGCCGACGGCAGCCTGGCGTTGGGCCACGCTTCGCAGCGAGTCGCAAACGCGTGCGTTACCGAACGGATCCTGCTGAGGCGGTGGGGTGCACCCCCGACGACTGCGAGTGGCCCCGGTCGGGCTACGCAACCTCTTGAAGCATCGCGCCAGATCGCTCAACGAGCCTGCGGCGGATGAGTGCGACGACGTCGTTTGCAACCACCGGTTTCAGCAAGAGGCGATCGGCGCCCAAACCCGCGAGCTGCCGCCACGCGTCCGATCCTCCGGATCCCGTCAAAACGATGATCGGCATCGCCGCAGATGCCGTGCGCTCGCGGAGGAGCCTGGTGAGACTGATCCCGTCGATGCCCGGCATCTGCAAATCGAGAAGCGTCACCGAGGGGCGCTTCCGATCGAAGGCGTCGAGGGCCGCGCGGCCGTCCGCCACGCATTCGATCTCGGCGTCCGGAAACGCCACCGACAACATGAGCTTCACACCTTCTCGAAAATCCTCATTGTCTTCGGCGACGAGAATCCGTTCGGGCTCCAGCCTTAAGCGACGCGCGGCGGCGAGCTGGCGGCGAAATATCTCGATCGACGGAGTACGCTCCCGGGGGTCTTTCGCCAGCGCCCGGAGAACTGCGCGCGACAGCTCCTCGGGGAGGTCTGCGCGCAAACTGCTCAGTCGGGGCACGGGCCTGGTGGCGTCCTGAACGAAGAGCTCCAGGCTGCCCGATCCGTCGAAAGGCAGGTGGCCCGTAAGAAGCTCGTATGAGACGCATGCGAGCGAGTAGACATCGGCGCGCGAGCGCAAGGCACTGTCGCTCCCGTTCGGAAATGCGATTTCCGGCGCCATGTACGCGGGGGTGCCGACGAATTCGGGCTGGCTTGGTACATCTTTTCGCCAGAGGTCCGCAAGTCCGAGGTCCGCGACTCGGGCTCGGAGCTGATCGTCGAGAAGAATGTTGCTGGGCTTGATGTCGAGGTGCACGGTGTTTTGAGCATGAATGGCGGCGACGCCCGAGCAAACTTCGTCGAGGATGCGCAGCGCAACGTCCAACTCCGGAGGCGAACGGCGCGCCCTAAGCCATTGCGCCAGCGTCGCGCCCTCGATGAATTCCATGACGATGAACGGTGACTTGTCGTGTTCGCCGACGCCGTAGATCTGCAGAACGTGGGGGTGGTTAATGCGCGCCATGGCGCGTGCTTCCTCGAGAACACGCTCGCGGCAGCACGGGCCGCGGAAATCCGGCTGGGCGAACTTGATGGCGACGCGGCGGTCGATCGTCTCGTCGTGAGCGAGGAGGACAGCGCCCATGGCCCCCGTTCCGAGCGGACGAATGATGCGGTAAGCGCCTCCCACGATCGAACCGGGCTCGGGAACGGCATGGTCCCTCAGGGCACGCTCACCGCTCTGCACGTCCGCAGACGTCGAATCATCGATGACGAGCATGGGGGCCATAGTGGTGCAGCCACTGCAGAGCAGACCTTGTGCCAAAGAGCGGCAGACGGCCAGGGTGCGGGATGAGGGTCGTTCAAGGGTCGGCGCAGCGTAGGTGGCGCCGCGACTTTCGTCGGAGTTACCCAAATTTGGGGAACCTCGGACAGTGGACGACGAGTCGTCGACGACGCGTATGCTCATGCGCAGACTGTGCGTCACGGCGTAGGTTCTGCCTGCACACGGCGAGAGCATCGCCTTGAACGTGCTGATTCACGCCTGGAATACGCGATCCCGAGCAAGAGCGCCCAGCCCGGGTCCTGAGTGGCGGGAACCTCCTCGCGCCGACGTATCCGAATTGGTCGTCGCCGACCGAGCCAAGCGCATAAAGTCTCGGCAGGAGAGCATCGGAAATCGGGGCCATGGTTCAGGCGAGTGACGCGAGCAGCGAGGCGACGGGCGCGGCGGGCTACGGCTCGTTCCTGATTGCCGCCGTCGGCGCTTCGGCCGGAGGATTGGCGCCGACGAGCGAGCTCTTACGGGAGCTTGGAGCGAACCCGGGGATCGCCGTCGTGGTCATCCATCATCTCGATGCAACCCACGAGAGCAAGCTTGTGGAGATTTTGTCGCGAACGACGAGCATGCCGGTCGCGGGTGCGAGCGACGGGGCCCGGATCGAGCCTGGCCACGTGTATGTCGTTTTGCCCAACGAAGAGTTGCTCATCCACCAAGGGATTTTGAAGGTCATGCCGCGGCTCCCGGAGGGGGGCCTGCACCTTCCCATCGATCGCTTTTTCGAGTCTCTTGCGCTCGATCAAGACAGTCTGGGGGCAGGTGTCGTGCTCAGCGGAAGCGGCTTCGACGGGACCGAGGGCGTCAAGGCGATCAAGCGCGAGGGCGGGATTGCGTTGGCACAAGACGCGACCGCCGAATACGCGAGCATGCCTCAGAGTGCTGTCGCAACCGGGTGCGTCGACTTCGTATTGCCCGCGGGGGGACTGGCCCGCGAGCTTCGACGCTTGGGCTCGCATGCGCAGTCGCTCCGGGCAACGTCATCTCAACACCAGGTCGAGGAGCGTGATTACCGGCAGATTCTCGGAGCACTGCGGAACGCGAGCGGCGTCGACTTCTCGAGCTACAAGCCCGCGACCATCCGGCGCCGCCTCCAGCGGCGTCTCATTCTCCACGGGCTGACGGACCTGCCAGCGTACGTCGAGCTGCTGAAGCGAGACCCCGCCGAAGTTCGTGCGCTGGGCGAGGACGTGCTGATCCACGTGACCGGGTTCTTTCGCGAGCCGGAGACGTTTGAGGCGCTCCGTTCGCAGGTCTTTCCGAAGCTATGCGAGGACCCGCGCCGCGATTCTCCGATTCGCGTATGGGTCCCCGGCTGTTCGACCGGCGAGGAGCTCTATTCGATCGCGATCGCCCTGCTCGAATTTCTAGGAGACGCTCACAAGGACGTACCCATCAAACTCTTTGGAACGGACTTGAGCTTGGCGGCCGTCGAGAAAGCCCGAGCGGGCAGGTTCACCGAGAGCATCGAACGCGACGTCTCGCAGGTGCGGTTGCAGCGATTTTTCTCGAAAAACGAGAGCGTTTATCAGATCCGACGCGATGTGCGCGACCTGTGCATTTTTGCGCAGCACGACGTCACGCGCGACCCGCCATTTTCGGCGATGGACCTCGTCAGCTGCCGCAACCTGATGATCTACCTCGGTCCGCAGCTCCAGGACCGCGTGATCGCCCTCTTGCATTTCGCCCTGAAGGAGCCGGGGTTCTTGGTGCTCGGAAACGCAGAGACCGCTCGCGCCTTCGCGGGTTTCGTCGCGGTGGACGGCAAGAACAAGATCTACGCGCGGACCTCCGCGGCGCCGCGGCTGGCGTTCGATTTCACGACGCCGCGGCTGCCGCTCGATCTCTCCTCGGCTCGTCCCGGCGCTGTGGCCACGCCGGAACGCGCCATCGGAGCAAGGGCGCCCGGTCCATCCGAGGTCCAGCGCGAAGCCGATCGCCTCGTCCTTGCGGCGTTCGGCCCCCCGGGTGTTGTTGTCACCCCTGATCTCGCCATCATCGAGTTTCGAGGACAAACGGGCCCCTTCCTCGAGCACGCGCCCGGCGCTGCAAGTCTCGATCTGCTTCGCACCGCTCGCGAAGAGCTGAAGCTTCCGCTCCGCCGTGCTATCGAACGAGCACGAGCCACGCAGCGCCCCGAGCGCGAGACGGGCATCACGTTCCTCATCGGAGAAAAGCCTCGCAGCGTCACGCTCGAAGTCATTCCGTTCGTCGTCCAACCGATGCAACGGGACCTCCTTCTCGTGCTCTTCGAGGACGTGAGCCCGAAGGAAGGCGTGCTGCAAGAGCCCGGGCCTGCAAGCGTCGACCAACGAACGCCAACCGCCGAACAAGCTTTGCGGCAGGAGCTTGCATCGACGAGGCAGTTCGTCGAGTCGGCCATCGAGCAGCTCGAAGCCACCAACGAGGAGCTCAGATCCGCCAATGAAGAGATCGTCTCGAGTAACGAGGAGCTTCGAAGCACGAACGAGGAGCTTCAGCGCGCGAAAGAGGAGCTCCAGGCCAAAAACGAGGAGCTGCGTACCGTCAACGACGAGCTGAGCGAGAGAAATGTCGAGGCGACCCGGCTGAGCGACGATCTCACGAACGTGCTCACGAGCACCGAAATCCCCATCATCATCGTCGGACGGGATCTCCGTTTGCGCAGATTCACGCCTGCGGCGGGAAGGGTGTTTGGCCTGCTCGGCACCCATCTCGGCCGTCCGATTGGGGACGCCCAACAGTTCGTCGCCATTGCGCCAGAGGTGATCCGCCTCGTCCCGAAAGTGCTCGAGCACTTCAATCCGGTGGAATGCGCCATCCAGGACCATGGCGGACGGTGGTATCAAGTCTCGGTGCGTCCGTACGTGACGCTCGATGCGAGGATCGACGGCACGGTGATCTCGGCGCGCGATGTCGATGCCGAGAAGAGAGTCGCCGAGCGCCTCGCTGCCGCCGGGAAATACGCGGAGGGCATCGTTGAAACGGTTCGCGACGGACTCGTCGTGCTGGATCGCGATCTCCGCGTGACCTCGACGAACACGGCGTTCCGGCGGGCGTTTCGTCTGGCGCCAGAGAACGCAAAGGGACGGCGGCTGGAAGACCTCGGGTGCACGGCGTTTGCCATTCCGGCCCTGCAGAAAGTCCTTGAGGGCCTCGGCCGAGGCCAGTCGACCGAAGACTTTCGCCTGGAGCACGGCGCTGCAGACGGCAGCACGTGTGTGTTTCTCCTCGACGCCCGCCGTATCGAGGGTGCGGACCTCTTCTTGCTAGCGCTCCGCGACGTCACCGAAGCCGAACGTGTAAGGATCGCGCGCACAGATCTGAGCTTTCGAGACGCCCTCACCGGCGCGGCGGAGGGAGTCCTCATGGTCGACCGCACGGGGCGAGTCCTCTTCGCGAACCCTGCACTCGCCAGGGACTTCGGCTTCGAGAGCGAAGAGCTAACCGAAATGTCGGTCGACGTGCTCTTGCCCGAACGCTTTCGCGAGGTCCATGCGCGCCATCGCGCGGAGTACTTGGCAGCGCCGTCTGCACGCCCGATGGGACGGGGGTTGGATCTCGTCGGTCGGCGGAAGGACGGATCGGAGTTTCCGATTGAGGTCGTGCTCAGCACGATGACGCGGGAGGATGCCGTGGTCGTCGTAGCCTTCGTCACGGACGTCACGGAACGTCGGGAGGCGGAGCGGCAAATCCGCGTGTATCAGGAGCGCCTCCGTCGGATGGCCTTCGATGCGGCGCTGACCGAGGAGCGGGAGCGGCGACGCATTGCCATCGAGCTTCACGATCGGATCGGCCAAGCTCTCGCTCTCGCTCAAATCAAGCTGACGTCGTTGGGTGGGGAGCTGGCCGGCGCGTCTCGCGTGGCCGTCGATGGTGCGGTCGCATTGCTCGCGCAAGCCATTGCGGACCAGCGCACGCTGATCTTCGAGCTCAGTCCGCCGATTCTCTACGATCTCGGCCTGAAGGAGGCGCTCGGCTGGCTCGCGGAGGACCTCGAGAAGCGCTTCGGAGTGCACATCGATGTCGTCGACGACGGAGCGGAAAAGCCGCTCGACGACACCGCCAAAGCGGTCATTTTTCGTGCGGTGCGGGAGCTCGTGATGAACGTGCTCAAGCACGCAAAGGCACCGGCGACGGTCTCGCTTCGGCGGAGCGACGACCATCTCGAAATTGACGTAAAAGACCGAGGCATCGGCTTCGATCCCGAAGCGCCGACCGATGGACCGACCGACCGAGGGTTTGGTCTGCTCAGCGTTCGCGAGCAGATCGTGGGCCTTGTCGGCACCTTGAAAATCGAGTCTGCGCCGCACCAAGGCACGCGGGTGACCATTCGCGTTCCGTTGCAGGCGAACCCGTCTGCGAATTCGCCGGGCACGGACAACGAACAAGCCCGCCGCGACCTGGGGGCGTCGTGAAGGTCGTCCTCGCTGACGACCACCGGATGATGCGCGACGGCCTTCGTGCCGTGCTCGAGAAGGCTGGAGTCCAAGTGGTGGGCGAGGCAGCGAACGGTCAGGAGGCCGTCGAGCAGGTGAAACGTCTCCATCCGGACGTGCTCGTGATGGACATCGCGATGCCCGTTCTCAACGGCATCGACGCGATCCGTCGCCTTCGTGCAGAACGTCCTGGCGTCAAAGTCATCGCTCTCAGCATGAATTCCGACAGGCGCTACGTGATCGCGATGCTGGAGGCGGGCGCCGCGGGCTATTTGCTCAAGAACGCCGCCTCGGAGGAGCTCCTCGCCGCCCTCGACGTGGTGGGCCAGGGTCAAACGTACCTCAGCCCATCCATTGCGGGGAGCGTGGTCGATCAGGCGCTCGGCCGAGGGCAAACATCGCGTCTCGGGCCCGAGAGGCCGCTGAGCGGAAGAGAACGCGAGGTGCTGCAGCTCATCGCAGAAGGAAACTCCTCCAAAGAGATCGCGGCCACCCTCCTAATCGGCGTGACGACGGTCGAATCGCATCGACGCCAGATCATGGAGAAGCTGAATTTGCGGACCGTCGCGGAGCTGACCAAGTATGCGATTCGAGAGGGGCTGACCTCCGCTTAGATTGCGCGTCGAGTCGCGCTCAACGGGGCGCGGACCGGGCTGCGGGAGAGCAGGTAGCCGCCGCGAATCGGAGCAGGGGGCCAGCGAAGGTGCTCCGTTAGCTTTTCGCTGCGGATCCCGTGAAGGTGCATCAATGCACTGCCGATGCGGCGATGCGCAGCATTACGCAGCGCCGACTCCTGGATTTCGGGAACCAGACCCATGGTTTCCCAGGATGGGCATCCAAGGAGGCGCTGCGTACGCTCGACCGAACTGGAGCGAAAGTGATGACCATCGCGCACACGACCGTCGATCGCGCCCCTGTCGTGCACGCGGGTCGCACGCGCGGGGACGAAGACGCGGCCCCGCGTTCGCGCGTCCTCGTGGTCGATGATGACGAGCAAGCGGGCGCGGCACTCGCGAACATGCTGCGCGCCGATGGCTTTGCGACTTCGACGGCGGCTGACGGGGAGACGGCGCTTGCCGAAGTCCGGCGTCAGCAACCCCACGTTGTTCTCACCGACCTGCAGATGCATCCGCTCACCGGCGTTGAACTTTGCCGGCGCCTGCACGAAATCGAGCGCGATCTGCCCGTCATTGTGATGACGGCGCACTCGGATATGCGTTCGGTGATGGAGAGCCTGCGGGTGGGGGCCGAGGACTACCTCATCAAGCCGCTCGAGTACGACGCGGTTGGCTGGTGCGTGGAGCGCGCCATGGCGCGACGCACGGAGAAGCTCGAACAGGACCGCCAGCGCGCCCAACTGAACACGCTGCTAGGGACCCTGAACGAAGGCGTCGCGATCGCCGACCCGAGCGGCCGTCTCCTGATGGTCAACGAAGCCGCACGCGCCATGCTCGGGGTCGGCGTCGAGGACCTGCGCACGCTGGACGCGCTCCACGACGTGGCGATTTGCAACCCCAAAGGGCGACCCCTTCGTACCGAACAGCGACCTCTCACGCGCGCGCTTCGGGGCGAGCATTTCGTGAACTACGAAGTCCTCGTCATCAAACGAAATGGCGAGTCGCGCCGCATCGTGTCCCCCGGGACCAGCACGAGAGGTGACCGCGGCCGCGTCTCGCTGGCGATCGTCTTATTTCGGGACGTCACGGAGCTAAGATGCTTGGAGCAGCAGCGCGACGAATACTTGGCGCTCATCTCCCACGACCTTCGCAACCTGCTGAGCAGCACCCTCATATTCCTCTCCACGCTGAACGCGCCTGCGAGGAAGGCCGCGACCAACGACGTGAACCTCGCCGCGCGGGCGGAACGCAACGTTTGGCGAATGAGCGCGATGATCGAGCAGCTCACGCAGCCGTCCAATCTCGAGTCGCTGGCCCTCGGACTGCGGCGCGTGAAGTGCGACTTGCGAGAGCTTGTGACCGGTGTCGTCGAGCTCATGGATGACGCCCGTGCGCGACGAATCACGATCGAGACCGACGATCGCCCCCCCTATTTCGTCCTCACGGATCCCCCGGAACTCGAGCGGCTTGTCACCAACCTCCTCACGAACGCGCTCAAGTACTCCGCCAATGAAGCCCCGGTTCGGATGCGGCTCACACGCAAAGGGACCGATGTCGAACTCGACGTCATCGACTGCGGAATCGGCATCGCAAAGGAGAGTCTCGTGCGGTTGTTCGACCGCCACTACAGGACGACGGCCGCCAAAGCGTACGCGAGCGGTCTCGGCCTCGGCCTCTACATCGCACGCCAGATCGTCGAAGTGCACGGAGGCCAAATTCAGGTTTCCAGTGAGGTCGGCAAAGGCAGCGTCTTCAGGGTCACCTTGCCGTCTGACGCCGCCTCGGGCCAGTTCGAATGCCTGCGCGTCGAGAGCGGATGATGGAGATCCATGGAGCCGTGACGGCCGGAGGGCTGACCGTGTCAGCTTGTGCCGAGAAACCAATCGCGAAGGTTCTCGTCGTCGATGACGACGAGTCGAACCGGTCGCTCGCGCGTGGCACCCTCGAGGACGAGGGCTACGAAGTCGTCGTGGCCGCAGGGGGCAACGACGGGATTGACGTGTTCCAGCGGCAACGGCCCGACTGCGTTCTCCTGGACGTCCGAATGCCCGGCGTCGATGGCTTCGCCGTCTGCGAGCGGATCCGTGCCATGCCGTACGGCTCGGAGACGCCGATACTTTTTCTCACAGCCATGCGCGATGTCGACACGTTCGACCGCGCTTTGCGCGCGGGCGGAGACGACTTTCTCACGAAACCCATCCATCCGACGGAGCTCGCCGTTCGCGTGCAAAGCGCGCTCAAACTAAGACGCTTGAGGATCGAGCTCCGGGAACACTACGACCTGCTGAAGCATCAACGCGACGACCTGGTACGCCTGCAGCTCCAGAAGGAGCGCCTCACAGCGTTCGTCGTCCACGACCTCAAGAACCCCGTGAACTCGATGGACCTTCATGCGAAGCTTCTGCTGAGCGACCGGGGCCTTCCGGAGCGGGCACGCGAGTGGGCTGCGCAGATCCGCACGGAGGCGCGGCAGCTCACCCGGATGATCATGAACCTGCTCGATCTTGCGAAGGCGGACGAAGGGCAGCTGTCTCCCAAGCTAACGTCCCTTAATTTGCGGGCGGTCGTAGATGAGGTGCTCGAGGAGCTCGGCGTCAACGCGCAAGGTCGCAAGGTGACGCTTCAGAGTTCGGTCGGAGCCGGCCAAATCCACGCGGATGAAGACCTTTTTCGGCGAACACTGACCAATCTCGTCGAAAATGCCATCCGGTATGCGCCGTCCGAAACGGCAATCCGCGTGACGGCGTTGCGTCTCGGCGACGAGACCGAGCTTCGAGTGGCTGACTCGGGGAGCGGCATCCCGCTCGAGATGCGCGACAAAATCTTTGACCCGTTTGTCCAGGTCGAGTCCGGCCAACCTATTCGTGGCGGTCGCGGTCTCGGACTCACGTTCTGCAAGCGCGCCGTGGAGGCCCATGCGGGTCGCATCTGGGTGGAGGACGGTTCGCCTGGAGCCGTCTTCTGTGTGAGGTGGCCGCATGCCTCTTGAAATTGCGGCGAGTGGCCGTGTTCGACCATCGCGCGCGACCTCGGAGGTAAGACATTCGCTCGCTCGGTTCATCGATCGCGATGGGCACCGCGTCACGCAAGCAAGCGCGGTTCGTGGTAACTTTTGATAAGGGGGAATCGTGGGGGATCCACGGTGGAAAAAGATCGTCCGGCTTGCCAATGAAATTCGAAAACGGTTGATCGATAAGTCGGCCGTTGATCGGAGCAAAGTATTCCAACTGGCCCGCCTGATTCTAGAATTTCAGGCGAGACTCGGTCGCAAGCAGGTACTCCGCACACCGCGCCGCTAGCCCACCACGCCTCGTGCGATGAGCTCCTCTCCCGCGCGGCGCGCGATTTTGGCGGGTGAACGAACCCGTACACCACCTTGGACGGCGGGCACTGGATGAGCGCTGGCAAACTGCCTTAGCTTTCGACGTGGAGCGTGCATCATCGGTGAGCGCGGCGCCAGCGGTAGAGCGTCGACACGTCGATGTCCAAAATCCTGGCCGCGCGCGGCTTGTCCCCTGCCGTTTCTCGGAGCACCCAGTCGGTATAGGCCGCAGTCAGCCTTTCCAACCTCCACGGCGCGCAATCGAGAGCGGGCCATACGGGCGTCTGACTTGTTACAGTCGACGAAATGGGCGGGAAGTGCTCGGGAGCGGGCACTTCGTCGCCCGAGAAAACGACCGCGCGCTCGATGGCACTCGCAAGGTCACGGACATTTCCAGGCCACGACGCCTGCGCAAGCCTTTGCAAGGCATGCTCGCTGATGGATCGGACCGGTGTGCTCGACGCGCGCAGGCGCGCCTGGGACAGGAGGTACTCAGCGAGCGCCGGGATGTCGCCTGGACGCTCGCGAAGCGGCGGCACGAAAACCGGCAAAACATTCAGACGAAAGTAAAGGTCCTCTCGAAAACGACCTTCGCCGACGAGGGCGGGAAGATCGCGATGCGTCGCCGCGAGGACGCGGACGTCGACGAGATGCGAGCGGTCGCTGCCGACTGGGCGTATCTCGCCGGACTGAAGGACCCGCAGAAGCTTGGCTTGCATGCGCATCGGCATGTCGCCGATTTCATCGAGAAAAATCGATCGACAGGACGGGCATCACCGAGTCTAGCGTGACGAGGTCACGGGCGCGCCACCGAGCGCTGCCTTCACGCAAGAACACGTACCAAAAGGCGCCGCGGCGGTTCATCCAAAGCCCGGCTCAACGGCCGTCTGCTGACCGTCCAGAAAGCGCATGTGATTCTGCATCGTGACCCGGTTCAAAGGTGTGTCCTGCTTATTATCGTCACCTTGAACGAAAGGTCAGGTTGGCTATTATAAGAAAGTGCCTCCTTCTCCCGAGAAAGCGGTGCTGGCCGATGCGCAACGCCTCCTGGCATCGTGGCTCGACCATCCGAGCTTTCTGGAGGACCATAAGGAAGCGGACCTGGTCGTCGAGGTTGGGAACGTCCGGCTCCGTCGTGGAGCTGAAGTGGGCGACCGGCGCGGCCACCATCGGCGGGGCGGTGAACCATGTGAAGTCGTACGCCACCCGCCTAGACTAAGACTAGGTCGCCACCGGCGTTGCCGTCGACCTGCTGCGCACGAAACGTTGTATCGTGCGCGTGCTGCGGCGGCACCGAGGTCGGCCTTTCCTTGGTGCCGGTGAGTCCGAAGACTAGTTTGACCCGGAG
>JBEKFX010000119.1:0-16032 GCA_050013115.1 Polyangiaceae bacterium
TCGATGCAAAGGAGCTCGGCGCCACCATCCGCCGTGCTCTAAATCCTCGAGGATCGACTGTGGATCCAGTGTGGAAAAACGCTGCCGATTCCGTGGACGCAGTAGACGCAGTGGACTCAAAATCCCGCTAATTTCGTGCGCAGGGGCGGAATCGAACCGCCGACACGGGGATTTTCAGTCCCCTGCTCTACCGACTGAGCTACCTGCGCGAACCACCGCTCTGTCGAACGGACCCGGTGAGCTAAGCCACGGCGGACTTCGAGTCAAGCGCCTGAAACCTGATGCCAGGTTGCCCGTACCGAGTCAGGTAAGATTGGGGCAGCGCGAAGCGGGGCCCCGGAGGTGCGAGTGGCCGCAGTCGACACATTGAAGCTGGTGGGTCGGACGATCGCCGACAAGTATGCGATCGAGGGCGTCGTCGGCGAAGGCGGTTTTGCGACCGTGTATCGGGCGACCCACCTCCTCTGGCGGCGGCCAGTCGCGCTCAAGGTGTTCAAGGCTCTTGGCGACTTTTCGGCGACCGACCGGCAGAAGTTGCTCGACGCGTTCGTACAAGAGGGCGCCTTGTTGTCCGACCTATCGGCTCGGACCGCTGCGATTGTTCAGGCGCGCGACATCGCGATGTTGAGCCTCGAGACGGGCGAGTCGGTGCCGTACATCGTTCTCGAATGGCTGGACGGTGCCTCCCTCGACTTGGTCTTGGCCGACGAGAAGGCTCGGGGGCTACCGGTTCGCACATTCGCTGAGGCCATTCAACTGCTCGAGCCGGCTGCCGAGGCGCTCGCACTCGCCCACCGAAAAGGCGTGGCCCATCGCGACGTGAAACCGGGCAACATCTTCGTTCTCGGAGAGCCGCGTGGCGACGCGACTGTCAAGCTCCTTGATTTCGGAATCGCAAAAGTGGTGTCCGATGCGCAGAAGATGGCAGGGACTTTTACGCGGACGAGCGGCCAAGTCACGAGCTTCACCCCAGCGTACGGCGCGCCGGAGCAGTTTTCGCGCTCGCATGGGTCAACCGGCCCCTGGACCGACGTGTTTTCGCTGGCTCTTGTCCTCGTCGAAACCATCAGCGGCCGCGATCCCCTCGAAGGCGACGACTTCTTGCAGCTCGGGGTAGCCTCCAGCAGCGGCGAACGTCGACCGACCCCGCGCACACTGGGCGTTGACGTCCCCGACGAGATCGAGGCGGTGTTCGCGAAGGCCGTGGCCGTTCGGGTTGGCGAAAGGTGGCAGACCGTCGGTGAATTTTGGAACGCGCTGAGGCTCGCGCTCCGCCTCGGTCCGTTGCGTGGTGCGACCTTGCCGGTGCACGACGGCGGGCGCGATCAGGCCTCCGGCTCGAAGCCGCCCATCGGGACGGCTCCCACGGTCGCCCGCCTGCCTGAAGCGTCGGCCTCGTCGCCCCACGCGGTCGAGGCGTCATCGGCGGCGTCGGGTACGGGCTCAACGACCATGTCTCGCCGCAGGGGCTCGGGAAAGATGGGGGCCTTCGTGGTCCTCGGAATTGGTGCACTCCTGGCGGTGGGTCTCGTCCGCTTCGCGGTCGTATCGCGGCCGACCGCCGCGATTGCGCCGGTCGCCGGCTCGCCCGTCGTGCCGGCGGCCGCCGCGCCGCACGGGGCGACTTCGGTGACTCGACCGGATCACGAGCCCAGCGGCGCGTGTCCACAGGGGATGATCGCGATTCCGGGTGGGAGCTTTTTCATGGGCAGTGACGATGGGTTGCCGCTCGAAAGACCCGCACACCAGGTAGAGCTCGGCCCGTACTGCATCGACGAATTCGAAGTGACCGTCGAAAAATACAAGGCGTGCAGCGATGCGGGGCGATGCAAGCGAGCCGGGACGGCCAACCTGTCGTCTGACCTCGACGACGAGCAGAGAAAAGCGTTCGACCCGCTCTGCAACGCCCGCGATCCGCTTGGTCGCTCGAACCATCCCATCAATTGCATCGACTGGGACATGGCCGACAAATTTTGCCGCGAAGACGGCAAGCGGTTACCGACCGAGGCGGAGTGGGAGTTCGCCGCTCGTGGCCCAGACGGGCGGAGGTATCCCTGGGGCGACGACGACCCTTCGCCCGGTTTGCTCAATGCGTGCGGGGCCGAGTGCGTCGCGTGGGGCCGGAAGAACGGAATCGATGAGAAAGCCATGTATAACGCGGACGATGGATTCGCAAATACGGCGCCTGTCGGGTCCTTCCCCAAGGGGGCTTCGCGCTACGGCGTGCAGGACGTGGTTGGCAACGTTTGGGAGTGGGTCAACGACTATTATGGGCCCTATCCGAAGGAGGAGCAGAAACGGCCGACCGGGCCGGCGAGCGGCGTCGAGCGGGTCGTCCGAGGCGGAAGCTGGAACGGGTCGTATGCGTCGTGGGTGCGGCCAACGTTCCGATACAAGGACGCGCCCAGCAAGCGAAGCTACGGAATTGGGGTGCGCTGTGCGAAGTGATGCGTTCGCCGTGGTTTGGCGCGGCGCCCGCCAGGACGCTCACGCGTCGAATGAACGCTTGGACCGCAGCGGCGCGCCTTCTCTCTTGCGTGGCCCCGGCTCGCGGAGCTCGATTTGCGCTAGCTCGGGCGGCCCGCGGCGTCGCCTTCCCCCGGCGGGGTTGCTTCCCGACCGTCTGACGCGAGTCGGGCTTCCCGGGCGCGGATGGGACGGTGCGCCGTCTCGATGTCGGGCGCGGGCAACGAAGCGTGTGTGGAAGTCAAGGCCCGCCGGCTGCTCGTGGCTGCCGGCGAAGGCGTGGACCGGCTCGGCCAACGTGCAGCGCGCTCTGCAGACTCCCAAAAGGCCTCCATCCGATTGCCAATCGCTTCGAGGTGATCCGCACGGATTTTGGATTCGACGAGCGGTAAGAAATCCTGCTCGAGCGCGTTGGCGTGGCTTTCGAAAGTGGACGACAGTTCGCTCAAACGGGTCGCAAACGTCTCGTCATCCGCCTCCGCGAAGACGGCCTGGAGCATGGCGTTTCGGACCGCGGCTTGTTCGGCGCGATAGGTGTCGACGCGCAGCCCGGTCGCATCCGCCACCGGGCACAGGAAAAAGTGCTCTTCGACCGAAAGGTGAGTGAGCAGCTCTTCGATGAGCTCGAGGACAAGGGTGAATCGCATGTCCTTGTCTCGCCTCAGCCGCGCAAGGAGACGCTCGAGCGCTCGGTGATGCTGTCGCAGCACGGCCGTGGCTTTCATGAGGCATCCTCCCCGGGCTGGCTGGCGAAGCGACGGCGGCGCCGAGAGAGAAACGCCACTACGGCGATGAGCACCGCTCTCTCGCGGCCCCGCGACCCTGCATTGCGGAGGTAGAGATGCACTACGTGTGCCTGAGCTGAAAACGCCGTGTGGCGCGAGCCCGCCCCGACGCCTCGCTTGGTCTCGATCGGCTGGAGCGCACGCGGCATTTAGCCACTCCGAGGCGATTTGCAGCAATGCGCGCGCATGAACCTGCCTGCTCGTCGGTTTCGTTTGCATCGGGCCTCCCGTCGCATGAATGTGGCCTCTCTGGGTCGCGCGGCCCTTCGAACGGGGGCTCGCCGTGATCGCACCGACCTTTTCATTCGCCCCGACGCCGGCACCTGGCCCTGTCCGGACGGCCCTTCGAGTCCGAACCGTTCTTCCGGGTCTCGGTCGCAGCGCCCGCTCGAAGTCCCGACTCGCTCCATCGATCGGCCCGAACCGGCTTGCCGCGTTGCAGGCTTCGTCCTAACACCTGAGTGCATGCGAACTGAATGGGTCTCGAGGCGGAGCGACGACCGGATCAAGAGCCAGATGCATTACGCCCGAAAGGGCGTCTTGACCGAAGAAATGACGTACGTCGCTGATCGCGAACGCGTGGAGCCCGAAATCGTTCGCCGCGAAGTTGCCCGCGGTCGCCTCGTCATCCCCGCAAACGTCAATCACTTGAACCTCCAGCCTATGGGGATCGGTATCGCCCTTGGCTGCAAGGTCAACGCGAACATCGGCAACAGCGCCATCACGAGCGACGTCGACGGCGAGCTGCGTAAGCTTCGCATCGCGCTCAAGTACGGAGCGGATACAGTGATGGATCTCTCGACGGGGGGTGACATCGATCGCATACGCACCACACTCATCGCCTGTTCGCCTGTCCCGATCGGCACGGTCCCCATTTATCAGGTGCTCAAAGAGCGCAAGCGGGTTCAAGACATCCGCCCCTCGGACCTCATCGACATGCTCGAGCACCAGGCCAAACAGGGGGTCGACTATTTCACGATTCACGCGGGGGTGCTGGCCGAGCACTTACCGCTCGTGCAGCACCGATTGACCGGGATTGTCTCTCGCGGCGGCTCAGTCATGGCGCAATGGATGATCGAGCATAAGAAGCAGAACCCGTTTTACACGTCATGGGACAAGGTCCTCGAGATCTGCGCGCGCTACGACGTCACGATCAGCGCTGGCGACGGCCTTCGACCAGGGTGCTTGGCAGACGCGAGCGATGCGGCACAGTTCGCCGAATTGAATACGCTGGGCGAGCTGACCGCGAGGGCCTGGGAAAAGGACGTACAAGTGATGATTGAGGGCCCCGGCCACGTGCCGTTCGACCAGATCGAAATGAACGTGAAAAAGGAAATGGAGCTGTGTCACGAAGCGCCCTTTTACGTGCTTGGTCCGCTCGTGACCGACATCGCGCCCGGCTACGATCACATCACGAGCGCCATTGGTGCGACCATGGCCGGGACCGCTGGGGCTGCGATGCTTTGCTACGTGACACCCAAAGAGCACCTCGGCTTGCCGGATGAGAACGACGTTCGCGAGGGCCTCATCGCATACAAGATCGCCGCCCACGCGGCCGACGTGGCGCGTCATCGACCCGGGGCGCGCGACCGCGACGACGCCTTGTCGCGTGCTCGCTATGCTTTCGACTGGAAGGAGCAGTTCCGTCTGTCGCTCGATCCAGAGACCGCTCAATCGATGCACGACGAAACATTGCCCGACACCTACTTCAAGAGCGCCGAGTTCTGCTCCATGTGCGGGCCAAAGTTCTGCAGTATGCACATCAATCGCGCCGTCGAAGAATTCAACAAGCAGGTCGAAGAAGACCGCCAGCGGGGCAGGCGAACGCTCGATATGTTTACGCCGTGATGCGCGGGGCGCAGGGCGTTGTGGCCGCTCTTGCGACGGCGGCAGCCTGTGTCGTGTGCGCCGCTTGTGGACGCCGGGGAGCGACGGGCGGATCCGCGGTCGCAGGATCCGAAGCGGCCGACTCTGACGAACCGCCGCTCGAACCCATGAGCGCGCGAGAAGCAGAGGCCTGGAGCCGAGCTCAGGACGGCGGCGACGACGACCTCATTCGGCTCGATGACCTCATCGGGTGTGACGGGGCCCGCGAGCGCGGTGGCGCTCCGGCGCTGCGCATGACGGCGCTGCATGCCATGGCCTACTGCCCCGACTTTTCCGAGCTGCCGTGGCTGGCGGAGGTGGCGACGACAGGCGACGATGCACAGGCCGATTCCGCACTCGATTCAATCGTCGAGCAAGCGTCCCGGCCCCGGCGAACGACCGATCCCGAAGACGCAAAGGAGCTGGGAGAAGGATGTCGACGCTTGCTGACGCTGGCGCGCGCCTCCGATCGGCCGCGCGTCCGCCGCGTCGTGGCCGTCAGGGCCCTTCGCATGCTGGCCGAGCGGGGATGCGTTCAGCGGTCGGAGATTCCGCACGACTTCGACGCCGACGCAGGCCATCGCGAGAGGTAACGTGGACGGACGTCGAGGCCGATGCGTCGACGTTCAGCGATCGGCGAGGCGTCGCGCATCGTTCACCAGGCGCTGAACTTCCTCGTGGGCGCGGTCTCTCAGCAGCGACGCGCGAGAGCCGTCGATCGAGATGGGAGCGCCAATGCAGAGGGCGACCTGCGACGGCGGCGCGGCCGCCATGCGGGCCAGGTGCGCCGGAAAGGTCTCGTTGACGAAGGCCGCACCGGATTTCGCAGCGTACGCCAGCCCGACGGGGACGATGTCGGCGCCGGAGCGCAGCGCGGCGACGAATGCTCCGGCGTGAAACGGACGAACGTCGTCGTCGGAGAACGTGGTGCCCTCAGGAAATACGATGATCGTTGCCCCTTCGGCCAAACGCGTGCGAATGGCGCGCACGGCGGTCGCGCCGCTCACCGCGTCCTCTCTGTCGACGAACACCGTACCCACCGCGCGAGCGGCGGCCCCGACGAGCGGCCACCGCGCCAAGTCCGCTCGGCTTACCATATGGCCGCCAAAGGTTCGCAGCAGCACGAGGACGTCCGCCGTCGAACGGTGGTTCGCCACGATGAGATGCCCTCTCGTGCGCGGCGGGGCTGTTCCCTGCACGATGGAACGAACGCCGAAGAGCGTCAGAACCATCGTGCACCACGCGCCGACCCAGCGCTCGCGGACCGCCTCGCGACCGGCACGCGAGGTAAGCGCCTCCTGGGCGATGAACCCAGACAGCATCGCGCCTGTGATGGCACCGAAGCCCGCGATGCGCATGGTCCGTCGGAGCTCCCGCTCGAAGTCCACTACCAGAGCCTCCGCAGGGCGTATGCAGCCCATTCGAACCCGCGTCGGGCAAGGGAGCGGTCGCGCCAGGTGCGGAGCGTGATGGGGGTCGCCGTCGAAAGGTCGCGCTCGAACCATGTGCGGACATGGCGCGCGAACGCACGATCTTCGATGGCGAGGTTGATTTCGAGATTCTTCCGCCAGGATCGCTCGTCGAGGTTGTAGCTGCCGATGGTCGTGAACTCGTCGTCGACGATCGCGGTCTTGGCGTGCAGCATGGTGCCCGGGAGCGCCCACACTTCGACGCCGTGCCGCAGGAGCGTGTCGAACAGCGCCTCGACCGCGAACTGGACGACCGGTACGTCGCTCTTGCCGGGGACGAGGACTCGCACGTGCACACCGTGGCGGACCGCGCGAAAGAGGGCCGCGCGCACGCCCCGGTCCGGAACGAAGTACGAGTTCGCGATGTCGACGCGCATTCGTGCGCGGCTGATTCGCTTGACGTACTCGCGGTGCATGCTCCGTCGGCTGCGCCACTGGCTTGCGAGCGCCCAAACGGGCCGACTGCGCTGCCGGGAGAGGGGCCTTACATCGGAAGGCATGGACTGTCTTGTGAGCTGGCGCCATGTTCTGTAAAAGAGAGAGCGCAGTTCTTCGGTGACTTCGCCGAGTACCTGGACGGCGTCGTCACGCCAGCCGGCTCCCCCACCGCCGACCGGCAGCCACGGCGACGCCAAGTTGATGCCGCCCGTAAAACCGCAAAGCCGATCGACGATGAGGAGCTTGCGGTGGTCGCGTAGCTCGAGACGATCGATCTGAAACCGCGGATCGAGCGGGGATACGGAATGATACTCCGCGACTTCCCCTCCGGCCGACGTCAAGGGTCGCCACCAGTCCGCAGTGATTCCAAGGGAACCGATGGCGTCATGAATGACGCGCACCGTGACACCGGCCCGGGCGCGATCCGCGAGGGCTTCGCGAAAGCGCTCACCGACGGCGTCTTGGCCAATCCAGTACATCTCGAGCAAGATTTCTGCCGAAGCGCCCTCGATGGCGGTCAGCATCGCCGGAAAGGCTTGCGATCCATCGCGCAAAAGGCGCACCTGATCGCGACCGACGCGAAACCAGGGAGGGTCCGGCGAACCCGCTGTTCCCCCGGCGGCAGCGCTCGGTGGGAGGATTGGCGGCGGCATCAACGGACGCTCCCCCCCGGTTTCGGATCGTTAGCCGCCGAGCCGCGCCATGGGCTTGGCTCCGTTCTGGCGGGCCGCGCGGCGACGATCACCAACCCTTCGTCGCGCATGGTGTTCGAGACGAAGGCGCGGAGCGCCTCGAGCGCCGGCGGCGAATCGTCCACGGCGCCCCGCCAGAGTCTGACGACGCGAGTTCTCGGGTCGAGGGCGTCTGCGACCCGCGAGCGTTCGAGGCGAAGCGAAGCTCGAACACAGTCCTCTCCGCGTAGCCCGCCCTGGTGGAGACGATCGAGGAGCGCACGAGTCTGTGCAACGGCGCTGTCGAGGGTGTCATCGGTCGCGACGATGCGGATGACGAGCGCCTCGGATCGGCGGTCTCCGCGGACTGCGGCACTCCAGTTCTCCGCGAGCGACGGACCCGACGGGTTGGCCCCGAGCGCACGTCCGAGCAGACCGTCCGCGCCATCGAGGGCCGCAGCAATCCACGTGGCTGCGGTATGGGCGGCTGCGTCGGCGGGGATCGGAAGAGCCACCAAGGCCTCGGAAATCGATCCCGCTGGACGGTCTACCGCGTACGTTCCCGGTCGCGGCGGAAGGGAAGTGGCGCTGGCTGGACAGCTTCTCGAATCGCCCGGTCCGCGAGCAACCCACCGGTCGACAGCCTGGACCGCGGCATCGGCCTGGGTCTGGTCCGCGTTTGCGACGACTGCGACGCGAAGAGGGCCATTACGGATCGCGCCTGAACGCAGCTCGATCGCGTCATCCGAGACGGATGCCAGGCCGAACGAGGTTCCTGCCGCTTCGAACCAGGAGGGGTGTCCGGGCGCGACCGCAGCGGCAAGTACGCCGAGGGCGCGTGCGTCGGGTTCGGACGCATCCCGAAGCAGCAGCGTTCGCGCACGCGTGACACTTTCTTCATCGAGGGCATCTGCTGCGAACGTGCGGGCGGCCAAGTCGGCCAGGCGGCGCGCGTGTGCTTGCGGCGTCTCGTCCCCTCTGGCGGGGCCATGAACCAGAAGGCCGATGCCGTCGACGGCGACGAACGGTTCGACAATTGCGTCGCCGGCGCCGGCAGATGCTTGAGCACCCGCTGCAAAGGCGACCGCGGCGCCCACACCCGCATCGCCCGTGGCCTCGGCGAATGTTCCGCACGGTGAAGCCAGAAGGAGCCATGCCTCACCTTGGCCGCGCTCGACGCGCGTAAGTCCTTCGACGACTGGGGTGTGCCATGCGAGGGTCGCACGATCGATCTCGCGGCGGATGGAGTCGGCCTGGGCCACGATGGCCGGACCGGACACATCGCGTGCCGCGGCGACCCCGACGATGACACCGAGGCGAACGTCGTCCTGCCCGCCGACCGTGCGAGGAAGGGTGAGCGACCACCAGGCCGCGCGCTCGGCGGCTTCGCGCGGATCGGAAGCGCCGCTCGCGAGCACTCGGCCGAGATCGGCGGGCGCGTGCACGTCACGAATTTCCACGCCGATTTCCTCGCGAGCGAGCGAAGCCGCCGTCGCAATTCGAGCGGCTGAGTCCGCCGCGAGGTCGGCCGCCGAAAGGTCGACAGTCACCGCCAGGCACCCGCCGCTGGCATGGGCCGTCCCCACGATCGCGTTCAGATGCCCCCTCGCCTCGAGAGCCGCGAGTCGGGATGCCAGCGGGCCTCGGGCGCCTCCGAGCGCCGACGCGGCCTCGACGGCACGCTCGGCGCGGGTGGTCCTCGCCGTGACGAAAATGCGGGCCGCCCCTGGATCCAACTGACCGGAGGCATCGTAGACGACGGCGCGGGCGTTCGGCCCCGGCCACCACGTCTGCGCCGGCTGCAGGAAAGGCCACGCTGGTCCGCGCGCAAGTGAGTTTGCCGCCGCATCCGCTGTCGCGGTATCGCCCACCACGGCGATGGCAGCGCGTCCGAGCCCGTGAGCTGCACCCCGCCAGCGTTCGAGGTCGGCTGCGGTCGGGAGGTCGGACCCGCCAACGCTGTACGCTTCGCCCGTGCACCCGGCCAGGTCCGCGAGGGCAGCGTCCCGGAGCGGTCGCCTCGCCAGCGCGGACGCCCTGCGGGCCACGGCGGCGAGGGCCGGTTCCGTCGCGTTCACCGGCGCGAGCAGCGCTGCGCGCAAGGCATCGACGAATGCGCCCGCATCGGCCGGCGACGAAACGAGCGCCCGGAGCCTCCAGCCGTTCCATCCGCCGACGGCGTCCGAATCGATGCCTCGCTCCCGCAGCCGCTCCTGCGTCAATGCTGCGAGCGCGACGCCTACGAGGGCCGCTCGATCGTCGGCGATGCCCTCGGTGTTCATGGCGACGGCGATCGCCGCGCGCGGGTCCCCCTCGCGCACGAGGACCGTGAGCGGTGGTCGCCCGCTTCCGGTCGGGCGAATGGCCAACGCTTGAGGCGCGTCTTTCGCCTGGAAAGTGGCGATGTTTGCCGGCATGCAGCCAGCCGCGAGCCAGGCGAGAGCGCTACAGGCGAGGCGCCGATCGAGTCGCAGCAACCGCATGGGCCGCTCGTCACCGCCCACGCGTCAGCCGGGTTATTTCCACGGCCTTGTTGCGGACGAACGCGGCGAGCCTTCGCATGGGCACGCGTGTCGGGCATCGCTGCTCGAGAGCTTTGAGCCTTTCGTCGCCGACGGCCTCGAATGATCGGGCGGCCACGTCGTAGTCAGGAATGTTCCGAGAGCTCGCGAGCATGAGGTCCATCACCCCCCCATAAGTTCCATGCGAACGTACGATGGCCGCTCCTTCCCCGATGTCGCAGAGCCCGCAAGCCACGCAGCCGCTAAATCGCGGCAAAAGCCGACGCTCCTCTGGATCGATGGGCGGCAACCGGTCGCGGGCGTAGCTGCGCTGGAAGTCCGCCAGCCCTCGGCGCCCGCCGAAAAACGGCGCAATGATCGAGCGGATGAGCGCCCAAGCCAGAAGCAGCAAAGCATGCACTCGGCCCATGCGAAGAGGCTTGGATGGTTAGCACGCCGGCCGTTCGATCGGCGACTTGCGCTCGGCCCTGGCGGAAGGGGCCATCGTCGTTCAAACTGCGCGCGGCCCATGACCCTCGTCCCGCTCCGCAGGTCACGTGACGGCCAGCTGCCGCGTGATCTCAAGGGCTTTCTCCCGACGACGCCCGAGGAAATGCGCGCGCGAGGGTGGAACGACCTCGACGTCCTCATTGTCACCGGCGACGCGTATGTCGATCACGCGGCCTTTGGGCCGATCCTCGTGGCACGATTTCTCGAGGGCCGTGGACTGCGTGTCGGCGTCGTGGCTCAGCCTCGGTGGACGACGGTCGACGACATTGCGCGGCTGGGCCGTCCCCGTCTCTTCGTCGGGGTGAGCGCAGGCAACCTCGACTCGATGTTGAATAAGCTGACAGCACAGAAGAAGGTGCGCTCCGAGGACCAATACTCCCCGGGTGGTCGGACCAACCTGCGGCCGAATCGAGCGACGATTGTCTATGCCAATCTCTGTCGTCGCGCCTTTCCTGGTCTGCCCGTCGTCATCGGAGGCATTGAAGGGTCGCTGCGACGCATCGCCCATTACGATTACTGGAGCGATTCGGTTCGACGCTCGATCTTGCTCGATAGCAAGGCGGACCTGCTCGTCTTTGGCATGGGCGAACGACCTGCCTGGGAAATTGCGCGCCGTCTCGCAGCAGGCGAATCGGTTGCCGCCTTGACCGACATCCGAGGAACGGCGTATGCAAAGAAAAACCGTCGGGCATGGGCCGACATCGCGGCCGACCCGAGCCGCTATGTCACCGATGGCAAGACGGTCTTGCTGCCGTCGTTCGAAGAGGTCTCCGCCGACAAGCAAGCGTTCGCGCGAATGTCGCGCGCCTTTCAGTACGAAACGAACGCGCACAACGGACGGTCGCTTCTTCAGCCCCACGGCGACGAGGCGGTCTTTTTCAACCCACCCGCCCTGCCGCTCGAAGAAGCGGAGATGGATGCCCTGTACGACTTACCCTTCATGCGAAGGCCCCACTGGATCTATGAAAACGAGCGGATTCCAGCGTTCGAGACGATTCGCCACTCGATCGTGACGATGCGAGGCTGCTTCGGCGGCTGCACATTTTGCAGCATCACCGAGCACGAGGGCCGCATCATTCAGAGCCGCAGCGCCGACAGTGTTTTGCGTGAGGTGCGAGCGCTGTCACGGATGAGCGATTTTCGCGGCACGATCACCGACGTGGGCGGCCCAACGGCGAACATGTATCAGATGCGATGCAAGGACGATCGGACCGAGCAGTCGTGCCGTCGGCTGTCTTGCGTGCATCCCGGCGTGTGCGAAAACCTCGTTGTCGATCACGCCCCGCTCATCGACCTGCTGCGTCGCATTCGCGGCGAGCCGCGCGTGGATCGCGTCTTCGTGGCCAGCGGCATTCGATACGACCTGGCTGAAAGGAGCCCCGAGTTCATCCGGGAACTGGCTCGCCATCACACGGGCGGTCAGCTCAGCGTCGCTCCTGAGCATACGAATCCAGACGTGCTCCAGAAAATGAAAAAGCCTCCTATCGAACATTATGAGCGCTTCGCACAGGCCTTTTGTGCAGCGAGCGACGAAGCGGGGAAAGAGCAGTATCTCATTCCCTACTTCATCACCGGGCACCCGGGCTCTACTGTCGCGGATACGATTGAACTCGCGCTCTGGCTCAAGCGTCAAAATTTGAGGCCACGGCAGGTGCAAGACTTCATTCCAACGCCGATGGCCATTGCGACGACGATGTACTTCACGGGCATCGATCCGCTCACGATGGATCCGGTACCGGTCGTTCGCGATCTTCGGGACAAGAAGATGCTGAAGTCTCTGCTTTATTGGTGGGACGAAGCCCATCACCCGCTTGCACGCGAAGCCTTGCGAAAGGCTGGCCGCTCCGATCTGATTGGGCGTGCGGCGACTTGCCTCGTGCCGCCCGAGCGACCAGGCCCGTCGCGCACTTCGGCTCAGCAAGGACGTGGGGAGCGGCATGCCGCGCGTGATCGTCGGATGCACTGAGGCGCAGGCCCGACGAATCCGCTCGCTCGGCGCCGCCGTCTACGATGAAGCGAGGGCGCGCCAGTGGCCGTTTCTCAGCGACGTCCTCCAGCGGGCGCTCCGCGGCGCTTCCGAGGAGGAGGCGGCGGCGACGGCCGCCCTCGCCCACGCGCTCGTCAAGTACGATCGCCTGCTCGCATTCGCGACGCAAAGCGACCGCTCTGATGCGCGGATCGATGCGCTTTTCGCCATGACGAGGGGGGGACCCGCGGTCACCGACGCTCGCGTCGAGCGAATCGAGTCGCGTACCGAGCGTCTCGGCGTTCTCTTTTCGATGCCCGATTGGCTCGTCGAACATCTTGAAGCAGAGCTCGGTGAATCGGCGGCGTTGCGCGCGTTCGCGCGCATGAACGAGTTGGCTCCCCGCGTCGCGCGGGTCAACGGCGCGCGAACGACGCGCGAGAATGCGTTGCTGGCGCTCGAGGCAGAGGCGGTCACGGCGCGGCCGGTTGCGCGTTCCGCGTACGGAATCGTGGTCGAGTCGCACCGCTCGCTCTTTCGCACCGACGTGTTCGCGCGGGGCTACGTCGAGATGCAGGACGAAGCCTCTCAGCTGGTTGCCGAACTCGTTGCTCCCCCACCCCGAACATTTGTGGTCGACGCGTGCGCGGGCGCCGGAGGCAAAACCTTGGCCCTCGCCGCCTTGTTGAGAGGCAAGGGCCAGGTGCTCGCCCTCGACGCATCCGAAGCCAGGCTGGCGCAGCTTCGCCGCCGCGCCCGACGGGCCGAAGCGAGCAACGTGCGCGCGGTTGCCTGCGATCTCCTCGATGCCGCCGCTCTACGCGGGCACGCCGAACGGGCGGGCTCGTTGGCGCAGCGAGTCCTGCTTGACGCACCCTGCTCGGGCCTTGGTGCCATCCGGCGCAACCCCGAACTCCGATGG
The DNA here is from genome assembly GCA_050013115.1 of Polyangiaceae bacterium. Classification (GTDB taxonomy): domain Bacteria; phylum Myxococcota_A; class Polyangia; order Polyangiales; family Polyangiaceae; genus Palsa-1150. The sequence continues at coordinate 13,595 of JBEKFX010000119.1, forward strand.
CGTTTGCGACCGGGAGAGCTGAATAGGCTCCTCGACCTGCAGCAGGCGTTGGCGCGTGCGGCGGCGACATTGGTTCTGCCTCATGGGCGCCTTGTCTTTGCCACATGTTCATTTCTGCCAAGCGAGGGCGAACGCGCATTCGACCGATTTTTGCAAGAGAACGCGGACTACGTTTCGGTCTCCGTACGCGACGTGCTCGGGCGTACGCGCACCGAAGGGGTGGCAACGAACGACGGCCGATACTTACGAACCTGGCGCTTCGATGGCACGCCGGACGGGGGCGACGAAGGCATGGACGGATTTTTCGCTGGAGTAGCTCGCCGCCGCGCGCAGCCTTCGTCTGGCGGCCCCTGACGCTCGGTGGCCCGCAGGGTCGTGACGAATTCTGCCACGCAATTTTCAAAGGTGCTTTGGTCGGTCGTTCTGCACGACGGCCTTGACTCCTGGCGCCCGTAGCCGATCGTCGTTCAATGCTGACGATCGATCTCTCCGGGAAGCGAGCTCTGGTCGCTGGCGTCGCCGACGACGCCGGGTTCGGATTTGAAATCGCCAAGGCGCTCGCCCAGGCCGGAGCGACGGTTTGTGTGGGAACGTGGCCGCCTGCGCTCGGCATCTTTCAGACGCTGCTGCGTCGAGGTAAGCTCGACGTGTCGTTGACGCTCCCGAGCGGCGGAAAGCTCGCGTTCGAACGGATCATCCCGCTCGACGCTGAGTTCGATTCCATGGAAGACGTGTCGCCGGAATTGCGCGAAAATAAGCGATACAAAGAGCTAGGTGATTTCACGCTCTCGGGCTGCGCGGAACGTTTGCGCGCCGAATTTGGCGAGCCCTGCCTGGACATCGTCATCCATTCGCTGGCAAACGGCCCGGAGGTGAACCGGGAGCTCCTGGCGACGAGCCGCCGAGGGTATCTGGCGGCCGTGAGCATCAGCGCGTACTCGCTGGTGTCCATGGTTCAGCGCTTGGGCCCTCTTGTCAGGCCCGGTGGCGCCTTTCTCAGCCTGTCCTACCTTGCGAGCGAACGCGTCATCCCGGGTTATGGCGGCGGCATGTCCAGCGCGAAGGCCGCGCTCGAGAGCGATACCCGCGTTCTCGCATGGGAAGCGGGCCGCAAGTGGGGCCATCGGGTCAATTGCATCAGCGCCGGACCGCTCGCTTCTCGAGCAGCCAGTGCGATCGGGGCCGCTGCCGGCGAGGGCGGCGTCGCCCGCGGCAAGTCGTTCATCGAACAGATGGTCGACTACGCGCGGCTGAATTCGCCGCTGCCCACGGCCCTCCTGGCTACCGAAGTCGCCGCGACGGCTGCGTTCCTGTCCAGCCCGCTGGCGAGCGGGATCACTGGGACGGTGATCCACGTCGACAAAGGCTACCATTCGATGGGCAAGGCGGTTGCCTGATGCGGCGCCCCTGTCCAGACCGCCAGGAACGCAGTAAAGAGTGGGGGCCATGACGTCGTTCACTCCGCCGGCCCACGGTCAACAAATCACGATGAGTCCGAACCAGCGACTCGTCGTTCCCGAGAACCCAATTGTTCCCTTCATCGAAGGCGACGGGACGGGTCGCGACATATGGCGTGCGTCCGTTCGTGTACTCGACGGTGCCGTCGCCAAGGCCTACGGAGGAAAGCGAAAGATTGCCTGGTACGAAGTTTATGCTGGCGAGAAGGCCTTCCAGCTCTTCAAGAATTGGCTTCCGGACGAAACGGTCGCCGCCTTTCGCCAATACCTTGTCGGCATCAAAGGGCCGCTGACGACGCCGGTCGGTGGCGGCATTCGGTCGCTCAACGTCGCGCTGCGGCAGATGCTCGATCTGTATGTCTGTCTTCGTCCGGTGCGTTGGTTTGATGGCGTGCCGAGCCCCGTCAAACGTCCGCAGGACGTCGACATGGTCATATTCCGAGAGAACACCGAGGACATCTACGCCGGCATCGAGTACGAGGCCGAAAGTGAAGCCGCCAGGAAAATTCTGGCCTTCTTCGAGAAGGAGTTTCCTTCCGACTTTCGGAAAATCCGCTTTCCTGGGACGACCGGAATCGGCATCAAACCGGTCAGCCGCGAGGGAACCGAGCGGCTCGTGCGAGCCGCCGTCAAGTATGCCATCGACAGCCGGCGGAAGAGCCTGACGTTCGTCCACAAGGGGAACATCATGAAGTTCACCGAGGGCGCATTTATGCGTTGGGGTTATGGGTTGGTGCAGCGTGAGTTCGCCGATTCGGTCTACACTTGGTCGCAGTGGGAGAAGACGAAGGCGGCCAAGGGAGAAGACGCCGCGAACGCCGAGCAGAAGGCGGAGCTCGCGAGCGGCAAGATCCTGGTGAAAGACGCGATCGCCGACATCGCCCTTCAGCAAGTTCTCACGCGCGCAAAGGACTTTGATGTCATCGCGACACTGAATCTGAACGGAGACTATTTGAGCGACGCCCTGGCGGCACAAGTGGG
>JBEKFX010000120.1:0-15891 GCA_050013115.1 Polyangiaceae bacterium
TCAAGAACATGTGCGTCGTCGAAGACGCCCCCGAGCCCGATTCGCTCCTCGGGCTCGCGCAGCAGGCCCAGCAGCTCTATCCCTTGCCCAACGCGAATGACCCGAACTACGCGGCCGAGGTCGCGAGTAGGTAGTCTTTGACCGGTGGCGCGACCAAGCCCCGGAAGTCAACGTAGATAGTTTTAGCGGTTCCGCTGTTGCTGAAACGGGGGACCCTATTGGAGCGCGTGGTATGCACGCCCGCAGAGCGTGCTTGGTTGGACCGACAGCCCGAACAAGATCGCGGACGATGGGGCATGCTGCTCTTCAGCGCCAAAGAGGCCTTCTACAAAGTCCAGTATCCGATAACTCAGGCTTTTCTCGATTTTCAGCAGGTCGAACTTCTTCCGACGACGGACGGGCGATTCGATGTGACGAGGGTAGTGGGCGACGTGGTAGTCGAAGCCCTGGGAGCGGGCCGAATCGTGGGACGCTGGATGCGGCTGCGGGGTCTCGTCGCGACCGGGGCGACCTGGCTGAACACGCGCCCCCCGACGGCTCGCCCATAGGAGGCGCTCTTCCGCCGGGACCCGTACGAATATGTGTTCATCGATTGCCCGCCGTCGCTCGGCATCAGATTAGCGCCGGACCGCTGGGAGCGGGTTCCATGGAGTGCGTAGAAACTGACGCAGCGTGAGCTTGGCGAGCAGCACATGGAAGCCCGCGCTGGGAAAGGCCCTCATGAGCCCGTCAAGTGGACGTTTGCGGAGCGTGATGGACTGCACGCATGCAACGTCAATCAGGTCGGCCCGGCGAAAAACGTCGGAGAGGGCGGCCAGAGCGTGCATCGGCCTGCGCAAACGGTGGTGGTCCGCGATCATCGCGACCACACGTGGCTGCCACGGTACCCGCCCTGTGCGGTCAAGATACTCACAGGCGAGCGCGACTGAAGGTGCGAGGTAATCGAAGGTTCCGTGCGTCCAAATGCCCAAATCGTGGAAGGCGGCAGCGATGTGCACCTGCTGGCGCGCTACCTCGTCGAAGTTCGCGAGCGATTCGCACGACAACGCTACGCGCTGCGCATGATTGCGATAGCCGGTAAAGTCGTTCCCCAGGGCGTCTGCGTGCGGCCGGAGGATCTCGTCGATGAGCTCGACCGGGGCCAGCCAAGGCGAGGGGCCGGTTTCGCCTATCCTCTTCAGCCGGATCCCCTGCTCGAGGCGACGGGCCACTTTTGCTCGCACGGATTTCAAAACCGTGTGCGTGCTCTTCATGATTGCTCCTACGGTAGGCAGCCTTCCGACCGCGTGTCCCGCTCCTCGGGGGGGCCGTCGCTCCCCCGTCCCCCGCCACTTGCAGAGCGGGGGCTACCTCTAATCGAGTCGAGCCCCTCGCGCGGGCTGTTGGCGCTCGCGTCCAACAGACTGGCACCCTTCCTTTTCGGCGTGTGGGTCTCGTGGCGACTCAGCCAATTCGTTTCCGGCTAGAAGAGAGCGCTGAGTCTCACCGACACGTAGTCGTCTTTTCGGAGGTCGGCAAACGGCCCGCCACCGGCCGGCATCGCCCGGAAGCCGACGGCCACCTTGAGCGAGTCGAGGATCCGCCTCGACGCATCGACGGCCACGACCTGGAAGCGGGAGTCCGGGAACGCAACGTCGGACCAGGCCGTCAGCTCCGTCCCACGCACGTCGTTGAACGCCACCCGGACCCCTCCGATAAGGTCGTCCGTAAACGGAACAATGAGCGTTCTCGGACGTGTGTCGTAATCGTATTCACAAATAAGCGTGATCGTCTCCCCGGCCATGATCAACGCGCCTAGGTCGTACTCCAAGCCGGCACCGACGGCCGCGGAGCCGTAGGAACCGTCCCTATCCAGACGGAGGGCACCCTCAGACTTTAGAATGAGGCCCCCGAGCGTCGCCTGCAGCTCGAAGCTCCCCTGATGCTCAAGCGAATAGCTCGGAACGAGATAAGGCTGCCCGGCGGACCCGATTGCGACCCCGAACACGGGATCGCGCTCGTACCCATAATAGTACGACGCCCCGACTTCGATCGGTCCGAGCGCGTTCGTGTAGCGAAAGGCCCCCTCCGGGTTGAGCCGCTTCAAGGACGACCCGTACGTAGCCTGGTCGCCCTCGATAACCAGCGTCGGGCGAAGGCGCCCCGTCACGGCGGGAAACGAGAGTGGAGTGAACCAGGTAAGGCCGTAGAACGCGAACGTTCCGAGATCGGTCGTCACGGACAAGCCAGTCATGGGCTGTCCGAGCTTGCGCTTGGTCACGACGTCGTCCGCGATGTCACGCTGGTTGAGCACGTCGGCCGGGTTCACGAACTCCAAAACGCCCCACGACTCGACGTCGTAACCGACGGACAGCTTCCACCGGTCCACGTGGCACCGGCATTTGGCAGTCTGGAGATCGAGCCGCGACCTGTTGCGGTCAACGCCGTCGTAACGGCCGAAAGGCCGGAGGTAGCAGTCAATCCCCTGCGTCAAGCCATCCATCGAGAGCTTGCCCTCCGCGAGAAACGTCGGCTGCACGCGCTCGGCGCTCTGCCCCACAAACGCAGGCGGCATGAAGAATCCCCGCACCTCCTCTCCGACCGAGCCAGACAAGCTTGTATCCGCATTGGCCCGCCTCGGCACGCAGAGAAGGGAGAGGATCAACCACCACGCGAGCGCAACGACCCGCATTCTACTTCTTCAACCCGGAGACGTCGAAATCGCGCTCCTTCAGCCCATTTTGAAATCGATAGCGTTCCCATTGAAGCACTGTGCTCTTGCCGTTTTGCAGGTTGACCATCGTCATCTGTTTCGGGCGCTCGAATCGATCGAGATACTTGTCGTAGCCCTCGACCGTCAACGTCTTGAATGGCTTATTGTCTCGGTCGAAGTAGTCGATGCGGCGGACCAGGTACTCGTGCGCATCAAGCCAAACGACCTCCCGGCTGTACGCGGAATGATCGTACTTCGGCGTCCTTTGCACCACGAAGCAAGGCACTCCCTCCACGGCCTCGTCCCGGACGTACGTGTACGTAAACTTCGAGAGCTGAATGGTGATGGAGTTGATGTCCTCGTAGCTGAACTCACTGCCCATGAAGGCGACGGTCTGGCTCGCCGTCGAAATCTGTTTCACCCGCTGAAACGACGGCAAGTAAATCCATTGCTGATCGTCGCTCGAGGTGTGCGTCGCGGTCAGGATGGTCGTGCCCTTCACGTCTGGCGGATTGTCGAAAACGACGAGCGTTCGATTCCCTTCCCCCTGAACTTCGAGGTTCGAGAGCTCCATCTTTCGGACGATGCTGTCGCCGCTTCGCTCGCGTAGAATCATCGTTACGCTGGACTTGTAGTCTCCGTAACCAGAATCTCGTCGGAACGCCTCCTCGAAGATCTGCAGGCCGTCTGCGCCCACCGCGACCGAGGCCCAGACGACTCCCAGTAAAACAAGGACCGCCTGCAATTTGCGCCAGCCTCTCGCGTTGCGTAACAATGTCATTGGAATCACCTTTCATTCAACGATGAATGGCCTGGCGGCACCGCCGTCGACCGCCACGCGCGCTGTCGCCGCTGCGCCGACCCCTCCGACGAGTCTAAGCACGACAGGATTTACGACGATGTCCATGAACACCGCCACCGCAATCGAGACGGTGACGAGGGCCCCGAAGTTGGACGTGGGGAGGAAGCTCGACGTGGCCAGGCAGGAGAAACCGCCGACCAAGATGAACGCAGTCATGATGATCCCGTCACCGACCATGAGGACGGACTGATTGACCGCTTCCAGCCAAGGCAACCTTTCCTCGCGGCCAAGGCGAACACGATTGACGAAGAAAATCGTACTGTCGACCGTGGCGCCGATGGCCACCCCTCCCAGAAGCGCGGTTGCGATGTTGATCTTGATGTTCATGAGTCCCATCAAGCCGAACGTGATCGCCATCGGCAGGGAATTGATCACGACGCCAATGATGCCCAGCATGAATGACCTGAAGATGATGGGTAGCAGGACGAGAAATACCGCCGCGATAATGTACAAGGAATACATCTGTGTCTGGCTTATCTCTTTGTCCATATTGGCCCATTGGACGGTCGTTCCGGTCACACTCAGCTCAGCGTCGCTCGGCAGCGTCGCGGCGCCAGCCTTGTAGACCCGCTCCTTGAACGATTGGAGTTCCTTCGAGCTCATGTAGGGAGCCATCGCGACAAACTGCAACGTGCTCTTGTCGTCTGTCACGAAATCACGCAGGTCGTCGTTCCCGCCAATCTCGGACATCAGGTAAAGCTGCTCCAACTGCTGTGGGTTATACCCCTTGAGCCGGCCGGCTGCCCCCGCCTCGCCGCTGAAGGCGAGGTCGGCGCGCTCGAGGAGGTCCGTGAACGTCATCAGCTTGATGACGCTGGGCTCCCTTCGTATCTCGTCCTCGAAGCGGAGGATGCGCGCAAAGTGGTCGCCGGTGGCGTAGCTGGTTCCGGCCGGGAAGCGCACCATGAGAGTGACTGGGCTTTGGCCATAGCCTGCCTGCGCGATCTGCGGATACGCGCGAGTGACGTACATGTCTTCGCCGAAAAATTTTGTGTAATTCGTATCGACCTGCAAGCGGCCGATTCCAAAGGAGGTAAGCGCCATCGCGCCCGCGACAGACAGCCAAACCCAGCGCCACGCTCCCACCTGAAGCGGTAGCAAGCGTCGAGCGTAGAGGCCGACGGGCTTTGCACCATCGGCGCCCTCGTTCTCCCCCGTGCGACCGCGAGGCCAGAGACTTACTAGGGCCACCGGCACGTAGGTCATGGTCATCAGCCACGCGAGGCCGATACCCATTGCTGCAAAGACGCCCATCTGCCAGATGGGGAATACGGTCGACATGGCTAGCGACAGGAAGCCGATCGCGGTCACGATGCTGGTCCACATGCAGGGTGTCCAGATTCCGTCGATCGCCTTGACGATCGCAGGTGCAGGTGCCAGCCCGCGGCGCTCGAAGTGAAAGGCGTTTATGACGTGCACGACGTCGCAGACCGAAAGTGTAATGAGGATCGGCGGCAACATCACCGTGACCATGTTGTACGGAATGCGGAGCGCCGCGAGAGCCGCCATCGGGGGAAGAGCCCCCGCGGTCACGACCGAGAGCACGATCAAGAGGTCGCGCCAGTTGCGGAGAGATACGTAAGTGGCCCCTATAATGAAGAGCGTCGCGAGAATGTAGAACCGAATGCCGTCGTGTTGGGACGCGCGATTCAGCTCGGCGTTGATCACCGATGTGCCGGCGAGCGAATACCCGCGAACGCGTGGGTACGCGTCGAGCACCTTCTTGACGGCGTCCACCATTTGGATCCGGTACGGCGCCGGATCGTTGATGAAATTGTCGTTCTGGAACAGGAGCACCGTGGCGCTGGAATCGTCTCGGCGGAGGATACTCCTTTCGAAGACCGGATTCCGGTAGAGCCGCGCCTTGAACGAGGCTGCCTCGGCCTCGGTAAGGAGACCGTCGGAGTTGGTGGCCGGATACAGTCTGCTGTACGTGAGTGCCCCATCGCCACTCGCTTCGCTGTCTCGCACGTTGGTCAGCGAGATGACCTTCGTGACGTGTTCGACTTTTTCGAGTCGGGCGGTGATCTGAGCGAGGTCATGGAGGAAAGGCGGCTCGAACACCGAGTCGGCCCGGAGAAGGAGAATGCTCCACTCCTTCTGGCCAAACTGGCGATTGAAGTCCTCGTAGACCTTCAGGCCAGGATCGTCCTTCTGAAACCATATGCCGACGGAGTTGTCGACGACGGCGTCCCTGGACGACAGCCGAACCGCGACGACGCCCAAGGAGAGGACGAGCAGAGCCAACCAGGCGAGGACGGTAAACTGCCTGTAACGCAAAGCGAAACCAGTCACGTTCGACCTCCAAGGCGCTGACAGCGTTCAACTGAGATCTAGTTCCTGATTCACGAAGCGCTCCCGAATGACCTTCCGCCGCTTTTTGCCGCTGGACGTTTTCTCCAGCGAGCTCCTTTTCGCGAAGGCGACTCGGTTGATCAGCAGGCCGCGCTCCGTCAGCACGTGCTGCTGCAGAAGCGCCCGCCGCTCAGCCGCTTCCTGCCCGGACAGACGCTGGTTTGTCTCCACGAGGAGGACGAGCTCCGTTTTGCCGGTGGCGGCAATCGGTACGTCGATGAGGACCGCGCCTCCCGCCGGGACATTATCCATGGCCTCTACGCAGTCCTCAATGTCATCGGGAGAGATGTTGCGCCCTCCGACCACGACGACGTCGTCCTTCCTCGTCACGAAGTAGAATTCGTCGTCGAGGCGGAAGCCAAGGTCGCGAGTGCGTAGGAACCCGCCCGTGAGCTGCGCGGCGGTCCTCGTTGGATCGCGAAAGTAGCCCGGTGTCACGCACGGGCCCTCTACGCAGATCTCGCCCAGCGTGACGTCGGGGACCACGTTGCCGTCATCGTCGCGCACGGTAACGGTCGTGTTGATGTGCGGCCGACCGACGGACACAACCTCCATGGACCGCGGGTCGCTCCCGTCCGCCAGCCGGAGTCTGTTCGTGCCGTCGACCTGGATGCGCACACATCGCACGTGCCCGTCCTTCGTCGAGGTGACGCCGAGCGTGTTCTCGGCCATCCCGTAGCCGATGCGGACGTTGGCCCGCGGCGTCCCGAGCCTCTCGAGCGCGTCACACGTCTTCTGCAGCACGACCGGAGACACCTTCTCGGCGGCCAGATACAAATGAAAGTGGGAGAGGTCGACTGCCGCGGGATCCAGCAGACGGAGCGACCCGACGGAGTTGGCCATGGCCAAATTCGTGGTGAAGTTCCAATTGACTCGGCGCTCTGCTTGCAGGCGGAACCAGCGCTTCGGGTCGCGCATGTAGAAGAGCGGCGACCCGAGCACGTTGTGAGATCGGGAGAAGAGCGGATGGAGGATCCCGATGAAGAGACCCATGTCGTGGTGGAACGGGAGCCAGGACCCCGCCGATCGGATGCTCTCGCCGCCGCACGCGTACCGGTATTCGCTGTCGAGCTGATCGACCTGGCTGCGAACCATTCCGTGGGTCACGATCACGGCCTTCGGCCTCGCCGTGCTGCCCGAGGAGTACTGGAGGACCGCGACGTCCTCCGGACGTAGCCGCGCCGGGACGACCGACGGGGCGGTCGCCGCAAGCTCACGAATTTGAGCCTTTCGGACGCCCCGCCGTCGGGAGCTGGCCGCCATGACCGGCGGATCGACGTCGTCGTCGAAGACGAAGACCGCGAACTCGCAGTCAGCATCCACTTCGCGCAGGAAGGCCGCCATCTCGAACTTGAGACCGCCCGACGGGCGCAGCGGCACGGCGGCCGCCCCAAGCTGCCAAATTCCGAGCAGGAGCGAAGGATACTCCGCGCAATTCTCGAGCACGATGCCCACACGGTCACCGTGGCAAACACCGAGCGCAGCCAGTGCCCCCGCGTATCCGCCGCTCGCCGTGACGATGTCTCCCAGCGACAGCTCGACGTCCTGCTTTGGGAAGCGCCATATGTGCTCGCGGTCTGCCGCAGCGCGAGTGGCTTCTAAGAAATCAAGCAGCAGCATGACCGCTAGTCTCCTTTCAATCGCCAGCCGGCGAAACGGCAGCGGGCGGTCCGCCGTCGCGGATCCCGGCCTCGACATACCCGGCTACCTTGGCCAAGGTCCGCAACTCGGCGACGAACGTGGGCACCGCGATGAGCACGCCGAATCCCTCCTCGATGAGCGACTGCGACTGGACGAGACCCATTGAATCGATTAGGCCAGCCTCCACGAGATCCGCGCTCGGGTCGATGAGGACGCCGGGCACGAAAAGTCCCTCCTCGATGCATCGCTCCAAGAGCGTATTGAGTGTTCCTTGGAGGACCATCTGCCTGCTCCGGGGTCTCAGATTCGCTCCGCGCCGTCGATGCGCTGCAGCTCGAAGATGAACTTGATTTTGTGGGTGGGCGTGCGTTCGAGCTTTCGCGGCAAGATATAGATGTGTTCCTTGTTGAGTTCCGGGGTGATGCCGGCGATCGACTCTGCGAACTGGATGGCTTCCACGCAGCGCCGCTTCAGCGCCGCCCTGGGCGTCACCCCGGTGGTGATTTCCTTCTTGTACTCCGGGTCCTTCTCCAAGCGCTTGTAGTCCGGGAACACGAAGACGCTGAGAAACTCGTCCTCCGGACGCCGGCGGGCGACCATCGCGTCCTTGACGAAGACGCTACGGACAAGCAGGTTTGAGACGTATTGCGGATCGATGAGCGTTCCGTCGTCCCACTCCATAAGCTCCTTCTGCCTGCCTACGATGTAGACTTGGCGATCGTCGTCGACCCAGCAAAGGTCGCCAGTCACGTAGTAGCCGTCCGCGGTCATCGGGGTGGACACGACTCCGCGGTCCTTCTCGATGTACTGCTTCGCGACGGTCTGGCCCTTCACGAGGAGGATGCCGACCTCGCGCTCGATCTTGGGGACCTTTCGCGGAGAGTCCAGGCGGTACTCGAGCTCGGGTATCAGCTTGCCGCAGCTCCCGGGAACGATTTCGCTCAGCTTGTTCCGCGAGATGATACCCGTGCACTCCGTCGCCCCGTAGATGTCGATGCACGTGATGCCAAGCTTTCCGAGCACACGCACGAGAGCGCCGTCCATCTTCGTCGAGGAGGAAATGCCATAGGCGAAATGCCCCCCAAGCTTGTTGCGTAACAGGATCCTTGCGGCGGTAAGCTTTGCCTTGTCGAGTGTTCCGATATCCTGCAGTGTCGAGTTCCGCTCGATGGCCGCGAGAGTCTCGTAGAGCTTCTTTAGCGAAGGCTTGTTCTTCATCTCCTCGAGCACCTCTTTGACGAGGTATACCCAGAACTTCGGCACACCGAGGAGTGCCTTTATTCGCACGCCCTGACGATGCAACTTGGCGACCTCGTCCTCTAGGACGTCGTCGTCGTCGGGCTCCCGGGTGAAATAGGTGACGGAGAAGCCGCGGGATTTCGAGACGAGAAACTCGACCAACGTCGCAATATGGGTATACGGGCCGATGTTCAGCAGAGTCTCGTTGGGCCGCAAGTTGATGACGTCGTAGGCGCAGTTGACCTCCGCGACGATGTTGCCGTGCGAAATGCGCACGATCTTCGGCAGGGAGACCGTCCCCGAGGTGGCGTAGTGCCCCAAAATGGTGTCGGGATTCTCAAGCAGCGGGCTCTCTTTCACGCCCGCCGGCGATCCGTCCAAGCGCCGGTAGGGTGCGGTGATCTCCTTTATGCCAATTTCGTTGGCCTGGAGCGCCAGGCGCTCGACGCCAGCGTCCTCGTACGACTCCATCAGATCGGGCACGAAAATGGTCGTCCGCAGGTCGAGTTTTTTCGCAATTGCGCGGAATCGCTCGAGTTGCGAATACGGGACGAGCGCGTAGTCTGGCCTCGAGAGCGCAAGGAGATGATCCAGCTCGACCTCGTTGAACTTCGTGTCGAGTGGAAAGAGGATGTTCGCCGTGTAGAAGGCGGCCATCGCGACCATGTCCCACTCGATCCGGTTCTTGCAGAGAGTCACGACGACCCTCTGGGTCGCACGCTGATCTTGGAGATACCGAATCATCTGGACGAGGTGAGCGTGATAGTCGACAAAGCTCACCTCGTCGTAAAGGGTGCCGTTGTCGAAACGAATGGCGGTCCGATTGCCGTACGTCGAGAGCTGGCCGTTGACGATGTCGGCGACACTACGGATGCTTTCGTATGCTTTGAATTGGGCGACGTTCGCGGCGGCAGTAGCGGTCATGATGAAGGATTGCTCCCATTAAGCGGCGGGTGAGGCAAGGATGACTTTGTCGTTAAGAGTGAGGGGGCCAAGAGTAAAGCCGTACGTCTCCGCCCAGGCGATGGTCTGCTCGACAAACGACGGTTGAAGCACACCCTTCGCGTACGAATGATTGTACCCTTCGAAGCCGAGCAGCAGCGTCTCCGCCAAGCAGCCGAACGTCATTCCGTGCTTCGGCAAACCGACGAAGCGGACCTCGGACTCCTCGGGCAGGCGCGCAAGCCCGCCGGCGAAGGCCAGGATGGCGCTCTGCTTGGAAAAATCTGGGTGCAGGTTCGAAGGGACCGATGTGCAGCAAACGATTGCGTCGCCCCGCATCATTCGCGGGTGCAAAAGAGCGGCGTCTGTGGAGTTGGTTGCGACCACCACCACGTCGACGTCCGCCAGCGCTTGGAAGTCGGTGGCGACGTCGATGAGCCCGGGCCCGGTCGAACGCGCGACCTCGGCAGGGGTCGCGAAGTAGGCGGAGGCCGCCACGCGAAGCAGCGCCCCCCGGATGGGCCCGAAGTCCTCGCCACCCGCCGGCGCCGCGTTGAGCGCGTCCTCGACGCAAAGCCTCTTCGTGAGCTGCAAGCGCGGGGCGCTGTCTTCCCGCGAGCTTCCGACGAGCAGGAGCCGGCCCACCTGCCTCGCCAGCACGCGAGCGGTGGCCTGACCGATGCTGCCGTTCGCGCCGACGACAGCCACCGAAACATTCGACCAGATCTTGCCTCGCGCCCGGACGGCTTCCTTCATGCCTAGAATCGTTAGCGCAACGGTAAACGCATTGCCGCTCGTTATCGCCATTTCGTAGTCATTGATCGTCAGTCCGTTGTTCGTGACGATGGATGTGAAAGCTCCCAGACCGACCATGGTCAAGGGAATATTGTCGTCGCCAAGCTCCTTCGCGACTACCACGCCATCTTGAATCTTGTCGCGTACCTCTTTGGCGCGGTACGCCGCTTTCGGAGCCATGAGATACTCCGGCAGGTAAGGAACAAGTACCAGGTTGCTCTCGATGACAAAGTCGTTTGAGCAGACGTAATCGCTCTTCACGTGTACTGGCTCGAGGAAGCGCGCGATCTCGTTCCACCAGGTGCGTAGGCGCTCGCCATCGACGTCGTGGTCGGCGAACGACGGAAAGAAGTAGCTCTTCAGCGTGTCGAGCGACGTGGGGTGGATGATGAAGCCCGTCCGCGAATCGAGGCGCCGGGATTCTTCACGTGTCGGCCACGCATTGGGATAAGCGCGCGGGTTCGCCCGCTCCTCGGCGGAGACCTCGCATCCCAGGAGGTGACCGATGAAGCAGTACTCGTCGTTTCGGTCGATGATCCGAAGCACTTCGCGGAACCCCGCGAAAAGCGTGTCTATGTGCTCGTCGCTGATCATCGCGGGGGGCTGAATTCGCACGACGGACTTGCGATTCTTACCCGGATTCCCTTTCAGCATCGTCGTCAAAGGCGCGAGCAACCGCACGCCGTGGTGATGCAGCAAATAACTAGCCACGAGCAGCGAGAGCACGCCCTGCTTGCCACTGAGGCGGAAGAATGGGGAGCGGTCCGCGAGGTCGGTGAACTCGACGGCGAGCATGAGACCCCGGCCACGGACCTCGCGAATGATTGTTGGGAATGCCCTATGTAAATCCTGGAGGCGCGACTTCAGCTTTTCGCCTTGCTCCCGCACGCTCCGCAGCATCATCGCGTCTTCGGCAAAAAGGACGTCGAGGAAGCGCGAAGCTACTCGCGCCGACAGGTCGTCTTCACCGAACGTGGACGTATGGAGGATACCGAAATCGTGCTCGTAGATGTCCTTTCGAATCATCGCCGCGCCGATTTTCACGAGGCCGCCGCCGAGGGCCTTGCTGAGCGTGATGTATTCGGGGGAAATCCGCGCGAGCTGTGTTTGCTCGTACGCGTAGAAGCTGCCGGTCCGACCGCAGCCGGTCTGGATCTCGTCGACGATGTACGGAATCGCATGAGCCCTGTGGTGGTCCGCAAGATACTGAATGGTGCCGTCCGGGAGTGGAATGATTCCGCCCTCGCCAAGGATCGGTTCGAACATGACCGCGATCACGGTGGTCGACTCGGTCGGTCGGAGCTCCACTTGCGAGCCCTTGAGCACGGGGTAGTAAAATACGCACTTCTTGTCGCGGATGATCTCCGGAATGCGGGCCACGTCGACCGGATCGATGAACACCGTGTCAATCGACGACAGACCCTGAAAACCCTCGCGGTACGACCTGTTGAACGTGACCTTGAGCGCTGAGGTGGTCTTGCCGTGGTAAGCGCCCTTGAACGCGATGACGGTCGGGTGATCCTGGAAGTGCTCGAACTGGGCGAGGTTATATTCGTCGACGTCGTCGCGAAAGTCGATGAGCTTCTTTCCCCCAGGGATGACGACGTCGGCCGCAGACTCGTCGGCGGCGTAGTAAAAGTCGTTCAAGATGCGGCTGACGCGCTCGTACTCGAGAGTGATTCGGTCGAGGTGCACCTTGTACGCGTGTTTCACGGCGGCCTCGATGCTCTCGGCTCCGCTGTTCGTGAAGCAGCTGTAATACTCCGCGTCGCCCGGCGTTAGATCACTTAACCGACTCGCCAGACGGCCCGACTCGGTGCGGACCGACGCCTGCGCCTGGATGGCGACGTTGGCGTTAAGCGCGTCGACCATCGCGGCTTTGAGGACCGGGTGATTGTGTCCAACGAGGGCGGCGCCGAACCCGCCGACGAAGTCAATGACTGTCCGCCCGGTGTCCGTCCAGAGGCAGCATCCGGCGGCCTTCGTGTAGCCCTGGTCGATTCCCAGGCAGTGAAGCAGCTCCGTGAGCTTCGGCTTGCAGTAGTCGTGGTACGCGTGATCGTCGATGGGCTTATCGGTCGTCATGGGAATTGCGCTCTTGGCATTGCGTGCGGAAGAAGGGGCCGATGCGCCTCGCCGGCGGCTCGCCTCCAAGATGCGGCCAGATGCGGCCAGATGCGGCCAGGAGTAGTACTGGCGACGTCCCCGATCCATTTCGGCGCATTTCTCCTAGTGCAACGAAGCGGTGGCCGCCCCCGGGAAATGCGTGGGAAGGCCGTATACGGTCGAGGAGTTCCGCGCTGGTGTTCCCGCGAGCGGGCCCGGGACGACGCCTCTCGACGCCAGGGGCCGCCGTACGGAATCGAGGGAGGTGTCGGTTGCGAGGAATGCCGCGGTGCGCTAAGCAGACTGGCAGGAACCGACGCGATGTTCGTCCGGCCAGGCCACCCGCGTGATGCCGTTGCCGCGGAGCAAGCGGTCCCGTGGCCGTCTGTTTCGAGGTCGGGAAGCACGGGGGATTGCCGTGGTTGGCCCGGGAGGCGAGCGCCCGAGCGCGTCATGCTGCCGGGCCGAGGCATTGGCTGTCAGCGGAAGCCTGTCGGGTGAGTTTGCATATGGGGGGCCTCCAGCGGAAGAACTCACGGCAGATCATATATTTGCCATACCAGTTGGCCGTAGGCCGGAGTTCGTCGTGCGATCTGTCGCTGTCGCTCGCCAGCGTCT
The DNA here is from genome assembly GCA_050013115.1 of Polyangiaceae bacterium. Taxonomy (GTDB): domain Bacteria; phylum Myxococcota_A; class Polyangia; order Polyangiales; family Polyangiaceae; genus Palsa-1150. Next base: position 13,251 of record JBEKFX010000120.1, read on the forward strand.
CATACCACCACGCGCTCATCCGGTGGGACGGCGAGAAGTGGTTGGTCCGCGACTTTGGAAGCAGCAATGGCACGTATCTGAACGGCCGCCGCATCGCGGCGTCCAACGCCGAAGGGCATCCGTTGCGGCGCGACGACGAGTTGGTCTTCGCCGACCCCTCCGAAGTGTGGATCGTCGTCGACGACTCGGCTCCAGAGCCGTCGCTGCTTCCGGCGGATGGCTCGGCCCCGATACGGCTCCGCGAGGAGTGCCTCACCGCACTGCCGGACGAGGCGCATCCGAGCGGCATCGTCTACCAAGAGTGCGGCCGATGGCGCTTTGAAAGCGCGCAGGGCGGGCTCATGGACCTCAGCGACGGGCAGACCATAACACTGGGCGACAAGCGTTTCCGCGTTCGCATACCGGATCGCGCGCCCGAAACCCAGCGTTCCCGCAGGCCTGTGCTCGACCGCCTGGTCCACCGAATTGCACTCAAGATCCTGGTCGCCGAAGACGAAGAAACGGCGTCGGTGAGTGCCGTGATGGATGGCACGGAGGTGACCTTCGGTCCGAAGGTCCACTTGTACCTGCTGGCGTACTTGGCACGCCTTCGCCTTTCGCCTCGAGGCCGCCACGCGGCGGAGGAGGGCGGGTGGGTCAGCGTGGAACAGGCTTGTCGGGATCTGCGCGTGGACGCGGAGGCGCTCGCCCTTCTCGTGTTCCGCTGCCGAAAGGACTTTGAGCGGGTCGGGTTTCAGGGGGCATCATCGCTCATCGATCGTTTGAAGCGAGGCTTCCTTCGACTCGGCGTCCCGGCCGATCAGGTAGCGGTCCAGTACCGGTCCCAGAGCGCGGGGTGCGAGACGTGATGTGCGCTCGTTCTTTCTCGGCTCGGACGCCGACGTCGAAGTTGGACGCGCCGTCCTAAGGAGCGCGGAGAGGTCCCCGCGCAGCCGAAGCGCGGCTATCGCGGATCGCTTCGAAGTCGAACGCACGGCGGGTTCGGGAGGCGTGGGCGTCGTCCGTCTTGGTTTACTTTTTTTCCTTTCCGGAAGCGACGAGATCGCTTTGCCATCCCGCGCCGGGCTTCGAGGCGTCCTTCAAAAACTCGACGAGCGCTCGCACGGCAGGCGAAAGCTCACGGTTGCTCGGGAAGACGACGCTCACCTCTACGGAAGCCATTCTCCACTGGGGAAATAGCCGTACGAGACGCCCGGCCTCGATATCCGTCGCGCAAAGATAAGCCGACAGTCCGCCCACGCCCGCGCCGTTGAGGACGAGGCGATGGATTGTGAGTGGGTCGTTCACGGTCATGCGAGGCGAGAGCTCGACGCTCTGACTTTCGGCGTTCGGCTTCGAGAAGGTCCAGCGTCGCGGGCGTCCCTCGATCCCGGGCAGCTCGACGGTGTCGTGGTCGCGTAGCTCGACGATCGAGCCGGGAGTGCCCCTGCGCGCGAGATAGGACGGCGCGACGCACAGGTAACGGTGAATCGTCCCGATGCGCTTGGCGACCAGCTCCGAGCTCGGCACCGGTCCCATGCGGACCGCGACATCGATGCTCGCCGCGATCAGATCCACGGCACGACTCGTCAGGTCGAGTGAAATGTCGACGGCGGGGTAGCGGCGCAGAAACTCCGGAATCAGCTCGGAGAGCACGTTGAAACCAAAGCCGAACCCAGCGCTGATGCGCAAGAGCCCCCGAGGGCTTCCACCGAACGCGCCCAGGTTGTCCACGGTCTCGTCGACCCGCGCAAGGATGTCGACGCAGCGGTCCCGGAGGGCGACCCCCGACGCGGTCAAGACAACCGTCCGCGTCGTTCGTTGAAGGAGACGCGTTCCTAAATCCGCACTCGAGCTGCGCCACGGTGCGGCTGACGCTCGACTTCGGCGAGCCAAGCGAGCGCGCCGCCGCCGAGAAACTCTGCAGGGCCGCCGCCCTCGCGAAAATGCCAGCGCGTTCAGATCGATCATTCGTCCGAGCGTTCCAAGGTTGGAACGGTGCGTCCAGAGTAGGTGCCTGGTCGAAGGCGCACCCGAGGCATACGGTTTCGACATCGGAAGGGCGTAAGGAACGCACGTTCCGACCGAAACAGGGTAGCTCACCATGAGCGCGACACGGAAGCCTTTCGTCCCCGCGGTCGGCGCCGCAAGTCAGTTTGCCATTCCCATTGTCCCTGAGCTGACACAACGAGGGGCGCGCGCCATTGGCCTGGTGCACGATCCGGCGAAGGCCGACGCGTTGCGATCCCGTGGCCCCTGACGTGGCCCTGAAAGGGGATCCCATCATGAACTCGACGAACGCCAATCAGACCCACCCCCCGCTCAAGCCCCAGGATGACGGGGTCATCGCTCAGCTTCGTGCGCAGGTTGCCCCGGTCAAGGGCAAGCTCGATGGACCCCATGCGCGCCCGGTGTTCGATGAGGTCATGGAGCAGACTCCCGAAGCCCGGGGGGTGACGCACGACGAGGGTGTCGTTGGCCGTCGCCCAGCTTTTTCCGCGCAATGCACAGCCGCTCCTCTGGCTGGCTCGCAAGTACATACCCCGTTGACGTAGCCCTGGCGCTACCAGACGCCAGGGACCAACCGGTACCGGACCCTCTCCCGATAGGCCGCGTAGCCGGGCAAGCGGCTCAGGAGAAAGCGCTCCTCGTCGAGGAGTCG
>JBEKFX010000121.1:0-14834 GCA_050013115.1 Polyangiaceae bacterium
GCTTCAACGTGGCCCCGACATCGCTGCCGGGGATCGGAGACGGTCCTGTCGGCACCGGACACGTTCGTAGTTGCTTCAACGTGGCCCCGACATCGCTGCCGGGGATCGGCCCACGAAAACACCGCGGGCTCGTTGATGTCCGAGTTGCTTCAACGTGGCCCCGACATCGCTGCCGGGGATCGCCGAGAGCGAAGGGCTCAGAAGTCAGCTCGAATCTGCGCTTCAACGTGGCCCCGACATCGCTGCCGGGGATCGTCGAAGACTGCGAACGTCGCGCAGCAGACCGTAACGCTTCAACGTGGCCCCGACATCGCTGCCGGGGATCGATGGTGTTTCAGGAACGGCAGCTGGACAACAGTTGGCTTCAACGTGGCCCCGACATCGCTGCCGGGGATCGGCGCGTGACCTCGGGCCAGAAACTCGAGGGCCTCGAAGCTTCAACGTGGCCCCGACATCGCTGCCGGGGATCGTACTTTGCGCACGCCGTGTCGTCGGGGAAGATGCGCTGGCTTCAACGTGGCCCCGACATCGCTGCCGGGGATCGGCGGCAGCTGGATGCCGGTGGCGTACGGCTGCGTGGTGCTTCAACGTGGCCCCGACATCGCTGCCGGGGATCGACATCACCCTGCGCAAGTGCGGGCGAAACGTCGGGCGGCTTCAACGTGGCCCCGACATCGCTGCCGGGGATCGAGGTCGCCGGAGACACGATAGATCCCGGCGACTTGCAGGTCGCCTTGCGAGCGCAGCGCAGACGACCAAGAGAGCGGGCGTTCGAAAAGCGCTTGAGGCCTCGAACGCCCGCCAATCAAATTGAGTTTTCAACGACCTAGCCGTTTGCGAGCGCGAGGCGGGGTTTGGCCGTCGCCCGAGCGCTCGCCGCGGTTACTTCGCATCATTAGACCACGAGCGCGCAACGCTCGGGAGGTTTGTATGCCCGCCCCATTGCGGAAATCGACGTGTTTCCTCTGCCCTCTTCCGGACCCACGTCGACGAACAGCACCTGGTCATGCCCGTGATGGATCACTTCGCCCAGGCGGGCACGCAACTCGACCATAGCCCTTTGAGTGAGTTCGCAACGGAACACGGAGAGCTGAACATGCTCACCGTACCCCTTCATGACACGGAACACTTTGCGCAAGCGCTTGGGGTCACTGATGTCGTAAGTCACGATGTACGTTTGTCGCACGGGGTGTTCTCACCGCGTCCGGAACGCGGGGTACTCGCGAATCTCGCCCAGCAGGCAGCGCGTGAGAAGCCGGGCCTGCACCTCCAGCACCCGGCGGTAACTGATTCGATAGCCGAAAACCGGATGCGTAATCAGCTGCGTCATCCGACGTTCGTAGGCCATGAGCAAGCGCCGCCGCGCGGCCGGCTTCAAGGCGACGCCGGTTGGATGCGTCGTGAAGTCCTCGGCGCCAAAGCCCCCGCCGTTGACCGCGCCGATCACTACCGAGTCGGCCACGAGCGGACGGAACTCCTCCATCAGATCGAGGGCGAGCGCTGGTCGTCCGAAGCGAGGCTGATGATAGAAACCCAGTAGGGGGTCAAGGCCGGCAGCAGACAGGGCGAGGACGAAGTCCTTCGTCAGTAGCGAATAGACAAATGACAGGAGAGCGTTGGTCGGATCCTTTGGCGGCCGCCGATTTCGCCCGTCGAGATCGAACGGCCCTCCCAGCGCCGCCTCTCCTTTGAGCATCCCGGTGAAGGCGCCAAAGTAGCTGCGCGCCGCCGTACCCTCGAGCCCTAAGAGCTCGTCGAGAGCGTGGGCCGTCTGTACCTTTCGCGCAAGCTGTTCCAGCTCGAACAACACGCGCAGCGGTGGCGCGACGTGATTGCGGCGGAGGAGCGTTCGACTATTTCGAATCTTCGACGCCACGAGGCCTCGCGCCAATAGGACGCAGAACGTACGATCAGCTGCGGCCCGGTGCTGCGCAATGCGGAGGTCGACATTGTTCGATTCGACGCCCACGGCGCGGCCGTAGTACCAGCCGCCATAGCTCAGATACGAGATGGGGATGGCACGCTCCAGCATCGCGCGAGTCGCTTGAGCGTTAACCTGAACGTTGCCGAAGAGAACGAGGTGAGAAGTGTTTGGTAACCGCGCGGTGATGTTCGGATTCTTTCGGCTACGCACGACTAGACAGTCGCCATCGAGGCCGACTCGCGCCCCCTGCTCTTGCACATAGACCGGGAGCTTGTCGTCGCTCGCTGGATACAAGCGGCGTAGGGATCGCGCCGAGACGGTTCCGCTTGCGTCCGAAGCCTCCGGCTCGTCGCGCCCGAGCCCCCACGGGTCCGCGGCGGGAGAGTCCTCGACCCTCTCGCTCGGGGCGGCGGTTGCCTCCTGCGCGCCTTGTTCGGGATAAGGCAGGTCCGCAGCGGAAGGGTCTAACGTTCCGCGCTCGAGTCCCCGCAGGAGATTGATCTCGTCGGGCAGGCAGATGCCGACCAGCGAGCAGCCGTTGCACTTCGGGCTGTCGACCAGCGCCGGGGGCATCTCGGCTTCCGCCGTGAGCGCGCGTGCGCGCGCCGCCGCGGCCAGGGTCGCCGCGACGATCGCGTCATCGATGGCGATCGTGACGCGTTTTCTCGAAGACGCAAAATAGATGTCACCATGGTCGCATCGGTAGCCGTGCTCGCGAAGCAGGAGCACCTGAGCGCACAGTTGTGCGCGCTCGGGCAGGTACGCGCCTCCGGGAACATCCGGTGCTCTGCCACGCTTGTACTCCACCGGGACGACCGAGCCGCTCGAATCGCCGTCAACAACGTCAATCTTCGCGGTGATGCCGAGACGCTCCGACGACAGCCAGATCGTGCGCGCCTGATAGGGCCGCTCTCCGGCAGCCGCTGCGGCCGAGGCCTCGCGTTCTGCGGCGAGGGGGTCCGTCGTGAGCGTCGGCGCAATCTTGTCATTATCGGGCGATCTGGCAACATCGTCGGCGGCGGGCGGCAATGAGCCACCAGGTTGGTCGGCGCGCTTATGTGCGGCGCGCCCCTCGACGGTGAAGGCGTTGTCGGCGAACTCGCCTTGCGCCCACTCGAGATAGAGCAGGCGCTCGCAGTAAAGCACCTCATTGATCATGCGTGCGGGTACGAGCACTGGCGGTGCGTCGGCGTTTCGCGGTGAAAGGGGCAGGGCCTTCGCGCGGGCCAGTGGCATAGCCGAAGGAACAATTGTTTCCGGGTCGATGGGCATTAAAGAACCTCCGGAAAGCAGTGTGTGCCCCGTGCTTCGGCAAAGGCGTGATGGCGTTAGCGGCGACTGGTCCGAGGTTCAGTTCTGGACCACACAGGCCCGCCGAACGACTCGGGCCACCACACCTCGGCTTCACCCAACCTCACGCGATGCGACGGGCGGGTCGAAAGACGGCGTATCCCTGCCCGAACGTGAATCGCGCGCTCTCGTAAATCGCCGCAATGCCCTCCCGCATGGGGCTTCCTGGTCCGCTACTTCCGCTGACCTCGGCGGCCGCGACAAGAAGTCCTAGCGCGTCGACGCCCATCGGGGCCGAGGGAAGCGGCCACCGGAAGCACTCGGCCTTCGCGTCCCGCACCCAGCCGACGGTGCGGACAGATCCTCTGATCGAAAACGTCGGGAACAGGGGCAGCGCTTCGAAGCCGAGCGCCACCGCGCCGACGACACACGATGTCTTGTCTTTCGTGGGGGCCTTGAAGCGAAGGGCGTGCATGCGCTCGGTCGCCGGATCCCACCCTGCGCCCCACTCCAAGGTCGCATAGCTCCACGGCCCGAATAGCGCTTCGTTCCAAACAGGGCTCTTGCGAATATAACCATGCAGCTTTCTCATCGTTTCGAGAAAACTCTGCTGCCCCGAGGCCATATAAAAGGGCGAAGGTTTCACGAGGTGCTTTGCCTTGTCCTCTGCTCCATCCGCCGCGAGCGCGACAAGAAACGTCGCAAGCTCGCCGCTCTCCGTTTCGCGCGAGAGCGCATCGCGGAGGAGGGCCTGGAACCTGGTGGGCTCGATGCGCACGTCGTCCTCCCCAAACGCCGCGAATACCGAGGGGATTCGCGCTTTGCCCCACTGCGTGATGAACTCGAGAAGGGCCTGTTCCGTCGCAAACTTTGAATCGAGGGCAGCGATCCAATCATCTCGCTCAACGAACGACAGTTTCGCATGGTCGTCCACTTGTGAAAGGACCCGCAAAAGCCCAAAGGACGCGAGGGCGCCGAGAGGGTGGCTACCGATCAGGCCCGTCAGCTCGATGCGGCTCATGAGCCTTCTCCTTTTTCGGTCCGTTTCTTCCCATACTCCTCTACTTCGAGCTCAGATCGACGGTGATCAGCGAGCCGCAGGATCGACTCGAAGAAGGCGATGAGCCAGGGTCCATACTTTCGGTTTTGCGCTACGAAGAGCTCAATCCAACCTGAACCAAGCTGGTGGAGGGCAGGCTTTCCGCGGTATTCAAGGGCTCGCCCCGGCAGCGGGACTTTGAACATGACCCCTTCGTCCGCCTTGATCGGATGCGTTCCGCGCCCGTACCCGTGGTGCGAGCCGACGAGGTAGCGGATGAGATCGCGATGTTCCTCGACCTCAGCGCATAGTTCGCGACACTGCTCGAGCACGGCCACTGAATAGGCTTCGTGTCTCTCTCCGATTGGAATCTGCTTGTCATACGAGTCACTCTTGGCGAGCAAGAGTCCGTCGCGTGCTCCAAGGCGGCGCTGAAAGCGCGGGTCCGCCTTGCCGAGGTCGTGCGTTTCTCCAGCCAGGCGCAGAGCCGTCACGAGGGCTTCTGGGAGACCAGCGAGTCGAGCAAACGTACCAGCGAGGCGACCTACCGCGCGCAAGTGGTCTTCGAGCGGGACGCGAACCGTTCTTTGCAGTGCGTCGCCCTCAATCATATCTTCGCCCCGAGTTCGGCCTTCGCGCAGCACAATCCCCACGCGCTCGTCTTCGATTTCAAGCCACTGCGTGCGCGACGGTTTCTCTCTGACCTTGGCGCTGGTCGCTCGCACGTCTGCAGGCAGCATCTCGGCGCGGTCGTCGAGCCAGCTCGAAAGCCAATCAAGGGCGTCATCAAGGGTCGCCTCGGGATCGTCGCTGAGCGACTCGAATGGATCGACCGACTTTTGCTCAATTACCCCCCCTACCGCGTCTTGAACCGAGCCCGCAGTCTCCGCTTTGGTCGCTAGCCATGCCTGGGCTAGTCTCGGCGTCCACACGAGAACTGTCTCGCGAAGTTCGGCGGAAGGTTTGCGCTGCCGCTGGTCGTCGACAAGTGGCAAGAGCGTTGGATTTCGCGCTGCCAGGGAACGATCGGGGACGCGCTTTTTGCTGTGGGGACTCCAGCCGTATTCATCCGCACCGCCACGAGCGCTCGGGACGACCACCTGCTCGCCCGGGCGAACCATGTGCGCCCGGACGACCTCGATCTCCTCGCCGCGAATCGTGATCACCTCCGCAGCCAACGAATCGGTCCTAGGTTCGTCATCCGGCGGCCGATCGCCTTCGAGATCGCCGCTATCGTCGATTTTTTGTGCCTTTTCGGCGCCCCAGCCGCTGACCCATTGGCGAAAGGCCGAGAAGGGTACCGGCATGGACTCGGTGCTCAGTGGCGGAAGGACGCGAAGCAGCTCGGACGCCTGCGCCTTGTCGATCGTATCGCCGGCGTCCGTCAATCCTTCTCGCCATACCACGGTGACGTCGGGCTGCTGGGTCGCAAACCCATGAAGAAACTCGGCGACGTCCGGCTCGACCGCCGGCTTCGGGCACGTCTGCACCAGAAGCGACAGAAGTGAAGGCGAAAGCTGAGGGGTCGGCGGTTTGGCGGTAGCCGTTTCCGGCGTCGCGGCGGGCGCGCTTTCAATGCCGAGGTCAACCTCCCCGCCCTGCGCGTTTCGAGCGAGGAGCGCCCAAGTCGTCGCAATCGTTGCACCATAGATCGGATCTTTTTCGGCGTCGGCCCTCACCAGAACGATGGCGCCTCGAGCTTCTTCTCGAATGCCAAGGCGGTTCAAACGGCCCACGCGCTGCCGAATCGCCGCGTAGCTCGCGGCCTCAATGAACATGGCGTGAAAATCGAAATCCGCCCCGACCTCGATCGTTTGGGTAGCTATTACGACGATAGGCTTCTCTCCGGCCCGGGCCGTTGTGCTGGACTTCAGCTTGGGCGCGAGTGCGCTCATGTAGGCGTCCCGATCGATCGGACGAGTGCGGCCGATGAGGAGCTCCACGTCCGCCGTGTCCTTGAGCGTCTTCTTGAGCGCTTCGAACACCGCGCGAGCCGTCGCCACCCTGTTGACGACGACGCCGATACGAGATTGCTCGTCGGCGACGGGGCTGCTGCTCCCTGCGCGCTGGCTCAGCATGGGCGGGTGGCCAAGCTCCGCCGTAACGAGGCTTACGAACCTGGCGGTGAGTTCGTCGCGCCTTTCGACCTCGAGGAGGCGCATCGGCTTTGATGCGAAGAGACGCCTCCGCAGCACGTCATGAGCCCGATCACGATTGTCGAGGGCGAACACCTTCGCGACCTTTCGGTCGTCGTTCAGCGTTGCCGAAAGCTGAGCCCAGCGCAGCGGCTTCGGACCAATGCCTTTTACTTCGGCCCTGTCTTGCTCGCGGACGATTCCTTCTAGCGTCTGGCGAAACGGTTCGGCAATGTGAGCTTCGTCGAGCAAGAGCAACGTATCGACCCCGAAGATGCCCGCGTGCACGGGTTTCATGCGATCGGTAACGCCATAACCGCGGAAGAGCAGGCGCGAGCCGATCTGGTCCACGGTAGAGAGGGCGACCGTCACGCGAAGCGGATCGCGCGCTAAATTGCGCTCCCGCCCGACACCCCCGCGCAGCGTGAAGACGCCAATCTCGGCGTCGCCCGCCATATCGAGAAGAACCTGTCGCGCTTCGCCGAGAATGCCGTCGGAGGATGCTTTGATCCTTCTGGCGATCTTGGCCGCGCGCTCCGTCGCTTCATCGACGATAATGCGCCGATCGACGACGAACGCGATCCGTCGAGCGGCATCGGCGGGACAGCCGCCGCATGCACTGACGAGCCAATGGAAAAGGGCGATATCGATGCACGACGTCTTTCCAGAACCAGTGGGTAGGTCCAGGACGTCAGGCCATGTGCCGGTCTCGCACAGATCGGCTGCAAGCCGAGACTGCCACGGGAACGGGTCTTGATCGTGAATGGCGCCGAAGAAGGAGCCAAAGTCAGAGGCTTTCATTTCGTATTTCCCCAAGGTAGGAGCAGCCCAAACCCCATATGCCGTCCCACACCGACGACGAGCGGCCCCGCACCGGCTCGCCAAATCGGATCACGGCATGGCGAAGGTCGCGACCAGCGAGAGCGGCGATGCCTCCGCGAAGGAAGGTGCGAGCCGGCGGCGCACCGTACAGCTTCGAAACGTTGTGCAGCGCAATTGCCGTGGGTTCGCGCGAGATGAGATCACGAACGTGACGCGCCACAATTTCTTCCTCGGTCAACCCCTTCGCGGGTTTGGCATGAAGGCCGAGCGCGATCGGAGTGACGCTTGCCCACGTCGGGCTCGCTTGCGCGTAGCGCGCGGTGTCCAGCGATCGAAGACCACTCCGACGCTCCTCGCGAGGAGGGTGTTCAATCGCTTCGTCGCGGTCATACGCTCGGACGCGGACTTCGCCCCGACCGCCAAACACCAGGCGCTCAATCCTGGAGAGCGCCGTATCGAGCAGCATCATCGACGGCGCGTCGAGATCGCGCGGAACGAGGACGGCCATTCCCTTGATGCCGCCGTCGGAGAACTTGCCGGCCGCGGGCCAAACGTTCGCCAGGGGGACGAACGCTAGGTGCGGTCGCGTCGACGGGGCCCCGTCGGGACGATGCCCAGACAGCATTTCGGGTGTTGCGTCCCCGCTCGGGAGCTTGGAGAGAAGAGCGGCACGAAAGCGCTGCGTCACCCAAGCCGTCTCATCCAGCCCGAACCGAGCTCCCTCGAACGCAAAGACACGCATACCGCCGAATGGCCCATGCGCCGGCGCCTTGCCGCCGACTTGCGCGTAGGGAACTTCTTTCCCCCGCGGCGGCTGCGCGTAGGTGTCCGTCTTGCGCAGCGCATGAATCGAATTCAGCCGGTCGAGCCGCCCCGAACCCGGAACGCGGAGCAGATACTCACCGGCCAACGCGGGCGCAATGGTGGGCGGGGGCGCTTCGCGCCTGCAGGAGACGCGCACGAGCGAGCTCGAGTGCCCGAGGTACGGAATGCGCGTCGCGAGATGCGCCAGCGCTTCGGCATGCGCCTCGGACGGCTCGCTCATGGGCCAGGCGAACACCACGCGCGGATCGGCGGGGACCACGGCTGGAAAGAAGCGTTCTTGCCGCGTTCGGAGCTCGACAAGAGGCGTTGCTCGAACATTCTTCGCGTCGACGACGTCGTCATTGATCGGCACGAAGTGCTTCACCACGGTCCGGTGGCTCGCATCGAGCGCCGCGGCGATTTCCGGTGGGGGCTCGCGCTCCATCCAGCGCAACGCCGCCTCCCCACACTCCCGAATGGTATCCTCCGAAATGTCGCTCAGAGCGTCGACGAAGGCGGAGAAGAGGCGCGTGGGATGGGGTGGCCACTCCGCTTGGTCCCGCTGGGTCGAATCGGTTGCGACCGCCCGCCCCAGCAAATACTCCACTTCGACCGCAAACATAGGCCTACTCCCCGCCCGCCTCGCGGCTCAGCGAGATGAGCTTGGCGAGTTTGGGTTGCGGCTTCATCTGCCGCGGTTCACTGTCCCAAGGGAGGCCTACCTTCTTCGCATGCTCGACGGCCTCCTTGTAAAGACCGATGGTGCGCCTGCTGTCCAGCGGCTCCTCCTCCGCCGACCCGTCTTGACGCAGAACCTCGAAGGGCGCGATGCCATCGGCGACGAGATCGCAACGAGAACGTAGCGCGTACCCTCGCTCCCGCGCCGACGTGATTGCCACGAGCCCAAGGGCCGCGAGCACAGCGCGCGCTGCGTCGTCAATCTTCGGATCACGACGCGACTTCCTCGGATCGCGGTGGTCGACGAGCGGGAACCGCAGCCGCCGCAGGCTTGCGAGCGAGATGACGCTCTGTTGGACCGCGTAGTCGCAGGTGATACCCCCTTTCAGTGAATGGCGAACTTCACCCGTGCGCCGATCGGCCTCATCAAATTCGACTTTGACCAGCACGTTCCCGTGGTTTACCTCCGAAGGACGCGTGCCTTTCGCGCGCTCCTCCTTCTTGCCAGCTTTGTCAGCGATGCCCTTCGGTTCCCAATCTTTCCCTTTGACGGAGATCTCGACATTGCGGCTGATGGCGAGCGGATCCTGCCGGACACCGCCGCGTGTTTCGCCACGCTCGACTTGCACGCCAATGATCTCCGTCACGATCGCACGAGCAAACTTATTACCCAACCCGCCGGCGGAGCCTGTGGAGTCCCAGGCGCCAAAGAGAAGAGCGGAGGGCGCGCTTGCAAAAAGCGCGGTCGCGTTTTGAGTGTTTGCCGCGGAGAGCGCCGCATACAGGGGATGCTTGGGAAACGCCTTTCCGTCGAGCTCGGAATCGCGAAAAATGGCGTCGAACACGCGGTGGGGAGCGGTGAGCGTCGTCACTTCGCCGATCTCCGGAAACTCGGAAAAATCGCATGAAAAGTGTGGAAGCTCGATTGTGCGTCGTGCAACGAGATCAGCGAGTGCATCTTCTTGCCGATTTGCGCTCGACGCGACGCCGTCGAGCAGCACGCAGGGCACGGCCGCACCGCCGATGCGGCGCGTCTCGTAGCAGTAGACGCCTCCCTCGAACGTCGGTGGGAAGATCTTGGACCCATCCCCTGACGACGATTTTAGACGCTGGGTCAGACGAATGGCGGCGTACGGGCCGGAAATGAGTTCGAGAAGATTCATGTGTGGACATCCTATTTTGAATAATGAGTGATCAAACGTGTTTAGTGAGTCTGCATCGCAATGCTTGCGTTCCGAGCGACGGAACACGCTTCATAAAGGCAAGAACGCGCGTACCAGCGCCCGTCTTGTCAGCCCTTGATCGAGAGAGGAACACTGCCCAGGGCGACCGATCCGGCGGCTGCGTTGAGGCTGTTATTATGAACGATAGGTTGCGCGCCCGCCGCCATCCCCTCCACCACCGCCCTCAGCCTCTCCACTTCGTCCCCGAGCCTGTCCCGCAGCGTCTCCGCGCACTTACCGATCTTCGTGCCATGCCGCACCACGAGCCGCGCCTCGCGCGCGATTCCCTCGACCGTGGTCACGAGTCGTTCGATTGCGCGAATGCTCTGTTCGAGCTCCCTCACATCCCCCTCCGTTCGATCAAAAGACGCATGTTGCTGCATGACGAGCGCCCTGGCAATCGAGATCGCGCCTGCCAGGTAGACGTCGGTCATGCGGTCTTCCTGATCCCACACGACGAGGAGATCCATGCCGACGCGGCGCAGCGGCGCGAATCCCTCGATCGCGCTCTCCCGGGCGGCGATGAAGATGCCCACTTGGGCGTCGCGGTTCTTGCGCGCGAGGGCAATCTCCTCGAGCGCTTTCGGCTCGGTGTATCCCTTGTCGGCTTTGCATTCGCACACGATTCGCACACCCGGTGCGGGGCTCTCGGGGCCGAGGGTGAGCACGAAATCGCCAACCTTTCGGCCCTCTCGCCCAGGAGACCCCGACAGCCGTTCACACACGTCACCAGCGCGCTGCGCTTCGGAGAGCAGGATCTCACCCGCGGCGTACTCGAATGTGTGACCGTGTAGCGAGCTTCGCGCAGCCTCTTCCCGCCTGACCTTGAATGTCGCAAGCGTCGCGCGGACGTCGCTCTGGAACTGGCAGTTCGATTCAGCAAAGGCGCCCACGGCCGCCATAAGCTCGTCACGTAGCAACGACAGCGGCGACGCCTTGTCGTCGAGCGTAAGGCTGCGCTGCACGGTCGATCGCGTATCGTCGAGGGTCGACGCGAGACGGCGCATCGCCGACCCCTCGCAGTCGAGCGAGAACTGGTCAAGCACAGACCGCTGCGCCTTTTCGACGCGCGCCACGAAGCGGCTGAAAGGCCCGCTTTCGTCGTCGAAGGAGAGCGACTTGGTCAGGCGAGCCACGTCGGCGGCCAGGTCGCCGCGGAGCTTCCCATTGGCGCTCGCGAGGTCGCGTACGAGCCGAGAGAGCGCAGAGTCGGGCGAATCCAGCGAAAACTGCGCCAGCACCTTATCGCGTTGTGCAGACAAAGCCTCGTCAATCGTGCGCGACAGCGTACCGACGACGCCGTCCGCGCTGTCCGGCGAAAGAAGCTTAAAGACTGGGCTGCTCTCCCCGACTTTGCGCGCCAGCGTTTCGGCGAGAGTCGACCGGTCGCCGTTCAGATGGCTAGAGAGGAGCTCTTCGAGCTCGCCGTCACGCTGCACGAGCCGCTCGAGGCGCTGCGGCAGCGAACCGGTGGTCGGGTCGAGATACTGGCCCAACAGCTGCGCGACGCTGCTCGTCGTTTGACTGGTGTGCTCGCTCAGCACTTGGCGCACGCACGCGATCATGCGGTCGCTCTCCCGCTGGATCGACGTGGCGTCGAGCGATCCGCTCGCCTGGCGCATCGCGAGCACGCCGATGCGAAGCGCGCGGAGCGCGAACCCTTCGCGATCGTCCCCTTCGGGGCGCCCTTCGAGCTCGTGCAGCACTTCGGGGTCGGTGATACGAAGCGCCATCAAAACGGCGGGCGCATTGTGATTGGCGGGCGGCGGCGATGCGACGATGGCGATGGTGGTCATGGCGATGTTCCTCGATGGCGCCGTTCTGCGAAGCGCACAGCGGAAAACATGCACTCATGCCTCCGGCGAACAGCACACGCGGTTAGACGTCGCTGCTCGGCCGTGCAGGACCAGCCGACTCGTCGGCCGAATTCAGGCGTTCGCGCTCGTGGCGCAGCAGCGACTCCGCTTGCTCCAACGCGCCTCGCGCGAGCTCGGCGACGGCCTCAGCGAGCGTTGAAGTCTCGGGGCGCGCCGCTGCTCCCAGCGCGGCGACGAAGCGGGCCAGGCGAAGGACCCCGCTCGTTTCGACGTTCACACGTAGGCCGCCGTGGAGCGTCTCGGCGGTCATTCCGTCAAGCAGATTGTTGGCAACCCAGCTCGCTTCCGGCTCGCGGACGAAGAACGAGCACGGCACTGACGAGCCGGCGCCCTTGTAGCCGTCAAGGCTTGCCCTTCGAAACTCGTCGACGGTCTCGGCCGTGCATGGGCGAAATGGCTCGCGATCGTCGACGCGCGCGCGGATGATGCCGTCGACGCGAAACCAGCGCAGATCGCCGTTCCGGTGGCACGTCGCAACGAAGCGGGCCGGAGGGCCGATCTCGATCGCGTGCACGGAAACGTGCCGGTCGCCGACCTTCCCGCCGCGGCTCGCCGTCAGGTACTTCATTGCGACCGCGAGCTTTCTCGCCGCCGCTTCCTCGATGATGGGACCGTACTGCTCCTCGTTCTCGCTCGCCGCGCGCGAGACCACGGGCGCTGTGGCCGTGAGCTTCCCCTTCGCGGGGAGCTGCCCCATCGCGATATCGAGCAAGCGATTGCGCGACTTGCTCGCAGGTGCATGGCTCAGGTGCCGCAGCAGATCGGGCACGTGCTCCTCTTTGAAGAGAACCCCCCCGGATACCAGTCCTTCGGCATCCGCCAGTACACGTGCGGGTGCTCCTTCCGGCTCTCGAGCGGCAGACCGGCGTCGCCGAGCTCCCCGAGGAGCTTCCGCAGCGCCTCCGTGCGCAGCCCGACGCGTCGCGCGAGATCGGCCTGCGACCACCACTTTCGGTGCGTCAAGAACGTCGCCATGACGGCGGCGACGCTCGCCGTACCGGTGCGCTTCCCCATGGCACCATCCTAAACCGGCGTGCGGCCCTTTTTCGTGGCGATTCCCTGGGCCGCCTGCCGCGAAACATCCTACATCGACTGCAATATGCCACGCCGATCGATTCGTATTTCGCCAAGGCGTGCGCCCCACACATGCAACCTGGTTGCACCTCAATTCAAGCAATTAGCCGAGCGCTCCCTCGACCGGAGAAGCACGGAGCGACGAAACCAGACCTCCGCTACTGCGACAGAATCAGCACCGAGTACGGTTGCCTTTGCATGGCATTCCTTGGCACGAGCCGAATGCCGCCGTCGTGTCGTAGCCGGGCCAGGGGCCGTAGTCCGGGCTGTAGACCGTCGCGTGGCTGTTGAACCGAACGTACCAGTTGCCCGGATAGGGGAAACCGATCGTGTACGGCCGATATGGCGTGTTACGCAGATTCACGAAGATGATGACGTCGTCTCCGGGTCCACCTTGGTCCCAGCGGTGAAAAGTCACCCCCTTGTCGCTCTTGTGGCGGTGGAAGACAAGGCCCAAGCTCTAAAAACCAAAGGTTGGGACCGATACAATCGCCCTGATCCGGAGAATCGCCGCGGACAACCGACTCTGGGGCGCTGAGCGCATTCGCGGCGAGCTCATGAAGTTCGGCATTCGTCTCGCGAAGCGAACGGTCCAGCGGTACATCCGTGCCGTGCGAAGACACCCTCGCGCGGGCAAACCTGGGCGACGTTTCTGTGCAACCACCGCCATCAGACTTGGGCGTCGACTTCGTTCAAATTTACGATCTATGGTTTCGGCCAGTCTTTGCCTTTTTCATCATCGAGGTTGGCTCTCGTCGCGTTGTACACGTCGCCGCGACGCGCGAGCGCACCTCGGCTTTGGGTGACCCAACAGCTGAGAAACGCAACGCCCTTCGGCGTCGCCCCGCGCTTTATCATCCGCGATCGCGACGACAAGCACGGGCAGGAGTTCGACCGAGCAGCCGGCGCGGCGGGAGCACGAGTTCTCAAAACGCCCGTGCGAGCACCGAGAGCGAATGCCCGTGTGCGAGCGCTTTCTGGGAAGCGTGCGCCGAGAGCGCGTGGATCACATTCTCGTGCTCGGCGAGCGCCACTTACTTGCCGTTCTCGCGGAGTATGGCCGTTACTTCAACGAGGCCCGGCCTCACCAGGGCCTGCACCAAACCATTCCGGACAAGTTCCACTCCGAGCCGCACCGGCGCCATCGTCGCGTTCCCTGTCCTCAACGGCCTCCAACCTGATTATCGGCGAGCTGCTTGATTCGGTGCGGATGGCCAAAGGGGCCACTACAGAGGGCGCAATGCGGAGCAGGTCAACCGGCGTCTCGGGTTCGGAAGCCGGCGCCCTTGAACCGAACTCTACCGGACCTGGCTGCGACTGCCCCACGATTGCCCCAGGAAACCGAGGCCCTGGTCCCGCCGACCGATCGTAACCTTGCGGAGAGCAAGGGATTCGAACCTTCGACGTCCACCTTGGCAAGGAGGACTCCTGCGGGCTTCCGCGATGTTCCATCGCGCCGACGCCACGGCGCGAGATTTTTCAGGGCGTTCGGACATGGGCCGACTCGTCGCCATCGTCCTCCGCCGCAATGGCCTTTGCCACCGTCGAAAGCTCGCCGTCATCGCCAATTGATTCGCTTGGTAAGTCATCGAGGAACCGATGGCCGCCGGAAAACTGTTCACCGATGTGATTGGTGAACTGCCGATAACGACTCTCGGCGCTCTCTCTCGCCGATTTCTTCTCGCTCGCTGGAACCATCGGCGTGTGCGCAAACCAAAGCCTGACGAATACGCCAAAAGCCTCGGACAGGAGTTCGAGGTCGCGCTGACTGCGAGCGATCGCCCGACCCAGTCGGTCCATGCGTCGCAAGAACAGCCCGGCGTCGCTCGTGCCGTCGAGGTACTGTCGGAGCGCGGCTCCGACGACGGCGCTTGCCGTCGCGTTGCTCGCAGCACAGAATTTCTCGAGCCGCTGCGCCAGTTCGGCATCCACGTAGGGCAGCAGTCGGACTCGTCCACGGCCGTCACC
>JBEKFX010000122.1:0-16860 GCA_050013115.1 Polyangiaceae bacterium
TCGCTTTCGTGCGCGTGTCACCGAGCATTCGAAGAAGAGCCCGCCCGGGTCTCGGGCGCGGTCGCCAGCGCGTCGAAGACGCGGCTGCGTGCGTGGGCTCGCCGACGCGCGCGGAGAGGCCCTCCTTCCCGGAACCCACCGCGCTGATTCACGAGCCATCCACTACGAAGGGCACTCGTGAAAACGACGTATTGATGGACCGGGGAGGCAG
This sequence comes from Polyangiaceae bacterium, assembly GCA_050013115.1. Lineage (GTDB taxonomy): Bacteria > Myxococcota_A > Polyangia > Polyangiales > Polyangiaceae > Palsa-1150. The sequence continues at coordinate 212 of JBEKFX010000122.1, forward strand.
GGTCGTTCATTCACTGACTGCAACATAAAGGGGAGAGCCGACGAGAAAGGCGTGGCCTTCGAACTCGCGGCGTTCGAGCTTCCGCGCGACGAATTCGAACTTCTGCGTTGGGATACCACGGCCTTGTATAGGTGCCCCGCGGACCGGCGTACGCCCTGTAAGCGCTAGCAACAACGCGGAAATACAACCATAAGACCCGTCCGCGGCAGGCTCCTTCGATATATGGAGAAAGGCGCCGGGAGCCGTCGCGACCGTTCCGACCAGGCCTGGCTGCTTCGCAAGGTGCTCACATAGCGCGCTTGCCTTGTCCGGCAGGGCGCCATCGCGATCCATCCGATTCTGCAAGGGCAACTGCGCAAACAACGCGTCGATCTTCTCAGACAGGTAAAGAAAGGACTTCGTGGGCGGGTGCCCGACCATACGACATGCTATCGAGGCCACCGTCGGCGGCGCAAGGCTGCGCCGAAATGAACGAGCGTTGCTTCGCGGCGACGGCATCATAAACGCGAGCGGCGCGAAGCTGGTTCGAAAGGTTCTAAGGCGTTGCGGCCTTTTAGCTTCCCGGTGGGGCGGCAACGCGACCGCGAGTGCCGTCAGGTCCAGGCGCTCGTCCGAACTTAAGCATCGAACCTCGGGTCGAGCGACCGATGAGCTCCGATCCTCGTCCCTCGTTTCCCTTTCCCTCGTTTCCCTTTCCCTCGTTTTCCTTAAGGCGGACGACGGTCGGGACGAGGAGTCGCGGAACGAGAGTCACCGTCGTCTGGACGACAGTGGGACGAGCGGACGAGAGTCACGCGTCGCCTCCCCAGCCCGGGGTCCGTTGCACCGCAAGGCCAACAGCCCGAGCGACTCAAGGCTCGCCGACCGCGGAAACGTATAGGCCGAGGCAGCGCTCCAGAAGAACGGCGGTTCGCGGGCGCCCCACACAGCGAGCGCACGAGCGGCCCCGCTCGTCCGACGAACGACCGCGCGAAGGCCAGTTGATCGGCTCGGTCACCGTTCCGGTGGCAACACTTCGCTTACGGGAATTTCGAGGTCCGCAAATTTCGGCACGAGAAGAGTCGCGCCGCGTCCATGTCGCGTGACCCGGGAGTACGCCTCACCCGACGGTTCGGCATAGACCTCGAAGACCCCCTCAACCAGGTTCACGATCCAATACTCGACCACGCCTGCCGCTGCGTAGACCTTGGCCTTAACGCGATCGCGATCGAGCGAAGAGTCGGCCACCTCGATGACGAGCCAGGCCGTGGTCGGATGGCCGTCCAGGTAGTCGCCGGGCGGCACGATCGCGACGTCTGGCTCGGGCTCCGAGAAGTTCGAGACCGCCAGGGGCATCTGAATGCGGACGCGACCCCTTTTGCCGACGGCAGGGATGAGCGCTCGCGCGAGCTCCGTAACGCCGTAGCTGTGGGAACCTCCCTGCGGGCTCATGCTGACGACGCGACCGTAGAGGAGCTCGACCCGCGCGTCATCCAGGACGCCGCGACGCGTGAGCTCGTCGAACTCCTGACGGCTGAGCGGAACGACCGTGCCCTTTCCCGGCTGTTCGAGCGACAAGACCATGCGTGCACCCGAATATAGCGCCCGGCTTGCGGGGGTCCCGTTTTCGCCGAAGTCGCCGGTGCCCGGGTCCAAGTCGGAGGGGGGTCGTCAGGATGCCCTTGAGCCCGGTCCAGGCGTTCGGCGCCCCGCGCCAATTGTTGAACAATTGTTCTGACATGCTGGGTAGATGCGTAGATACACCTACGTTTAAATGGGCAGGCGTCCGGCCGATGCCGTCGTGACCTTCGCTGGCGGGGCGACTAACGGTAAGCGGGGGACCCGCCGCGCTCCGGCTGCGACGTCTGCGGTGGAGTTGTTCACGCGGCCGTTGAAGTCGCCGCCGGCTCCGAGGCCGGCGCGAAGACGTCGAACGCGGCCGACCACGACGGGCGCACGGTGGCTTGTTGCTCGGGGGTCAATCGCGCGGGCGGCCGTTTCGCGCCAGTAGCTGGGAGCGAGTTCGAGCATCCTTTGCATCGGCCCGTGAGGCGCGAGGCGGAGCACGCATTCGAGATATCGCTGAGCATCGAGAGATCCCTCGGCGAAGTGCTGGAGGTGGACTGGCACGCGGCGTATACGGGTTGCTACTGGTACATGGCCATTCCGAACATGCGCGAAGAGCGCCTCTCCATCATCATGCAGGCCTACGCCGATATCCTTCGGGAGCATGACTTTCTCCGCGATATCTTCGGCGTAATTTGAGGGGATGACTCAGAGCCCGCGCCTCGTGATGGCGCGCCTCCTGATTCGCCGAAGGGTCGACCGCGTCGTCGATCCGAAGGGATGACACTGGTTCGATTCCCCCTGGCCGCGGCCAACGGAGGAATATAACGTGATCGAATGCGCGTCGCGCAGGTGGCCTTCGGCGTACTCGGCCTCGCCGCGGTCGCGTGTTCTCGCGGGGCCACGACGAACGACCGGGTGGCGTCGTCCGGCGGCGGCGGCCTCGGTGAGGACGCGGCCGTCGTCACCATCACGACGGATCCCGACGTCGCGGCCATCGCTGCCGCCGTGTCGGTCGATCGCATCACCCAGAGCATCGAGGCGCTCGTCGGCTTCGGCACGCGGAGCTCGTGCTCCGACGACACCGGCGGCGCCCAGGGCATTGGCGGCGCCCGCGACTGGGTCAAGGCGCAACTCGATGCCATCGGTGGCGTCCAGACCCAGCTCCTTTCCTTCTTGCAGACCGGCTGCACGTCCACCTTCATGCGTGAGGACGTCGTGGCCGTGCTGCCGGGGGCGGGGCACCCGCAGCGCATCGTCGTCGTCGGCGGCCACTACGACTCGCGGACCGTCGACGTGACCGACGGAGTATCGCCGGCCCCGGGCGCGAACGACTCGGGCTCGCAGACGGCGCTCGTGCTCGAGGTCGCGCGTGACTTCGCAGGGCACTCGTTCGACGCGACGCTCGTCTTCGTGGCGTTTGCGGGGGAGGAGCAAGGGCTCGTCGGCTCCGCGGCCCTCGTGAGCGGCATGACCTCGCTCGTGCCTGATGGGCACGTCGTCGCGATGCTGAACTGCGATATCGTCGGCGGCGACAATTCGGTCGAGGACGCGAGCTCGCTTCAGCAGTTCCGCCTCTACTCGCCAGGCACGCCGCGCGAGGAGACGACTCCCGGCACGACCGACGACACGTCCCCCTCGCGCGGACTGATGCGCTACGTGGCCACGTGGGGCGGCGCGTACGTCCCGGCGATGACCATCATCCCGGAGCTGCAGGAGGACCGTCCCGGGCGCCACGGCGACCACGAATCGTTCATATCCGCGGCGCTGCCGGGCGTGCGCTTCATCGAGCCCAACGAGAACCTCGCGCACGAGCATACGGCGCAGGACCTTTTCGAGTACGTGACGCCGGCGTACACGGCGAGCGTCGCTCAGGTCGTCTCCGCCGTCGCCGCGAGCCTCGCGCGCGCGCCCGATGCGCCCGTCGGCATCGGCGCCACCGGCAACGCCGCGCTGGTTAAGCTGTCGTGGACGGCGCCTGCGACGGGGAACGTGGACCACTACGTCGTGGCGGCGCGACCGGTGACCGAGAACTTCTACCATGCGCGCGTGCTGGTCGAGGGCGCTGCCGCCGGTGCGAGCGTCACGCCCGCAGCACTCGAGGTCGATGCGTCCAGCCCGTACTTCGTTTCCGTTGCCGCGGTCGATTCGGCGGGCCATGAGTCGCTCTTCGCCTACCCCGAGTACCGATGCGACGCGAGCGCGTGCATCGTGCCGGCGGCGGCGACGGACGTCACGGCCATAGCCACGCCCTGAAGGCGACATCACCGCCGCCTTCATCAGGTACCGCCTGTGCGTTCGCGCGTCCGAGTGGGCCGCCGGCGCCTTCGTCCACGTGCTTCAAGGTGAGTCCGAGCCGACCGCGAAGCTCCTGGCAGTGGCGCCTGGTCTGGGTTGGTCCGATGGCGAGCATCCTGGGCATCTGCTGTTCCCGCTGTTTACGCGGCTCTACTGGCTGGAGTCACGGAGCAGAAGCGGCGCCGTCACTATGGCCACGCTAAAGACCTCGTCGGGGCCTGCGTCTCGTGCGCCGCCTCGACGGACACGGCTCGTTGGTTCGTACCAAGCGGTGCGCCGCGTCGATTGCGCGTTACGAGCGCGCGGCCTGGTGATACGGGAGGCAGGCATGAGGCGAGCCCGCTTAGCGCGAACGGCCCTGACAATCGGTACCGCCGCGTGCGCGACGGCTGGCATCCTCGCTGGGACGACCGCGGGGACCGGAGGTTGTTCCACGCACCAGTGCGACCAGTCGAACGTGAACGTCGGGCTGGCGCCGGACGGTGCGGTCGTGGGGACTGGCGAAGTCTTCGCGACCGACGGGACGAGCGTCTTTTGGGAATCGAACCCGGCTCTTCCGCCACCCGGACAGGGCTGGACGCGGTTCGGCCCCAACGAGTACCTGACGTTCCTGCTGCCGCTCGACGCCGGAATCCCGGCGAACGCCACCCTTCTCAACTACTGGAGCTACGACTCGGCTCAGATGGCTCCGCAGGTCAACAACATCAACAACGCAGGCCAGCTCGCGGAGTACTCCGATGCCGGCACGGGTTCGATAACCGTCCACAACGACTCGTGCGCGAGCTACTTTTTACGTGTGGTCGTCCAGTTCCTCGTGCCCGAGGCGGGCATTGGCGGCGATGGAGCCGTGGATGCCGTTGAAGCCGGAAAGGACACCGACGGGGCGGGGGTCGAGGATGGGCCGGACGGCTGACCGTCGCCCGAGCCGAGGCTGCCGAGCATCGTGGCGTCGACGACCGATCACGCCGGTTTGGTCGAACGGGCTGACAGCGAGATGCGCTTGCGAACGCCGTCGACCTCCAGCACGCGAACGCGGATCCGCTCGCCGACCCGTGCGACCTCGTGCGGATCCTTCACGAAGCGGTCGGCCAGCTGCGACACGTGCACGAGACCGTCCTGGTGAACGCCGACGTCCACGAACGCGCCGAACGCGGTGACGTTCGTCACGACGCCTTCGAGCTCCATTCCCGGCGCGAGATCCTCGATCTTTCGCACGTCGTCCCGGAACGCCGTTGCCTCGAACGCAGCACGCGGATCTCGGCCCGGCTTCACGATCTCTTTCTGGATGTCTTCGAGCGTGGCCAGGCCGACGTCGGCCGATGCATACTTGGACCAAGGCAGGCGGGCGACGGCGTCGGCACGACCGATCAGATCCGTGACTTTCAAATTTGCGTCGGCCGCGATACGGGACACGAGGGCGTATCGCTCCGGGTGAACGGCGCTTGCGTCGAGCGGATTCGAACCGCCCCGGATGCGTACGAAGCCGGCGCATTGTTCGAACGCCTTTGGGCCGAGCCCCCCGACGTCGAGTAAGCCTTGGCGCGTGCGAAAAGGCCCGTTCGCGTCGCGGTGCAGGACAATCTTTTTTGCGAGCGCGGCACCCAGGCCCGCGACGTACGACATGATCTCGGCGCTTGCCGTGTTGAGTTCAACCCCGACAGCGTTGACGCAGCTTTCGACTACCTCTTCGAGCTTTTGGGCAAGGAGCCGCGGCTCGACGTCGTGTTGGTATTGGCCGACTCCGATGGATTTCGGGTCGATCTTGACGAGCTCTGAGAGCGGGTCTTGCAGCCGTCGTGCGATCGAAACTGCACCGCGAACGGTGAGGTCGAAATCCGGGAATTCTTCGCGCGCGACGTCGCTCGCCGAATACACGCTCGCGCCCGATTCGTTCACGAGAACGACGAGAGTCTGCGCGCCGGCCGCCTTGGTCACCTCGCGGCAGAAGTCGGCTGTTTCTCGCCCGTGTGTGCCGTTGCCCACTGCGATCGCGAAGGGTCGGTGGCGTTGGAGGAGTCCGAGCAGGGAAGCCTTCGCGGCGACGATCGCCCGGTCGCCCGAAACCAAGTGAACGACCGTATGCTCGAGGAGCTTGCCGGTATCGTCGACGACGACGCACTTGCAGCCGGTGCGCTGGCCCGGGTCAATGCCGAGCACGACGTGGCGCCCGAGCGGCGGCGCAAGGAGAAGTCGTCGCAGGTTTTCGGCGAAGACCGCTACGGCCTCCCGGTCGGCGCCGGTCTTCATCGCGGCGTGGATCTCCGTCTCGAGACTCGGACCGAGCAGACGAGTCAGCGAATCGCGGATCGCGGCGGTGAGATCGCCCGCGAACGGTGTTCCCGCCTTGACGTGCACCAGTCCCCCGATCCGCCGCGCCGTCGCTTCGTCGTCAATCAGGATGGACGTGTGAAGGACTCCCTCGGCCTCGCCCCGCCGAATGGCGAGAAAGCGGTGCGTTGGCATTCCTCGAATGGGCTGGCGAGAGCCGTAGTAGGATTCGAACTTCGTTCGCTCTCGGGCCTTGTCCGCTTTGACGTCACACACGAGGACGCCCTGGCTATCGAAGACGCCGCGGACATAGGCTCTTACGTCGGGCCGTTCGGCGATGACTTCGGCGAGGATGTCGCGTGCTCCTGCGAGGGCCGCCTTTGCGTCGGGCACACCACGGACGACGTCGACGAAGTGGGCGGCTTCGCCCGCAGGGGATCCGCTCGTTGGCTGCGACAAGATGAGCTTGGCGAGCGGCTCGAGCCCCCGCTCGCGCGCCGTGGCCGCGCGAGTCCGGCGCTTTGGCTTGAAGGGGAGGTACAAATCCTCGAGCGTCCCCCGGGCCCAGGTCGACTCGATCTGAAGGCGAAGGTCGGGCGTCAATTTCCCTTGTGACGCAATCTCCGCGAGAATCGTCCGTCGCCGCGCATCAATCTCTTTGAGCGAGGCATTCCTTTCTTCAATCGTCCGGATCTGGACCTCGTCGAGTCCGCCCGTTTGCTCTTTGCGATAGCGTGCGATGAACGGAACGGTGGCTCCCTCGGCGAGAAGCCGAAGGACTGCACGGACGCTCGTGAGAGCAAGCTTGCCCTCGTCGGCGATCCGATGCGCAACGGTGGAAGCTGGCTCGATCGGGGCCTCGGCCACGGCGGTTGCTTAGCACGCCGCCGATCGAGGGCGCCCGTAGCGCGCCGACGCATTCGCCGTGACGCCGTCGCGGCCGCGCGCCTTCGAAACCGCGTGGGCATTCGCGTTGCCGGCGCGCTGGCGCCTTGCGATGTGGCCTGTTGCGGCGCGCGGGCCATGCTCGACACGGGACATCGGCATCGCGATGCCTGCCGCATGCCTTGCCAGGGTACTGTGACTTTGCAGCCGTGCTATCCCAAGGCCTCGCTGCAGGGCCTTTGCGGTATTGACCGAGAGCCGTGGCGCCTGCCCCGGCCATGCGGTGCGGCGCCGGCGGGGTGGATTTCCCTCGGACGAGGCGGCAGACTCTCCCGGACCGCGCTTGGCTTGAGCGGGACGCGGGGCAGGTGTGTTGAAAGAGCACTTGACCATCACCCTTGGAGAACCGACGACCATGCGGACCACGACGATCCCCGACCTCAGGCTGGCGCTTGGTTTTGCGTGCTGTGCCGTCGCCGCGTGCGGCAGCAACAACACGACGCAGCCCCCGCCAAACTCGACGGGCCTGCAAAGTTCCTCCAGCAGCTCGAGCGAGTCCCTGGGAAGCACTGCAACGACGAGCTCAACGAGCACGAGCACCAGCACGAGCCCAAGCACGAGCACACCAGCCACCGGAAGCACCAGCAGCGTGAGCACGTCGAGCTCCGTGAGCTCGGTCGCGACGACGAGCGCAGGCGGTGGGTCCAGTGACGCCGGGGGAAACACCACCTCGGCCGACTCGGGAAGCGGTTCCGGCGAAGGCGGCTCCGCGAATTGTCCTGCTACGGCCATCTTCTGCGACGGGTTCGAAGGCAGCACCACGCTGGACTCGAACTGGACGGTCGACAATTCGGTGGCGGCCAACACGGTCACGGTGGTGACGGACAAGGCGCACTCCGGCACGAACTCGGTGCACATGAGCTTCGTGACGGGGGCCGCGGCCACCTTCATCCACGAAACAAAGGGGTTTCCGATCACGACTTCGCTATGGGGGCGAGTCTGGCTTTACGTCATGACGACGCCGGGAGCCCACGAGATCTACATCGAAACATCGACCGGCGTGATGACGTCGAACAACGGCGTCCGCGAGCTCAACACATACAACGGGCCGGACATGCGGACCAATGTGGACCCGGTCGGCGCGGGCGAGGCCAATGGCATCTCCACGGTGGCCCTTCCTCAGGGGGTGTGGACTTGCTTTGAGTGGAGTGTTGGGCTGACCGGCACCATGGGAAGTATTTCCCTATACATGAACGGGACCGAGGTTCCCGGGACCGCGCTCACCTTCCCTTCGACGGGGAACGTGGCGATTCCGAGCTTGGTGGAGCAGCGCGTCGGCTACGAGCGCTATAACTCTGGCCCGGCCAGCGATGTCTGGATCGACGACTACGCCATCGGAACGTCCCAGCTCGGGTGCATGTAAGCGGCCTGTCGGCGGGCCCCAATCCGGAGTTCCTGCGTGCGCGCGCAGTGGTCCTCCGCGATGCTGGCAAGTCCTCGACCGCGATCGCCAGCCAGCTGCCGACCAAAAAGTGGCGCGAGGTGCTTGGGGACTCCGCCCGATCTCTTCGGCGCGGCGATTGAGCGTCGCCGGTCGCCTCAAAGCTGCGGTACGCCAATCACGGTTCCGTGGCTCGTCGTGTTCCCGATGACTGGAATTGGCGCCGGCGTCGTCCACGTCGCAAAGTCATCGGTGCTGTCCGTATACATCTCGTGGCCTCCGGAGCCGTACCCGTCGATGAAGGCTCGCCAGACGCCGCCGGGCAGTTGAATGACCGCGGGTCCTTCGCGATGGACGCCCCAGCCAGCCCAATCGCCCGTTCCTACGAACGTCCACGGCCCTGTCAGGCTCGTGGCGGTCGCGTGCTCGATGTAGCTCGTCGCCGAATTCTTGGTGAATGCGTGATACGTACCCCCCAGCAGCACGACGAACGTGTCGATGAAGTCCGGTCCGATGCCCGCCTCGGTCGGACCTTGCCACGTCATGAGCGTCGAATCCGTCGCCTTGAAGACGTACGTCCTGTGGCCGCCGCCGGGATCGATACTGACGAGAATGTTGATGCTCCCATCGGTGTCCTTGAACCATTCTGGGGCCCAGGTCGTCTGCGTACCCGGCACTCCAGACGGGACCGTCGTGAACGTGGTCCACGTCATCAAATCGGGACTGACGGCGATGCTGAAGCTGAGGTCGGCCCCGCAGCAGCCTTTGCCCTCGGGCGTGGTGAATGCCACGTAGTACTTTCCGTCCGAATATTTCATAATGCTGGGGTCGCGTAGGTTGTCGGTGGGCCCTGCATAGCCAGAGTTGGATACCTCGGTGAAATTGAGATCATCGGGCGCCTTGTAGATGAGAAGGCTCGACCCGGAGGCCTCCCAAAACGTCGAAAAGACATAGGTGAGGCCCCCCGCGTCCGTGCCGGTCGTGCTTCCGGCCGTGACCGCGCCCGAAAATCCGGAACCGGGCGTCGTTCCGGCGGACGGCGAGGTGGCGTTCGCCTCGATGCCGCCGTCGCCTGCGCTCGGTGCACTGTGTTGCCCCGAGCTGCCGCTCGTGCCGTTCGTCGGCCCGGTGCTCGCGCTCGGCGACGTACTGGAGCCCAGCGGGCCGGTGCTGGCCGACGCGCTGCTGGTCGCGTTGGGGCCGGTTGGCACGCTACCGGCGCCCGCTGCGTCGCCGTCGCCCTCGGCGGTCGCCTCGCCCGAGGTGCCGGACCCGTTCGACGCCGGGCTTGCGGCCAGCCCGCTGCTTGCACCGGTCGGACTTCCGGGACGTCCCGTGGCTACGGAGTGCGACGAGTCAGCGCAAGCGGCGAGCAGCACACCCACCGCGACTGCGGAAAGCGAGGACGCGAAACGCAGATGTCGTCGAATTCGGGTTGCGTGCTGTCGGCCCAGATGTCTCATTTTCTCGCTCATGCTCTCGGTCTCGCTTGCGGCGCCGGCAACGAAGCTTCGGAAGGGCTCACCCAGTATCCGGGGGCCATTCGAAGAGCTCACCGGCCCTATTGAGGCGACATCGCTTTTCTTGCGTAGGCCATGCGGCGCATGCCGATCGGGTCGGGGTGTGGCAGGAGCCTGTATTGTTCGTTTGACTTAGTCGTTTGAATAAATTAGACGTTGGCCCTGTCACCCCCATGACCGACCCACGTTCCCGGGGCGACGCGACGCGCGACGCGCTCATCGCCGCTGCGGTCGTCGTGTTCGGGCGGGACGGTTTCCGGGCCGCCAGCACACGGGCGATTGCCGCTGCGGCGGGCGTGCAGCAAGCGCTGATCGGCTATCACTTCGGCGGCAAAGAGGGGCTCTACCTCGCGGTCTTCGAACACATCACGACTCAGTTGAGAGTCCGACTCGGTCCAATCGCCGACGCCATCGACGACACCCTCGCCGAACCGGTCCATGGGACGAAAATGGAAAAGGTTCGGGGACAACGTCTGACCCTGCTTCTTCGGGTGGTCGACGAGGCTTTCGCAGTCATCGTGAGAGACGAATCGAAGCTTTGGGCTCAGCTCATCGTTCGAGAACAATGTGAGCCAACCGAGGCATTCGCAGTCATCTACGAAGGCTTCATGGAACGTATGCTCGGCCTGCTCACACGACTCGTCATGAGCGCTCGCGGGGGAGGCAGCGAGCAGGATGCGCGTCTGCTGGTCCTCACGATCTTGGGCGAAATGCTCGTCTTTCGCGTGGGTCGCGAAGGGGCTCTGCGGCAGCTGGGTTGGCCGGTCATCGGAGAAAACGAGATCGCGACCGTCCAAGCGCATCTCCGAAAGAGCATCGTCGCTCAGCTGTCGTCGCCGCCGGCAGAGCCCGAACGACAGACGCTCGACCGGCACGCGGTCCAAGGAGGAAGGCGATGAAGCCCTCGCGGAAAGCCGTGGCCCTGACTTTGCCGATCGCGGTGATCGCCGCCGCCGGGGCTTGGCTCGTGCTCACGGGTCGGATCGGGCGCCGGACGCCGCCATCGAACGTCCTCACGCTGTACGGGGACATCGACATTCGGCAGGTGGAGCTCGGATTTCGAGTCGCAGGCCGACTCAAGACGATGGTCTTCGAAGAGGGTCAATCGGTCACCGCCGGAACGCTCATGGCCGTCCTCGACTCGCGCCCGATGGAAGACGAGCTTCGCCTGGCGCAGGCCGACGTCGGCGTGCAGGATGCGAACGTGAACAAGCTTGTCGCCGGCAATCGTCCCCCCGAAATTGCGAGGGCGCGAGCCGCGGTCGAAGAGGCCATGGCAGGCCAGCAAAATGCCGCCCTCACCCTCGGGCGTTCGCAAAGTCTCGTCGCTTCGGGTGCGTTGGCGCGAGCGGCGCTGGACGACGCCGTCGCCGCAAGTCAAATGGCGGACGCACGCCTGGCCTCCGCGAAGGACACATATCGTCTGCTCCTCCAAGGTTCGCGCAGAGAGGACATCGCCGGCGGCGAGGCGTCTCTCGTGGCCGCGCAGGCACGGCTTGCCGCTGCCCAGACCGCTCTTGACGACACGCGTCTCGAGGCGCCGAGCGACGGAATCGTGATTTCCCGCGTGCGCGAGCCGGGCGCAATCGTTTCGCCGAATGACGACGTTTATGTGCTCTCGCTGACACACTCGGTCTGGGTGCGGGCATACGTCGCCGAGCCTCAACTCGGGAAAGTTCGCGATGGCATGGGCGTCGATATCTTCTCCGACTCGGCGCCCGACCACCCGTTCCACGGACACGTTGGATTCGTGTCGCCGACAGCCGAGTTCACGCCCAAGACCGTCGAGACGCCCGAGCTGCGCACTGAACTCGTCTATCGCCTGCGAATCATCGTCGACGACGCTCACGGAGAATTGCGACAAGGCATGCCGGTGACCGTCCAGATTCGAACCGCCGGGGCAACGTGACGGACGCGCTGGTGCAGCTGAACCGACTGACGAAGTCGTTTGGGGGTCAATCTCCAGCGCTTGATGGGGTTTCCGGCCTCGTATCGGCCGGGGCGATCACCGGCATCGTCGGACCCGATGGTGCAGGCAAGACGACGCTCATCCGGCTCATGGCGGGTCTCCTTGTCGCCGATGATGGGTCGCTCGAGGTGCTTGGCTTCGATCCGGCAAAGGAACCTTCTTCGATCCATGTCGCAATCGGCTACATGCCGCAACGGTTCGGGCTGTACGAGGACCTCACGGTTGAAGAAAACTTGCGACTCTACTCGGACCTTCGTGCTCTCCCCGTGGCGGAACGAGCGGATGTCTTCCATGAACTCCTGTCCTTCACCGAGCTCGAGGCCTTCACGACGCGTCCCGCAGGCAAACTCTCCGGCGGCATGAAACAAAAGCTGGGGCTCGCCTGCGCTCTGGTCCGCAAACCACGGCTCTTGCTGCTCGACGAGCCGAGCGTAGGCGTCGACCCCATCTCGCGCCGCGAGCTTTGGCGCATGGTCGCCGGGCTCAAAGATGAGGGCGTTGGAGTCGTTTGGTCGACCTCTTATCTCGACGAGGCAGAAGCCTGCGACCACGTACTCCTTCTCAACGGCGGTAAGCTGCTCTTCGCCGGACCGCCGAAGGATCTGACGCATCGCACGCAAGGACGAGTCTTTCGTATGGTGGACGTGGAGGGCCGGCGCCGACCCGTCCTCGCGGCGACACTGGCGCTCCCGGATGTGCTCGACGCAGTGATCCAGGGTCGCGCCATCCGACTCGTCGCTCGCACTGGCGCTTTGCAACCGTCGATGCCGTCGAATGCCGGCGCGCATGCGACCCTCGTGTCCGTCGCGCCTCGTTTCGAAGACTCCTTCATCGACATCCTCGGCGGTGGTCCCAGTGGCCAATCGAAGCTTGCCGAGGGGGCGCAAGTGATTGCCGAGACCGGGCGATCCGTCGTCGAAGCCCGAGGACTCACGAAAAAATTCGGGGACTTCACGGCCGCGTCCAACATCTCCTTCGAGGTCGCGCGGGGGGAGATCTTCGGACTCTTGGGGCCCAACGGTGCAGGGAAATCCACGACGTTTCGAATGCTCTGCGGTCTTCTCAGGCCGACCGCCGGCGAGGGACGGGTCGCCGGAATCGATCTTCTTCGGGATACGGCCGGCGCACGCGCACGTCTCGGGTACATGGCCCAGAAGTTCTCGCTCTATGGCGATCTGAGCGCTCGGCAGAATCTCAATTTTTTCGCCGGCGTCTATGGACTTGCCGGGGCGCGGCGGCGAGAACAGATCGCCCAGATGATCGATGTTTTCGGTCTGGGCGACCATCTCCGAGTGGCCTCCAAGGAGCTCCCGCTCGGGTTCAAGCAACGTCTCGCACTCGCGTGTGCCGTGATGCACGGGCCCGAGGCACTCTTTCTCGACGAGCCCACTTCCGGAGTCGACCCCATCACTCGACGCGAGTTCTGGTCGCACATCAACGGACTCGTCGAGAAAGGTGTCGCTGTCGTCGTCACGACGCATTTCATGGACGAGGCTGAGTACTGTGACCGCATTTCGCTCATCTATCGAGGTCGTTCGATCGCGCTTGGATCTCCGGACGACTTGAAGTCCCTGGCGGCCACTCGCGAACACCCCGAACCCACGATGGAGGATGCCTTCATCGCTCTCGTTGAGGCCTCGGACCGGACGAGAGCGACGGTATGAGGCCCCTTCCGCGCGACGCGGTGCCCTCTCCGCACGACGCGGTGCCCTCTCCGCGCGACGCGGTGCCCTCTCCGCGCGCTCGCACCAGAGCGACCGCATGACCATCGCTCCGCGCTCACACGGTTTGGCTGCCGAACGCCCTTATTCCGCGCGTTCACGCGCGCGTCGCGTACGAGCCCTCGTCGCCAAGGAGGCGCGACAAATCGTGCGCGATTCGAGCAGCATCATCATCGCCTTTGTGCTGCCGGTGATTCTTCTGTTCATTTTCGGCTACGGCGTATCGCTCGATGCGACGCGCACGCGCATCGGAGTCGTCATCGAGCAGTCAACGCCGTCCTCGCGCGAGCTCGCGGCGGCGTTCGACGCTTCGCCGTACTTCGACGTGCGTATGGCCCGAGACCGGCGGGAGCTGACGGCGCCTCTCGCCCTCGGCCAGGTGCGAGGAATTGTCGTCATTCCGTCGACTTTCGAGGCCGACCTTTTGAAGCGCTCGGCCACCCCTGAGGTGCAGGTCATCGTCGACGGGTCCGAGCCCAACACGGCGGCACTCGTCCAAGGCTATGCCCGGGGGGTCGTCGGTCGGTGGGCGCTGTCGCGCGCCATCGAGGCCGGCGGTTCGCCAGCCTCGACGGGGGCCGACGATCGATTCTGGTTCAATCCGGAGCTCTCGAGTCGATTTTTTCTCGTTCCCGGATCCATTGCGATCGTGATGGCGCTCGTCGGAACTCTCCTCACGTCGCTCGTCGTCGCGCGGGAGTGGGAGCGCGGCACCATGGAGGCGATGATGGCGACGCCGGTCACCGCGGTCGAACTGTTGGTCGGCAAGGTGATCCCTTATTTCGTACTGGGGCTCGCGTCGATGAGCCTCTGCGCGTTCGTCGCGGTGTTCGTCTTCGCAATTCCGTTTCGCGGGTCAGTGCTTGCGCTCTATACCCTCTGCTCGGCGTTCCTTTTGCCCGCGCTCGGGCAAGGGCTGCTCATCTCGGCTGCGACGAAAAACCAGTTCCTCGCGTCACAGCTGGCCCTTCTCTCCGCTTTCCTCCCGACCTTCTTACTCTCTGGGTTTCTTTTCGAGATTGCGTCGATGCCGACGGCTCTTCAATGGTTGACCCTGATCGTGCCCGCGCGATGGCTCATCCCGAGCCTCCAGACGGTCTTCTTGGCCGGGGATCTGTGGCGTCTTTTTTGGCGTGGGACCATCATTCTGACGCTCTTCGGAGCGGCGTTGCTCGCACTCGCAGTCGCAAGCACGAAAAAGAGGGTCGCCTGAAGATGTGGACGCGACTCCTGGCGTTGATCGTGAAGGAGCTTCTCGTCGTGCTGAGAGACCCGAGGAGCCGCGTCATCCTCATCGGGCCGCCTCTCGTTCAGCTCATCGTGTTTTCATTCGCCGCCACGCTCGAGGTGAAGAACGTGGACGTCGTCGTCCTGAACCGCGACGAGGGCGCGTCGGGGGTCGAGCTCATTCGCCGCATGGAAGGCTCGCCGACATTCCGCAGCGTTCTCCCGGTCCATGCGCCGTCGGCCTTGCGCTCAGCCATCGATCAGCAGAAGGCTCTTGCTGCGATCGACATCGGCCCCACATTCTCGCGCGACCTGGTCGCTGGTCGCCCGGCAAGCATCGAGATTGTTCTCGACGGTCGCCGGTCCAATGCAGCGCAAATTGTCGATGGGTACCTCGGTGAGGTCGTGGCAACATTCGCGGCTGACGAGGACCAGCGCTTTCATCGCCGTGGCGGCGCCCCGCGCGTGGTCGTCCGGAATTGGTTCAACCCGAACCTCGAGTTCCGGTGGTTCACCGTGCCGGGTCTCGTTGCGGTCATCGGTGGTCTCATCGGTCTCATCCTCACTGCGCTGTCGGTCGCGCGCGAGCGCGAGATCGGCACATTCGACCAACTCATGGTCGCACCCCTTCGGACCCATGAAATCCTGATTGGAAAGACGGTGCCCCCGATGCTTATCGGGCTTGTGCTGATCACATTGTACATCATCGCCACGGTGGCGGTCTTCGGTATCCCCCTCAGGGGTTCACTTCTCCTGCTTTACGCGAGCGCGCTATTTTATCTCGGCGCCATCGTTGGCGTCGGCCTCTTCATTTCGTCTCTGTGCTCGACGCAGCAGCAAGCGATTCTCGGGGCGTTCGTGTTTCTCGTTCCTGCGACCCTGCTCTCGGGATTCGCAACCCCAATCGAAAACATGCCCGCTTGGTTGCAGCCCGTGACCTTCGCCAATCCGCTGCGGTATTTCTTGGTCATCACGCGCGGCGTGTTCCTCAAGGCCATGCCCGCGTCGGAGGTGGCGAAAAACACGGTGCCGCTCTTTCTCATTGCGGTCGCGACATTGACTGCGGCGGCATGGCTGTTTCGAAGGAGGACCGAATGAACGATGCGCCGCCCGAGCACCGCTATGCTTGACGTCGTGACCGCTCCCCGTCCGTCCCCACCGCTTCCGTTCCTTTCTCTTTGCCAGCGCGCAAGATGACGCTGCCCCACTTTCGCATGGCGTCGGCCACTTCACGAAACCCGTGCCCGGCTGCCGTGAGCTGATACAAGACCCGAACGGGGGGCCCTTCGATCACGTGACGCGTGACGAGTCCACGCTGCTCGAGCTCGCGCAGCCGCAGCGAGAGCATGCGATCGCCGATGTCGCCAACCGCGTCCCGCAGGGCTCCAAAGCGGAGCGGTCCCGCTTCGAGTGCGGCGAAGATGAGCCCTGTCCAGGGCCTCGCGAGCACGCCCATGGCGGCTTCGAAGCGAGCGCACCCGTTCCTCACGTTCACCACGGCAGAAGTATGGGGGCTGCGCGAAAAAAAGAAAGCCTCCGAATCGTGCGCAACTTCTTTTTGGTAAGCGACATCCAAGGTTCCACGGAAAGAGAACGACCATGACATCCAAACTGATCATCGCCGCCCGCACTCTCCTCGGGCTCATCTTCTTCGTATTCGGCCTGAACTTCTTTCTCCACTTCATTCCGCAGCCGCCGATGCCACCGGCCGCGGGCGCATTCGCAGGCGCGATGTTCGCGACGGGCTACTTGTTCGTGCTGGTCAAGGTGGTCGA
>JBEKFX010000123.1:0-14699 GCA_050013115.1 Polyangiaceae bacterium
ACGCGCCAAGCTGCACTTTCAGCCCAGCGCCCCGCCCGCGCTGCGAGCCCTGGCTGCGGGCACATGGATCCCCTCGCAACGTACGCCGCGCCAACAGGAACTGTTGACGGCCCTAAATCTCGTTGACCACCCAGAGTTAGGTACTACACTCGAAACGAAGCTTGCACGGAAAAAAGCGGGGCGGCGGCCTCAAAAGGCCGCATAACCCGGGAACTCACGCTAGCGCGAGCCTTTCGATCGATATCTTTGGCGAAGAGCGGCGTCTCCTGTGCACTGCCCTTCCGCGCTCTTCGGCCGATCGCCGAGGGTCTGATGTTTAGAGCAAGGCAGCCAGGGCGAATCAGACATCCCGCCGTCGGCGCCACGGAGAGAGTGTGAAATGCAAATGAACAGCACGAAGCGACAACCGCGCGCGTTCGGCGGGTGAGTAAGGCTTGGTGCCGGCGAGTTGACCAATGTGTCGAACTGTCGACACGAACGCCCTCGCGGCGGCCCGTCAGGCACCGCGGTCCGGTCTCTTGTCCCACGTGACCCGAAGCGGCAGGCTCCTTGCAGTTGCGGGCTCCCCGATGACTCCCTCCCTTACGCACATCCGCTCGGACGGGCAGAGAAACGTGCCCTCCGAGTGGCGCGGTCTCGACCAATTCGCCGTCGTGCGCTTCGAGGCGTCGGGCGGCCTAGGAACGAACATCCGCAAGTCGTCCTGCGTGCCCGCTCTCTTGGTCTCGGTCGCTCTCCGCGCCATTCCTCGTGGGGCCTACCGCCTCTGGGCGGATGGAAGGCCTTTGTCAACGGGGGCGGTGAATCCGTTTCAGTGCAACGTCTTCGAGCTCGAATCGGTGCCCGCGTGCTGGGCCGGGGAGCCGTTCGACTTCCTGCACTTTCATCTGCCACGGGCGCCAATCGATCAACTTGCAGAGGAGCTAGGGTGGGAGCGGCCCGGTGCCCTTCGGCCAGCGGTCTTGGCTGCCGATCCCGCGCTGAGGCGGATCACCCAGGGGATGCTCTCTTGGCTCGATGGCGGTGCCAACCCGACGCCGCTGGTTCTCGATCACCTTCAGTGGACACTGAATTCGCACGTATTGAAGCGCTACGGCGGAGCGAGACGGCGACGCTCGGCCCCGGAGTTGAAGCTTGCAAGGTGGCAGACGAACCGCCTCGTCGAGTGTCTGCTGCACGACGCCACCGACGACCTTCGTCTCCACCAGCTCGCGCGAGAGTGTGAGCTCCCGGCCGGCGTATTCGCAAAGGCATTCGAAAACACCTTCGGCAGCGGTTGCGCGGCCTGGATCGCGCGCCTGCGAGCCGAGAGGAACGGACGTCGATCGTCCTCCGCCCTGTGGCCGAGGAAGCTGCTCACATGAAGAGGCGGGCCGCCCCGAGTGGGCGGCCCTTACGATCTTGCCGGAGAAGGTCGCCTGGGGTGGGGTCGCCTCGGCGCGCCGGTGGAGATCGAACGAGACCTGTCGCGCGACGCAATCAGCGAGGATGGTAGGTCGTAGGTGACGCGGAGGAGGCCTTCGTCCAAATGCTCGACGATCAGTCGGGGCGGTACGAAAAGGCCCGCGAGTAGATCGTACTTCGTCATCTTCACGGCGATCAGCGCGTTGCCGCACCTGCAGGCGACGCAGGATCTGTTCTTCACCGCGTTCGGGTGGGAGGGCTTCCGGAAGCGGGCCCCCGTCCTTCGCGAGCGAGGCATCGGGCAGCCCGGTGACTTCGAGCTGCGACTTGGCCACCATGTTGGGAACCTCGGGTCAGCAGGCTGACTCGAGTGTCGAGAGTTCAACACCGCCTCCGCTCGCTCAGCTGGTCTTTTCGTTCGCCAGGGCCGGAAGGTCGAACGCGAACGTCGCACCCGGGCCGTCATTCCGTATGTGAAACAGCTTCCCCTCGTGACCGGACACGATGGATCGGCTGATGGACAGGCCGACGCCGGTTCCGTCGCGCTTCGTGGTGAAGAAGGGCTCGAACAACAAGTCGGCTTGCTCCGCCGGTATGCCGAGCCCCGAATCCCGTACAAGGGTTCGAACGCTACCCGAAAGCGAGACCTCCGTGGTCACCACGATTTGGCGACGCCGACCGTGCACTTCCTGCAGGGACTGGATGGCGTTGAGGAGGAGATTCATGGCGACTTGCTGGATCTGAACCCGGTTTGCGAGCACGAGAGTGCTTTCCGTCGTCAGACGCACCTCCGTCTCAATCCCGTTCTTGGTCATCTCCGGTCGGGTCATGGCCAGTACCTCGCTCAGGGCGTCATTGAGATCGAGCGGCCCGCGCTCCGTGCCCTGCCGCTTGAAGAGGGAGCGTAGGCGCTGGACCACTTCCACCGCGCGCTCCGCATCTGCCATGACCCGTTCCGCCGCGGCCGCGCCCTCCGCGAGCTTCCCCGCTTTGAGCCACCGGTTGCAGCTTGCCGCGTTGAGCCGAATGGCGGACAGCGGCTGGGCAACCTCGTGCGTGATGGATGCCGCAAGCTCGCCGAGGGTGGCCACGCGTGCCAGGTGCGCCAGTGCCTCACGCGTCCGGTGGTGCGTTGCCTCTGCTTCGCGCGCCTTGCCCAGGTCCGCGTAGAGTCGTGCGTTCTCGAGAGCTCCCGCCGCCTGAGAGGCGATGAGTTTGAGAGTCGCTAGCCCGCGCACCGTGAACACTCGAGCAGCAAGATTGTTCTCCAAGTGAAGCACCCCTCCGAGGTGGCCACGCAAGGTGAGCGGGAGGCATGCCAGGGATCGCGTTCGGCGTGCCAGGACGTAGGGCTCATTCATGAATGCCCCACTGCTTGCCGCGTCGTCGAGGACCGTGGGCGTACCCGCGAACGTGACGTGACGCACGAGGCCGTGGGAGAAGTCCGGCGCCGGAAGGTCGTCCCCGTCCCGGCGCAGGTGGACCTCCACACCCCCGCGGTGCGTGGTCGCTTCAGCCTCCACCCTCATCTGTCCATCGCGCGGCAGGAGCAGAAGCACGCGCTCGGCGCCCGCCGTCCTCACGGCCATCGTGAGCAGCTTCTCCACCAGTCGTTCGAAGACGAGCTCGCTCGAGACGGCTTCCGAGACCGCGATGGCGGTAGCGAGATCGAGCTGCTCGATCGGCTGCTCCACTGTCGCCGTTGCGGGCGATGGGCTCGAGCCGAGCGGGCGCTCCGGGAAGCGTGTCGCCAGCTCGTGAGCTTTGGCGTCGGCACCCCAGCGGTGATACGCCGCGCGAGCCTGCGACCGGTAGGCATCGGCAAAGGCGGCGTAGCCACGTTCGCTCCAGAAGCGCGCGGCCGCCTCCAGGATGAATGCCTCGTGGTGGTCGAAGCCGCTCTCGCGGGCCAGCGAGATCGCCTGCTCGTAGAGTGGGCCGGCATCGCCCCCTTCCAGTTGAACGATCTCGGCGTCGATCGCCTTCGCTCGGCTCGCGTAGTTCACGGGAGCCACGGCAGCCCAGCAGGCGTAGGTTGCTCGGTGCTCCTCCAGCCGGTCACGTCGGTCCACTCCGTCGGACACGGCTGCACGTGCGAGTGCCCCAAAGAAGTGGTAGTCGGCGTTCTCGCGGAAATGCGCGTTGAACTTGCCACCCGAGCTCCAGAGCAGCGGGTGGGCCATGTCGGCCGCGCGCACGGCCTCGACGAAATCGCCGGCCATGTACCGCGCGAAAAGCTTCCGAATCCAGTAGCGGGCCTCGAGCGTCATGATGACGGGCCGCGACCCCAGAGTTGCCTCGAACTCGTCCTCCCGGAATCCTCGATCGTTCAGCGAGCCGAAGGTGGCCGTCGCGCCACGGAGCATGCGCACCAGCGTGAGCTGGTGGTCGATGTCCATGACTGCGTAACTGATGTTGGCCCTCACCGCGAGCTCCCGGCCCTCGGCGCCTTGCTCTTCCACTTCACGCAAGTGCCTACCGTTTGCAAAGCAATGGGCCACCATGTGCATGCGGCTGTACGCGTGGTAGATGACTTCGCCCCCACTTCGGAGGGCGGCCCTGATGGGCAGCGCCTCGCGTAACATGTTGTCGGGTGCGCGACAATCGTCGATCCACGGCGCCACGTGGTGACCGAGAGTGAAGCTCGCACGGGCGCTGTAGTCGTGCCCCCGAAACCGATCCGAGAGGCCTCTAGCAAGCGCCGCAAATTGTCGCGCGGTCGGAGCGTCTCGATGAATCGTGGCAAACGCCATCGCCGTGACCGCCGACATCCATGCCATCGCCGGAGAGACGCCACGCTCCAGGGCGAAGTTGACGGTTCCGAAGACGGACAGGAGCCACAGGTTTCGATCGAAGTAGAGCGCCGGCGCGCCACAATCGATCAGAACCTGGTCGAGCACCTGACGCCAGACACCAGCCTCGATCAACGGCAGATCGACGAGGCTCTCGATGGGTCGGTCGCCGATGAGCGTGTACATCCGGTCGACTTCCGCGGCGACGTCCGTGTCGGTGGGATGCAGCGGCCAGTCGACCCCAACCTCCCGTAGATAGTTGCAGCACGCTTCGATGGCGCGATCGGGGCGCCCGAGGCTGTTGTGCGCCGTCATGCGAAGGCGAGTGACCACTGCGCGATCGGCAAGGTCGTGCACACGCCCCGCGAGGTCCTCTAGACGTTCGCTCGCGAGAGCCAGCTCACCGAGGAACACGCCGCATTCGGCACGGAGCAACTCGACCTCGAATGCGAGCCGGTAGTGCGTCGTCCAGGCATCCTGTGGCAACCTCTCTGAAGCTGCCGCCAGGCAGTTGCTGGCGGCCGCGTAGGCCGTGGTCGCCTTGGCCTCGCGCGCTGCCGCAAGCGCGATGGTCGCATCGCGGATCCGCGTCTCTTCCGTGGCCACGCTGGCGCCGCGATCCAGCTGCCGGAATACCTCGAACTGAGTGCCCGGAAGATTCGCTTCGAACAGACGCTCACCGATCCTTCGGTGGGTCCTCGCTCGGTCGCCCGGTTGTTCCACGACCGTATAGGCAGCCTCTCGGATTCGGTCGTGTAAGAACACGTAGGCGGCAGTCGTGAGGACTACGAGGCCGGCGCGAACCGCGTGGTGCATGTCGGAGTGAAGCCTGCGTGCCTCAACACCGAGCGCCGTGGCGAGGACGGCCGGCGAGGCGGCGTCGCCGAGGAACGCCAGGTGGACCAACGCGTTGCGGGAGCGGGCGGGAAGCCTCGCGAGCTTCGCCAGCATCATCTGGACGACGTTGTCGCCGAACCCGCGGGCTCGCACGGCCGACAGGTCCCAGTGCCAAGCCAGGGTTCTCTCATCGAAGGTGAGCAGGTGCTCTTCGCCGAGCGACAGCACGAACTGGATGGTGAAGAAGGGGTTGCCGGCGGTTTTCTGGAAGACCAGCTCCGCCAGCGCCGTCACCTGCTCCGGTGCGGTCGAGATCATGCTCGCGACCAACGGCGTCACCTCCGCGAGTCGAAGAGGCTCGAGCACGATCCGCTCGACCGCGTGCGCCACGTCTGCGAGTTGCGTAAGGGTACCCTGGTCGACTTCGTCCGCGCGGTATGCCGCCACGACGACGACGGAGCCCAGGTCGGCCCGGGAGATCAGCGTCCGAAGGATCGTGAGCGTGGCGACGTCGACCCACTGCAGGTCGTCGAGGAAGAGCACGAGCGGCCGGTCACGCCGCGCGAACGTTCCGATAAACGCCTGGACGACGCGTTGAAAGCGAAGCTGTGCCTCCGGCGGCGGTAGCTCCGGCGGATCAGGTTCGCCCGCAAAGAAGGCGGCCAGCTCTGGCAGCATGCCGAGCAAAAGGCGCCCGTGAGGCATCACCGCCGATCGCAAGGCTTTGACGAGGCTATCGTCCGTGTCGAGCTCAGGAAGAAGTCCAGCGAGGGCACGCCCGAGGCTCGCCAGTGGTGTGCCCCGTCCCAGAGCGTCGAGCTTCCCCCGGACGAAAGCCATCGGGCCCGCGTGTCGACGAAGCCCTTCCTCCACGAGCGCCGACTTGCCGATTCCCGAGGGACCTCCGACGAGCAGCAGCACCGGGGCCTGGGCATCCGCGGCGCGCGTCAGCGTCCGGTCAATTCGTTCGAGTTCGGCCTGTCGGCCGAAGATGCGCTCGGGTGTGCGAATGACGCCCGTCGCGTCGCCCTCTCCAAGGGCGAACCGCGGAACTGCGCCCGAGCTCTCCCAGCTCTCGAGGCAGCGGCGAAGGTCGCGGACCACGCCCGAAGCGGTCTGATACCGCTGCGCCGGATCCTTCTCAAGCAAACGAAGAACGATGTTCGACACGACGTCGGGCAGCCCCGTACGTCGAACGTTGGGAGGCTCGGGGGGAGAGGCGATGTGTCCGTGGACCAACGCAAGCGGCTCGCTTGCGTCGAAGGGAAGCGTCCCCGTCAGGAGCTTGTAGAGGACTACGCCGAGCGAATAGAGATCGCTGCGGGTATCGACCGGCCAATTGACGCGCCCCGTCTGCTCCGGCGCCATGTATGCCGGAGTGCCGACCATGTTCTCGGCGGGTTCGTTCCGCCGCCGGGCCCCGGAGATCCGAAGCGCGAGTCCCGTTCCGGCGAGCCATGCCCGGGTCGATTCGGCTTCGTACACGATCGTGCTCGGCTTGATGTCACGATGAACGAACCCTCGCGAGTGGAACCGGCCGAGAGCATCGGCGATGGCCGCGCCGGCGCGAAGGGCAGCGGCCAAGTCGAGCGGCAGGGAGACTTGGGCAAGCAGGTCGCCGCCCGGATCGGGAAGGACCAAGTGCTGCCGACCCTCGATGAACTCGTAGCCGATGGGCCGGAGCGTGCACTCGGGGTCCAGGGTGTCACGCAGCTCCCAGGAGCGTCGGAGGCGAGCGCTCTCCGTGTTCGAAGTCGTGATCGCGAAGACTCGGCGTTCGGAGTCCACCTCGACGCCACGCCGGAGAATGAACATCCCCTCCTCGAAGGTCGTGGCGAGTTCGTAGGGCATGGCACGGCCAGGCGAGGCTACCCGGTCTTTCGCGAGCGACGACTGCAGACCAACGTGCGCGGCACCCCGCCGGGCCCTACGCTAACGCTGACCAGCGCTGAAATATTGGCAGCCGCTGCCGCCTTTTGGCAAATCCTATCCTTCAGCAACCGTTTCGCCCCACCCCCCAAGACGTCAGGTCTTGATGCGCAGACCTAGTCGGTCCGCCATTCGAACGAGGTCCGGCAAGGTGCCAGCCAGCATCTTCGCCATCACCTGACGCCGGTGGACTTTGATCATGACCTCGGTGATGCCCATCTCGACGGCGACCTCTTTGTTCAGCATCCCGTTCGTCACCAGCAGCATGACTTCACGCTGGCGGGTGGTCAGACGCGCATAGCGTTCCTGAAGGCGGTTGAGACTGGCGGCATCTTGCTGTCTCGCCGCGCTCTGCTCAATGGCACGCTCGACGGCATACAGGAGTTGGTCATCACGGAAAGGCTTGGTCAGGAACTCGAAGGCCCCGGCCTTCATCGCGTGGACCGACATGGGAATGTCGCCGTGCCCGGTGATGAAAACGATGGGCGTGCCGATGCGCTTCTCGACGAGCCGCGCTTGCAGGTCGAGCCCGCTAACCTCTGGCATGTGTACGTCCAGAACGAGACAGTGCGGCCCCTCGGGCATCGCTCGATCGAGCACGGCTTGCGCCGAACCGAACAACTCGACCAAGTAGCCGGCCGACCGGAGCACGTCTCCGAGCGCAACGCGCACTTGAGCAGTGTCGTCGACAACGAGTACGACCGCCTCGCGAGTCATGGCCGCCCGCCAGACGTATACCAAGTTGCAGGAGCCCTAGCGAGGCCGGAAGCATATGTTGGCACAGGAAGATGTTCAGGGCGCCGTTTCCTGCGGCGTGCCTCACTCTTGCGCCCGCTTGCAGTCGATCGTCTCCGGAGCCGCCATGTCCCAGCCCCAAGGTCCTGTCTGCATCGTCGACGACGACTCGGGCATGCTCGCGTCGATGCATGACCTCGTCCGTTCGGCCGGCCATCAGGTCGAGACTTTCGATTCCGCCGTCGCGTTTCTCGAGCGGGAGGGCGATGTGGAACCTTCCTGCCTAATACTCGACGTGAACATGCCGGGGGTCGACGGTTATCAGCTACAAAGCAGGCTCGTTGCACGGGACAAGCGCGTACCGATCATTTTCGTCACAGCTTACGGGGACATCCCGAACTCGGTGCGGGCCATCAAGGCGGGGGCCGTGGAGTACTTCATCAAGCCTTTCGATCCTGAAACTCTTCTCGATGCTGTCGAGAGGACGGTTCAGCGAAGGGCTCTGCACTCGATCGAGTCGAACCTCGGCCTCATCGGGCGGAGCGCGAGCATTCACCGAGTCCTCGACGAAGTAAGAATCGTGGCACCGACCGACGCGACGGTCCTCGTCCACGGAGAGACCGGAACCGGCAAGGAGCTCGTGGCGCGGGCGGTTCATCTGCAGAGCGGTCGCGCGGGAGGCTTCATCAAGCTCAACTGCGCGGCGATACCAGCCAATCTGTTGGAGAGTGAGCTGATGGGCCACGAGAAGGGGGCTTTCACGGGCGCCTTCTCGCGACGCATCGGGCGCTTCGAGGCGGCCCAAAACGGGACGATCTTCCTCGACGAGGTGGGAGAGCTCCCCCTCGAGCTTCAACCGAAGGTTCTTCGCTTGCTCCAGGAGCGAGAGTTCGAGCGCCTGGGGGGAAGTCAGACGATCCGGACGAACGCTCGCCTCGTGGCCGCCACGAACCGTGACTTGCGCGTGATGGTGGCCGAACAACGCTTCCGCGAGGACCTCTTCTACCGACTGAACGTGTTCCCAATCGAGTTGCCTCCGCTGCGCGAACGACGCGAGGACATCCCCGAATTGGCGCAACACTTCGTGGACGCATTTGCCGTGCGCACCGGCCGCGAGTTCGCTCCCCTCCCTGCGACCATCCTGGACGCGCTGTGCGCGCACGAATGGCCCGGGAACATCCGGGAGCTGATCAACGTCATCGAGCGCGCCTCCATCTTGGCGCACGACGGCGTGCTCTCCTCGCAGTCGCTGGCGGGCCTGGCGAGCCCGGCGCCGGGCGTGAAGAGACCGTCGGTACCTCCGTCGCCCTTCTCACCCTCGCCCTTCGCGCTCGAGCCTCCCGCCAAGGACGCCCAGAGCGACCGACTCGAGGACGTCGACCGCAAACACATCCTCTCCGTGCTCGAGGCGACGAACTGGGTGGTCGGCGGACCGCGTGGCGCGGCAGCGCGGCTCGGGATCAAGCGGCCTACCCTCATCTATCGGATGAAGAAGCTCGGCATCGAGCGAACCTCACGCGAGCCGGCTTGACGAGTGGGGGGGTCATGGGGGAAGCCCCGAAGTCGGTACCTGACGACGACGAACGGTCCGTTCTCTGGGACGATGGCGAACTTGTCTTCTCCAGAGATTGCCGACCGGACGACCGTGGCGTAGCGCAAGACGTCCTGGTCTTGGCTCCCGCGGGCGATGACTCCACGCCCGCAAGCGCGGCGAGGCAGCAACACGAGTACGAGCTGCGCACCCACCTCGAAGGTGATTGGGCCTTGCGCCCCATTGGGTTGGTGCAGGAGCGCGGTCGTACGGTCCTGCTGTTCGAGCCGTCCGCGGGTCTCCCACTCGAGGGCCTTCTCGGCACGCCTCTCGACGTCGGGGTGTTCCTGCGCACCGCCATCACCATCGCCGCCGCGGTTGCGCGCATGCACCGTCGGGGGCTCATCCACAAGGACCTCAAGCCTCGGCACGTGCTGGTCGACCACGCCACGGGCGGCGTTCGCCTGACCGGTTTCGGCCTTGCCTCTCGCCTGCAGAGAGAGCGACATATCGGCGCGTCGCCAGAGTTGGTGGCCGGGACCCTCGCCTACATGGCGCCCGAGCAAACAGGACGCTTGAATCGGTCGGTGGACTCGCGCAGCGACCTCTACTCGCTGGGGGTGGTTTTCTACCAGATGGTCACCGGGACGCTCCCGTTCACAGCGTCGGATCCGATGGAGTGGGTCCACTGCCACATCGCCCGGAAGGCGCCGCCTCCGAGCGAACGTGCCCCTTGGATCCCGGCGGTCCTCAGCGCCGTCGTCATGAAGCTTCTGGCCAAGGCGGCCGAGGATCGATACCAGACCGCCGCCGGTCTCGAGCGCGACCTTCAGCGCTGCCACACGCAGTGGGAAGCGCAGCGCCGGATCGATGACTTCGCGCTCGCCGAAGACGACGTGCCCGACCGTCTGCTGCTTCCCGAGAAGCTGTATGGCCGCGACGCCCAGATCGACGTACTCCTCGGCGCGTTCGCCCGCGTCGTGGACCGGGGCGCACCTGAGCTCATCTTGGTTGCGGGCGCCCCCGGGGTCGGAAAGTCGTCGGTCGTCAACGAGCTGCACCGCGTGCTCGTTCCGAGCCGCGCGCTCTACGCGGCGGGCAAGTTTGACCAGTACAAGCGGGACATTCCGTACGCCACGCTCGCGCAAGCGTTTCGAGGGCTCGTCCGTTGGCTCGTCACCAAGAGTGAGGACGAGCTCGGCGCTTGGCGCCAGTCGCTCCGCGAGGCTCTCGGGCCGAACGGGCAACTCATCATCGACATGGTGCCCGAGCTCAAGCTCGTCATCGGCGAGCAAGCCCAGGTGCCGACGCTCCCCCCCCTGGACGGGCAACGCAGGTTTCAGCTCGTCTTCCAGCGCTTTCTCTCCGTCTTCGCCCGAGCCGACCACCCGCTCGCCCTTTTCCTCGACGACCTGCAGTGGCTCGACCGATCGACGTTGGATCTTCTCCAGAATCTCTTGGCGCAGCCAGATCTGCGGCACGTCCTCTTCATCGGGGCCTATCGGCAAAACGAGGTGGGACCGACGCATCCCCTCCGACGAGCCATCCAGGTGATCCAGACGACGAGCATTCCCGTGCACGAGGTCGTTCTGGGCAGCCTGGGTCGCGAAGACGTCGCGCGTCTCGCCGCCGATGCGCTCCACCTTCGCCCCGACCGCATCGGCGCCCTCGCGAACTTGCTTGCGGAGAAAACCGACGGCAATCCCTTCTTCGTCGGACAGCTCCTCACGCTTCTCGTGGAGCAGGGGATGGTCGCGTTCGACCACGGACGGGCCACGTGGTCGTGGAATCTCGATCGAATCCGAGCCCACGGCTACACCGACAACGTCGTCGCGCTGATGGTCGAGAAGTTGCGTCGGCTGCCCGGCGAAGCCGGAAGGGCCGTGCAGCACCTCGCTTGTCTCGGGAACGGGGCAGCGTCCTCCCTATTTGCGTCGATCCACGGCTCGTCGGAGGCCGAGCTTCAGGCGGTACTCGGCGAGGCGCTGGCGAGTGGCCTCGTGCTGAAGTCCGATGACGCGTATCGCTTTTGCCACGACCGCGTGCAGGAGGCGGCGTACTCGCTCGTGCCGGAAGAGGCGCGAGCAACGGTGCATCTTCGAATCGGGAGGACGATGCTCTCCCAGACGAGTCCTGAGGCGGTGCCAGAACAGATTTTCCAAATCACCAACCAGCTGAACCGCGCGGTGCCCCTCCTCGCCGACGCTTCTGATCGCGCAGAGTTGGCGCAGCTCAACCTCGTCGCGGGAAAGCGCGCGAAGGCATCCGCGGCGTACGGCTCTGCCCTCTCCTACTTCGCCGTGGGCGGAGATCTGCTTGCAGAGGCGGACTGGGGCGATCGCTACCGCCTGGCGTTCGACCTCGCGTTCCATCGAGCTCAGTGCGAGCACGTCACCGGAGAGTTTGCGGCGGCCGAGCAACGACTGACCGCACTCGCTGGCCGGGCCTCGAGCATCGTGGACAAGGGAGAGGTCGCGTGCCTGCAGGTGGACCTCTACACGACCCGCGACGAACCGGCGCACGCCATGGAGGTCGGACTGGAATTCCTTCGGAGCGTGGGCATCGGGTGGTCGCCGCATCCCAGCGACGAAGAGATCCGCGAAGAGTTCGAACGTATCGCCCGCAATCTCGGAGACCGAACCATCGAGGAGCTACTCGAACTGCCGCCGATGACGGATCCAGTCGGGCGCGTGACTCTCGACGTTCTCATCTCTCTCGAGACTCCCGCACACTTTGTCGATCACAACCTCGTGCCGTTGATCATCGGACGCGTGGCGAACTTGAGCGTCGAGCGCGGGAACGCGGCGGCTTCCTGTTTCGGCTACGTGTACCTTGGCATCATTCTCGAGTCGCGCTTCGGCGACTACGCCCGTGGGTTACGCTTCGGCCGACTCGGAGTCGCGCTCGTCGACCGAGATGGCCCCGATCGCCTTCGGGCTCGCGTCCACAACAACTTCGCCATGGGCATCAATCCATGGGCCAACCATGTACGTACGTCCGTCCAGATGCTCCGACGCGCCAACGCAGCGACGCGAGAGAGCGGGGATGTCACGTTCACGGGCTTCAGCTTCACCAACCTGATCTCCGCGCGCTTGGTCGCCGGGGAGCCACTCGCCGACGTACAAGCCGAGGCCGAGGTCGCGCTCCTGTCGATGGAGCGCGCTCGCTTCGGGATGGCCGTCGACATGCTTCGGCCACAGCTGGCCCTCATACGGGCCCTACGAGGGCTGACCCCGGGCGTGGCGTCCTTCGACAATCCCGACTTCGATCGGAGGACGTTCGAGGAGCACATCGAGGACCCCGAACTGACGATGCCGGCGTGCTGGTACTGGGTCCGGAGGGCGCAAGCCTGCTACCTCGCGGGCGATCAGAAGGCCGCGCTGGCGGCGGCCCGGCAGGCAGAGGCCCTGCGCTGGATCTCGCCGGCCTTCATCGTGATGGCGGACCACCACTTCTACGCCTCGTTGGCGTTCGTGGCGGAGCTCGAGCAAGCGCTCACCGCCGAGCGTCCCGCCATCGTCACCCAGATGGAGACGCATCGAAAGATGCTGACGCAGTGGGCGCGGACCTGCCCCGATACCTTCTCGAATCGTTCTGCCCTGGTCGAGGCGGAGATCGCTCGCGTCGAAGGGCGGGTCCTCGAAGCGATGGACCTGTATGAGCATGCCGCCCGCACGGCGCGTGTGCATGGCTTCGTGCAGAACGAGGCGCTCGCGAGCGAGCTCGCCGCGCGCTTCTATCGGAAGCGCGGCCTGGAGCGAATCTCGGACGCTCTGCTCAAGGACGCGTGGCGCGGCTACCGACGATGGGGAGCGGACGGAAAGCTCCGGCAGCTGAAGGCCGAGTACCCGCACCTTCGATGGGAAGCTCCATCGACCCAACCGACCAGCACCATCGCAACCCCCGTGGAGCACCTGGACCTGGCAACGGTCGTTAAGGTGTCGCAAGCCATCGCGGGAGAGGTCGTCTCCGAGAGGCTCATCGACTCCCTCATGCGCACGGCAATCGAGCACGCCGGTGCCGGGCGGGCCGTGTTGGTCCTCTCCCAAGGGGACGAGCACCGGATCGCCGCAGAGGCCCTGACCGAGACGGATACGGTGGCCGTGCGGTTGCTCGACCAACCCATGACGGCCTCGATGCTGCCGGAAGCGGTTTGTCGCTTCGCGCTCCATGCTCAGGAAAGCGTGATCCTGGAAGACGCTGCGGCCGCCGGGCCGTTCGTCGCGGATCCCTATGTCCATCGGCGACGGACCCGTTCGGTTCTGTGCCTTCCGATCTCCAACCAGGGCCGTACAATTGGGGCTCTTTATCTCGAGAACGACTTGGCGCCTGGCATCTTCGTGGCGGCCCGGATCGCGATCCCCAAACTGCTCGCGTCCCAGGCCGCCATCTCCCTCGAGAATACGCGCCTCTACCGCGATCTCGCCGAGCGAGAGGCCAAGATCCGCCGCCTCGTCGATGCCAACATCATCGGCATATTCATCTTCGAGGACGAAGGAAGCATCCTCGAGGCCAACGATGCGTTTCTTTCCATGATCGGCTACCAGCGGGAGGATGTCGCGACAAGGCAGCTCGCGTGGACCGCGCTGACCCCCCCGGAGTGGCTCGAACGCGATCAGGGGCAACACCTCCGGGCGCTGAAGCAGAAGGGGAGCCTGCAGCCCTTCGAAAAGGAATACCTCCGCAAGGACGGTACGCGCGTCCCCGTACTCCTGGGTGCGGCCCGCTTCGAAGGGACGAGCCAAGGCGTCGCGTACGTGCTCGACCTGACCGAGCGCAAACGCGCGCAGGAGGCGCTCAGCCGAGCTCACGCCGAGCTGGCGCGGGTGTCCAGGGTGAGCGCGATGAGCGCCTTGACGGGATCGGTCGCCCACGAGGTCAGTCAGCCGCTGTCGGCGGTGCTCAACAACGCAACCGCATCGCTTCGAATGATCCAGGCGGCTTCCCCCAACCTCGAGGGCGCCTGCGAAGCCATCCGCCGCTTGATCCGTGACGGCAAGCGCGCAGCGGAGGTCATCCACCGTGTCCGAGCTCTCTTTAGCCGGCGCGATTTCACCCTCGAGCAGGTCGACTTGAACGAGCTGACTCGCGAGGTCGTCGGCCTCTCGGCGGACGAACTGCAGAAGCACCAGGTCGTGGTTCACGCCGACCTCGAGGAGGCACTACCGATCATTACGGGCGACCGCGTGCAGTTGCAGCAGGTCATCCTCAACCTGGTTCGCAACGCGTCCGAGGCGATGGCCGATGTGCAGGACCGGTCTCGCGAGTTGCGCATCCGGACCGAGCTCGAAGGCGGGCAGCATGTCCGCTTGACCGTGCGTGACGCGGGAGTCGGCCTGCCCACCCAGGAACCTGATGCGCTCTTCGAGGCGTTCTACACGACGAAGAATAACGGTATGGGCATCGGCCTCTTCGTCAGCCGATCCATCGTCGAGCGACATGAGGGCCGGCTATCCGCCCAGCGCAACGAT
>JBEKFX010000124.1:0-14579 GCA_050013115.1 Polyangiaceae bacterium
GCTCTAGGATAGGGACGCCATGTCGTACACGGTCACGCTGATCCCGGGCGACGGCATCGGTCCGGAGGTGACGGCGTCCGCGCGTCGCGTCGTGGCAGCCGCGGGCGTGGCCATCGACTGGGAGGTCCATGAGGCCGGCGCCGCAGTCGCCGAAAAACGCGGCGTCGTCTTGCCCGAGGAGGTGCTCGAATCGATCAGGCGCAACCGCGTCGCCTTGAAGGGGCCGATCGGCACGCCGATCGGCAAGGGCTTTCGCTCGGTCAACGTGACGCTGCGTCAAGCACTTGATCTCTATGCCAACGTACGCCCGGTGAAGTCCCTTCCAGGTGTCGAGCCTCGGTTCGAGGGTACGGACATCGTCATCGTTCGAGAGAATACCGAAGATTTGTATGCGGGTCTCGAGCTCATGATCTTGCCCGGGATCGCCCAGAGCGTGAAACTCATCACCGAAAAGGGCAGCGCACGCATTTGCGAGTACGCGTTCGACTACGCCGAGCGGCTTGGGCGCGGCCGCGTCACCTGCGTGCACAAGGCAAACATCATGAAGCTGACCGACGGGCTCATGCTCGAGACTTTTCGCCGAGTCGCGCTCAAGCACCCACGGATCGAGCCGGCGGAAGTGATTGTCGACGCGTGCGCCATGCAAATGGTTCGGAACGCCAACAAGCTCGATGTCGTCGTCACCGAGAATTTGTATGGGGACATTTTGAGCGATCTTGGCGCCGGACTCGTCGGAGGCCTCGGCATCGTCCCGGGCGCCAACATCGGAGAGGACGCTGCCGTCTTCGAGGCCGTGCATGGTAGCGCGCCCGACATTGCGGGGCGGGGCATAGCGAATCCAACGGCGGTCATTCAAAGTGCGGTCATGATGCTGCGACATCTCGGAGAAATGGTTGCTGCCGAGCGCATCGAAGCCGCTCTTCTCGAGGTGTATCGACGTGGCGACGTCCGAACGGCCGACCTAGGCGGGTCCGCCACCACGGACCGATTCACGGACGCCTTGTGCGATGAGCTTTAGCCCGGCCCGCGGGTCGCGAGCACGGCGCCGCAGACGCATTGGCGAAGCTCGACGGTCCACGCGGCCGGCACGCTCAGATGCTCTTGAACGCGAGCCAACGGCAGCATGGCGACGTGCGTGAGGTCACGCCACTGGGCAGAGCCGTACGTGCGCCGGCAGACGCCGCACGCCTTCGACCACTTGGCAAAAGGTGGACTCGGCGAGAGCCGGACCGGCGCCGGCCTCACGGGTCCTCCGGAGTGAGCAGCTCTTCGAGCTTGGAGAGCGCTTCGTCGAGAATCGCGTGCGCCTTGCGCATCGCGGACGGACGAAGCGATCCTTGGTGTAGTGCCCGCTTGAAGAGACGGATGACTCGTCCGACGCGGGTCATCACGTGCGTCACCTCGTCGGCATGGCGCTCCCACGATTCGTCCGCGTGTCCTTCGTAAAAGTCGCGCACATCGTCGGCATGGGCCAAAAGCTCTTTTCGCCCTGCATCCGTGATCTCGTAGACCTTCCGGTCTTCGCGAAGGACGAGGCGTGCGTGCCCGAGCTCCTCGAGCATCTGAAGCGTCGGGTAAACGACGCCGGGGCTCGGCTTGTAGGCCCCGCCACTCTTCTCACCCACCGATTGAATGATTTCGTATCCGTGTCGGGCTTGTGTGGCGATGGCATCGAGCACCAGCCATCGAACGACGCCGCGCTCGACGCGCGGTGGGGGTCCCCGCCACCAGTCGCTCCACAGTCCGGCGCTCGCGTCGCCCCAGCGCGCTCGCCCCCGATGGCCGCCCATGGCGTACACGAGATGGCGTTCCCAGGGACCGTGCATCCATTCACCTCCGACGATGCGATATATCTTTAGATAGCTCTTTTCGAGCTGTCAAGACCCGTCCACCGCGAGCCGCCGCGGCGCCGAGGCTTCAAACCCGAAGGCAACCGGCGCAAAAGAAGGCGAACGCACCGTCCACCAGCTTGTCCTCGTCGTACTCGGCGCCGCGTTGCACGATCTGAAACATGGCTTCCTTCAGCGCTCCCATCGTCAGCCACGACATGAGGCGGACATCGCACGCCGTGACGACCTGCAGTTCTTGACCATTTCGCAGGCTCGTTTCGAGCATGCTCGACATCTCGTCGTAAAAGGAAAGGAGCTTGCGGTCGAAGGCCGGGTCGACCCCGAGCGCATCGCTCAGGAGGATCTTGGTCGTCGCCCGGTCTTCGAGCAAAATCCTGACGATGCGGCGGATGTTGTCGCGCACCTGGTACGCGACGCTGTGGGCTTGGTCGTGGGGGTCGACCCGCACGATGGCCAGGCCCAAACGGGCGATGGTCCGGTCGACAATCTCTTCGAAGATGGCGCGCTTGTCTTCGAAATAAAGATAAAAAGTGCCCCGCGCGATTCCGGCCGCTGCGACGATCTCGTCGATCTTGGCCGCGTGATACCCGCGGCGGGCAAAGACCTCTCGGGCCACGCTCAGAATCTGTTGTCGCCGCTCGGGCCTGCCCATCCGCTCCGTGTAACCCATCGTCGTGAGAGGGGTCCACGCGCCCGCGCCCCCGCTCCGTCATCTTTTTGTGACTGACACGAGTGTCAGTCGAAACAAAAGAGCGCCTGCGCGTTTTTTCTTCGTGCCGCGGGGCGTCTTTTCCCTTCCCGCCTGCCTCGGGCTGAGTTAGGAATCCCGCAACTGACTGACACGTCAGTCTAGCTCCTGGCTTTTCGTTACTCCGGTCACGGCTCCACGGTGAGGTGCGGATGGTGAACGATCGAAGCGGACGACTTGCGATTGGGATGGACGTCGGCAGCACGACAGTGAAGGCCGTCGTCGTCGACCCGCTCACGAAGGCCATCCTTTGGAGCGACTACCAGCGCCACCACACCAAACAGCCCGAATACGTGCTGTCGATGCTCGAAACGATCTTGGCGGCCTTCCCGGAACGTGCGGCGGGCGCCTGGCGAATTTTCCTTACCGGGTCGGGCTCGGGTCCGCTCAGCACGCCGACGGGGGGAAAGTTCGTTCAAGAAGTCAACGCGGTCACCTTGGCGGTCGAGCACCTGCATCCGGACGTCGGAAGTGTGATCGAGCTCGGCGGCCAGGATGCCAAGATCATCATGTTCAAGGACGGCAAGCCGCGTCCGAAAAATGGCCACGCCGATGACGGCGCCGAGGGCGGTGACGGAGGCGCAGGCAAAACCGCCGTGGCGTCGATGAACGACAAGTGCGCCAGCGGCACGGGCGCGACCATCGACAAGTGCTTTCTCAAGGTCAACGCTCCGCCCGAGCTTGTGACGAGCCTGCACTTCGACGACAGCAAGCTCCACCACGTGGCCGCAAAGTGCGGCGTCTTCGCGGAAACCGACATCGTCAACCTCATTAAGAGTGGCATCCCTGCGAACGAAGTCCTCTGTTCGCTGGCTGACGCGATCGTGCTTCAGAACCTTTCGGTCCTGACGCGCGGTGGGACTCTGAAGCATCGCGTTCTCTTGCTCGGTGGACCGAACACGTATCTTCCTTTCCTCCAGGAGTGCTGGCGCTTGCGCATCCCGCAGACGTGGGACGAGCGAGGCTACGCTTATCCGAAGGATGTCCCCATCGAGGAGCTGATTTTCGTTCCGGCCAACAGCCAGTACTACGCCGCCTTCGGGGCGGTGCTTTACGGTCTACACGAAGCCGACGAGGTGGGTGTTCTCGCGTCGCTCGATCTCCTGCGTGACTACATCCACCACGGTCGCAAGGCTCGCCTTGGAGAAAGCGCAGGGCCGCCGCTCGCGAAGACACGCGACGAGCTCGCCGACTTCAAAGAACGGTACGCCATTCCGAAGTTCGTCCCGGCCGTGTTCTCGCGGGGCGAAATCGTTCGTGCGGCCGTCGGGCTGGACGGCGGGTCGACCTCGAGCAAGGCCGTGTTGGTCGACCACGAGACCGGCCGGATTCTCGCGAAAGCTTATCAACTCTCGAAGGGAAATCCGATTCAAGACACGAAGGAGCTCCTGAAGAAGCTTCGCGACTACGTCGAGGTGGAACAGGGCGCCAAGCTCGAGGTCACCGGCTTTGGCGCGACCGGCTATGCCGCAGATGTTCTCGAGCAGTGCGTCGTCAGTGACGTCAACATCGTCGAAACCGTCGCTCATATGATGAGCGCGGTCCACTTCTTCGGTGACGTGGACGTCATTTGCGACATCGGCGGCCAGGACATCAAAGTGCTCTTCATGAAGAACGGGGATATCGCGAATTTCCGTCTCTCGAACTCGTGTTCGGCGGGCAACGGCATGCTGCTCCAGGCGACCGCGGACTCCTTCGGAGTGCCTGTCACCGAGTTTGCCGATGTTGCATTCCAGGCCGAGCTCGCGCCCAAGTTCAGTTACGGCTGCGCCGTGTTCCTCGACACCGACCGCGTGAACTTTCAGAAAGAGGGGTTCTCGAAGGAAGAGATGCTGGCGGGCCTTGCCCAGGTGCTGCCGAAGAACGTGTGGCAATACGTCGTCCAAATCCCTCGGCTGGCGTCGCTCGGACGAAAGTTCGTTCTGCAGGGCGGGACCCAATACAATTTGGCTGCCGTGAAAGCGCAGGTCGACTACATCAAAGACCGGGTCCCGGACGCCGACGTCTATGTGCACCCACACACCGGGGAAGCCGGCGCGATCGGGGCCGCGATGGAGACGCTGCGCGTCGTGAAGCGGCGCGGTCGGTCGAGCTTCATCGGAATCGACGCGGCGATCGACCTCGAGTACACGACGAAGAACGACGAAGAAACGGTCTGTCATTTCTGCGAAAACAATTGCAAGCGGACCTTCATCGACACGAAGCGACCAGACGGATCTGCGAGTCGATACATCGCCGGGTTCTCTTGCGAAAAGGGCACCGTCGAAAGCAAAGAAGCGATGCTCTCGCTCGTCGAGGAGCGCAAGGCCATCGCGCGCCAGTTCCCCAACCTCGTCGATTACGAGGCCAAGCGAGCTTTCATGCACGTCTACGACACGGCTCCCATGCCGTCCGACGGCTCTCCAACCGACGACGTCGAAGTTCGCAAGGGCTTTTTCGGGCTGCGCCGCGTCGCGGTGCAGCGGCCGTTTCGCCGATCGTCGAAAGAGGCGTGGGATGCGCGTCGGCGTATGCGCATCGGGATTCCTCGCGTGCTCAATCTGTACTCGACTGGACCATTCTTCCGCGCGTACTTCGAGGCGCTCGGTCTTCCCAAGACGAACGTGGTCTTCAGCGACGAGACGACAGAGGAGCTGTGGGTGAAGGGCGGAAAGTACGGGTCGATCGACCCTTGCTTTCCGAGCAAAGTCGCGCAGGCGCACATTCACAACCTTCTTTTTGACCAGCACACGGAGAAGCGCCCGCTCAAATATATTTTTTTCCCGATTCTCACGCACGTGAACAACTGGATCGTCGATACCCAGGACAACGCGAGCTGCCCGATCGTCGCGGGCTGTCCGGACGTCATGAAGGCGGCCTTCACGAAGGAGGTCGACTTCTTCGCGACGCGTGGCATCGAATACCTCGATCCGGCTCTGTCGTTCATGGAGCCGACGCTCATGGCCCGCCGGCTCTTCGAAACGTTCGGTGAGCGCCTGGGCATCACAGAGGACGAGAACGACTTCGCGTGCAAGCAAGGCTGGCGGGTGCTCGACGCGTTTGACCGCGACGTGCAGGACAAGGGCCGCGCCATTCTCGAGACGGTCGAGGCCGAGGACCGGGTCGCAATCTTGCTGATCGGCAGGCCGTATCACTCGGATCCGGGCCTGAATCACGGCATTCCGGAGGAATTCCAGGTGCTGGGTTATCCCGTCCTGAGCATCCGTTCGATTCCCCGGGACCCCGCCTTTCTCGGGCGCTTCTACCGTGAAGACATCGAGCGGGGGCGCATTAAGAGTCCGCTCGAAATCAACCATGTGTGGCCGGAGAACTATTCGGTCAACAGTTCCCAGAAAGTGTGGGCGGCGGGCTTTGCGGCCCGACACCCGAACGTGGTGGTGCTCGACTTGTCGTCGTTCAAATGCGGTCACGACGCGCCCACGTATGGCCTCATCGACTCGATCATTGAGGCAAGCAAGACGCCGTACGCGGCGCTTCACGACATTGACGCGAACAAGCCGGGCGGCAGCATCAAAATTCGCGTCAAGACGTATGCGCACGCCCTCAGGCTTCACGAAGAGCGGCTCCAAGACACGCGCAAACGCAAGGGTGAGCTCGAGCACGCGATCGACCGAAAGCGCCTCGAGCTCCTCGAGCTCCGTGCGCAGCAGTTGCGTACGCGCGCGCAGCACGATCCGCTCGTCGAGCAGCAGCTCGCGGAGGCGAAAATGCGCGTCGAAGCGTACGAAGCCAGATCGCGCGTCGGAGACGTCGAGCCCGCCAGGGGGCTCATCCAGCTGCGAAAGAAGACGTCCGAAGGGATCGTTCCGGTGCAGGTTCAGACGAGCGCGGCGGAATGAACGACGAGAGCGCGCGCCGCGGTTCGTCGTGGTGTCGCCGAAACCAGGAGAGGGTCGAGCCATGAACGTGACGAACATCAATGACAAGCGAGCACTCCCGATGGTCGGCGCCTCGGACGACATCGACGTCGAGGCGGAGCTTCGAACCTTCGAGGACGGAGAGCGCAAGCGTCTGGGCCTCGACGCAAAAACGGAGCAGTGGATCGAGGACATGGCGAACCTCACCTTCACGAAAAAGGAGAGGTCCCACATCACGATCCTCGTGTGCGGTCTCACGATGGCCCACGACTACTTCGTCGAGGGGGCGCTGAAGGGGGTCGGCTACAACGTCCAAATGCTCGATGCCCCCGATGTCGCTGCGCTCCAGTTCGGCAAAGAGTTCGGAAATCGCGGGCAGTGCAACCCTACGTACTTCACCGTGGGTAACGTCGTGAAATTTCTCTGCACGCTTCGTGACAAGCACGGACTGAGCACCAGGGAAATCATCGCAAAGTACGTATTTCTGACCGCGGGAGCGTGCGGTCCGTGTCGCTTCGGAATGTACGTCACCGAATATCGAAAGGCGCTGCGGGACGCGGGCTTCGACGGGTTTCGCGTCGTCCTTTTCCAGCAGACGGGCGGCCTCAGCCAGGCGACTGGCGAGGAGAGCGGCCTCGAAATGTCGCCCAAGTTCTTCTGGGCTCTCGTGAAGGCGTTGGTGGCCGGCGACGTCCTCAACGCCCTCGGGTATCGCATTCGCCCATACGAGGTTAACGCCGGGGATACCGACAAAGCCCTCGACCGGTGCAAGAAAATTGTCTACGGCGCACTCGAATCTCGCTCGAACGTCGTGCTTGCGCTCGCGCGGTGCAAGCCGATCCTCGCCGCCATTGCGGTCGACCGCACGGTGGCGAAGCCCAAGACAAGCATCATCGGCGAATTTTGGGCGATGACGACCGAGGGCGACGGCAATTACCAGCTTCAGCGCTTCCTGGAAGGCGAGGGCGCAGAGGCGGACATTCAGCTCGTGACGGCGTGGATTCTCTATCTCGTCTGGGAAGCCCGCCGCGACACGCTCGAACGGCGCGACCTTCGGGGCGCGGACTCATCGAAGTACGGTCTCGGCGGAACGACGGGCCCGTTCGCGATTGGTCAGAAACTCGCAGCGGTCGCCGCGGCTGACAAGATCGTGCGTGCCCTCTTCCAGACCTTTGCCCACGCGGCGGGTCTCTATGGCTATCAGTTGCCCGACATGTTCCAAATCGCGGCGGTCAGCGACAAATACTATAATAACGACCTCCGCGGCGGCGAAGGGCACATGGAGGTTGGCAAACTCATCATGAATGTGCTCTTCGCCAAAGCACACATGACGTTGAGCGTGAAGCCGTTTGGGTGCATGCCGAGCGCGGGCGTCTCCGATGGCGTGCAGAGCGCCTTGACCGAGAAATTGCCGGGCGCCATATTTTGTCCGGTCGAGACGAGCGGTGACGGTCGCGTCAATTTCTATTCGCGCGTCCAGATGTACCTCTTCAAGGCGAAGCAGGCCGCAGCGGCTGAGCTCGAACGGGCCTGCGGTGAGCACGGCGTCACGATGGCCGAGGTGCGGGCTTTCGTCCGCGCGAACCCGCGCTTTGCGAGCTCGCTGCACAAGCCGCCGCACAAGTACGCGGGTGCGGCGGCCGATCTGGTGGCCGAAGTCGCGCCCTTCATCACGAGCTCGCGGAGCGCGCGCTGGCGCGCATGGCTCGAGGGGGTGGCCAAGTCGTCTTCGGATGTCGTACGCACGTCGCCGTCGAATCTCGTGGCGGCGTTCAAGAACGTGGTCGCTGCCGCACCCAGCGTCGGCGCCCGTGTCAAGGAAGACGTGACGCTCTACCGCGAGCTTCGACGTCAAACGAGGTCAAAGCGGGACGAGTCGCGTTCGACGCTTCAAGCCGCAGAGTAGGTCCTCTTGGGCGGGCAAAAGGGGGCGCGGCAAACCGCTCCCGAGATGATCTCGGACCTCGCTTGGAATGGCGCCGTCCGCTTGGTAACCTCTCGGTCCCCCGGTTGGCCGTGCGCAAAAAAGCGTTGGTCTCGACGTTCGCCAGTTGTCAATTTGCGGTGTTCCTACTCGTCGGCGGGGCGTGTGGGCTCGTCAATTTCGGGGCGGGCGCTCTTGTACGCACGGCTTGGCAGGGGCGCGCCGCATACGCCGCCAGCGTCGCGATGGGTTTTGCGGTCGGCACGGCGCTGAGCTTTCTCCTCAACCGACGCTACACCTTTCAGGCGCAGGGCGCCCCGCTTGGGATCCAGGCGGTGCGCTTTGCGCTGCTGGCGTTCGGATCGATTGCCCTCTCGGCCCTGGTTGGCCAGGCCATTCTGGGCACGCTTTCAGCGTGGCTCGTTCCGCGCAAACTCTCCTACGGTGCCAGCGAAACGATCGCCCACCTTGCCACGATCGCGATCATGGCGGTCTTCAATTTTCTCGCGATGAAATTCTACGCCCTGCGCCGTCCCGATGCGGTTCCGCCGCCCGAAGATCGGCCATCGCGGCTGCGCGCCGCGACCAAAGAATCCAGCGAAGGGGTCTCCCCTGAGCGGCCAGTTTCCACACCGGGCTGAATCCGGAACGGGCTCGGGTCGGCGAAGGTGCGCCGTGGCGCCCATCCGGGCCTCTCGTCTCTCTTCGACCGCTGCCATCCGATCCTCTGCGTCGAGGCACTAGTCCTCTGCGTCGAGGCACTAGACACGATGCACGAGGGTCTGCTACCGGCCACCTCTGGAGACGAAGTATGCGGGACGTAGGCATCCTGGGCGGCGGAGTTTCAGGGCTCTTCGCGGCCTACTTTTTGGGGGGCGACGTCGAAGTGCTCGAAGCCGATGACACGCCAGGCGGCCTGTCGCGCTGCTTCGGCGGCGAGGGCTTCCGATCGGACATCGGGGGTCACATTCTCTTTTCGAAGGACAAGGAAGCTCTTGCACACGAGCTGGCCGTCCTCGGAGACAATGTCCGTCAGGGCGTCCGTGCCAACAAGATTCTTTATCAAGGGTTGCACGTTAAATATCCATTCGAAAACGGGATCGACGCTTTACCGAAAGAGCAAATCGTCGACATTCTTTATTCGTTCATCGAAAATCCTTACAGGGCGAAGCCAACGAACTTCCGCGAGTGGATGTATCATACCTTCGGCGACGGTCTCACGAGTCGCTATCTCCTGCCGTACAACGCCAAGATCTGGAAGACACCGCCTGAGGAGATGAGCCTCGAGTGGGTCGATCGCGTGCCCCGCCCCCCTCTGCTCGACCTCGTCAAGACCGCCGTCGGCATTCCGACCGAGGGCTACACCCATCAGCTCCACTTCAGCTATCCGAAGTTTGGAGGTTTCGAATCCCTACCACGCGCGGTTGCCGGTCGCCTCGGCACCAAGCTCCG
Source organism: Polyangiaceae bacterium (assembly GCA_050013115.1). Lineage (GTDB taxonomy): Bacteria > Myxococcota_A > Polyangia > Polyangiales > Polyangiaceae > Palsa-1150. The sequence continues at coordinate 9,832 of JBEKFX010000124.1, forward strand.
GACAGGATTTCGCGTGACCAAGGTGCGAGCATGCGAGGGCGGTTGGGCCATCACGAGTGACCGCGGCGAAGAGCGACGCTATCGCCAAATCATTGCCACGGTCCCGATAGGTACATTGTTCTCGGCGCTCGGTGACGTGCCGAGTTCGGTCAGCGAAGCTGCGCATGGTCTCCGCTACAACTCTCTCCGTGTCGCGTTGATTGGGGTCACGGGCGCCGACCTGCCCGGTTACACGGCGCTCTACGTGCCCGAACCCAAGTCGACATATCACCGCGTTTGCTATAACCATGCCTTCAGTCCAGACATGGTCCCTGCGGGCGCGCAGTCCGTCTCGTGCGAAATCACCGTGGCACCGGGCTCGGATTTGGACACGTGGACGGACGGGCCATTGCTCGACCGCGTCGTCGACGATCTGGCGCGAGATGGAATTGTCCGCCGTGATTCCGTTTGCTATCGCCAGGTGCACCGCGAGCGGTACGCCTACGTCGTCTACACGACCGGGTACACCGCTCGCGTACGGACGATCCGTGACTTCACCGACGCTCGCGGCATCCACCTCGCAGGGCGGTTTGCCGAATATCAGTACGTCAATACCGATGCGTGCGTGCGGCGTGCCCTGGATCTTGCGCGCCAACTCCGAGGGGACGACATCGCGCCCGAGGCGCGGCTCTCCGCACTGACGAAGGAGCCCTAATGGCGCTTTGGATCGAGCCGAACGAAATCCGACGCGCGGCCATCGGCAGGCCGCGCACAGCCGCGTGGGTGGGCCCCCCCGCCGGTCGTGCGCTGGTGGAGGAAGCAGGCGCACGCGTCGTTGGCGAAGCGGACGTGGCCGAGCGCGTCGATCTTCTCTACGTCGTCGAGTCGTTGTCGGGTGGGGCCGTGGAGGACGCGCTCGCAAGATGGGCAGCACGCCTCGTGGATGGCGGACATGTCGTCGTCGAACATCCAGAACGAACGTTGGAACCCGTGCTCGGGTACCTACGGGGTCAGGACCTTCAGCCGCTCTGGCGGCGTGGTTTGCCCGGAGCACACGGGTCGAACCTGACCATCGCTCGGCGGCGTCCCGAGCGGCGCAAACTGTCGCTCACAGTCGGCATGATCTCGATGAACGAAGCTGCGGCTGTCGGTCCCGTAATCGACTCGATCCGCCACCACGTCCCTGGCGCCGAGGTCCTCATGGTCGATAGCTCGAAGGACGAGACCCCGCAGATCGCCGAGGCCAGGGGCGCGCGCGTACTCCGACAATTTCCTCCTTGCGGGTACGGTCCCGCGATGACGCGCCTGCTTTACTCGGCGACGACGGATGTCGTCGTGACGATGGATTGCGATGGCACATATCCAGCCGATCGCATCGGCGAGCTCCACGAACGAATCGAACGCGGCGCCGATTTGGTCAATGCGTCGCGCACGCACTCGCGCCCCAAGGCCATGCCGCTGGCGAACTACATCGCGAACCGCTCTTTTGCCGCAATCGCCGGTGCGGTTCACGGGGTCTGGACGACCGACCTTCACAGCGGAATGCGGTCCTATCGGACGTCGATGTTGCGCGGCATGTACGTCCGCGAGAAAGGGCCGGCGCTGCCGGTCGAGCTTTTGGTCGTTCCGGCCCGCCACGGCTATGGCATCGAGCACGTCAACATCGAGTACTTCGAACGCGTGGGGACGAGCACGTTGCAGCGCATCGACAGCGCAAAATGGACGTTTCGGCGCATCGCCAATGCAGCCCTCGTCGGAGGCAAGGGCATTGCCTGAGGGGCGCCTGCCGTGCCTGCCCGCTCGACGCCTGCGATTCACAGGTCAATGTCCACCGGCGGGCGCTCGACCTTGCGGTCGCTGCGCGAGCCAGACGAGCGGTACCATCAACGCCGTGGCGACTGCGAGCGTGAACAGCGCATCGAGATACGCGAGCTGCGTCGCCTGCAAGACCAACTGGCGGTACATCGCCGCAGTCGCCTCTTTGGCCGCGTCGACTGACGCCGCGCCCGCATGCTGGAAGGCCTGCGTCATGGCGCTCAGCCTCGACTGAAAGCTCGGGTCATAGGGTGTCGTGTGGGTCGAAAGCGCGGCTTGGTGAACCTGCGAACGGCGAGCGATCAGCGTCGTGACGAACGCGATGCCCACGTCGCCGCCCATGTTGCGAGAGAGATTCATGATTCCACTGACTTGATTGTACTTCTGAACCGGGACCCCCGAGTAAGACACCGTTTGAATCGGGACGAATAGGAATGCCATCCCGACGGATTGAAAGCACCGGAGTTCGACGGCTGTCGCGAAATCCATCTGGAGGTCGATCTTGCGCGACATGTAAAAAAGTGACGCGCTGAGGACCAAGAACCCGAATGCGATGAGCGCCCTCGCGTCGGCCTTGCCGACGAGCCGCCCCACGAACGGCAGCATGGCGATGATGAGGACGCCCCCGGGCGAAAGGGCCATGCCCGATTGCTCGGCCGAGTACCCCATCAGGACCTGGAGGTATTGTGGAAGGAGCACCGTCGACCCGAAAAGTGCGACGCCAAGAACGAGCATGAGGCCATTGGCGACCGCAAAGCTCCGCCGCTTGAACATTTTGATGTCGACGATGGGACTATCGTGATTCCATTCCCAGGCTACGAAAGAGACGATTGCGACCGCAGCGAAGATCGTGAATCCGGTGATGAATGCAGAATGAAACCAGTCGTCTTCTTGGCCTTTGTCGAGCACGACTTCCATGGCGCCCAGTCCGGTCGCGATAAGGCCGAGACCGAGCCAGTCGACTCCGCCGGTCCGCTCACGGGCCCACTTGAGGTGGGGGGGGTCGGTGACGACGCGGCTCGACAGCATGAGGGAAGCGATTCCGACCGGAACGTTGATGAAGAAGACCCAACGCCATGAAAAGTTGTCGGTGATGAACCCGCCCAACGTGGGTCCGATGGCGGGGGCCAGGACGACGGCCATGCCGTAGACGGCCATGGCCATTCCCCGTTTGGCCGGCGGGAACGTATCGGCCAAGATGGCTTGCTCGCTCGGCCCGAGTCCACCCCCGCCGATGCCCTGGAGGATTCGGCAGAAAATGAGGGTGCCGAGTGTGGGCGCGATACCGCACAAAAATGACGACACGGTGAATATCGCGACGCATGTCATGTAAAAACGTTTCCGGCCCATCTTGCTCGAGATCCATCCGCTGATCGGCAGGATGATGGCATTGGAAACGAGATAGCTCGTCAGCACCCATGTACTTTCGTCCTGGCTGACGCTGAGATTGCCGGCAATGTGCGGCAAGGAGACGTTCGCGATGCTCGTGTCCAGCACCTCCATGAACGTCGCCATGGTGACGACGAGGGCGATGGCCCACGGGTTTTTCCCGCCTGTCCAGCCGGTTGCAAAGTACGCCGGCTGCTCCGCCGGTGCGTGCGCTGTGGCCGCGTTCATCGCACGGTGACCTCGGGCTCCACGCTCATCCCGATGCGGAGTCGATCGAGCCCCGGTTGATCCGGGTCGAGGCTGATTCGCACGGGAAGGCGTTGGACGACTTTGACGTAGTTGCCTGTTGCATTTTCGGGTGGAAGCACGCTCAACCGAGAGCCTGTGGCGCCGCCGATGCTCTCGACGGATCCTCGCAAGTCGACTCCGACGGAATCGACGTGGACCCTGACGGGTTGGCCCGGTTGCATCCGCTCGAGCTGCGTCTCTCGGTAATTGGCCGTCACCCACATCGAATCGGTCTGCGCGACGGCGATGATGGGCTGTCCAGGCGCGACGTGGTCGCCCACCGCCACCGACTTCTTGGCCACGATCCCGGACACGGGCGCGAGGATCTTCGCGTAAGACAAATTCTTTTCCGCTTGGTCGAGCTGCGCCTCCGCGAGTCCGAGCGACGCCTGCCTCCAGAGGACCGACGCTTTGCGCGTCGCGATCTGGCGTGGAGCGTTCGACCTGATCTCGACGAGGTGACTCTGCAGCGTCGTAATCTGCGCTTGCTGCTGCGCCACGCGATCCCGCGCAGCCGCGAGCGATTGGCGCAAGGCGTCGACGTTGGCCGTCGAGGCGGCCGCAGCATTGGCCCGCGAGTCGTAGTCGGATTGCGCAATGGCGCCTTGCGCGATCAGGCGCTCGGAGCGTTGTTTCTCGAGCTGCGCGGTTCGGTCATTGGCTTCAGCCTGGGTCAGTTGCGCGGAGAGCTGCGCGACCTCGCTTCGCGCTGCGCTGAGCGCAGCCTGAGCGCCAATCAAGTCCGACTGGGCACCGCTGACGGCGCTTTGGTTGGAGGCCAGCGTGATCGGCACGGACGGGTCTTCGGCTTCGAGCTGCGCCTGCGCCTGCGCCACTTGTGCTTTGGCCTGATCGACTGCGATTCGGAGATCGGTGGGATCGATTTCGGCGAGGACGTCGCCCTGCTTGACCCGCTGATTTTCAATCACATCGACGGCCAGGATGGGGCCGCTGACGCGCGGACTGACCTCGCTGATGTTGCCGTCGATCTGGGCATCATCTGTGCTTTCGAATTGCCGCGAATGGACCCAGTAGGCGACGCCGACGACCGCCAGAACGAGGCCGAGGCCGAGTACGATGAAGAGCCGGCGCGACGCGCGCGGGCTCGCAGCGGCAGCGGGGGGGCTGGGAATTGATTGTTCAGCCATGGGGGCGGATGTCGCCATCGTATCTCCCGGGGAGCGAGGGTAAGGGCGAGATTTCCGATGCTGGGGCGGGCCCCGAGGTTACGCGGCCTTTGGGGCGCGCGCGCCCTATTGATGGGGCGCGTTTCGGGC
>JBEKFX010000125.1:0-14367 GCA_050013115.1 Polyangiaceae bacterium
CGCCGCCCGTCCGTCGCAGCGAATCGCCGTGCTCCTTGAGCCCGATTCGCTCGCGAACCTCGCCACGAACAGCAGCATAACCAAGTGCGCAGAGTCCGACAGCGCCTATCGCCGTTCGATCGCATACGCAGTCTCGAAGCTCGCGCTGCCGAACGTCGCCGTGTACCTCGATGCGGCCCACGCCGGCTGGCTCGGTTGGACGGCCAACCGAACCAAGATCGCGGCCATCTACAAGGACGTGCTCGGAGCGGCGGGCGGCGCCGGCAAGATCCGAGGATTTTTTACCAACGTATCGAACTACAACGTGCTGCAAGGCGACGACGGGCGGCGGCTCGAACCCACGACGCCGTGCCCGGACGAGCTGACGTACGTGGCGAAGCTGAGCGAGTCGCTGGCGGCCCAAGGCATCGTCGGGGAAGGGTTCGTGGTCGACACGAGCCGCAATGGCCGCGCGGGGATCCGGACCGCGTGGGGGCATTGGTGCAACGTCGCGGGGGCCGGGCTCGGCGAGCGCCCGAGAGCCGCGCCGGCTCCCGGCATCGACGCGTATCTCTGGGTGAAGCCCCCCGGCGACTCCGACGGCGCGTCCGATCCATCGGGCCCCAAGTTCGACCCCGAATGCGGTTCGCGCGATGCCGCCCGCGGCGCGCCGCCGGCCGGCACGTGGTTTCCCGCGTATTTCGCAGACCTCGTGACGCAGACCCCCGGCGATTGAGCGGAATCGAATTTCTCATAAGACCCGAAGACACCCTTTACGATCTATGGATCGACGACGTCTCCTTCGTGCCGTGAGCCTTGGTGGCTCAGCGGCGGCGACCCTCATCGCCGTCGCGGCGTGGGTCACACTTCGGTCGCCCCTCGCGCAAGCCAACCGGCGACCAGATGGCGGCGCGTCGGACGGCTCCGTCCCGGATCTAGAGCTCGAGACCAGCCAGGTCTTTGTGGCCAACCACGGCAAGCTGGTGGGCGCGCTGAGCGGCTTTGCGTGGGTCGCCGTCGCCGATGACGTGCGGCTCGACGAGCCCGGTCGATGCGACGAGCACGGATGCTTCAGTGGCGCCAACGGAACGTTGTGCGCGCGGGGGAGCGTCCGCGCTGTGTCTTGCGCTCCGTCGGGTGAGCCGGATGATGATGGGTGCCATCGAGAGACCTGGGCGCTGAAGATAGGCTTCGATGTTCGCCGCGGAGGTGGCCCCTGGGGCACCGCCGCCAAGCCTCAATCTTTCCATCGATTATCGAGGACTCACGCGCGCCCGGCTGGCCGTTCATCGGGTGGGCGACGGGCCACGCGAATACTGCATCGATGGCTACGCCTCGGGCGAACGGGTCGAAGCCAAGCGCCTTCGCGCCGAATGCGGGCGAAGCGACGGCGAGCGCCTCGCCAGCTTCGAAGAGGTCGACAAAATCATGCTCGAGGTGCCCGCCGGCACGGCCGATCCAAACTTTGACATCTGCATCACGTCGATCGCGGTGGCGGACTTGCTCGGCCGCCGCGCTGGCGCGGGCGAACACGGCTTGGTTCAGGAAGCCTTGTAGTTTCCCTGGATCACCCACTCGCTGAATCTCGGCATGATTGGACTCCCCCTGAACGAATTTCCTGCTTCTGCGGAGCGAGTGATCGGTCAACGGCAGGTGGCTCCGTCGCCTTCCGTATGAGAACGCGCCTCGCGGCGCGTCCTCCTATTCGAAGGGCTTTGCGAGGTCGATTTCAGCCTCTTTCACGCTCGTGCAGGTGCTGCCCGCAGTAGGGTCGTTTTGGCTACCGAGAGCGACGAACATGTTGCTCCCGGTTGCACGCCACGACCGCGTCCTTATGAACAAGGATGCCACGTGGATTGCCGATCTGCCGGCTTCTGCGCCCTCAAAGCGACATTAAGAAATGCGCAAGGTCCGTCTTATCCTGCGCCGAAAGACCGATGTCGAACCGGCGATCGTAAAACTCGATGACGTCGAAGATGGTTTTGGCCGATCCATCGCTGAAGTACGGAGCGCGCGCAGCCAAACCGCGAAGCGGAGCGACGGTAAAACGACCGATGTCGGCGCACTTGCCGGTAATGAGTGCTTTGCCTGGGTCATTGGTGAGGACGACAGCCCCGTGGAAACCGGTGTCCTTGCCCTTCTTGCACACGAGACGGAAGACGGGGAGCTCTGCAGAGGGCGGCGGCCCGCCCCGGCCTTCGGCATCGCCGCCTATCCCGACATCGAGCTGGGCACCTGGCAGGGCATCCGTGCCCGCCCCCCGCTGGCTGTGGCACGTCGCGCACGTGCCCTCGATCTGAGGGTTTCTCGCGAACGCCACGTCGTTGATGCCTGCCACGTCGGAAATGACGAACGTGCGGCTGTCGAAGATCTCTTGCCCGCGAAACACCGACTCGCGCTCGAAATGCTGATCCGCATCGGCCGAGAGGCTTTTCCAGGCATCGAACAAGGCAAATGGGCGCGAGCCCGCGTCGCTCGGCGGAGTCACCGTGGCCAAGAAATCGGGTCCACCGAGAGCCCCCAAGTCGGTCAAACTATGCGTGTCTGTACCGAAAATCTGCGCGCTGTAGATGCCACGAGAGAAAGCGACGATCTGGGCGACTTCATCGTCGGTCGGACTGGCCACGGCTTGCGCGTGGGTCAACGTCGCGTCTACCGCCTGGCTTTCGAGTTGCGGTTCACGCCCGTCCCACATGATGTTGCTCTCCGCGGGCTCGGGCTCGGCGCCCTGGTCGCTCGCGACGCCGGGAGCCGGGCGAGTCGCGATGACGAACTTCAAATTCGTGGCTGGACGGGGGCGGCGATACACCGAAATGACACGCGTCGGGGCCGATGTTCGCGGATCCGTTTTTGTCGCGTAGCTCGGATTCGTATTGCACCCATACGGATCGCTGACGACGTGAATCGTGAACTCGGTGTGAGCCGGGACGGGCAGAAAAATTCGAAAGAGTCCTCGGTTTAGCAGCAGCGAATGGGCCGTTTCGAAGGCCGCGGCGCCCTCGCCCACGGCACCTCCAACCGGTGCGGCCGATGTCGCTTCGGGCTCTACGGCGTTTGGACAGTTCGCCCCATCGACGGGGGCAAAGATCGGGTCGGTCCCCCCGGTGCGCCGAAAGCGTCGTCGAATGTCTTGGGCGCTCACGCTCATCGCGTCGGAGGGTACGTGGCAGGTGATGCACGCGCGCCCATTGGTCCCGAGAGGCTTGAAAAAGGCGTTCGCGGCAACGTCCGTGGGGCCGGTGGGTTGGTACGAAGCGACCCGACCGGCGGGATCGACGTCGGTCTCGAAAGGCGGCAAGATCTTTCGGCCGGCCGACTTATTCACCAGTCTCGGCAGTGGGCACTCGAGCGCGGCGCGGTACGTCGCAGGGAGGTAACCGGGAACACTCGAGGAGACGACAATCGCCTTCGACGACGGCCCGTTCGGGAGCCACCCGTTCGGGGGTGGCCCGTTCGGGGGTGGCGGTTGAAACTCCGGCACCACAGTGAAGTCCGATGGATCGCAGCTCAGTGCGTTGAGCGTGGTGGCCGTAAGACCGATCGCGAAAGGAAAGGCCCTGAGGTTGCCACCCCTTGTCGCCCGGCGGCGCAGTTTGCGCTCGGTCGCCGACGCGTCCTTCTCGAATCGGCGCCGTGTCGGGATTCCCATCGGCGTGACCCCCTTCTCGCTTCGTCGTCTCTACGATAGCTCATGCAAGGACCCGCCGGTACCGGTCTCGCTCTGAGGGCGATCTCCGAATAGCGCGAGGGTCTTGCCCGTCGGACACTCCGCAACGGGCATCGCCGGGTATAGTTTTCCGTGCGCACCCAACCCCTCATCAACTGCCGTGATGTTCAGGCCTCCAGCCGCTGGTACCAACGACTTCTCGGGTGTGTCGGCGGTCACGGTGGGACCGAGTACGAACGGCTCTGGGATCCGAACCTCCACACGAGCAAGTGGGGTCGGACGGTCTGATCTTGCAGTTGCACGCTTGGGAGATCGAGCACCACCATGGACCGATGGGCGACCGCTCACGCGCCGTCGGCAACGGCGTGCTCCTATGGTTTGAGGTCGACGACTTCGACGCCGCCGTGGCGCGTGCACGCGAGCTCGATGCGCCCATCCTGCTCGACGTTCACCGCAACCCGAACGCGAGCCATCGCGAGCTCTGGATCCGCGATCCAGATGGCTATACCGTCGTCCTCGCATCTCCCGATGGTGACGGAAAGGCGGCGTAGTCGGGGCCATATGCCCGGTCATGGTTCTCGAGAATGTTTCGACCGCCGGTCTCGAGTCGTCGGCGGCCGCCCCGCGCTCGCGCGGTAGACGCTTGCGGACCCTGCGGACCCTTTCCGAGAAGCGCGCTCGATACCAGTCGATGGCGGTGAAGGCGCGCGCCTATCCGCCGTCGCCGCCGTTTGGTGCTACCAGCGTCACCCCCGGGCGGAGGAAGACCACCCGGCGAACCTGCGACGAGAAGGCCCACCCCAGGGGTTGGCGCCAACGGACCAAAGTGAAGGCTGTCCGACGTCGTGCCATCGAGCCGTATCGCGTCCGCGGCGCCGCCCGGATAGGCGCTGGCGCTGTAATACGCCGTGGGGTCGGACGGATCCCCCGGACCGGCCGCATTCGGACCTGTTGTCTGCTCGCGTCCGAGAGGCGGGACCGCAAAGTTGGTTATGGAGCCGGTGCATGTGCCGGGCTCGCCGTAGAGGCTCGGGACTACCAGCGCGCGGCATCGCTGCTGGAGGTGCTGAGGGGGCACGCGGCCGGACTGGCGACGGTTGGCGTCTGGATCCGGTCGCCCAAGGGGGAGGGCGCGTGATGCTCCGGATGCGGATAGCGAGCCATCGCCCGGTGCTCGCCACGCGAGCGCCGTCGTGCGCGAGCTCGTGGAACGTTACGACGCCGAAGGCAACCACCAGGGCCCGGGCAACGTCATCCCCTTCCCTGCGCGCGATGAAGCCTCCTTCGTCGGCCGCATCGGCCGACGCGAAAGGCTCGGTGGCGTGCTCTCCTTGTTTTGCGAGCGAAAAGCCGCGTGAATCTGGCGCGAGCGAGGATTCGGACACTGCGGAAGCGGCGAAGCGCGCGCGAGTAACGCCCCCTCTACGCCGATGGGGTCGCAGTGCTGGAGAGTTCGACGAGCTCCAAGTGGGCCCTGGTGGCGCGGTACCAGATCCAGAGGCTGCGGCTCGGCACCCGTCGCCCGTAGATGACCGAGTGCGGCGCCGTCGGGGCGCGGGGCGGGCGAAGGATCATGAGGTCGTCCGGCCCGGGGAGGTCCAGCTCGTCGGAACGCTCCAGAGCGCGCAGAACGCGACGAACGTCCCGCGACGCGTCGGTCCCGGGGAGCACGCCAAGCCGACGCGCGCTGCTCAGGTACTCGGGCGTGAGTCGTAGGAGTCGAGCCAACGCTCTACGCGCTCCGGGAGCTCACCAGTTTCGAGGTAGTGCTCCGTCTCCGTCGGCGACAGATCGGCGAACTCGCCGCGCTCGGCAGACGAGACGCCCGCGTCAATCCCGGCCCGGAGGTCGGGCGCGAGCGCTGACCACTCGAGCTCGGACGGCTTCGGACGCGTTCGCGGGGCCACGGGATGAAGTCTAAGCCCGTTCGCGGGATGCGTCACGTCGACGGTGTGCCAGCTGTCGTGGCCAGTTCCCTCCTCCTCCGCCGCGCGATCGCCGAGGAGTCGCTGCCGAACGAGTCCTGATGATCGCGCTGGGATGCCCTCGGATGGCGCCGAGCTCATGCCGTCCACTCACGCGAGCGCAACGGGTCACAAGGGCGTCTGGCGGGGACGAGCATGGTGGCTGACGGATGGGGTCGCGATCCACGACCACTGCGTGGACAAGCTGCGTCAGGCATCGGAGGCCCAGCGTGTAGAGCTCAATGGGGAGACGATCGGTCTTCCCCCCGCCGCGGGCTCGTCGAGGGGGACCTTGCAAGCGGGAACGTGGCGGTACGGGACGATGCAAACATTCAGAGCGACTGAGGACGCCTCGCGGGGCTGAGCGCCGCTCAAATAGACGAACCCGCGCAGGAGCGGCTTTGCTCCGCCGTTTCTTCGAGGAGGATGAGCCGATAGTATCCATAGACCCAGGAGATCACTTCGCGGGCGTTGTCGGTTCTATCTTCAAGGAATCGCGTCGCCTCCTCTTGGAACCGCGTAAAGAACGCCTCGACTTCCTCGGCTTCGTTGATCTTGCTCTGATAGAACTCTCGCGGTGAAAAAGACGCGCACGCCAGCATCTCGCGGTCGCTTTCGCATTTTGTTCGTCTCGACGATTCCCCTTGGGGTGGAGCCTCGTTGTTGATGAGGGGAAGGTCGTGCTGCAATAGCGCGTGCAGTATTCGCTCGAGCAAAGAAACGAGCCTCCACGCTGAACGCGCTTGGCCACACCGGGTTCGGCCGGGTCAAACGAGTCTTCGGGTCCCCTCGGGTTTTGCACGACGCCGTCGCGCTCGAGCGCCGTGTAGTAATCGGACAGTCACTGACCCACTCCCAGACGTTCCCAGCGAAGTCGTAGAGCCCGTACCCGTTCGGCGACGTCGCGCAAGCCGACGGGCTCGCGTCGCCCATCCGTGCCGCATGAACAACCGGCTCAATGAAAGCGCAGGTTATCGAGGAAATATGGACTCGTGTTCCGATTGACGTTGAGTTGAATGTCGACCGTTAGGTCCGACACGCCGAACGTCAGCGCCTGCTCGACGGACGCGGGTAGTGGCATCGAGATCGTGTTGTAGACGCCCAGATTTAACCCCGTGAGTTCGACCGTGCCGGCCTGCACCTTCGTGAGCCCTGCCGATGGGCTCGAGAAGAGGACGGCGATGGTCCCGAACCAGGTTAGGTTCGTTTGATGAGTGGGCAGAAAAACGTCGAGATTGAGAGTCGGGGTGATGGGCGCGAGGCCGAAGGTCGCGAACGGCACGCTGTCGATCTCGCTCCAGCCATTGGCGGGTACGACCTCGAGTGCAGAGGTGTCCGCGGTGACCGGCGAGCTGACGAGCGACACGCTCGCTTCCGACGAGCTCCACGCGCCGGCCTGTTCGAAACCGGTGACCGGGAACAAAAAGTCTTTCATCACTTCGAGTCGGTAGTTGACAAACTGCGTGACGAGCGGCTGGGCGATGAAACGCGTCGCATCCGGGGTCGACGCGTCGGGGATCGGCTCCGTGTCTTCGCCGACCTGCACGAAGCCGCCCGCCGTCATGGTGTCGGCCGTGTCGGGGGCAAGAAACGAGATGCCGCCGCCGAGGCGCGGGGCGGGCGACGAGGTGGGGGTGCCTCCATCCTGCGAGGGGAGCGACGCGCTGTGACAGCCGGCGCACGACTGCGCCATGGCGCGAGCGACGATCTGCTGCGGCGTCAGCGAGCTTCCGATGGCGGTGAGCTCCGTCTGGATCGCGGACGTGAAGGTGGACGGGCCGCCGTCGAAGCGTAGCGTGTAGTCGTCCGCCGTCGTGATCATCTGGTCATCACCCGTGTTCAGGTTGCCGGGGACGGTCGATGCATAGTTGAACGTGTTCGGATCGTTCAGCGCGAGTCGCGGCACTTGGGCGGGGAAGAACGATGTTTGAAAGGACGACGCCGACTTGTTGGCGGGGTCGAAGAGCTCTGGAGCCGGCGTGTTCTTATCGAAGCTCGGCGTGAACTCCAGAATGCAGCTCCCCGATGTGCACACCTCTTTGAGCAAGAACTCGCGCGGTGACCAGTCTTGGAAGAGCTTCGTCGTCGGGAAGAAGAACTGGTTGATGCGCACCTGACCGGACGATTGGTGGTTGCTGGCCGGATTCGCGCCGTAGTTGCCGATGCTGATGACGGGCCCGATGCCGAACTGAGGCAGCCCGGTGAAGTAGAAGGATTTAAGTTGGGACGCTCGCGCCGATTCGGACAGGTTCGTCAGCCCCGCCCAGAAGGATTCGATGGGCTGACAACCCTGAAGACCCTCGGCTCGGTTGGGATTGGGCACGCGCGCCTCGAATGCGATGAAGAGACGCGCCAATTGCCGGGGGAAGACCCCGTTCGGGTCGGCTCCCGATCGTCGCGCAAAATTCAGGCGGTATTCGCCGCAATCCGAGCCATCGGGGGACGCGAGATCGAAGCGATTGGCAAGCGTCGTGGCCATGAACTCGTTGTCTGTCACGGCTGCGTCGGCGCCGGGTCCTGCGTCGGGGAATGGGTTGAACTCGGGCGTGCTTTCTGCACTCTCTTCCTCCGGGCACTCCGCGGGCCATCCATTGATTTCGCCCGCAGGGGCGAGACCGCCGTCGAACTCGCGGAACTGGCCCTCGGCCGTGTCGGTCGGGTCGGACATGCAGCCGGGAGCCGTCTCGGTCGAGAACATCTGCTGAAAGAGCGCCAGCGCGCTTGCGGGCCCGACGGCGCCCGCGTCTCGTGCTTGCTGGAGGAGCTGGTTCAAGACATCCTCCAGGCTAAACTGGTTCACGATCTCGGTATCGGTGATGAAAAGCGAAGCGCGCGGGTCGATCGGTGGCGTCGTCCCGGGCGGCGAAGCGGCCAGGTCTTGAAAGGTCGTGCCGGTGATCGGCTCTAGGTCCTTGGACTGCCCGGACGATACGCTGCACGAAGCGCCCGACAGCGCGGCGATCAGCGAGAGGCTGCAAGGCGCAACGGAAAGGACGCGTGCGGCTCGTCCCGTCACGGCGCGTGCGTGCGTCCGAAAGGACGTTTCAACTCGTCTGCCAGTCATGGCTAAAACCACCTTGAATTCAAAGGTTCTAAATTGGATATCGTTCGTCATGTGTCCCTCCGACCAGCCCGGTCAGGCGCGCGGCGTCCGCGTGTCGAACCGACCGGTTACTGGGACAACGATCGTGTCCGAGCCAATTGACGAACGAGCGTGACGAATGCGATCAGGGTGCGACGATGCTGACGCTCAGCGGGATGTACACGCCGCCTGCGTCGCACACGATGACGCCGAGATTGCCGCCGGTGCCGCCCTCGGCGGTCATACATAGAGTCGTCGAGCCGCTGAGCGTGTAGGGGACTTCGAACAGGTACTCACCAAGGTCCGAACTGGTGGCCTTCGAGATCGACCACATCTGGGCCGGGGCGGCGTCGTCGCATGCGGAGAGGGCGATCGGCCATGGCGAGGAGCCGGCCTCGCCTTCCGCAAGGCTCCAGTCGAGGCAGCGCCCGTCGATCTTCGACTGAATCTGATAAACGGCAAACCCTAGGGTCGATTCTTGATTGAACGACCACGTCGCACTCGCTTCGCAGGGTGCGGTCTGCGCGACGGTGGTCCCTTCTGAAACGCACGTTTCCGCTGCAACGCCCAGCGCGACTCGATACGTCCCGTAGAGGAAAACGGGCTGCGTATCGACGGCGAGCGTAAACGACTGCTCGGGCAGGCCCGCGCACAACGCGCTCGAAAGCGGACTGGCGTTCGACGTGCTATCGACACCAAGGCACGTGCCCACGGAGTGTTGTGGGTGAAACGTGTAGCGCCCACCGCCGAGGGCATCGGCCAGCCAGAGAGGGGGGCCGGCAGTCCCATCGTCAGCCTCCACGGTCCCCTCGCCGCTCGCTCCAGCATCCACGAGATCGAGATAGTCACCGACCGCGTTGGTCGTTCGAATCCAATAAAGATCACCCGCGACGTTGGTCACATTCCATATCTGGTCGGGCGAATCGTCGCACCCGAGCGATTCAATCGGAACCGCACCGCTCGACAAGCTTCCATCGGCCAGCGGAGCGATCAGCTCTACGCAATTCGCGCCGGCGGCGGCTACCGATCGAATGCGGTATTGGTTGTCGGAAATTGGTGCCGTCGCCGCGCCGTCGTCACTCGGTCCGTCTGCGTCGGCCGCGTCGAAAACCGCGACCGAGGAATCCAGGCCCGGCATGGATGGGCTGTCGCCGGTCGCGTCATCGGCGGGCCCATCGACGACGCCGAACGACGAGTCCAAGTCGGTCGTAGCGGGTCCATCTCCACTCTGGCCATCCGGAGGCGGCGCGTCCGGCATGGATGCGCTGTCGCCGGTCGTGTCATCGGCGGGCCCATCGACGACGCCAAACGACGAGTCCAAGTCGGTCGTAGCTGGGCCATCCCCACTCTGGCCATCCGGAGGCGGCGCGTCGGCGAGGTCGACCGTGGCGTCGGGCGGGGAGCCCCCTTCCGCGCCGACCTCGCCGCCTCGGTCATCGGGTTCGCTCGCTTCGACCGCTCCCATCGAGCCGTCGGTCGCCGGGCACGCCGCCACCGGAAGGCATGTGTTGGCGCAGCACGTGTAAGCCGACCCGGGGAGGCACGGACACGGCCGACCGGATTCGTCGATCGTTTGAGCGCAACTCGACGCGATGAGAAGCAGGGCCGCGTTCAGAGGGCGATGCATATTAGAAGTCTCCTCGGAGCGAGACCCGAGCGCCTGATGCCGACCCGTTTGCATCGACGTGCGGAGCGAACGCCGGCCAGAAAAGAAAGCACGCCCCCAGAACGATGGTTGCACCCCCAGCCGCAAGCTCGATGACTCCCGCGGAGTTGCGGCTGCGAATTCGGTCATTGACGCTTTCGACGTCGCTTTGGGACGGATTACTCAACGCGAGCGCATGCGCCGACAAGAGCGTAAAAGTCCCTGCCAGACTCCCCACAGCGCCTGCGCCGACGAGTCCGAGCCCCGTCGCGATCGACCACCAATGCGGCGCGCTGGGGCGCGGCGGGTTGGGCGCGTCGCGCTCTGCGCCCTGAAGTAAAAAGGCCGTAACGGCCTGACGCCCGAACGGCAGCGCAAACAGCAATTCGAATTGATCGCCGGCGGCTCCGCGCGCGCGGACGCGCGGGTCCGAAGGGGAAAGCTCGGCGAGCTCCAAGACTTCCGGCTCGTTCGGGACGACGAACTCGACGTCGTCGCTCAGCCGCCGAAGGTAAAGCTTGCCCGTGTGGCCGGGCCGAATGACATACATCGGCTGGTTCGCGTCGTTATGGAAGTCGGCCATGCGCACGCCGCGGCTATCCTCCATGAAGTAGTGACTCGCATGAGCCCCCTCGAGAATCAGGCGAGATTTCGATTGCGCGCGCAAGTCAAGAAGGAAGGGACTGTCCTTTGGGGCGCGCGCGTAGACATTCGTTCGGTACGCCTCGTTCGGAATCGCTTCATTGGCGCGCGTGACGAATGCAGCGACCTCGCGATAGCTGACCTGCCCGTCGCCATCTGCATCGGCCGCGCCATAGAGAGCGGAGCGCACTTCATGGCTGAAGACCCCCGCCTGAAAGGCGCTCCACTCGTGGCTCTCACGGGCCGACGAGGTCGAGAGAAGCAAGCCGACCGAGTCACGAGCCTGCAGGCCGGCGGAGCGGAGGAATCCATGCGCTTCGTGCCTTTGCCCGCCTGGACCCCGGCCCATCGCGAGAAAGTAAGAGTCGCACGCATCGACGATGAAGTGGGTCTGGTCGGCCCCGATGCCGAGGACGACGCTCGAATCGAGGGTCGCGGCGTCGAGCCGCGCATCTTCTAGCGTGATGTAGCCGTACCCGTCTCGAGCGCTTCCGTGACCGGCATAAACGAAATACAGCACCGTTTTCACGTGACGGCGGCGCGCCTGACCGACGTCGAACGCCGCGGCAGCAATGGTCCGATCGAACTCGCTTTTCAACGGCAGCAGCGCCTCGGCCGCCAACTGCGGATGCAGGCGACGTGTGTTGTCGTCCAGCCGCGTGAGCACGTAGGTCCGTGCACCGAGCGTTCGAAAGAGCTCGAGGTACCGGGCCGCGTCGTCGTCGGCGTATCGCAGTGTTGGCGCTCCCTCATCGACGCTCGTGTTCACCCCGAGAATGAAAGCGAATCTCGCGTACGATCGCCCCTCGTCACCGTCGGCGCGAGCGGGTCGCGGCCAAAGAGCGATGCAGCCGAATGCGACGCACAAAAGAAGATTTCCAATCCCTCGACCGGTGACGGCTGGCCTTTTTTTTTGGCACATGGTGGATGCATCCCTATGGTTCGACGTTCAGCCGAATGCGTTCTTCGTGAGCGTTCGGAAGCGAGAGGGGGTCCTCGGGCGACTCGAATTGAGCGACTCGGTCTTCCACACTCCGAACGGACAGGTCTTCGTCGAGAAAGACCGCATGAACGACGAGCTCTCTGCCGTCGAGCGGGTGCCGAATGGCCTCGGGCAACTCCATCGCTTCGTCAGTCCTGAAAATGTCGATCCCGTGCGGATCATCGGCTGGATCGGTCCACGCCGGGTAGTACCAATAGACGTGTTTGTGCTCGTCCACGCCGAACACCAAAAGGTGATGGAACCCGTTCGGGTTCGAGTACGCAAAGGCCAGATCGTCGCCCCGTTCGATGTTCGCTCCTTGTCGAGCGAGCGGTTCGATCGGGTCAACGCGAAAGAGCCGAAGCCCCGGCATGGTGGCCTCTTTTGTTCCTCGCGCCACAAACTCGCCGCCCGGGTGCAGATTCAGGCGTGGTGCGAGCACGGCTATCAATGCCGCTGCGCAGAGTGCGAGAACTGGCCAGCCACGGGCGCCTCGGCGATGCGTACCGAGACCGAGTGCCGCACCCATCCGCTCTTGCGCCGTTTTCGCCCGCGGATCCATCTGGGCGAACAAGAGGTGCCGCTCGTAGTAGCGCCTGCAGTCCTCGCACACGGCCAGGTGCTCACGAAGCCGGCGCTCGCGCTCCGGCGAACTGCGACCCGCGAAATGCGCGTTGACGAGGGATCGAACACACGGGGCGGCTTCAAGAGGGCGTATCATTCGGCCTCCGCGCCCAACACGAAATTTCGTAACAGCTGGCGTACGCGAAGCTCCTGATAGAGTAGCGTCGTGCGATGAATCCCGAGCCGTCGCGCCGCTTCGGCCTGATTGAGTTGCATCACGAAGCGCGCTTCGAATACGCCGCGCCACTTCGCCGGAAGTCGAAGGCGGCGAAACCGCTCGAACAGTTCGCGCGCTTCGACGGATGCTTCGAAGCTGCCCGTGGATGACGTCCATGACGCGTTTTCGTCGAACGGACTCGTCGGCTGCTCACGCTGGTGGCGACGCCAGAAGTCAATGGCGCAATTTCTCGCGACGATGGAGATCCAGGCTCCCAGCGACCCCCCCCGAAAGCTCGCCCGTAGGTCGGCACTACTCATGACGCGGAAAAAGACTTCGTGAGTCACGGTCTCCTTGTCCGCCCCCCGAAGAACGCGTCCCACGGCGCGCTCGACGGTTATGAAGTAATCTTCGTAAAATTGGCTCATGGCGGGCCGCGTGCCAGCGTAGAAATCTTCGAATGAAGGGGCATTCTCAGAACGGCGTTCTGCCCCGGGTGGACCGAGGGGTTGGGACATCGGAGCAGGGGTGACTATCACCGTCTTGATAACGAACGGCGCCCACTGCAGTGACGAATGTTTTTCTCGGGCAGGGCTTGGGGACGACGTCACGAAGATGCTCTCGCGACGCAGGTCCGCTGATTCGGCCTTGAGGCCGAAGAGGTCGCCAGTGTCTCGCCCTGACGTCGAGAAAGGCTGTGACGCGACCGCCCGCGCGAGTCTTCTTTACGGGACGGACCCCGTCCTCCGGAGGATCCACGCGCTCCCAATCGGACATCGGTGGAAGCGGATACCCGGTCTGACCCTTCTCGGCGACGCCGCGCATCTGGCGCCGCCCGACGGTGAGGGCGCCAACCTCGCGATGTTCGACGAACGTAGATCGCCTTAGCGGTTCCGCTGTTGCTGAAACGGGGGACCCTATTGAGCGATCCTACGATGGCCGAGACCACCACGATTCATTCGTGGCCTCAATCCTCCGAGCGCGTACGCGCTCCCGTAGGCACGTGAGCGTGGGGGCACGTCACTCGGAAGCCGGAGAGTCGCCGGCGTCAGACCCTGCGCCCCCGTCGTTCGGCACCCCCGTACCGGTCGCCGTCAATGTGTTCGGCAGGCATATGGCGTCGCCGGCCTCCGAAAAGAATGCGAGCGATTCCGTCTGGGTACCGACGCTATGAGGCGTGAACGTGAGCGTCCAACCACCTTGCCCGGCGCTGCCGGAGAGCTGAAAGGCGGCCATGGGGTCGTACCCGTTCGGATCTTGTGATTGTGAGAGCGCGAGACCGGGCAGATTGTTGGGCGGACGACTGATGAACTGGGTTGCGGTCGTCCCTATGGGCACATTGCCGAAGGCGATGTTCGACGGGAGCGAGATGACGTAGCCTCCTCCGACGGTCTCTTCGAGGGAAACGGTCTGCGTTGTCCCTGCATCGCCCCCCGTCGTGATAACGACGCTCCCCTGCAGTTCCTGAGCGGGGGGCGAGGCCACCAAGAAGGACGGTGTGACGGTCACCGTCGCAGACTGGCCTGGAATCAGGACGCCCGGTGTGGCCTCAATCACGTCGATCGAAAACCAAGGGTAGGAAACGTAGGAAGCCCCGGGGCTCAGGCTCAAGGTTTCGTCCGATG
>JBEKFX010000126.1:0-14100 GCA_050013115.1 Polyangiaceae bacterium
CGGCCAACGTACCGGGATTCAGGCCGCGCACCGATGCGTACGCGCGCGCGCTTTGCCCGCTTGCACGCCAACGTGCCACTTCTTCGACCCACTCCGCCTTCGTTCGGCTCGGTCTTTTGACCCTCCGATTATCTCTCGCTGTCTGGTGCATGACCAGCAGCATGGATACCCCTCGTCTCTCCGTCACTCAGGCCCCCCATCAGGGGCTTACAGCTGTTGAACGTCTCTCGCGCCCAGGCCTTCGCCGGGGCCGGTTCGGCCGCACCCTGCGCGCGCTCAGGGGGAGGGCTGGGGAGAGGCCCGCCGTCGGCGGGCGGCTTCGGGCCAGGAGGGGCCCGCTCTCCAGCGGGCCGGAGGGTTTCGGCCTTTGCCGAAACGGAGCCGTGCACCCGCCCTTGAGAGAAGGACCGGAGGCTACGGCGGACTCGCCCCGCTTCAAGGACGCAGCGCCCGGCGGGAGCCGGGCTTGCGCCGCACGCGGACGGCTGCGCCGTTCCTTGATCCGGGCCTGTCTTCGCCGTGGACGGAGATCGTGGCGAGGGCGAGGGACGGCAAGACCACGCTCGCCGCTTGGGCGGCTCGGGCTCAGGACCTGCCCTTTAAGACGAACACAAGCATACCGGCAGTCCTGCATCATCCTTGCAAATTTAATTTGCGACGTTCAATATGCATGGATGATACCGCGCCGCGCCCTCCATACGGTTCAGCAAGCCCTGAACCGGCAGGCCGCCGTGGCCTTGCTCGGGCCCAGGCAGGTCGGCAAGACGACGCTTGCGCATGCGGTCGCCGAGCAGACGGGCGCGCTCTACCTCGACCTCGAGGCCCGGGCAGACCGTGACAAGCTCAGCGATGCTGTGCTCTTCCTGCGCGCCTACGAGGATCGCCTGGTGATCCTCGATGAAATCCACCGCGTCCCGGAGCTTTTCCAGGCGCTGCGCGGCCTGATCGACCAGGGCCGCAGGCACGGGCGCAGGTACGGCCGTTTCCTGATGCTGGGCTCCGCGTCGATAGACCTGCTCCGCCAGTCGGGCGAGAGCCTGGCCGGCCGCATCGCCTATGTCGACATGGGGCCCCTGGACGTGCTCGAAGCCGGGCAGGGGGAAGCCGAGCGCCAGGCGCTCTGGCTGCGCGGAGGCTTCCCGGACAGCTTCCTCGCCCGCTCCGACGGCGAGAGCCTCATGCTGCGCGAGGACTTCATCCGCACCTACCTCGAGCGCGACGTGCCGCAGTTCGCACCGCGCATGCCGGCGGAGACCCTGGAGCGCTTCTGGACGATGCTGGCGCACGGACAGGGGGGACTGCTCAATGCGTCGCGCCTTGCCGCCGCCCTTTCGGTCACCGTGCCGACGATTATCCGCTACATCGACCTCTTGGCCGACCTACTGCTGGTGCGGCGGTTGCTGCCCTTCCACTCGAACACGGGCAAGCGGCTCGTGAAGTCGCCCAAGGTCTACGTCCGCGACAGCGGCATCTTGCACGCCCTGCTCGGCATCGCAGACCACAATGCGCTCGCCGGGCATCCGGTAGTAGGCGCGAGCTGGGAGGGGTTCGTCATCGAGAACCTGCTCGCCGTTGCACCCGAGCGCACGCAGGCGAGCTTCTACCGGACCGCTAACGGAGCCGAGATAGACTTGGTACTCGACCTCCCTACGGGGGAACGCTGGGCGATCGAGATCAAGCGCGGCCTGTCCGCCAAGCCCGAGAAAGGCTTCTACATTGCCTGCGAGGACCTCAAACCCGCCCGGCGCTTCGTCGTCTATTCCGGCGACGAGAAGTTCCCGGTGAGCGCCGACCTTCAAGCCATCGGGCTGCGCGAGCTCGCCGAGGCTCTTGCGGATACTTCATCCAATATGCCGCCGCACCACCAATGACCCGCACCTATCCCGCTACCTACCGGCGAGCGCTGCGGTGTCGATCGAGGTTCGGCACGCCATCGTTCGGGCGTTCCACGAGCAAGGCCTCTCCTCGAGGGTAAGCCGTCCAGCAGAGACGTCTGGAGAGGTCGTCGCGAGCGTGTCACATGTTCGTCGGAGTCCCGCGGCAATACTTTCTCCGCGTTCGCCAGTCGATCGCCCGCGCTGGACGGAGCAGGATGCCCCCCCACCCTGGAGACGGTAAGCCTACGGCGGTCGAGATGGATCGCGCCGAGCTTCTCGCCTTTCTTCGTCGTCACCGCCTCTGCGTCGAGGCGAGCGTGTCGGACGCGAGAGGGCCTCAAGCGGCCGTCGTGGGCTTTGCGGTGAGCGACGACCTCGAGCTTGTATTCGACACCCTGGACACGACGCGGAAAGTAGAGAATCTTCGCCGCGACCCGCGCACGGCCCTGGTCGTCGGGTGGGATAACGAGCAATCCGCGCAAATCGAAGGCATAGCCGACGAACCGAAGGGGCCCGATCTCGACCGGCTGAAGCGCATCTATTTTGCGGCTTACCCTGACGGGGTTACGCGCCAAGCATGGCCGGGGCTGATTTACGTGCGCATCCGACCCACCTGGGTGCGATACAGCCATTTCGTCGGTCCGAAGCCCCAGATCGTCGAGTTCAGCTGCGCGGAGCTTGGTGCCATTCGGAGCGACGACGACAACGGCGGGCCGAAGGGGCGAGAACCGGCGCGCAGGTAGGCCTGCGCCATGGACGCGGCGGCCTGGGCGCCGGACACTCGGGGCTCCCCCCAGCACGAAGACGGACGCGGTCCGGTGCAGGAGCAGGACGTTCGCGTCAATACCGATCAAAACAAATGTTCTTTTGAGCCCGAGAGGGCCCTCGGACATCGGTCCACGCCTCGCCGCGAGCTCCTCGGGATACACGCGCTCGATCCCGTGCGCGGAGCGAATCGCAGAGAAAGCCCCGCGCCAAGCCCGGCGCCATTCGGGAGCGCCTCGCGCTTACGCGACGCCAAAGCTCTTGCGCCGGTCAACACGCTGGCAGAGGCTTCGACGATGCGGGTCGGTGGCCGGGACGGTGCTGGGATCGTCGGGGCGCGACGGATCGTGGTGTGCACGACCCTCGTCGCTTACGTGGCGGGCCTCGGTCTCTTGTCGTGCGGCGGCTCCGGCGCGGGGGATCTGCGCGGCGACGGGGCAACGAACACCGGCGGGGGCTCGTCGTCTTGGTCGACAGGCGCAAGCACAGCCACGGGGTCATCGGGGCCGTCTGTGACAGCCACGGCCGACGCGGCGGCGGATACGTCGAACAACGGGAGTCTAGCCATAGCCAATCCGGCCGACGCCGCATCGGGGCCGTCCGCAATGGCCATGACCGACGCGGCGCCGGATGCATCGAACAATGGGAGTCCAGCGCGAGCCAACGCGGCCGACGCCGGGGATGCGCCCAGCGAGGCACCGGATGGCGGCACCGATGCCTCGCTCCTCGAGTCGGGCGCGATGGTGACCTCGTACTTGATGAATCCGGCCCATACCAGCTCTGCGACAGGTGCCACGCTCACGCCTCCGCTCGCCCGCCAGTGGACCGCCGCCTTGCCCGGCCCCGTCTCCTATCCGCTGGTCGCCGGGGGGTTGGTCTACGTGATCGCGGGGCCAACCTACGATGCATCCGAGGCCGGACTCATCGTGTCCACGTCCCTCGTTGCCCTCGACGCGCAATCGGGCTCCACCGTGTGGTCGGCTGCACTCGCGCCCGGCGACGCCGCCCACGCCTACGACGGCGGCCGTATCTTCGTCGTCGACATATCGAACAGCGTCTCCGCGTTCGACGCCGCGACCGGAGCGCCCTTGTGGAACCATTCGATGGCAGGAGCCAACACCCGCTCCGCCGGGTTGGCGCTCACCGCGTATGAGGGCGTCGTCTACGCGAGCTCCGGGGGAACGGGCGGCGCACTCTTCGCCTTTGACGAGACAACGGGGCAGACGCTGTTCGACGTATACGACCCCGAGATCGGATTTGGCAGCCCGATCGCCGTGGACGACGACGGGGTGGTCGTCGCCTTCGGGTGCAATCAGACCTACAAATACGACCGGCTGACGGGGGCGCTTCTTTGGCACCATTCAACCTCCTGCAGCGGCGGCGGCACCGAAGTGAGCATTCTCGTCGGGGACGACGTCTACGTCATGCAGCCCGGCGAGACGGGGGCGGACGCGAACGTCGAGCTGCTCGGGGGGGACGGCGGTGCGATCGGAAGCTTCACGGCCTTCGAGCCACCGGCGTTCGATGCGGAATTCGGCCTCTTCGCCACAGCGTCCGAGCTTTCAGCCGTCCACTTGGCCAGCGGCCAGACGTGGTGGACGCATTTCCAGGCCGCCCCGGCCACCTTTGCGGCGCCGCCTCTCCTCGCCAACGGCTACGTATACGCGTTAGACTTCGGAGGAACACTTGCGTCCTACGCTGAGCGCACAGGAGCGCTCGTCTGGACCGATCCGGCGACACCGGGCGAAGGGATAGCCCTCGCGGCTTCGGGCAACCTACTGCTGGTTCCCGAGCGCTCGACGCTCGTGGCGTACCGCTCCGCCGGGGACGGCGGGACCGGACAAGGTGCATTGACGGCGGACGCGTCCGCGTGCCAATGGACGCTTCAAGCGTCTCCCGCGCTCGCGGTTGGAGATGCGCCGACGTCGATGGCCATCGGCGATCTCAACGGCGACGGGCACAAGGACATCACCGTCGCGAACTTCGGGGGCCTCTACGATACCCTGCCGTATCCGGCGGGTACCCTGAGTGTCCTTCTCGGCAATGGCGACGGTTCCTTTTTACCGCAAGTCACCTATCCGGCGCCCGTCGGCACCGAATCGGTCTCGATCGCCGACCTGAACCGCGACGGCAAGCTGGACGTCGCGGTGCTCGGCGTCGGCCCGGACCCGGTCGGCGCGATGATCTCGCCCGGCAGCGTGGGCGTCCTTTTGGGAAACGGCGACGGAACACTGGCGGCCGGGGCGTCGACGGCGACGAGCATCGATCCGGATACCCTTGCAATCGCCGATTTGAATGGCGACGGTGCGCCCGATCTGGTCGTGGCCAATGATGCGTTGCCGATGCTTTCCATTCTTCTGGGTAACGGCGACGGCACATTCCAAGCCGCGCAGAGCTTTGGGATGATGTCCCCAGCGCCCTTCGCCACAGTGGGCGACGTCAACGCCGACGGTAAACCCGACATCGTTGTCGTCTCCGCGGACGTCGAAGTCCTCTTGGGCAACGGCGACGGAACGTTTGGGTCGCCGTCCCCAGCGCCGGCTTTCGTCGATCCGTCGGGACTGGCCTGGCAGCCGTCGACGGCCGCCATGGCGGACCTGAACATGGACGGGCACGTCGACCTTGCCGTGGCCGACAGCGTCCCCCAAAACGGACTGGTCTTCCTGGGCAATGGCGACGGAACATTCAGGTCGCCGCGCCCATTTACGACGGGCCAAATCGAAGAGGACATTCTCGTGGCCGACATGAACGGTGACGGCTGGCCCGATATGGTCGTCGGCGACGGGTCTGCTCCCGGGGTCAGCGTGCTGCTCGGAAATGGCGACGGCACGTTCCAGGCGGCGACCTTCTTCGCACTCGCCGGCGGCTCGTCATTGGCCGTTGGCGACCTCAATGGAGACGGGCTTCCCGACGTGGCCTCGAGCGGCGGGACGAGCAGCATTCAACTGCTCCTGTCAACGTGCCAACGGTGAGCGAGCGCAGCATCGGATGTTGCCGAGCACTTCGATATCCGGACGCGACCGAGTATCCGCGCTCCTTTGGAGCCTTGACCGTTCGACGCGAGAGGAGCGCGGTGCCCGCTTCTTTCCGGCCGCCAGGTTTTAGGACCCGCTAGCTCCGCCATGGGATTGACCCGAGGTCAACGCGCCGGGCGCCGTCGCCGAGCAGCCGTTTCCGCCGGTCGGCCGAAGGCGAACCGAGCGCAAACTCTCCAGCACCTTCTCCGGCACCGATATCGCTTGCTCAACCGCCTGACTGAGCGCCTCGAAGAGGGTGAGAGGCGTCCTGGCCGCAGACGGACTGACCGGCTTTGCGCGCGCCTTCCGCGGCATCAGGGCATTGCGCGTCACGTCAATGTATCCACGCGGCGAGCGGTCATCGAGCGAGTACGGGCAAAGCCGCATGCCGAGTATCCTGAGGGCATCAATCCGGCGTGTGAAAAAACTGCCCGCGACCAACGCCAGATCGCCGAGCTCTGCACGCCGGTCGGCTCCGCCGACGGTCCACTCCTCCTCGCAGGTGTGCGCGAAGCGGCGCACGCCAAAGTGCACGAAATTTGTATCCACCGAGGTCGGGGGAAGGCAAGGAACGACGTCCTGATCATACGTGTACCGATAGAGAAAACCGCCGAATCGCTCATGAAACTCTGCGGCGAATTCAGCATCTCCAACCATCGGCTGGGCGAAAGAATAGATCCCGCGGATGCAGTCCCGCCACTTGGCATAAGGACTCTTGCTCGATAGATATTTGAATATTTGCGCCGCCGCGACGACGGCCATTGCGGCGCAGAGGCTGTGACCGGTAATGTATAGTTTCTTGATTTTCGCATCTTCGACGAGAGGGTCAATCAACTGAACAATGTTCGCCCAGAGGGCTTCCACGTTCGCAAAAAAGCCGGAATGAACGTATCCATTTCCAAATGGATACTTCGCTGACTCTGCGTCCGTCAGCCAATTGATGAGATTGTCCGGTTCCGTACCACGAAAGGCGAGCACGCCGATCTTGTGTTCTTCATCGTAAATGATGATAAGCCGATGCGACGATGAGAAGAGCTTTGTTCTGAACGGATATCTCGCGAACCTCGCACCTCGGGCACGGAGGCGTGGCCGTAGACCCGGTGATCGATGGTCCCACGGGGAATCCACGGTGAAACGACGATCGCCGGCGTGCGAACTCCGTATTGCTCAAAGGTGAACCCGGACTGATTCTACTTGCACGTCGCCGGTGTATCGCCGGGGGCGACTGCCCGCGGCGGGGCCACGTGATCGTAGAATCCGCCGTGTTCGTCCCAGGTGACGATGAAAAGCGAGCTTTCCCAAATCGGCGAAGCGCGGAGGCCTTCGTAGACTGTCTTGACGAGCGCCTCGCCGGCACGAACATCGGCGAGCGGGTGCTGGCTGCTGCTGTTCTGGAAGTCATGCAGTGCGTTGTAGCTCGGTTCGATGAAGACATAGTCGTAAGGGAAAGGGTTCTTTCCCAAGTCCGTGAGGAGATCCTCGACGCGGTGCACGTCGAAAAGGGTTACGCCCTTGAGCGCCGCAACCATCGGAAAATCGTCGCCCGAATAGAAGTGGTACGCTTTGCGCCGCCTTGTCATGGCCTCAAAGATGGTTCCGTTCCTGAACGTGAATCCATTGAGCGTCTCCCACCACGCACGACTGGGTACGACTTTCCCGCGAGCGTATTCGATTCGTTCCCCCTAAGCCCGTCAACGGCAGTCGGGGCACCGGTCGCGGCGTCGATTCCGCTTAGACCTGAAAAGCCGAAGAGGTGGTCAAACGAGCGGTTTTCGAGCATGAGGACAAAAACGTGCTCCAGCGCTGCCGGCATTCGTAAGCTCCTGCGTGCACTTGACTGTGGAAGGGAAGAACCGAGCTGGAAGCCTAGCTCCATCGTCGCGGTCGCCGGCCGCCATGCAATCGGCTGCAATTGACGTCATCGCGATCCTCGAGCACCCAGAACCTACCTCGGGAGGGGCACGTGACGGAGAATGCGGGCAAGCGCAGCGCAGTGACCATCGACGCCCTTGCGGCGGGTAGCGAAGCGACTCGCAACCGGGGACGGCTCGTCATCGTCATTCTCTCGCTGGCGATGGCCCTGGCCTGGGTTGTCATCGGCATTGCATATCCCGCGTTTGAACTGCCCGGCTTCGGGAGCGCCGTCGCCGGAATGGGCGCGACGGTGCTCGCATCCTTGAGCGGTGTCCTGCTAAAAGGCGGGCTTCGCCTGGCCGCGCTCGAATGGGCCACGGCCAAACCCCTGCGAACGGCGCTCGCGCCGCCCATGGCCATCCTGATCTCGCTTCTTTCATGGTTTCTCGGCGTCGCATCCATTCGCGAGAAGGTTTTCATCTGCAACGACGCCAAGCGCGTCGACCGCGGTACGAGCCAATCGGCGAACTGCTTGGATGGTCGTACAAAACTCGTCTGGTGGGACCCGAGCAACCGGAGCCCAGAACGGACATTCAAATGCGGCGGTTACGAAGACGATGTGGCCCGCGATCCCCGCGCGATATCTGCGCATCGCGATTCCTGTCCCAAAGACCCCTGCAAGCAGCCTGTCGGCCTTGCGTGGGACGGGCAGCATATCGTGATCATGGAAGACGCTGCCGACGAATCGCTGGCCTCGGCCGGGGTTCATCCGACTGCAACTGAAGGAGGGCAAGCACCGACCCAAAAGCGTTCGAGCGCTTTGCACGACCTCGAATGGCTTACGAGGGAGCTAAAGACGGTTCACGATCACTACGGCTTTTACCTACCACCCGACAAAACGCGTTTCACGCTGGTCGCCGCCGCGACCGCCGGCGCCGCGACGGCCTCCGATCTTCCCATCCATCTGTGCCCGTGGGACAAAGTGGCGGCGTGCGGCAAGACATCGGAGACATCGATTGGCGTCGGTAGCTCCGTTGGCGGCCCCGATCGCGATCGCACCGCGATTCACGTCGTCCAGGCCGGAGTCGAAACGGGCACATTCTTTCTCGGGCGCGATGCGACGACGTGGTGCAGTCGAGATGGGAGGGCCATCCAAGTGTCCGAGCGTTAGGACCGCCTTGGGGGGAGCGCCGTCAAACGCCGCTCCCCCCTCAAAGTCGGCCGGGGTTTCATGCCCGAGGGTCAATGGCGCAGCAGGCCGGGCCCCGCCTCTTCATGCGACCTTCCCGGCTCGCGCCACCGCACCGGTTCCACCGGACTGAAAGAGAGAGGCAATCGCGGTCCCGTTCGGGCTGCCGAGACCCGTGCACGCGTCCCAGCTCGGCCCTGCAGCGAAGCTTCCATTGTTTCCCGTGGTCATGTCGTGAAACGCGCTCGGATTGGCATAGAGCGTTGGGTTGAGATAGCCGACAGAATTCCCGTTCGCCGCGTTGATCCGGGTGATGAGACCGGCCCAGAGCGGCGCAACCGCGCTCGTTCCGCCGATGACCGTGTCGCTCCCGTCGATGCGGACTTCATAGCCGGTTTGCGGGTCCGCATTGCCACTGACGTCGGGTACGCCGCGCATCGTCAATGGCGCCCGACCGCCCTTCGTGCTCGTGACTTGCAAGCCCGTCTGCCACCTCGGCAGGGGCTCTTGCACGACCGAGAGCCCGTGACCGCCCGCGAATTTCTTGACGGCCGCGATGTCCACGGCGGAAGCACCGAATTCCTTTTCGAACTGCTGGCGCGAGAGGTGCGCACCCGGTTTGATAACTTGGTCGAGCTTGCTCACGATTCCTTGGAATGCGTTTGGCTGACCACGGCGCAATAGGAGGCTCACCTCCAAACGTTCGGCGGGATCCGCCTTGCCGACGACCTTGGCCTTGGGTAAGGGCTGACGTTCGCTCCCTTTTAGTTTTTTGCCATCGTGCGACTCCGATTTCCATCAATTGGGTTTGACGACCTGTACCACACGAACCGAATTGCTGCGTATCGCTCGGAGGGCGGCGCTGCCGATCGGGTGGGGGCCGCGCACCTTCCACTCGTCCGTTGAGTGTCCGGCCTGAAGCCCGGCGAAGCGTTCATGTCCCCCTCCGGAACCCGTTCATACGAGCTCTCGGGCGGGGAGGCTAGGCACGCCGGCGTCCCCGCTCGATTGCAGTCGATTGCACGCGCGACGCAGTCGCCGCCAAGACCCGAAGCTTGCACGCTTTTCCCCGATTTCCGGGTATGCCGAGGCAAGGCGCGCCGCTAGGCCTGACCGTTCGGCTTCGGGCCTGTACCGCGGAGGTTTGTCACCCGCTGAAGCAGATCGAACCAGAAGGGCGCGCCGAAGAGGGTGGAGACAGCGGTCACCACCCATCCTACCGCCGTCGCCGGCCCGAGCGGAGGCGCCCCGCTCCATCCGACCGGCAGGGTCTGCAGGGTTGCAAGCGCCCGCCCAACGTCTCTCGCATTGGGACTGCTCATGTCCGCAATCCATGCGGGGTGCGCCCAGAGCCCGGCGACAAGGCGAAAGGTGTCGATGTGGAGGGCGATGACGACGATGAGGCCGACGCCGAAGGTGCAAAGCTGGGACATCCGCTTGTAAGCGCCTGAGACGCGGTCCATGCTGTCGTCAAACCAGCGCTCGAGCCCATCCTCCACCTTCGCGATGTCCCCGCCGGCTCGCGCGTACATGGCTTCGAGCAAGGACCTGATTTGCGTATCGTGGATTGCGGCGATCTTCTCCGGTAGACTTTTCGCGGCCACGTCCGCGCTCTGGATCGTGTCGATCAACGCGAGGGCGAAATTCTTGGAGTCGATGTACGAGGGCAGGGTCGATGGCTGCGTCTCGCGCGGTGTCTGTCCGTCGCCCCTCGGATTGACCAATGCATGATTGTAGAGGTTCCACGCAAGCCCTGTGAAACTCTCATCGTTCAGCAGACTCTTGACGCCTTCGAGCAGGGTACGCGCCCGAAGCTTCAAGATCGACGCGAACGCCTCGTAGATCGAGCTCGAAATGACCGCGATCGACCCGTAGCAGAACAAAAGCCCGAGCGCGACGTCGAGGACCGCGCTATTCACCATCGCTCTTTTCCCTCATCCGGTTACGTGGCGACTCGTGATTTGAACTCAGCCGAGATCGAGCTGAGCGAGCAGCGGATTGGTGAAGACGGCCCGCGCGGCGGGCGTGGGCAGCAAACGCGCACGCGCGGCCATCCAGCGGCCTACGTTGTTCCCGAAGAACGCGCGGATGCTGCTCGCGTCCATTCCGTACTCTTGTCCCCAGTGGCAGGTGAACGGGATCCGCGCGGTGCGAAGCGCGTTCCACACTGCCGTGTGAATCGCGCTCGTTTCGGTGCTGTCGAGCGACGGGAACTCGATATACGTGTTCATTGCAGCCTGGTTCGGGCCGAGCAGCGCGGTCGTCTTGGGCACGAACCGCACGCCGATGCCGCCGAGCAGGTGGCGCCCGTGCTGCGCTTCGCTCTGCAGAGCCTGAATCACGGTCGAGATCGCGGCGCGTGCGTTGGCGTGGTCCACGATCACTTCAGAGCTGCGGCCGTCCCCCTCGGGCAACGTCGTCGGGCCGAAGTAGGTGCCGGGGAAGGTCGGGGCAACCGTCCCCGCCTTGTACTGCGTTCCCGTCACGTCCGCGACGATGTCGCCGATGAGGCGTTCGTCGATGGAGCTGTCGATCTTGGGGATGAGCGCCGACAACAGCCGCGCGAGGTCTGTGGACGTGGCGGAGGGAACGGGTGCCGGCGCGGTCCAGGGGACGGTCGGTGGCTTTTTCCAGAGGACCGTAGCGTAGGCACCCGTCGACCCGTTCGGCGCGTATGGACTGAAGACGACGGTGAAGAAGTCAGGGTTCGGCGTCGGGACGAGCGCCGTCGTATCCAGTGTATCAATCGCGTTCCAGATGGCCGCGTCGTCGAGGGTCCGTGCGACCGTCTGGCCGCTGAGCTGGTAGATGGGGACGGTCTCGACGACCACGGAGTGGACGAACCCGAGGCCGCCGAGGCCGACGATGGCTGCGTTGAACAAGTCGTCGTCGGCGAGGTCCTGGGTTGGGATCGTGGTCTGCGACTGGAACCATGCGGCCATCGCTGGCGAGAACCACCGCGTCGCAGGCTGCACGAGCACCCCCAGGTTGGGTCCCGTCACGAGATAGACCGCGAGGATGGTGTCGTGCACGGCGCCCACCTTGAGATCCGATCCGTGCGTGCCCGTTGCGATGCAGCCGGCGATCCTGTGGCCGTCGCTGGCTCCCGACGTCTGCAGGGCAAGCTTGAACTTGCCGAGCCAGTTGTTCATTGCGCGCACGTTCGTCCCGCCTTGAACGATGATGGGGACGCCGCCCTTCGGCTGTGCGCGCGCAACATAGGCTGGCGTGCTCCATGTCGGATCGGCCCGCATCATCTGGTCCCAGATGCCCGGGTCGAGGATCAGGTTGGCGGGCGACAGGATGTTGGAGAGCGACCATCTCGCGCCGATGGTGCAAAGGCGCTCCACCGGATCCGTGAAGCAGTACGCGAGGATTGCGTTCAGCGCCGACGTCTGCACCGACGCGAGAGTCGCGCCGACCGCGACGCCGTCCTCCCCGGGCGTGAGATATCCGGGAACGGCCGCGCCGGTGATCGTGTGGTGGAAGTTGTCCCACTGGTCCACGTTCGCGACAGAGGTGTTTGGAAAAGCGGGCAAAGGTCGCATGTGGTCCTCTCGTCGATACTAGCGACTGGGGGCGAGCGCCGCGGTGAGGGACGCCCCGGTGGTCAGCGGCGCCACGGCGGTTGGGATCCCGCCGTCAGCCTGCGGCGGCGTCAGCTGCCCGGGGGCCGCGCACAGGACAAGGGCGTCCGAGGTTCCGGGCGCCGGGACCAACACCGCCTGGATCCCGTAGGGGCACGTCGGCATGCTGTAGTACGTCGTGTTCGACGAATTGTATTGCGACGAGTCGTATTGGTGGTCAATCGTGCAGACCCCGCCCCCCGCCGGACATCTTTGCAGTGGTCCGAGCGTCCCCGAGAACGCACCGGGCGCTTGGCTCATCTCGATGCGCGCCGCGCCGCAACCCCCGACGCCCAACAGGACCATCGCGATCGCCGCCTCGGCAAGCTTGGCCATATGGCGGGCCCGGCGCGACCGTACCTTGGGACGCGCAGCGATTGTGGTGCAACCGGACAAGCCCAATCCCGCCTGCATTCGCGTCCACCGATCCATCAGCCGTTTCTCCCGCGGTAACAAGCCACTCGCGCCGTCGCCATGGCATGTTCCGACCTCCGCACCGCACGAGGTCATGCCGAGACCCTCCCCGTTCATGCTGTCTCCCAAACAGACCGCATTCACTATGAATTCGTCGAGTCGCAATTGACATATGAGGGCGTCCGGTTCCGAGAGCCAGCCGGACGCGCAATGCACAAGCGAAGCATCTCTTCGTTTGCGAACAACTCAAAAAGTGTATCGAACACGCTGTCGCCCGTGCGAAGGCTGGCCAATGCACATAGAGGGTCGCCGGCTCGATCTCCCGGGCTGCTGAACGAATGGAATGAGATCCTCACGAAACGTGGCTTGTCCGATGCTTTCGACCAAACTTCTGCGTACGCGAAGCATCGTGCGCTTTCTTGGCCAATAGCCAGCCGCCAACCGGTTGAGGGCCGGCATCACGAGTTCGATGCTCGGCGCGAAAGTTATCCCTGTCAAGGGCTCTTGGCACCGGGAGACCTGCCGCGGAGTTTACATCTCCAACACGGCCTATTCCGGGTCTGCCAGCTAGGACATCCACGGCGAACACCGGTCGATGAAGCAGCTCTCGAAGAGAAACCGCCCCTCCGTGAGCCGCGGCCGGCGCGTGCCGGATCGCGTTGTCATCCGGCTGCTTGGGTTGCTCCGAAGAGCGTTGCGCGCTCCGCGGCCCATGTCTTGAAGGTCAGCGGCGGCCGCCCAAGGATACGCTCAAGATGCTCGCTTGTGGAGGGCACGTGGCGAATGCAATCCGCGAGGTAGCTCGAACTTCGCTCCGCCATTTCCGCTGGCAACCCTTGCTTTGCGAACGCCGCCGCCGACGGCTCCGCTGTGATCTCCTCGAATGACAGCGTTCGCCCCGTGGCCTCACCAATCTGTGATCTCCTCGAATGACAGCGTTCGCCCGTGGCCTCGCCAATAGCTCGAACCTTCTCCCTCTCCGTGAGGCGCGCTGGTCTCGTGAGGTGGTACGTCTGGCAGGCATGGACGCCCCCGTTGGGGCCACCGCGGCCACCTCGGCAATATCGCGCTCGAGAGGGACCGGCGTTGCGGGTGCCTGAGCTAGGCAACGACGCGATGCGTTCAAGTCGGGAAACAGCCCTGAGCGACGCGCCCGCCGACGCTATGGCTGAGGGCGATCGCACGGCAGAAGTGAAAGTCCCCGGCGGTCGAAGAAGAGAGGGGCCGGGTGGCCGCGGCGCCTTCGCCCGTGCCGCAGCCTTGGACCTGGGCACGAATTCTGCGACCCGATTCGACCGACCGCTTTCCTGGGTGAGCGAGCCGGCCAGAGGGCCAATGAAGAGCACACAACCAGTGGC